>NZ_JBVHRI010000045.1:0-42387 GCF_055566975.1 Streptomyces sp. NPDC027189
CGGCACGCAGGACACCTCGGACAGGTAGGCCAGCTCCTCGGTCTTCTTCCACGCCGTCAACATCGCCGACGTGGCGTTGTAGCTGACCCGCTCCTGCCGCCGCGTCCATGCCTCCGTGCGGGCGGCGAGCGCCAAGTTGTAGACCTTCCGCACACACCCGAACGTGCGCGACAACTCGGCCGCCTGCGCATCAGTCGGATAGAAGCGGTACCGATACGCCCGCCTCACGTGAGTGGCCACATCCCACAAACTAGCAAACCAACTCGTAACTCTCAGCGGGCAGTTGGACGACGGACGCCGATCCGCCCTGGCGGCGCATCGGCTTTCCCTGTCCTGCTCCGCAGGAGTCCGTTTCCTCTCCGCCCTGAAGGGCGGAGTATCCACGGAGGAATCAGATGAGCTCCCAGGTCGTGGTGACCGGCATCGGCGTCGTGTCCCCCAACGGTTTCGGCGTGGACGACTACTGGGAGGCCACCCGCGCCTCCAGGAGCGGCATCGGCCGTATCACGCGCTTCGATCCGGAGCGCTACCCATCGAAGCTGGCCGGAGAGGTGGACGGGTTCACCGTCGAGGAGCACCTGCCGAGCCGGCTCATCCCGCAGACCGACCGCATGACCCAGCTCGCCCTCGTCGGCGCCGATCACGCGCTGTCCGACGCCGGGGTGAGCGCGAAGGAAGCCGACGCGTTCGGCATGGGCGTGATGACCGCGAGCACCTCCGGCGGCTTCGAGTTCGGCCAGGGGCAGCTCCAGAACCTCTGGAGCAAGGGCAGCCAGTACGTCAGCGCCTATCAGTCCTTCGCCTGGTTCTATGCGGTCAACACCGGCCAGATCTCGATTCGGCACGGTCTGCGCGGTCCCAGCGGCGTGGTGGTCGGTGACCAGGCGGGCGGCCTCGACGCCCTCGCGCACGCGCGTCGTCTGGTCCGCAAGGGCAGCGATCTGATCCTTTCCGGCGGCGTCGACGCCGCCATCTGTCCGTGGGGGTGGGTGGCCCAGCTGACCACCGGGAAGCTGAGCACCGAGGAGCGGCCGGACCGGGCGTATCTCCCCTTCGACGCCGACGCGGCCGGATACGTGCCCGGTGAGGGCGGAGCTCTGCTGATCCTCGAAGACGCCGGCGCCGCGCGCCGACGCGGTGCGAGTCAGGTCTACGGCGAGATCAGCGGCTACGGATCCACGTTCGACCCGAGTCCGGACAGCGGGCGGGAGCCGACGCTGCGCAAGGCCGTCGAGATCGCGCTGGACGACGCGGGTCTGTCGCCGGCCGAGATCGACCTCGTCTTCGCCGACGCGGCCGGCATCCCGGAGCTCGACCGGATCGAGGCGGCGACGATCACCGAGGTCTTCGGGCCCCGGGCGGTCCCCGTCACCGCGCCCAAGACCATGACGGGACGGCTCGGTTCGGGGGCCGCTCCGCTGGATGTGGCCACCGCCCTGCTGGCCATGCGGGACGGGGTGATCCCGCCGACGGCGAACGTCGCGCTCTGCCCCGACTACGACCTCGATCTGGTCACCACGCCGCGGCACACCCCCGTGACCACGGCTCTCGTCCTGGCGCGGGGCCACGGCGGCTTCAACTCCGCGCTCGTCCTGCGCTCCATCGCCTGACATGACCGAAGAGAAGGAGACCAGGGTGACCACCACCGGGTCGGCCACTGCTCATCTCCCCGTGCAAAAGCAACGCGTCCTCAGGCTGTTCCGCCCGTATCGCAAGAGCCTGCTGTTCGTCGCGTTCCTGGTCGCGGGCTCATCCCTGGTCTCCCTCGTCAACCCGTTCCTGATCCGCGAGATCATGGACGTGGCGCTGCCGCAGGGCAGGACCGGTCTGCTGTCACTGCTGGCCCTGGGCATGATCGTCGTCTCGATCGCCACCAGTTCGTTCAACGTCTGGCAGACCCATGTCTCCGCCAGGATCGGCCAGCTCGTCATGCACGATCTGCGCACCGCCGTGTACGCCCATCTCCAGCGCATGTCGCTGGCCTTCTTCACCCGGACCCGTACCGGCGAGGTGCAGTCGCGCATCGCCCACGACATCGGCGGGATGCAGGTCACCGTGACGACCACCGCCACGGCGCTGGTGTCGGACCTGACGATCGTCGTCGCCACGACCACCGCCATGGCCCTGCTCGACTGGCGGCTCACGATCGCATCCCTGGTCATGCTCCCGGCGTTCGTCTGGGTGAGCCGCCACGTCGGGGACGAGCGCCGCGCCATCACGCGCGAGCGGCAGCGTCAGTTCGCCGACCTCTCCTCGATGGTGCAGGAGTCGCTGTCGGTCAGCGGGATCATGCTCGGGCACACCATGGGCCGTTCCCGCTCACTGACCGACACCTTCGCCGGGCAGTCCCGCAAGCTCACCGACATCGAGGTGCGCGCGAGCACGGCGGGCCTGTGGTACCAGTCCACGATCTGGATCGTCATGGCCTCCATGCCCGCGGTCATCTACTGGGTCGCGGGACTGACCGCACACGGCGGTCACATGGCCATCTCCCTGGGCTCCCTGGTCGCCTTCACCACCCTCCAGCAGACCCTGTTCCGGCCGGCGCAGCGGCTGCTGACCATCGGGCTGGACATCCAGAGCTCACTGGAACTGTTCGCCCGCATCTTCGAGTACCTCGACCTGCCCGTCGACGTCGCCGAGCCGGAGCGGCCCGTCGTGCCGGCCGCCCTGCGAGGCGACGTGCGCCTGCGGGGGGTCGGCTTCTCCTACGCGGGGGCAAAGCGGCCGACGCTGGACGCCATCGACGTGAGCGTCCCCGCCGGGAGCAGCCTCGCGATCGTCGGGGAGACCGGCTCGGGCAAGACCACGCTGAGCTATCTCATCCCGCGTCTGTACGACGCGACGTCCGGTGCCGTCACCATCGACGGCGTCGACGTGCGCGACCTGTCCTTCGACACGCTCGCCGCCGCGGTCGGCGTCGTCTCCCAGGAGACCTATCTGTTCCACGCCTCGGTCGCCGACAACCTCCGCTTCGCCAAGCCGGACGCGACCGACGAGGAACTGGTCGCGGCGGCGCGGATCGCGCACATCCACGACTATCTGATGTCCTTGCCCGACGGCTACGACACGGTGGTCGGCGAGCGCGGATACCGGTTCTCCGGCGGGGAGAAGCAGCGCCTGGCCATCGCCCGCGCCATCCTGCGCGACCCGCCCGTCCTGGTGCTCGACGAGGCCACCAGCGCCCTGGACACCCAGACCGAGCAGGCCGTCCAGGAGGCCATCGACGCGGCGAGCGCAGGCCGCACCACCATCACGGTCGCCCACCGGCTGTCGACCATCCGCGACGCCGACGAGATCATCGTGCTGGAGCGGGGCCGCATCGCCGAGCGCGGCACCCACGACGAGCTGCTCGGCCTCGGCGGCCACTACGCCACGCTCGTCAACCGGGACACCGAGACGGCGGTCCTGCAGGTCGCGCCCTGAGCGGGCGGCCCTGTACTGAAGCGGACTTCGAGCCCGCCTGGAGCGGTCATCCCTAACGTCGCGCGAATGGAGACTGCATCTGCCGCAATACCGGACCGGCCCGGACTCAACCGCCGCACGCTGCTGCGGGGCGGCGCCATCGCCGGCCTGGGCGCCCTGGTGGCCGCCGCCCCCGTCTTCGCCACATCGGGGGACGCGGCCCCCGGCGGGAGCGAGCCGTCGGCGGCCGGACTGAAGCTGACCAAGTTCAAGGATCCGCTGCGGATCCCGCCGGTGCTCCGCCCCCGCGACCACGGCGGCCATGACGAGCTGACCGTGCGCATGCGCACCGCCGACGTCACCCTGCACTCCGAGCTCCCGCCGGTGACGATGTGGACCTACGAAGGCGCCTACCCGGGTCCGACGATCGAGACGGTCAGCGGCCGCCCGCTCCGGGTCGCCTGGGAGAACCACCTGACGGGCAACATCCCGGTCACCGCCGTCGACTTCAGCCTGGCCGGCGGCCCCTCCCCCGACCCGCTCTCCAACTACCCCGGCACAGACGGCTGCCAGGAGGTCCCCGGTGTGGCCGGCCTCGATCCCTGGGCCGCGGTGCACCTGCACGGCATGCTGACCGGCGGCGGCAACGACGGCTGGATGGAGAACCTCGTCGCTCCCGGCGACGTACAGCTGTCGGCGTACCCGAACGACCAGGCCGCAACGACGCTCTGGTACCACGACCACACCCACCACGTCAGCCGCTTCAGCGTGTTCGCCGGTCTCGCGGGCATGTTCATCTCCCGCAACGCGGAGGAGCGGGCGCTGGACCTGCCCCAGGGCAGACACGAGGTGCCGCTGATCCTCAGCGACCGCAACTTCGACGTGGACGCCTCGGGCGCCCTCACCGGCCGGCTGGTCCACAAGGTGGAGATGGTCGGCGCGCAGCGCCTCATGCGCCCGCACGCGGCCCCCTACACCCTGGTCAACGGCGTGATCTGGCCCTACCTCGAGGTCGACCCGCGCTGGTACCGGTTGCGGATCGTCAACACCGCGAACTCCCGGATCTACCGGCTGATGCTGCTGGCCGACGGCCGGCCCGTCCCGGGGGCGCTGAAGGTGATCGGCACCGACCAGGGCCTGATCGACAAGCCGCTGCCGGTCGAGGGGGCGCTCAACCTCTCCCCCGGCGAGCGCGCCGACGTGCTGGTCGACTTCCAAGCGTTCCGCGGCCAGACCCTCAAGCTGGTCAACACGCTGCAGGGCGTCCCGCCCGGCGAGGCCAGCAAGCGCAACGACCTGCTGGAACCCGACGTGATGCAGTTCCGCGTCGCCGACCGCAGACCCTCCACCCGGTTCGCGCTGCCCGAGGTCCTCTCGCCCACCTTCAAACGGCCCACCCACCACGACCTGCCGCACGACCGCGCCCCCCGCTGGGTGGTGCTGGTCGGCCCCGGCTCGGCGAACATGCCCGAACTGTGGGAGATGGAGGAGACCGACCCGCAGGGCATCACGCTGCCCGCCGCCGGCATCGTCCAGGTCCAGGACGCCGAGGGCACCCTCGTGACGCTGCGCAGGACGGCCATGGCCTACGACGACGGCAACACGTTCACCGCGGCGCACGACGGCGTGGAGATCTGGAAGTACCTCAACCTCGCCGCCAGTCCCCACCCCATGCACATCCACCTGGCCCACTTCCAGGTGCTGTCCCGCGAGAACTACGACGTCAGCGGATTCGACCGCATCACCCGCGGCTCGGCCAGGCCGATCGCGTTCAAGGCGGCGGCGGAGCTCGAACCGCACGAGCTCGGGGAGAAGGACACCATCCGGGTGGGGACGGCCGGCCAGATCACCCCCGGCCCGAACGGCACCCCGGGCGAGCTGGTCACCGTGGCAGTCCGCTTCCCCGTCGTCGGCCGGGGCGTCCACCACTGCCACATGCTGGAGCACGAGCAGCACATGGTGCGCCCCCTCGTGGTGAGCCCCGCCGCCCATCTGCACGCCGGCGGTCACCACTGACGCAACGCCCAGTGCCCGCGCCGGTGGTGGCCGGCGCGGGCACTGGGGAAACGGAAAGCTCAGGGATTCAGCACCCACGCGGAGTTGTGCGCGGTGAAGCCGATGTGCGGGTAGTACTGCGTCGCAGCGGGCGCCGACAGCAGGACGATCTTGGCCTGCGGCGCCTCCTTGCGGGTCGCGTCGATGAGCTGCCTGCCAATGCCCGCCCGCTGGTAGGCGCGGACGACGGCGATGTCGGAAAGATAGGTCACGTAGGCGAAGTCCGAGACGCTGCGCGCGATGCCCACCAGTTCGCCGTCGACGCGGCAGGTGACCACCAGGTTGGCGTTGCGCACCATCGCGGCCATGCGCTCGGTCTCCTCGATCGGCCGGCGCTCGCCCAGACCCGACTCCTCGTAGACCCGCAGCACGTCCGCGAGGTCGAGGTCGGATCCGTTCTCCCGCTCAATGCTCCAGCTCACGCAGTTTGTCCAATCGCTTGTAAATGACGTCATGGCGGGTCAGGAAGCGCTCGGGTGTCAGCAGAGCGGTCTCGATCCCCTCGGCCCTGAGCCGGGCGAAGAAGTCCTCGCCGTTCGCGGCGTCCTGGACCCTGCGGTAGGTCCGCTCGCGCTCGCTGCCGCCCTCCAGCAGGTCGGCGAGCACCGCCGAGCTGTAGGCCAGTCCGCCTGTCTGGTCGATCGCGGTGCGCATCCGGTCGGGGAACACCTGCAGTCCCCCGACCAGGCCTGCCGCCGCGGTCACCTGGTAGTGCGCGACAGTCAGCGCGTCCGGCAGCACGACCCGTTCGACGGAGGAGTGCGACAGGTCCCGCTCGTGCCACAGTGCCACGTTCTCCAGCATCGTCCCGGCGTACCCGCGCAGCAGCCTGGCCAGCCCGGACAGGCGCTCGCTCGTCGTCGGGTTGCGCTTGTGCGGCATGGCGCTGGACCCCTGGTAGGCGGCCGTGCGGGGCTCTTCCACCTCACGGACCTCGGTGCGGGACAGCAGCCTGACCTCGGTGGCGATCTGCTCGACGCAGGCGCCCAGCGTCGCGATCGCCTGCACGAGCTGGGCGTGCCGGTCGCGGGCCACGACCTGGCTCGGCGCCGGCTCCACGCCCAGGCCGAGCGCCGCGCACACGTGCTCCTCGACGAAGGGGTCGATCAGCCCGTAGGTCCCAACAGAGCCGGAGACCGTTCCCACCGCGACCTGCTCACGCGCGTCCGCCAGCCGCCGGATCGAGCGGTCGATCGCGAAGGCGAATCCGGCGAGCTTGTGGCCGAACGTCGTGGGCTCGGCGTGCATGCCGTGGGTACGCCCGATGCACGCCGTGTCCCAGTGCTCGACCGCCTTGTCCACCAGCACCCCGCGCAGCCGCCGGGCGGCGTCGATCAGGAGGTCGCAGGCCTGGGCGAGGGTGTGCCCGAGGGCGGTGTCCACGAGGTCGTAGCTCGTCATGCCGAGGTGCACCCACCGCGCGGAGTCCTCCGGCATGTCCTCGCAGAAGGCGGCGAGGAAGGAGAGGATCTCGTGGTCGCGCTCGCGTTCGAGCTCCGCGACGTACGCCGCCGCAGGCACCCGGGCCCGCCGGATGTCCGCAAGGGCGCTGTCGGGAACCCGTCCGAGCAGCGCCTGCGCCTCGGAGGCCAGAACCTCCACCCGAGCCCAGGTCGCGTAGCGGGCCTGGTCGGACCAGAGCTCCGCCATCTCCGGCAATGCGTAACGGGAAATCACGACCGTTGTACCTCCTCAGGAATGACCACCGGCCCGCAGGGTGCACAGGCCCGGTGCACCGGCGTTCAGGCGGCCTTGCGGATGATCTCCACGGATCCGGAGTCCAGGAGTGTCTGGATGGCGGACTCGCCGCCGGCGACGTCCAGGTCCATGTCGTGGAGGCGGTCGATGACGGACAGGATGACCTTTTCCGACTGCGTCTCCTTCGAGCCCTCCCAGACCAGCTCCGGGAAAACGGTCAGATAGACCTTGTCGTTTCCCTGGGTGAAGATGTTCACTTCCATGACGTCACGGAGAGCCATTCGGGCGTTGTAGATCAAATTGTTCATGTGTGCCACCGACTTTCGGTATCCGTTTTCCTGAGGCTTCTTCCTCGCCACACGTTCTGACCTCATGATGGTCAGCCGCCAAGGGCTGCGCAACGAGGCCCGGCGTACACCTTGTTCAACTGCGCGAAATCCGCAATTGAACAGGGTTGCCATTTGAGGATGTTTGACAGAAAAGGGCGCGTTGCGGACCATCGGTGATGTTCGTAAATGCGTTAGGCCGCGTCTCACGAAAAGCATCCGGAGTGCCATGAAAATCCTGTTCATAACCACGGGCAGCCAGGCCACCTACTATGCCGCTGCCCCGCTGGCGACGGCCGCGCGAAACGCGGGCCATCAGGTCATGCTGGCCGCCCACGAGCCGTGGGTGGAAACCGCGGAAGCCATTGGACTTCCCACATTCTGCTTCACGGTCGATCCGATCCGGCATTTCATGCGGATCACCAACCCGGGCAAGGGCCTGCGGTTCCCCCGGGAATTGGGGGACCAGGAGATGTTCGGCCAGGGCCGTGGCTTCGCGCAGATGGGCCTGGCCGGGGTGAAGTCCCTGCTGGAGCTGGCGAAGGACTGGACCCCGGACGTGGTCGTCGGCAGCTCGCAGAGCTACGCGGCGATGCTGCTCGCCGCCCACCTCAAGGTCCCCTACGTGCGCCAGGTCGAGTACCTGGGGATCCCGCTCACCGGCATCGACCCCGGCGCCGAGGAGGAGCTGCGGCCCGAACTGGAGCGCCTGGGCGTGGACGGGCTGCTCAAGCCCGACCTGCTCCTCGACTCGACCCCGCCGTCGCTGCGGCCCTCCCACGACCCCGCCGCACAGCCGCTGCGCTGGATCCCGAGCAACCCGCAGCGCCGGCTCGAGCGCTGGATGTACACCCGCCCCGAGGGACGCCGCCGCGTTCTGATCACTTCGGGTTTCCGCAGCCTCATGTTCCGCAACCCGGGCTGGTCCATGCCGCTGCTGGTGAGCGAGCTGAACAAGCTGGGGGCCGAGGTGCTGATCGCGGCGTCCCCCGGCGCCGCCGAGCGGTTCGGCGCGGACCTGGGCGACGCGCGCGTCGGCTGGATCCCGATCGACGTCGCCGCTGCCACCTGTGACCTGGCGGTCCACCACGGCGGCGCGACCACCGCCACGACTCTCATGGCCAACGGCGTACCGCAGCTGATCATCCCCGAGAACCCGCCGGAGTTCCCCCCGAACTACCACCGGGAGGCCATCGCCGCGGCCATCAGCGGCTTCGGCGCCGGCAAGACGCTGTGGCCGCAGGCGCAGGAACCCGACAAGGCGCCGGGCGAAGTGATCGCCGCGGCCTGCCGGGAGCTGCTGGAGGACCCGAGCTACACGGAGCGGACGCAGTTCCTCGCCAAGGAGATCGCGACGCTTCCCACGCCCGCCGAGATCGTGCCCAAGCTGGAGGCGCTGGCATCCCGGTAGGTTCACCCCCGGCAACGCGAATCGCCCTGAGACCACGGAGAACCTCTCCGTCGGTTTCAGGGCGATTCGCGTCTGCGAGGCCGATCGGGCGGCCGGCCCGGCGCCGCGCGACCGATCAGCGAGCGGCGAGGGCTTCCATGTCGCGCAGCACCTCGGCGGGGGTCGGCAGCGACGCGGTCTGCGCCGCGAGGATCCGCGTCCGCTCGGCGTACCGGGGGTCCGAAAGGATCTCCCGGCAGCCCGCGGCGGTCACCTCGTCGGGGTTTCGGCCCGGCTGCGGCCGGTGCCGGTCCACCATCAGGGCGGCGCCGAAGTCGCGGACGGCCTCCGCGACAGCCTTGCCGTAGCCGTTGTCGGGGATGATCAGCTGGGGCACGCCCGCGTTGATCAGCGTCATGGCGGTGGTCGCGCCGCCGTGGTGGACCGCCAGGTCACAGGTGGGGGCGACCACGTCCAGGGGGATCCAGCCGATACGGACGTCGCCCAGGTCCGCGCCGAACCGCTCGGCGGCCTCGGGGAGCGCCGCGATCAGCACCTCGGCTCCCGCCCCGGTCAGCTCGTCCACCAGCTTGCGCAGCGAGCTGCCGGGGGTGTCGAGCATGAGGTTGCGGGTTCCCGCGGTGATCAGCACCCGGTGGCGCCCCTCGGGGCGGGTGTACATCCACGGCTCGAGCCGGCTCTGACGCACCCGGGGGACCCAGCGCATCGACCGCGCGGCGGGGGCGCCCGGCGGTCGCAGGGACGGCGGGCACAGGTCGATGAAGAGGTCGGGTGCCGGCAACTCGGTCAGCCCCAGGCGCTCCAGCTCCGGCTGGAGCTCCGCCACTGCCGTGCGGTCACGGCGGGCCATCGGGGCGATGTGCCATATATGGCGGACGTAGGGGACCTTGAGGCGGGCGGCGAGCACCCTGGGGACATGGGACAGACCGCCGACGACCAGATCGGGGGTCCACTGCTCGGTCAGCTCCAGCAGGGCGTCGAGCCGGACGGTGGCCGTCATGGCGTCCTGGCCGTACCGCATGCGCTCGGGAGTGATGCACACCGCGGGCAGCCCGACGGACTGTGCGGCCGACATCAGCGGTTCGTCGGCGGCCAGCAGGATCTCGTGGCCCGCGTTCCGCGCGGCCGCGGCGAGCGGGGCGACGCCGAAGACGGCCGCCTGGCTGCCGCCGACGGTGAACAAGAATTTCATGGCGATTGCACTTCTTCCGGTGAGAAGGTGGATTCGATGCTGCGGGGCCTCATTCGGGCTCAGCCCGCCTGCGCCATTTCCATCACGTATTGACCGTAGGAAGAGTTCGCCAGCCGGCTTCCGAGCCGGTAGCAGGCCTCCTGGTCGATGTATCCCATGCGCCAGGCGATCTCTTCGAGACAGGCGATGCGCACACCCTGACGGTGTTCGAGGACCTGGACGTAATCCCCGGCCTCCATCAGAGCGTCATGGGTTCCGGTGTCCAACCAGACGAAACCGCGGCCGAGCGGAATCAGCGTGGCCTCACCCCGCTCCAGGTAGACGCGGTTGAGATCGGTGATCTCCAGCTCTCCGCGTTCCGAGGGCCGCAGTTGCCGCGCGATGTCCACGACCTTGTTGTCGTAGAGGTACAGCCCGGTGATCGCCATGTTGGTCTGCGGATGCGTGGGCTTCTCCTCGAGAGCGGTGAGTTTCCCCTGCTCATCGACCATGCCGACGCCGTAGCGTTCGGGGTCGCGCACCGGATAGCCGAAGAGGACGCAGCCCTCGATGTTCTGCGCGGCCCGCTGGAGCAGGGGCCCGAACTCGTATCCGTGGAAGATGTTGTCGCCCAGCACCAGGGCGACGGAGTCGTCGCCGATGTGGTCCGCGGAGACCAGGAACGCGTCGGCGAGCCCTCGGGGCTTGTCCTGCTCCGCATAGGTCAGGGAGATTCCGAGCCAGGAGCCGTCGCCCAGCAGCCGGCGGAACATCTCCAGGTCGTCGGGGGTGGTGATGATCTCGATCTCGGTGATCCCCGCCAGCATCAGGGCCGACAGCGGGTAGTAAATCATCGGCTTGTCGTAAACCGGGAGCATTTGCTTCGAGACACCGAGAGTGATCGGATGGAGTCTCGTACCATTGCCGCCGGCCAGGATGATGCCCTTCACCGTGGCGCCTCCTCAGTAACTTCGTGCCCATTAGGCGATGCCCGCACTTTATATCGGGATAACACACGGCCGAAAGTCTCCTCCGATGCCGCGGATGGTGAATGGCTTGAATGTTGACAAACACGGCTCCGCTTACCCAGGCTGACGTAATCCCGGTTCAGGCATGCGCATTCCTATCGTCGTTTAGGTGGACCTGTGAAAATCGAAGATCTGACGCCCGTTCTCGAATCCGAGCGGAGGGCCGGTATCGGCATCATCGGGTGCGCCGACATCGCCGTACGGCGGGCCCTCCCGGCGATCCGGGAGTCGCCGTTCCACCTGGTGGCGGTCGCAAGCCGTTCTCAGGAGAAAGCCGAGGGCGTCGCGGCCTCTTTCGACTGCGCGGCCGTCGCGGGTTACGACCGGCTCCTCGAACTGCCCGGCATCGACGCGGTCTACATCCCGCTGCCGAACAGCGAGCACGCGAAGTGGGCGCGTCGGGCGCTGAACGCGGGAAAGCACGTCCTGATCGAGAAGCCGGCGGTGCCCAGCGAGGAGACCGCCCGGGCCCTGGTCGCGCTCGCCGAGGAGCGCGGACTGCTGATCATGGAGAATTTCGCGTTCCTCCGACACCCCCAGCACGACCAGGCGCAGTCCCTCGTGGCCGACGGAGCCATCGGGGAACTCCGGGCCTACAACGGTGTGTTCGGCATTCCGCCGACCGACCCGCGCGGGATCAAGTACCAGGCGGACCTCGGCGGCGGGGCGCTGTGGGAGGTCGGCTGCTATCCGGTGCGCGCGGCCCAGGAGTACCTCGGGTCCTCGCCGCAGGTCCTGGGGGCCGGCCTGAAGTCCGATCCACAACTGGGCGTGGACGTCTCCGGAGTGGCGCTGCTGGGCGACGACGGCGGCGTCACCGCGAACTGCTCCTTCGGCCTGTCCCACAGCTACCGGTCGACCTACGACCTCTGGGGAAGCGAGGGACGTCTGATACTGGAATGGGCGTTCACCCCCGCACCAAGTGCCCGGCCGGTCCTGCGGCTCCAGCAGAAGGACCGCGAGACCAGGATCACCGCCCCGGCATCCGACCAGTTCCTCGGCGTGTTCACCGCCTTCCACGACGCCGTGCGCGATCCGGCGGCCCGCCCGGCGCACCACCACGAGCTGCTGCGGCAGGCCGCTTTGATGGCCCGGATCCGCGCGCACGCCCTCGCTCAGGAGCCCCGGTGAGCGGGGGCAGGTGAGGTCCTTTCGGAAACAGACAACGGCAGTCGGCGTCCGCGGACGCCGGCTGCCGTTCTTCTCGTGCTGCTGGAGGGGTGAACCTGTCCATCGGCGACGTCGATCCGGCACGGCATGATCTGCACCGGATCGCAAGCGGGCAGCTCGGTCGTCGGCTTCACCGGGCGGGCCGTCAGATCGGTGCACCCGTGTGGAGTCCGGCGTCCGCCCCGCAGCCGTGTCCCGCGTCTCGCGGCGCGGTGGCGCATCAGATGTGCGTCGCGGTCATCCGTCGTGCCGGCCGGCTGAACTGTTCAGCAGCGCGGGGAGTCGGCGCGGCAGGCACTGCTCATAGGTCGGCAGGAGACCGGCGGCCGCCGCCTGGGCCAGGGTGGGGGCCGCGGCGTCCTTGTCCGAGCGGATCGGCGGTTCCTTCAGATCCCAGGGCAGTGCGAGATCCGGATCGAGCGCGTCGACATCGATCATGGTTCCCGGCTCGTACTCCTGCGAGCACAGGTAGCTCATGCACGTGTCGTCGGTCAGGGCGAGGAACGCGTGGCCGACCCCGTCGGGCAGGTACACGGCCGTCCCCGTCTCCGGGCTCTGGTAGGTGACGTCGTAGTGGCCGAACGTCGGCGAACCCACACGGATGTCGACGGCGATGTCGAGTGCGCTGCCCCGCACGCACGTGACGAACTTCGCCTGCCCGGGCGGGACCTTGGTGCCGTGAATGCCCCGGAGGGTATTCCGCCTGGATACCGAGAAGTTGACCTGGCGGACCGCGAACTCCCAGCCGCTGCCGGCCAGCAGAGCGCTGGCCTTCACCGATTCGAAGAAATACCCCCGCCGGTCACTCAGGGGCTCGGGTTCGACGCGGTACGCGCCGGGGACCGTCATTTCCGAGATCAACACCGCATGCTCCTCGCTGGTTCAGCCGGTGGAGACCGGACCGGCTCCGGCCGCCTGGGCGATCCGCCGGCGCATGGACGCGGTGTCGTTGGCGCGCGGGAATTCCTCCTGGGGTGCCTCGACGCCGAGAAACGCGCACAGCGGCTCCCACCCCTGCTTCACGTCGTAGACAAGGACGTTGTCCGCGCCCAGGGCGCGCACGACCTCCTCGTTGTGCCGGTGGTAGACCTCGATGGCGTGGTCCTTGTCGCCGAACCGGCCGCCGAACAGGCCGTCCCAGACCATGGTGCTGGTGACGCGGAACAGCCGGGCCTGCTGGGATCCGGGTTCCGGCGGGTTCTGCATGCTCCGGAGGGCGAACTGGTACAGCGTGTCGTAGGTGCTCCGGTACCAGCTCTCGGCGTCACGCACCGTGAGGATCACTTTGGCCTCGGGAAAAGCCTCACTGATCCGCTGGTAGTAGATCGCGCAGGGACCGTCCACCGCGGAGCGGTAACCGTCGAACACCGCCGCCCAGTCGGGGCGCTCTCCGTCGCAGACGATCTTCTCCCACTGCTTGAGGCGCTCCTCGTCGCCGACGATGTCGAACATGTGGAAGGAGGGGCCGAGACCGAGCCGGTCCAGGGCCACCTTCAGTGATGTGGTGCCGGTCCTGCCCAGACCGGCGTTGATGAGCTTCAACACGGTTCTGTGTCCCCTTCCTCAGCGCCAGACCGCGGGTTCCTGGTGGGTGGCGACATTCACGCGGTTCCAGAAGTTGACCAGGCCGATGTGCATGACCAGCGCGCCGAGCTGCTCGTCGTTGTAGTGCCGGGCGGACTCCTCCCAGATCTCGTCCGGCGCCATGTCCTGCGGATCGGTCATCAAGGTGATGGCCTCGGCCATCTCCAGCGCGGAGCGCTCGGCGTCGTTGAAGCAGGACTCGGTCCGCCAGGCGGCCACCAGCGGAAGGCGCTCGTCCACCTTCTCCGCCTTCTCGGGGGTGTCCGGGAGCGTGTAGGCACGGCCGTTGATCTCGCTGACGCGCAGCCGGACGAGGTCGAGGGTCGTCTGCGGCACGCCGACCTTGCCGATGACCTCGCTCAGGTCGAGCAGGGGCTGCAGGGCGCCGGGAACGACCAGGGAAGGGTTGTCCATCCGTGGAGTCATCGGATCTTCTCCTGTGCGATAAGCGTGTATGAATTACCTGGGAAAACATGCTGCTCGGCGCCCGAACCATTCGCAAGAAATCGTTGTTCAACTGCGGAATGGGCGCAGATGAAACACCCGCAATCCGTAAGTTGCATGGAATTCAGTCGATGACTTGTAGTGGTCTCGTGTCAGAGTCCACCACAACCACGAGTAGGCAGCCGGTCTGCCGCAGCATTCGCGAAACACGGCAATTTCTTCTCGAGGGTCATTCCACGGTCGCCGGGCATGTGCTGGACGTGCTCACCGCCATCCGTGAGAGCGGCACGGAGCTCGGCGCCTACGTCGAGGTCGCGGAGGCCCGCGCGCTGCGGGAGGCCGAAGCGGCCGACCGCCTCGTGGCGGGTCTCGGCGCGGCCGCCTTCCGCGACCGGCCCCTGCTCGGCGTCACGGTGTCGGTGAAAGACCTCATCCAGACGCAGGACCTCCCCACCAGGCGGGGGTCACTGCTGGCGAACCGTCGCACCGCCGCCGACGCGCCCTGCGTGGCCCGGCTGCGGGCCGCGGGCGCGATCGTCGTGGGGAAGACGGCGACGTCGGAGTACGGATGGAGTGCGAGCACCGTCAGCCGGGTGGCCTCCCCCACCCGCAATCCCTGGGCGCTCGACAGGACCGCCGGCGGCTCCAGCGGCGGGTCGGCGGCCGCTGTCGCGGCGGGCCTGTGCACCGCCTCGCTCGGCACCGACGGGGCCGGGTCGGTCCGCATCCCCGCGGCGTTCTGCGGCGTGGTCGGGTTCAAGCCCTCCTTCGGGCGGATCCCCTACGTGCCGCCCTGCGCGGAACGGCTGTCCCATGTCGGGCCGCTTGCGCGCAGTGTGGCGGACGTCGGCGAACTCATGCCGGTGCTGGCCGGCCCCGACCACCGCGACCCCCACTCGATGCCTCCTGCGCCGGCGCCCGCGGCGGCGCACACCCCGCTGCGCATCGGCTGGATCGAGTTCGGCGGGACGTCCGGCGCGCTCCGCGACACCACCGAGCAAGTCCTGCCGGTGCTGACCGCGCTGGGACACCGCGTGGAGCGCATCGAGGCCCCGTTCCCCGACCCCTACGACGCCCTGGTGGACATCCTTGCCGCCGCCGAAGCGAACGGCACCGCGCCGGAGGACGAGCCGTGGTGCGACGAGGGCCGGCTCGCGGTCGTGCGGTACGGGCGCCTGCTGAGCGGCGCCGCGGTGGCCCGTGCCGAAAAGACACGGCTCGCTCTGCAAACGAGGCTCGCCCAGGTCATGGAGGACTACGACCTGCTGGCCATGGCGACCGTTCCGATCGAGCCCTTCGCCGCCGACGCGATCGCCCCGCCCTGGGCCGCCGACCCCGGGGACCTGCGCTGGCTCGCGTGGTCCCCCGCCACCTACCCGTTCAACCTCACCGGCCAGCCCGCCCTGTCGCTGCCCGTCGGCCTCACGCCGGCCGGGCTTCCGGTCGGGCTCCAGCTGGTGGGCCGGGTCGGCGAGGACCATCGCGTGCTCTGGGCCGCCGGACTCCTCGAGACGGCGCTCGGCCTCACCCTGACTCCCCCCGGCATCGCAACGAAAGGAAAATGACCATGCTTTCCAGGTCGTGGTCCCTGCACGGCGACGAGAGCGGCGTCGGCCGCCCCTCGTTCGTCGCCGAGTTCGGGCTCTGGGATGACCGGCAGGCCGCCGCAGCCGAGCAGGTCGAACTGCAGCTGGACGAGGTCGATCTCGTCCGGGTGGTGTTCTGTGACCCGCACGGACTCGCCCGGTCCAAGACGGTGCCCGCGAACGTGTTCCGCGCGGTGCTGCGCAACGGCATGGACTTCAGCGCCGGCCCGTTCCTCTTCGACACCGGTCACGCCGTGGCCGTCGACTTCCTCGCCGACGCCGGGGTCGGGGTCGGCGAACTGCTCGGCGCGGGCGACTTCGTACTCGTCCCTGACCCGCGCACGTTCCAGGTGCTGCCCAAGGCCGAGCCGAGGACCGCCTGGGTGCTCGGGAACGAGTACCTGCGCGACGGCACCCCGCACCCGCTGTCCGCCCGCGACGTCCTGCGCCGGGTCTGCGCCGAGTACGCCAGGCACGACCTGTCCCCGGTCATCGGTCTCGAGGTCGAGTGGTACCTCACCCGCCTCGCCGGCGGCCCGGTGGGCAACGCGGGCAACGGCTTCGGCCTTCAGGGGCCCGCCCCCGAGGTGGAGGCCGTGAACCCCGGCTACCAGTTCAACCTCGACAGCTACTACGACTCGGTGGCCGACGTCGCCGACCCGCTGGCCGCGATGCTCATGCAACTGGGCCTGCCCCTGCGCTCGTTCGAGCACGAGTCGGGTCCGGGACAGCTCGAGACGACCTTCAACCCGATGCTGGCGCTGGACGCCGCCGACGCGATGCTCCTGCTGCGCACCCAGCTCAAGCAGGAGTGCAGGCGGCGCGGCTACCACGCGTCGTTCATGACCCTGCCGCGCCTCGCCGGCTTCGACCCCAGCGGCTGGCACCTGCACCAGTCCGTCACCAGCACGAAGACCAACCTCAACCTGTTCGCCGAAGGCGACGGCCTGCAGGACGCCATCTCCCCCGCGGGCGAGGCCTACATCGGCGGCCTGCTGTCCCGCGCGCGGGAGTTGACTCTGCTGTCCGTTCCGACCGTGAACGGCTACCGGCGGCTGGCTCCGGAGTTCACGCTCGCACCGACCTTGGTCGACTGGAGGTTCGAGGACCGCAGCGCTATGGTCCGGGTTCTCAGCGGCGGCAGCTCGACCCACGTCGAGAACCGCATCGGGGAGCCTTGCGCCAACCCCTACCTCGCCATCGCCTCTCAGCTGCACGCCGGCCTCGAAGGGCTGCTCTCCGGCGCTGCGTCCGGCCGTAGCCCCCATGCTCCCCTGCCGAGGACGCTGCGCGAGGCCCTGGAGGCCTTCCGCGCGAGCGAGAGCGCCGAACGGCTGCTCGGCGCACCGCTCAAAGCGTGCCTGGCGAAGCTGAAACAGAGCGAGGCCGCCCGGTTCGACGCCTGGTGCGCGGCCGAACTTCCCGAGAACGCCCCGGGCGACGTCACCGAATGGGAACACCGCGAGTACTTCGGCGCCTTCTAAGCACCCCCTCAATGAACGCACCCCAGAGAACAGGGAGTTGACAGACATGTCACGGTACGAATGGGACGGAACCAACCCGGCCATCGAGACGCTCAAGGAAGCCATCGAGCCGTCCCGTCAGAAGGTCCTCAGCCACCCGATCTACCACCAGCTGAACACGGTGGACGCGGTCGTCACGTTCATGGAGCACCACGTGTTCGCGGTGTGGGACTTCATGTCCCTGCTCAAGTCCCTCCAGCGCCGGCTCACGTGCGTCGAGGTGCCGTGGGTGCCGTCCGCCGCCACCGGAAGCCGCCGGCTCATCAACGACATCGTCCTCGTCGAGGAGAGCGACGAGCTCGGCGACGGCTTCATCAGCCACTTCGAGCTGTACCTCGACGGCATGCGCCAGTCGGGCGCCGACACCTCGCGCATCGACGCCTTCATAGCCCTGCTGCGCGAGGGGCGTCCCGTCCCCGCCGCACTGAAGGAGGCGGGCGTGCCGCAGTCGGTGGCCGAATTCGTGGGCACGACCTGGGAGTTCATCGAGCACTCCCCCGTGCACTGCCAGGCCGCGGCGTTCGCCTTCGGCCGCGAGGACCTGATCCCCGACATGTTCGACCAGGTCGCCGCGCTCAACGCCGGCCACGGCTCGCTGTCCACCTTCGTCGACTACCTCAGGCGGCACATCCAGGTGGACGCCGAGGAGCACACGCCGATGGCGATGCAGATGCTCGCCGACCTGTGCGGCGACGACGAGGCCAAGTGGGCCGAGTGCCAGGAGACCATCGACCGCGCGCTCGCGGCCAGGACGGGTCTGTGGAACGGCATTTCGGACGCGGTCACCAAGCGCTCCCGCTGACGGGCCATCTCTTGTGAGGGTGAGCACAGCATGCCAAGGGTAAAAGACACTCCTTCCGTAGCCGCCTCCCAACGCACCGAGCGGATCGCCCGGCAGTCCCGCGATGAGAACTGGAAGAAACCACCGCGCCGCATCGAGACGTCGGAATGCATCACCTGTGACACGTGCCTGCGCAGCTGCCCGCCCGAGTTCGGGGCGATCTTCGACGACGGACTCAACGTCGTGATCATTCCCGAACTCTGCTCCGGCTGCCCGACGTGCGTGATGGTCTGCCCCGTCGACTGCATCTATGTGGACGAGGAGTGGACCGCCACCGAGGCCCGCATGTGGGACCACATCGACCTGACGGCCGGGGGAACGGCATGACGCTCCCCACCGAGCGGGACGACACGCTCACCCGCAGGGCCGCCCTGGCGAAGGCGCGGCAGTCCCGCAGGCCCAGCAGGCTCGGCCAACGGGCCGGTGCCACCAGCGAACCCGACTACCTGACAGCGGACGACGCCGGGTTCCCGACACTGCTCAAGAAGACCTGGCAGCAGGCGAGCGCCGCACCGGACCTGGCCACGGC
Organism: Streptomyces sp. NPDC027189; assembly: GCF_055566975.1. Lineage (NCBI taxonomy): Bacteria > Bacillati > Actinomycetota > Actinomycetes > Kitasatosporales > Streptomycetaceae > Streptomyces > Streptomyces sp. NPDC027189. Next base: position 18,772 of record NZ_JBVHRI010000045.1, read on the forward strand.
CGTGGACACGCTGCTGACGCTCGCCGGGCACGTCCCGGCGGACATCCAATTGCGGGCGCTGCCCGTCGAGGCCGAGGCCGCGCTGAAGGTCCTGGCCGGCAGGTCCTGGCGGGACGACGGCCGGACCACCGACCGGGCCGACGGCGCCGCCACCGCGTTCCTCGGCGAGATCGGGCTGGACCAGAGCGGCCGGGTCGTCGTCCGGGTTCCGTCGAAGGGCCCGCTGAGCTCCGAGGCCGACCTGGTCGACGGCGTGCTGCGGGTGCCGTGGTCCGCCGAGGACCTCGCGGACTACCAGGCCGAACTGGCTCAGGCCGCCGGCCGGTGGCACGAGTCGGTGGCCGACTGCCGCCAGTGGCTGCTGACGGCAGGCGCCGACGGCCGCAATGCGCTGCTGGCGGACCTGACGGAGGCGGCGCTCAGGACCGCGCCGTTCATCCTCTACGCCGGTGAACGCCAGTACACCAACTTCCGCGGCCAGAACACACTGACGGGCAAGACGCTGCGGCCGGGGCACCCCGACTGCGCGCTGAGCAGCCTGGCGGGCGTGCCGCTGGAGCTGTGGTCGGACAGCGACGTGCTCCTGGTGGTCTGCCTCACGCTGCTGGTGCGGTCGGCCGGGTACTCCCGCATCGAGGAGGCGAACGGGACCCAGCTCACGCTCGACCACATGGCCCTGCTCCTGGAGCGGACGCGCACGGCCTACAACGCGGCCTCCCCCGCGCTGCCCCCGGTGCCGGCCCCGGCCTCGCATGGGGTGGCCGAGCTCGACGAGCTCGCCAAGGCGCTGGCCGGACGGCGCCGGGAACTCATGAAAACCGTGCAGCTCTACCGTGAGATCTACGGCCCGCTGATGCACAAGATCGAGCGGGTCGCCGGTCCCGTCAAGAACGACGGGCAGCGGCTGGAGGCCGAGCTCGTCGCACGCGTGCGCGAGCGGCTCCCGGTCACCGGCGACACCCTCGCCGAACTGGCCGCGGACCTCGAGGCCTCGCCCGGCCGGCTGGCCGAACCGCACGGCGAGTTCGGCACGGGCCTGGAGTCCCTGGTCTATGAGACCGTGCGCGCGGCGACCGCGGTGTTCGACGCCGACTTCGCGATGAGCCGCGGGATGCGGTCGCTGCCGGCGCTGATCGCGGCGCTGCGCTCGAAGGCGTATCCCACGATCGCCGGCTGGGAGATCCCGCACTTCTTCTGCTGTGTCGTGCCCTCGCAAGAGTCCCGCCGGCTCTTCGGCGGTTCCGCCGGCCGGCTGGCCGACACCTCGTGGGCCATCTCCTCGCGGATGCAGTACAACTCATGGCACTTCCTGGTCGGCAACCTCCCGAAGGTCCCCGAGATCGCGGCACGCGACCACTTCGTCCCGCCGGCGATCCCGGACATCGCCTACTACTCCGACCAGCACCACAACGGCCACGTCGCGGCCAAGGTGCGCTTCACCGTGCGCAGTCCGCAGGCGGTGGAGGTACTGGGCCAAAAGCTGGGCGGGTTCATGGACCTGCGGCTGCTGCGCTGCGAGGGGCTGCCGTTCGACGAGCAGGACCTGCTGGCGGCGCACCGGACCTCCGGGTTCATCGCGAAGGCGACGACCCTGGCCGCCACCCTGGTCGCCGACGGCGCGCACATCGAGGTCACCTCGTTCGACTCCCCGTGGCACTGGAACAAGATCGCCGCATAGCCGGAAAGCACGTCGGGCCCCCTGACTGTCCGTCAGGGGGCCCCACGTGTGTGCGGTGTCGGGGAGGTCAGACCGTCACGGGCTGCGACGCGGAGCGGGTGTGGACGGCGCGGTAGCTGTTCCAGTCGGCGCTCGTGGTCAGGGAGTTGCGCCGGTCCTGGAAGCCGCGGCGCGCGGAGGACCACTGGGCGTCGGCCTGCGTGCGGAAGGCGTCGTAGGAGTCCTTGCCGTCCCACTGGGAGTAGACGACGACGAAGTCGTTGTCCGCGCCGACGGTGGCCAGGGTGCCCTCGCCGCCCTCCAGGTTGCGGGAGCGGATGCCGCGCAGCACGCTCTGCGAACGGTAGCCGGGGACGTCCACCAGCCAGGAGTGGGCGGTGCCCAGCGTGGTGACGAGGGCGCCCTGTTCGGCGGGGTTGACGCCGAGGATCTCGATGACCGTGTAGTCGTCGCGGTCGGGTGAGACCTCGGTGGCGTCGCCCAGCGCGGGGTGGCGCTGGCTCAGTTCCACTTCGGTCTGCATCAGGCGGACGAAGGTCGTGATCTCCCGGAAGACCGGAACGGTGTGGTGCTTGAACTCGCTGTCGTTGTAGCGCGACTCCAGGTCCTGCATGCCACGCCACTGGATGAAGTTCGCGGTTCCCGGCGTCTGTTCGCCACGGTGCACGGTGCTCGAGATCCAGCCGGGGAACGCCGCGGTGTCGACGATCGCCTTCATCTCCTTGACGAGCGTGTCCACCCGGGCGCGGGTGTCGGTCTTGAACAGGTTGAGGACGGTCAGGTGCCCGTCTTCGGGGTTGATGAACGGCATGGTTCCTCCTGGGTTCGAGTTGAGCGCCCGCGACGGCGGGGCGTCATGTCCTAGTGGGTGTCGCGGGGCGCACCGAACCAGCGGCTCAGGGCGTCCGTCAGGCCGGCGGTGCCGGATCCGCCGGAGCCGATCCAGGCGATGTAGCCGTCGGGGCGGACCAGCAGCGCCTCGACATCCGCGAGCGCGCCCTTGGGCCGGGACTGCGCCACGACGACGTCGACCCGGTCCGTCCAGGGCTGCGCGGCGGTGTTCAGGCCGTCCCCGCCGCGCAGGTCGAGGACGAAGCCGCGCCCGCCGTGCAGGAGTTCGTAGGCGCTCACCTCGCCGGCCGGGTCGCCGGTGAGAGCGAAGTCCGGCAGCCGTCGGCCCAGCAGCGGGTGGTCGCCGGTTCCGGCGTCGTAGGCGATGTCGAGGCCCGTGACCATGCCGACGAGGAGCTTTTGGACGTCCTCGTAGGCCAGCAGTTCGGCGAAGACCGACCGCATCGGCTCCATCTCGGGGCCGCCGAGGTACAGACTGCGCTGGGAGAGCGTGTTGGCCAGGATGCGGGCGCCGACGGGGTGCCGCTCGGTGTGGTAGGTGTCGAGCAGCCCGTCCGGGGCGTGGCCGTGGATCTCGGCGGCGAGTTTCCAGCCGAGGTTGACGGCGTCGCCCAGGCCCGCGCTGATGCCCTGCGCGCCGATCGGCATGTGGATGTGCGCCGCGTCGCCCGCCAGGAAGACCCGGCCCTTGCGGTACTGCGCGGCCTGGCGGCTGGAGTCGGTGAAGTAGCTCAGCCACAGCGGTGTGCCGCTGTGGATGTCGTCGCCGGTCACCCGCTTGAAGGCGTCGGCCACCTCCTGGAAGGTGGGGGGCTCGGAGGTCGGGCGCACGCCCGCTCCCCGCTCGAAGACGACGACGCGCGTGGCGTTCGGGCCGACGGGCAGCACGACGACCATTCCCGCGTCGCCGAGCTCGCCGGTGGGACGCAGCCGCACCTGGACGTCGGCGACGTCGGCCATCAGCATCTCGAGGGTGGCCTCGTAGCCGGGGAAGTCGATGCCCGACAGGGTGCGCACGGCACTGCGCGCGCCGTCGCAGCCCACCACGTAGGCGGCGCGCAGGGTGCGCGGGCCCTCGGGGGTGTTCGCCCGCACTTCGACGCCGTCGTCGCCTGCGGTCAGTTCGGTGAGCTCCCAGCCGCGGCGGATCTCGGCGCCGAGGCCGGTCGCCCACGTGTGCAGGATCGTCTCGGTCAGCGCCTGGGGGACTCCCCGCACACCGAAGTTGCCGCCCGGCACGATGGTGTAGTCCAGGGGCATGCCGCCGAAGTGCCCGATCGGTATGACGCCCATGTCGCCGAACTGGTCCAGCAGTCCGCGCTGGCCGAACTCCTCCATGGTCCTGGCCGAGAAGCCGAGTGCGCGGGACTGCCGCATCGGCTCGGTCAGCTGCTCCAGTACGACGGCCTCGATCCCCGCCAGGCGCAGTTCGCCCGCGAGCATGAGCCCGGTGGGCCCGGCCCCCACGATGATCACGTCTGTGTCAAAGTCCTGCACTGTCTTTCCTGCCTCCCATGCGTACCTGCAAAAACGGGTCGTCGAGGTTGCTCGCCACCGCCGTCAGATGGGCGCGGACCTGGTCGAGCGCGATCAGCCCGGAGACAACCTCGCGCAGCGGCTCGGCCTCGGGGCCGCCGAACATCAGCTGTTCCTGGGCCGCGACGTAGTCGAGCACCCGGGCCGCAACGGGATGCCGTGCGTCGTGGTAGGTGTCGAGGAGTCCGGCGGCGGCCCGGCCGTGCACGGTCTCGGCGAGCTTCCAGCCCAGGTCGACCGCGTCCTGCAGCCCGATGTTGAGCGCCTGGCCGCCGACCGGCGGATGCCAGTGGGCGGCGTCGCCGGCCAGCAGGATCCGGCCGCGCCGGTAGGAGTCGGCCTGGCCCTTGGCGTCGTCGAAGGCGTCCAGCCAGAGGGGAGTTGCGCCGGAGATGTCCTCTGCGGTCACGCTCTCCCAGGCCTGGACGACCTCCCCGAACCCGGGCGGTCCCGAGCGTTCGGCCAGTGCGCCACCGAACGCGTGCACCATGACCCGGGTGACGCCGTCGCGGGTCGCCGCCACGGCGAACCCGCCGTCGAGCCGTTCGAACCGGCGGTCGCGGATCCGCAGTCCCGTGAGGTCGGCCCGCAGCAGCTCCTTCGTCGCCGGCGTGGCCGTCACGGCGAATCCGGCCAGTCGGCGCACCGTGCTGTGGGCCCCGTCGCAGCCCACCACGTACGCGGCCCGGATCAGCCGGCGGCCGCCGGGGCCCTGGATCGCGCAGACGACGTGATCCGACCGTTCGGTGAGTCCGGTCAGTTCGTGCGCGCGCAGCACCCTCGCGCCCAGCTCCACCGCCCGCTCGCCCAGCGCGGCCTCGGTGCGGTACTGGGGCACCTTCCAGTTGCCCCCGTACGCGCTGTCCACGTCGGACAGCTCGAATCCCAGCCCGCCGAAGTGCGTCCGCGGCTCGTGCGCGGCCTCGGCGAGCAGCGCGTCGAACCCGCGCTCGTGCAGCAACTCCGCGGTCAGCGTGGTGAGTTGGCTGGCCCGGGACTCGGTCATCGCAGTGGCCAGGCGCTCCACGACGACCACCGGGACCCGGGCCCGCCTCAGCTCGCAGGCCAGCAGGAGCCCGACGGGGCCCGCGCCGACGATGACGACCGGCGCGGCCGCCCGGGGCGGGATCACGGCTGCGCAGGCCCGCCGGCGACACCCTCGGCGTGGGCCTTCGCGAGGCCCAGGGTGGCCAGGCTGTTGCCGCTCAGGGCGGTGCGGACGAACTCCCGCGCGGTCTGGACCGTCGCGTCCTGGCCGAGCACCTTGGCGATGTTCTCGGTGTTGATCCGCACCGTGTGCCGCGACGTCACCGACACTCCGCCGCCCTCGCGCTCCTCGATGAGCCAGCGCCCGGTGTGCAGCGTCATCAGCGCGGGCAGGACGATCTGCTTGTACACGATGGCCGTCGCGGCCTTGCACACGCGCACGGACCGCGTGGTGTGGGTGCTGCCGTCCTTCGTGCGGGTGTCCATCTCCAGGATCTGCAGTCCGGGCTCGTCCTCCTCCAGCCACACCCGGGCGACGTGCGGCAGCCGCTCCTGCCAGAGCTGCGCCTCGTTGAGGAAGTCGTAGACGTCCTTGCCGGCCCCGTCGACCGCCACGGTGTCGTCGAAGGTGATGAGCTCGTCGGAGGCGGTCGCCTCGGCGCTCGCCTTCAGCGCCTGGAGCTCCGATGCGCTGTTGCGGTCCACCGCCTCGCTGATCCAGTCGAGATCGGCGGGGTCGTCGGTCGCCGCATGGAAGTCGTGCAGCAGACGCACCCGGCACGAGGTCGCGGAGACGGGCTCCACCACCCACGCGCCGCCCATGCCGCCGACCGGGTGCTGCGACCGCTCCTGACGGAACGTGACGCTCCTGCGCTCCGGGTCGTGCAGGCGCCGGGAGGTCCAGGTCTTGGCGGCGCCGTTCGCGGTCGCCCAGAGCCGGATCAGCTCCGCGTCGCCGTCCTTCTCGACGACCTCGGCGTGCACGGTCGGGGGAAAGGTCTCCGGCCACCTGCCGACGTCCGCGATCAGCGCGTACACCCGTTCGGCGGGGGCGGAGACGTTGATCTCGTGTTCCGTTGCACGTACCGATTTCTCGGTCACGTTTGTTCTCCTCTCGGTAACGGAGTCTCAAGCGGCCTCGCCGAACCAGCGCCGCAGTGCGGCCTGGAGACCGCCTCCGTTCGGCGCGGTCCAGGCGATGTAGCCGTCGGGGCGGACGAGCACCGACTCGGTCGCGGCGCCGTCCTCCTCCGGTCCGGCGGGGAAGCTCTTCACCCGGACCAGGTCGACACGGTCGGACCAGCCGGCGGCGGTCCGGCTCGTCCCGCCCGAGGCGTCGGCGGTGATCAGGACGCCGCGGGCCGGGTGCAGCAGTCGTGCGATCCGGTCGTGACCGCCCGCGGCGAGCTCCAGTTCGCGGTCGGCCATCCGGGTGCCGAGCAGGGGGTGCGCCGGCCGGTCGAGGTCGGGGCCGCCCAGTTCGTAGCGGATGTCGAGTCCGCTGACCAGGCCGGACAGGTGCCGTGCCACCGCCGGGATCGCGATGAGCTCCGCCATGACGGTCCGCAGTGGCTCGACCGACCTGCCGGTGAGGTTGAGCGTCCCCTGGGCGAGCGTGGTGCGCAGCACCCGCGCCCCCACCGGGTGGCGTTCGGCGTGGTAGGTGTCGAGCAGGCCCTCGGGGGCCCGGCCCCTGACCGTCGCCGCCAGCTTCCAGCCGAGGTTGAAGGCGTCCTGCACGCCGATGCTCAGCCCCTGCCCGCCGGCGGGCAGGTGGATGTGGGCGGCGTCGCCGGCCAGCAGCACCCGGCCGCGCCGGTACTCGGTGGCCTGGCGGGTGGCATCGGTGAAGCCGCTCACCCAGCGCGCCTCGCCGTCGTGGATCGAGTCGCCGGTCAGCCGCTGCCAGGCGTCCGCGACCTGAGTGAAGGTCACCTCGCGGCTGCGGTCCGGCTGCGTCCCGTTCTCGCAGACGATGATGCGGGTGTAGCCCTGCTCCAGCGGCGCCGCCATGACCATGCCGCTGGGCAGCAACTCGCCGATCATCCGCGGCTTGATGTCACAGCCCTTGACGTCCGCCAGGTACATCTCGCGGGTGGCGTCACAGCCGGCGAACTCAAAGCCCGCCAGACGCCGGACGGTGCTCCGCCCGCCGTCGCAGCCCACCAGGTAGCGGGCGGAGCACTCCTCGGGTCCTTCCGGCCCTCGCACGATCGCGGTGACGCCGTCCCCGGTGTCCCTCAGGCCGGTCAGCTCGTAGCCGCGGCGCACGGACACACCCAGCTCCAGCGCCCAGCTTTCGAGCATTTCCTCGATCTTGTACTGGGGGGCGCCGCGCACTCCGAAGTGCGACCCTTCCAGCACCCCGTAGTCGATCGGGATGCCGCCGAAGTGCCCCTGGCGGGTGATCTCGATGTTCTCCAGGCGTTCGAGAATCCCGCGCTGGTGGAACGCCTCGGTGGCGCGCGCGGTGAAGCCGATGCCGCGCGACTCCCAGCTCCGCTGGGCCCGCTGCTCGAAGACGATGACGTCGGCCCCGCCGAGGCGGAGTTCGGCCGCGAGCGTCAGTCCCGCAGGACCTGCCCCGATAACTATGACCTCGGTTTCCATTTTTCCTGTCCTGAGCCTCGACTTCTGCAATGGGGACCGGCTTCGCCCGCCGGGAATCAGGCCGGGATCGCCTCGATGACCGAGATCGGCGCGGTGGTGGGGACGGCCCTGGTGACCTTGAAGCCGGCCTTGGCGAACAGCTCGGTGTACTCGGCCAGCGTGCGGTCCTGGGCACCGAGCATCAGCATCAGCCAGAGGTCGATGGTGTGGCCGAGGTGCTGCTCGTTGTTCTCGGGGAGCACGTATTCGATGACGAGCAGCTTGCCGTCGGGGCCGATCGCCTGGCGCGCGTTGCGCAGCGCCGTCACGGCGTCGGCCTCGGAGAAGTCGTGGATGATGTGCTTGAACAGGTAGGCGTCACCGCCCGCCGGCAGCTTGTCGAGGTAGCCGCCGTGCTCGATCGTGAGCCGGTCCGCGACCCCGGCCGCCTCGAAGAGCGCGGGCGAGTCCACGGTCGCCACCTCGGAGTCGTACAGCACGCCCTTGACGTTCGGCGCCTGCTGGAGGATGCCCGCCAGGAGGTTGCCGCGACCTGCGATGACGTCCACGACCGTGTGGAACTGGGAGAAGTCGTAGGCAGCCAGGATCGGGTCGGTCTCCGACTCCGAGAGCTCGCCGAACGCCTTGAAGAACACGCTCGCGTATTCGGGGGTCGCGTGGAAGAAGTCCAGCGCGCCCATGCCGCGCAGCTTCGGCAGGTTGGGCTCGCCGGTCTCCACGGTGGTGAACAGGTGGCCCCACTCCTCGTGCAGCAGGGGGTGGCTCATCAGCAGGGCGAAGCCGCGCATCGAGTCCGGCACGTCGTCACGGAGCTTGTCGGACAGCGGCGTGTTCTCGAACCGGCCGTCGCCACGGACCGCGAACACCCCGTGGCCGCAGAGCGCGCGCAGGATCCGGTGGGTCGCCTTGGGGTCGGACCCGACCCGCCCCGCGATGTCCTCGACGGACAGCGGTCCGTCGGCAAGGACATCCGCAATGCCCAGCTTGGCCGCGACGGAAATCGCCTGGGTGATCACAGCACCCTGAATCAGATTGAGCAGCGCGTACGAGTCGGACTGGTCACGGACCTCGGACAATGCGGACATGAATTTCCTTTCAGAGCGCCCTTTTCGCGGGTTCCAGACGATAGGTCGGCGCTTCTCAGACCCGCAACTCCGGCATTATTGGAATTGTCCCCTCGAACGTTCAACCGGAGAATTTAAGCGGTTGAACAGAGTCACTTCCACCGCCGCTCCACCGGTAATCCGGCCCGCCTTGTCAAGTTGTTCCGGCCCCATATGGACCCCGAGAAGGGCCGGGTGAAATAGCGGACAGGGCAGGGCAGACAGCGCTGATCACCGGTGGCACGAGCGGTCGGGGGCACCGGGTCCCCGGTACGACGTGATCGACGCCGGCCCGAACAGCGCCGTCCCGCTGACGCGCGTCCTGAACAGCGTCGCCCCGCTGACGCGCGTCCTGGTCGAGCGCGGCTGGGGTCGACCTTGCGGCAAGCAGGGCGACGTGCCGGGCGCCCGTGACCGCGCAGGCGATGCATGTCTGCGCAGGCCTCACCACCACTGATCGCGATCCCACAGACACATCGAGGAGGCCCCGTTGCGGCACGACACCCCGACCCCAGTGGACTTCTGGTTCGACCCGACCTGCCCCTGGGCGTGGCTGACCTCCCGCTGGATTCTCGAGGTCGCACGGCGACGGCCCCTTGAGCTCCGCTGGCACCTCATGAGCCTGACCATGCTCAACGAGGGACGTGCCGACCTGCCCGAGCGCTGGCACCGGGACCTGGCTCTGCGACTGGAGCCGGTGCGGGTCTGCGCCGCCGCCGGGCGAAAGCACGGCTCCGGGGCGCTGGGCCGGCTGTACACCGAACTCGGCACCCGGTTCCATCTCGAGAAGGCGCCCAAGGAGCGGTCCACCTACGCGGCCGCCCTGGCCGCCGCGGGCCTCGACCCCGCCCTGGCCGACGCGGCCGGATCCGACGCGTTCGACAGCGCGGTGCGCGCCTCGCACAACGACGGCATCGGCCGCGTCGGTACCGATGTGGGCACACCTGTCGTCGCGGTGGGGGACGTGGCGTTCTTCGGCCCGGTGGTGACGCCGACCCCGCGCGGTGAGGCCGCGGTGAAGCTCTGGGACGGTGTGCTCGCCGTGGCCGGGACCGACGGGTTCTTCGAACTCAAGCGCACCCGCACCCGGGATCCGATCTTCACCTGAGCTCCGCCGTCAGCGCCGTGACGCGACCAGCGGGTTCGTAACTGCTGCGGGCTTCGTCATCGAATCTCAGCGTTTGTCAACTTCTGTTACTGGTCGGGGTGTTGTCGGTGGCGGCCGGTAGCCTGACCGGGTGATCGTCACGCATGCCTACCGGTTTGCGCTGGACCCGACGCCTGGTCAGGTCGGCGCGCTGCTGCGGCATGCCGGTGCGGCCCGGGTGGCGTTCAACTGGGGTCTCGCGCAGGTGAAGGCGAACCTCGGGCAGCGGGAGGCGGAGGGGTCCTACGGCATTGCCGAGGACGATCTGACGCCGTCGTTCGGCTGGTCGATGTATTCCCTGCGCAAGGCCTGGAACGCAGCGAAGAGCGAGGTGGCGCCGTGGTGGGCGGAGTGCTCGAAGGAGGCGTACACCACCGGGCTGGACCAGCTCGCCCGGGCCTTGAAGAACTGGTCCGATTCCAAGCGCGGCAAGCGCAAGGGCCCGCGGATGGGCTTTCCTCGCTACAAGTCGAAGCGGAAGACCATGGCGTCGGTTCGGTTCACCACCGGCACGATCCGCCTGGAAGACGACCGCAGGCACGTCACGCTCCCGGTCCTGGGAACGATCAAGACGCATGAGTCCACACGGAAGCTGCACCGCCGGATCATGACCGGTAGGGCGGTGGTGAAGTCGGCGACCGTCCGCCGCGAGGCGGGCCGCTGGTTCGTGTCCTTCACCTGCGAAGTCGAGCGCGCCGAGACTACCCCGGGCCGGGCGGACTCGGTCCTCGGCGTCGACCTGGGCATCAGGCACCTCGCGGTGTTCTCCGACGGCCGCCCGGCCGCCGAGAATCCCAAGCACTACGACACCGCGCGCCGCAAGCTCGGCCGCCTGTCCCGTACGGTCGCCCGCCGCCTGGGCCCTGACCGGCGCACCGGGCAGCAGCCCTCGAAGCGCTGGCAGCGCGCGAATGCGGCCCGCAACCGGGTGCACTACCGCACCGCGAACCTGCGGCGGGACGCGCTCCACAAGCTCACCACCAGCCTGGCCCGCGAGTACGGCACGATCGTGGTGGAAGACCTCAACGTCTCGGGGATGCTCAAGAACCGCAGACTCGCCCGCGTCGTGGCCGACGCCGGGTTCGGCGGGATCCGGCGTCAACTCGCCTACAAGACCCAGTGGAACGGCGGAACGCTCGAAGTCGCGGACCGCTGGTTCCCCAGCAGCAAGACGTGTTCCGGATGCCAGGCAGTGACACCCAAACTGCCTCTGCGGATACGGATGTACGTGTGCGAACACTGCGGACTCGTCCTCGACCGGGACGAGAACGCGGCACTGAACCTCGCCGCGCTCGTGAAGCGGCACGTCGCCGGGAGTGGCCCGGAGACAGAAAACGGACGTGGAGCCGACCGTAAGACCCCGTCCCGCGGGGCCGGTGGCATTGAAGCGTCTACCCCGCATTGACACCTCCCGGTATTGAGTGAGACGGGGACCTTCGCCCAGCAATGGGCGAATCACTGAGATTCGTAGAAACTCGGTGAACGGCGGTCCAGTTGTCGCTCAGCCAGGTCTCCAGGGAGACGAGGTCGGGCCTGTTCCGGCGGAGTTCGGCCAGGTCGGCGTGGTAGCCGTCGCGCTCGAACCAGTCGAACATGTTGGCGAGGTCTGCGCGGGCCGCGCGCAGCGGCTCGATGGGCAGCTGCTGGAAGCGGGTCGGGACGCCGGACACGGCCTCGAACGCGGCGGCCATCTGCGGTCCGGTCAGCACGTCACCGGCGATCTCGACCACCCGGCCGAGCCAGGCATCCGGGTTCTCGAAGGCGTCCGCGGCGAACGCGCCGATGTCACTGGTCGCGATGAGCTGCACCGGGGTCTCGGGGTCCAGCCACAGGGACAGGACGAGCTCGCCCTGCACCGGGCGCGGGGCGATGTCGAGGAGGATGTCGTGGAACATGACCGGCCGCAGCACGGTCGTCGGCAGATCGAGCGTCTGCAGGTGTCGCTCGATCCTCAGCTTGCTCTCGAAGTGCGGGACACGGGTGTCCCGGTCCGCGCCGCCGACCGAGCTGTAGACGAAGTGCTTCACCCCGGCCCGGGCCGCGGCGTCGGCCACCGCCCGGCCCTGCCGCTCCTCGGCCTCGACCCCGCCGGGGCCCCGGAAGGTCTGGACGCTGAACACCCCGTGGACGTCCTTCATCGCCGCCGGCAGCGACGCCTCGTCGTCCATGTCGCCGCGGACGAGGACCGCGCCCGCCTCCTCGAGCGCCCGCGCCTCCTCCTTGCCCGGGTCGCGGACCAGGGCGTGCACGGTTCGCCCGCGCCGCAGCAGTTCGCGGGCCACCGCCCCGCCCTGCCGGCCGGTACCGCCCAGCACCAGGATCGTTCCTTCAACCGCCACTGTCTGCCTCCGTGTCTCGTGCCCGCCGGGTCCTGGCCCGGCTTTTGCGATCAGATGTGATGGCCGCGAACGGCCGCGATCCCTCGGGGGATCAGGCCGCCGGCATGGCTGCCCCGGTCGGTGCGTTCCGCGCTACCACGCAATGGATCCGTCATCCGCCAGGCACTCGCCCGACGGGCCGCTCTCGTCCAGCAGGGCGAGCCGGACCACGATCACGGCCCCTTCGGCGGGTGTCCGGTGACCGCGGTGGTGGTTGATGTCCGTGGCCACCACTCCGGGGAGGGCGGCGTTGACCTTGATCGGGGTCCCTCGCAGCTCTTTCGCGTACGCGACCGTGACCGCGTTCAGCGCGGTCTTCGAGGACTGGTAGGCGATCATGTTGACGCCCGCCAGCGGGGAACCCGGATCCGCGTTCAGGGTCAGCGACCCCGCATGGCTGGACAGGTTGACGACGCGGCCGGCCGGGGAGCGGCGCAGCAGCGGCAGCATCGCGTGGGTCACGGTGACCACGCCGAAGACGTTGGTCTCGTAGACCTCCCGCAGGTCGGCGGCGGTCGCCTCGCTGGGCGTGCCGGTGAAGCCGCCCGCGACGCCGGCGTTGTTCACCAGGATGTCCAGGCGTCCGTACCGCCGTTCGATCTCGCGGGCGGCCTCGGCCACCGAAGCCGGGTCCCTCACGTCGAGCCGGAGCGGCATCGCGGTGATGCCGTCGCCGGCCAGTGCGTCGGCGGCCTGCTTGCCGAGCACCTCGTCCCTCGCACCGACGATGACGACGATCCCCTGCTCACCGAGCTGTCGCGCGATGGCGAATCCGATGCCCTTGTTGGCACCCGTGATGAGCGCGATCTTCTCGACCGGCACGTCTTCTTCCTTTCGTGATGGGCGTTCCGCTTCAAGCGCGCCGGCAACGGTCCGCCGCGCGATGAACGGGACGGCGGGCGGCATGCTTTCGAGAGCCTTAATTACGCGTGCATTCACAGTAGTGAGAAGCAAAACCCGAGGGCACCTCCGATGTTGCTGCCGTGCAGACTCCGCGTTCAAGTGTTCAATATCGCGTTCAAGCACGCTGATTCCGCGGTCGAACGCTCCACCGGCGCTCGCGAATTTCAACTCATTGCGGTCGAACATAGCGCTGGGTAGCTTCACAATGGCCAACTAATGCCACAGTGCAGAGGGCCTTAAAAAATGAAAACAACTGACGTGATAGTGGTCGGTGCAGGGCCTGTCGGCCTGATGCTGGCCGGAGAACTCCGCCTGGGCGGAGTGGACGTGGCCGTCTACGACAAGCTGCCCGCCCCGGCCGGGGAATCGCGTGCCCTCGGCTTCAACAGGCGGGCTGCCGAGTCTCTGGGACAGCGCGGGCTGCTCCCCCGCCTGGGCGAGTTCCGGTGGGGCCCGATGGGACACTTCGGCGGGGTCCGCTTCGACCTCGGCATGCTCGATGAGGACCACAGCGGAGTGCTGGGCCTGTCCCAGGCCAGGACCGAGGAGGCGCTGAGCGGCTGGCTGGCCGAGCTCGGCGTCCCGGTGCGCCGCGGCCACGAGGTGACCGCAGTGCGCGAGAGCTCCGAGGGCGTCGTGGTCTGCTTCGCCGGCCTGGACGGACCCGGCGAGGAGAGGGCCGCGTACCTGGTCGGCTGCGACGGCGCGGGAAGCACCGTCCGTGCGCTGGCCGGAATCCCGGCTCCCGGCTGGGAGGCCACCCGGGGCATGTACACCGCGGAGATCACCGGTGTCGCCCTGCGCCCCCGGCCCATCGGCGAGCGTCTTCCCGGCGGCAGCATGGTGGTGTGCACTCCGCTGGGCGAAGGCCGCTACCGCGTCGTCATCCACGACCTGGCCCTGCCTGCCCGTCCGGACCCGGGTTCGCTGACGTTCGCGCAGGTCGCCGACGCGTGGCAGCGGCTCACCGGTGAGTCCATCGGCCACGCGGAGCCCCAGTGGCTGTGGGCCTGCGGCAACTCCGCCGCGCTGGCCCAGGAGTACCGGCGCGGCCGGGTGCTCCTGGCGGGCGACGCCGCGCACGAGATCCCGCCGCTGGCCGCGTGGGGGCTCAGCGCCGGACTCCAGGACGCGGTGAACCTCGGCTGGAAGCTGGCGGCGACGGTCACGGGCCGGGCCCCCGAGGGCCTGCTGGACACCTACCACAGCGAACGCCACCCCGTCGGGCGGGAGTTGATCCGCAACGCCCGGGCGGCGTCGAAGATCTACCTCGGCGAGGACGCCATGGACCCGGTCCGCGAGGTCATGGGCGAGCTGCTGGCCCACAAGGGAGCGGCGGAGCAGGTCGCCGGGATCGTCAGCGGCCTCGGCATCCGCTACGACCTGGGCAAGGGCGAGCACCCGCTGCTCGGCCTGCGCATGCCGCCCGAGCGCGAACTCACCCTGCCCGACGGCACCCGCACCCGCATCGCCGACCTCCTGCACACCGGACACGGCCTGCTCATCACCACGAACAACACGACGCCACAGCCCGCCGAAGGCCTCCCCGACCGGCTCGACGTCATCACCGGGACCTGGACCACCGACCCCGACCCCGCACTCGAGACGGTCCTCATCCGCCCCGACGGCTACGTCGCCTGGACCTCCCCCGGCAGCACCGACGACCTCACCCAGGCCCTCGACCGCTGGTTCGGCACCACCCGGCGGCCCCCGGCCCGTGGGCCCCGGGCCCGGGGGCCGGTCACCGTCTGCGGCATCGATCGATGAGGAGCGTACGTATGGCCAGGGATGTGATCGTCGTCGGCGCGGGCCCGGTCGGGCTGATGATGGCGGGCGAACTCAAGCTCGGCGGCGTGGACGTCGTCGTCTACGAGAGGCTTCCCGCCCCGCCGCGGGAGTCGCGCGGCGCGAGCTTCACCAAACGCACCGCCGAGTGCTTCGACCAGCGGGGCCTGCTCGGCAGGCTCGGCGAGACCGAGCCCGCCGACAGCCACTTCGGCGGGGTGCCGATCGACCTCGGCATGCTGGCGGAGGACCACTACGGGCACCGGGGGATCTCCCAGTTCCGCACCGAGCGGATGCTGGAGGGCTGGGTGAGCGAGCTCGGCGTGCCGGTCCTGCGCGGCTACGAGGTGACCGGCTTCCAGGAGACCCCCGAGGGCGTCGTGGTCTGCTTCGCCGGCCCCGACGGACCCGGCGAGGAGAGGGCCGCGTACCTGGTCGGCTGCGACGGCGGGCGCAGCTCCGTCCGCAAACTGGCCGGGATCGGCTTCCCCGGCTCCGACGGCCGGCGCGGCTTCCTCACGGCCGACGTCACCGGGATCGACACGCGCAAGCGGCGCATCGGCGAGAACCTGCCGGGCGGCAGCATGATCATGGCGATGGACCTGGAGAACGGCGTCACCCGGGTCGTCGTCCACGAGGCCGGCACGCCGCCGCGCGATCGTGACTGCCTCACCTATGCCGACCTCGCCGATGCCTGGCAGCGGCTCACCGGCGAGTCCATCCACCACGGGCAGTGCCGCTGGATCAGCTGCTTCACCGATGCCTCACGGGCCGCCGCCGAGTACCGGCGCGGCCGGGTGTTCCTGGCGGGCGATGCCGCGCACGTGCAGCCCCCGGCCATGGCGCAGGGGCTGAGCGTGGGCGTCCAGGACGCGGTGAACCTCGGCTGGAAGCTGGCGGCGGCGGTCACGGGCCGGGCCCCCGAAGGGCTGCTCGACACCTACCACGGCGAACGCCACCCCATCGGGGAGCAGTTGGCGCGCAACGCCCGCGCGGCCATCGAACTGCGGCTCACCGGCGAGGACATGGACCCGGTGCGCGAGGTCATGGGCGAGCTGGTCGCCCACAAGGACGCCGCCGGCCACCTGGCCGGAATGCTGAGCAACCTCGGCATCCGCTACGACCTGGGCAAGGGCGAGCACCCGCTGCTCGGCCTGCGCATGCCGCCCGAGCGCGAACTCACCCTGCCCGACGGCACCCGCACCCGCGTCGCCGACCTCCTGCACACCGGACACGGCCTGCTCATCACCACGAACAACACGACGCCACAGCCCGCCGAAGGCCTCCCCGACCGGCTCGACGTCATCACCGGGACCTGGACCACCGACCCCGACCCCGCACTCGAGACGGTCCTCATCCGCCCCGACGGCTACGTCGCCTGGACCTCCCCCGGCAGCACCGACGACCTCACCCAGGCCCTCGACCGCTGGTTCGGCACCACCCGGCGGCCCTAGGCGCTCTCGACCGGGGGTCCGGAGCCCCCGGCCAGACTGCCAAAACCTGTCCCGACGCCGACCGTCGGCGCCGAGACGGCCTCTACGACACTAACCATGAAGGATCTGGTGGAATGGCTGGCAGCGAACGGGATCAAGCGAGTGGAAAACCCCATGTGGTCATCATCGGGGGTGGTATCGCGGGACTGGCGGCGGCGTTCTATCTGCGCAACGAGCCGGTCCGGGTGACGGTCCTGGAGGGATCGTCGCGGATCGGCGGGAAGCTGTCGGTCTCCGAGGTGGCGGGTGTCGCGGTCGATGAGGGCGCCGAGTCGCTGTACGCCAACCGCCGCAAGACCACCGGGCTGGTCAAGGAGGCCGGGCTCGGCGACCGGATCATGTCGGCGGGCGTCACCGCGTCGGCGATCTGGACCAGGGGCGGCATCCGGCAGCAGCCGGACCGTCAGTTCATGGGCGTGCCCTGCGACATGGACGACCTCGGCAGGTCCGGCGTGCTGTCCGCCGCAGGGCTCGACCGGGCGCGGCAGGACCTCGTCCTTCCCTCGTTCGACCGGGACGGCGACGTCTCGGTCGCGGACTTTGTCGGAGGGCGGCTCGGCCAGGAGGTCGTGGACCGCCTCGTCGACCCGTTCCTCGCCGGTGTGTTCTCCGGCCGTGCCGAGGACCTGTCGTTCGAGGCCACGCTGACCCCGCTGGCCAAGGCGTCCCACGCGCACGTCTCGCTGGCGGACGCGGCGGGCTCGCTGACGCCGCAGCTCGCCGAGGGGGAGAAGCCGCCGCCGGTGAGCGTCGCGACCCTTGCCGGCGGGTTCGGTTCGCTGCCCCCCGTGCTCGTGCGGGAGGTGCTGGCCGCCGCGCCGGACGCGTCCGTGCGCACCGGGGCCGCGGTCAGAAAGCTCGCGCGCAGCGCGGGCGGCTGGCGGGTGACCGTGGGCCCGGTCACCGACCCGGAGCACATCGACGCGGACGCCGTCGTCGTCGCCGTTCCGGCCGGCCCCGCGAGCGGCCTGCTCGCCGGGGTGTCCGGGACCGCCTCCGCCGTCTCGGCGCTCGCCGAGGTCCCGTACTCGAGCGTGGCGATGGTCACCCTCGCCTATCCCCGCGCGGCGTTCCCCGGCGGGCTCTCCGGCCGCGGATACGCCGCCTACCGGGTGCCCGCGGTGGAGGGCAAGGCGGTCAAGGAGGTCACGTTCACCACCGTGAAGTGGCCGCACCTGGCGGGCGAGGTGGAGATCGTCCGCTGCTCGCTCGGGCGATTCGGCGAGGAGCACCTGCTGCAGCGCGACGACGCCGATCTCGTCGCCCTGGCGGCGGCCGAGCTCGCCGAGGCCACCGGCGTGAGCGGCGTCCCGGTGGCGACCCGGGTGAGCCGCTGGGCCGACGCCCTGCCGCAGTACACCGTCGGCCATCTGGACCGGGTGCAGCGGATCCGTGAGGCGGTGGCGGCCCAGCCCGGACTCGCGGTGTGCGGCGCCCTGTACGACGGCGTGGGCGTCGGTGTCTGCATGGCCACCGCACGCAAGGCCGCCGACCAGGTCCTCACCTGGCTGACGACGGACGCCGCCGCCCGTTCGGTCGCGGTCGGAGTCTGAGGAAGTCCGCCCGGAACGGATCCGTTCCGGGCACAGAAGTGGCCGTGCCCGACCATCGGGCACGGCCACTTCTCGTTTCCCCTCGCGCGCTCAACGGTCCAGGAGAGCGGCGAACACCTCCGCCAGAGCCTGCTCCGGGTTCTCGCTGCCCGCTGTGCTGCGCCAGGCGACGTGCTGGTCGGGGCGCACCACGATCGCGCCGGCGTCGGTGATCTGGCGGACGGCCTCCCACCCGCCGTCCACGTCGGCGAACTCGGCGCCGGCGCCGATGCGGGCCGTGGCGATCGGGATCGAGAACTTCTCCGCCACCCGCGCGGCCGCCTCGCACCACGGCGTCCCCTCCGGACCGGTGATCAGCGTGAAGCCGGTCGTGCCGGGGAGGTCGAGCGTGGACAGGCGCTCGCCGTCCCGGGTGATCCAGGCGTGCGGCAGCCGGTGCCCGGGGCGGGAGGTGGGCTGGTGCACATTGCGCATGGGGACGCGGACCGGCGGCTCGCTGCCGTCGGGGACGATCGCGCCGGCCTCGTAGCCGAAGCCGACCTCCATGTCGAGCGCCTGGCATCCGCCACGGTGGGTGTGGAAGATCTCCAGGGCGCGGGTCCGCACGGTGTCACCGAGCGGGGACGGGTCGAAGTACGCCTGGAGGCGCTGCCCACGGCGCCCGGCGGGGATGTTGTGGCCGACGCCGATGGCATCCATGACCGCCTGGTGGTGGCCGGCGGCGGACGTCGCCCAGTCGACGTTCTCCCTGCCCACGGGCCGGCGCTCGGCCTCGTAGGTGTCGATCAGGCTGTCGGGGGCGAGGCCGCTGAGCACCGCGGCCAGCTTCCACGCGAGGTTGTGCGCGTCCTGGATGCCGGTGTTGAGGCCGAGTCCGACGGCGGGGGGCTGGCGGTGTGCGGCGTCACCGGCGATCAGCACCCGGCCGACCCGGTAGCGGTCGGCGAGGTGCGCGTGCACGATCCAGTCCGTCACCTTGTGCACCGTCACTTCCAGGTCCGGCAGGCGCAGGAGCTCACGGATCCTGGGGACGACCGTCTCCGCGTCCCAGCGGCCGGGCGGGCCGGGGGCGAAGTGCAGACCCCACTGCTCGCAGGCCTTCCCCCAGCTCGGTCCCATCTCGATGAGGTTGCTGGAGAGGTCGGGGTCCTCCGGGCTGAGGAAGTGCGTGATGAGCGTGCCCTCCTCCCACCACTGGGACAGATCGGCGGAGAAGTACGCGGTCGTGGTGTTGACCAGCCCGGGCGGTCCCTGCATCTCGATGCCGACCGCGGGTCCGACCATGCGGCCGCCGTCGGCGCCGATGAGGTACTGCGCCTTGACCGTGGTGATCTCACCGGTCTCGGTGTTGCGCACCTCGGCGCGGACGTGGTCGCCCTCGTCGGAGAACGTGGTCACCTCGTGGTGGAAGAGGATCCGCCCGGGACTGCGCTGTTCCGCGTGGCGGCGCAGGATCGGCTCCAGCCACATCTGCGGCAGCTTGGCGGGCAGCACGGGCCCGACCGCCGCGTAGCTCTCGCGCAGCTCACCGCCGCCGAAGGCATCCATCTCATGGATCAGGCGCCGGTCCATCGGCCCGTCGCCGGCGAGCGTGGTCTGCCAGCGCACCTTGCCGAACAGCTCCAGCGGCGCCGCCTGCGCGAACACGTCGTCGGCGATCCCGTGCCGGCGGAAGATCTCCATCGTGCGCTGGTTGAGATAGTGCGCCTTCGGAATCCTCGATGTGTCCGGGTGCCGTTCCACCAGCAGATGTTCGACGCCCTGGTCGGCCAGGAAAACGGAGGCGGACAAACCGCATCCGCCGCCGCCCACGATCAGGACCGGAACCTCGATGGCTCCCATATTCGCCCCTCCAGAATTGACAGATGCCTTGCCGATCGCAGCCTGTCAAAGCCCTCTTCAGCACCGGTCAAGAACGACTGGACCTCGCCCTTCGCCGGCCGTACGGCCGGCCGACGGGGCGGAGGGGCCAGGGGCCCTGTGGTCAGCCGAGCCAGGCTCCGTCGCGCATGAGGGCGCGTCCCGCCAGCTCGTTCGCCTCCCGCCAGGCCTGGGTCCGCCGCGGCCTGATCCGGAAGTACTGGTAGGGCGCGTCGTCCTCGAGACGCGGGTCGAACCCGGTCTTGGCGGCGAACGCGTCGGCCGTCTTCTCACCGAGCTCGGCGACGTCCACCGGCTCCGCGACGCCGTCGACGACGACGACGTCGCGCGTCGGGCCGATGCCAAGCCGCACCCGGTCATCCGCCAGCAGGTTGCGGCCGGTGACCGAGGTCCGCGGCGTCGAGATCAAAAACGCGGTCCCGTCCCAGAGGTAGGAGAGCGGGATGAGGTGGACGCCGCCCGAGGCGCCCGATGTGGCGACCCAGAGATCGACGTCGTTCTCCAGCCTGGCGCGGGTGTCCCGCAGCCGCTCTGCCAGCCCACGCGGTGGCACGTGTGTCATCTGATTCCTCCGTGGATACTCCGGCCTTCAGGGCGGAGAGGGAACGGACTCCTGCGGAGCGGGGCAGGGAAAGCCGATGCGCCGCCGGGGCGGATCGGCGTCCACCCTCCAACTGCCCGCAGAAAGTTACGAGTTGGCTTGCTAGTTTGTGGGATGCGACCACTCACGTGAAGCGGGCGTATCGGCTTCCTCCAGCCATGTCAGGTCAGGTCAGGGGTGGTCAGGGAGAGTCCCCGTCCGGGGAGATCTCCGTCGGTTGTCGGCCTGCCGCGGGCACCGTGGCCCCCACGGCCGCCAGGGCGCCGACGGCCTCGCGCACACTGATCATGTCGTGTGCCCGGTGCGTCACGAAGCGGACGTGACCGTTCGGCAGTGGCAGGACGCGCACTCCGTGGCCGGCCAGGCGCGCGGCGCACGATTCGGGGGTCAGCCCGGCGAGCCGCGCCATGACCATGTTGGTCGGGCGCGGCGGGCGCATCACCTCGACGCCGGGCACCGACGCGAGCCCGGCGGCGAGCGCGGCGGCCGTCTCGTGATCGGCGGCCAGGTCGGGCAGGCGCCCGAGCGCGACCAGCGCGGGCGCCGCGACGACTCCCGCCTGGTGCAGGGAGCCGCCCAGCCACCCCCGCAGCTCACGGGCGCGGGCGACGTACTCGTGAGACCCGCACAGCAGCCCGCCGACCGGCGCGCCGAGCCCCTTGGAGACCGAGAAGGCGACGCTGTCCGCGGGCTCCGCCAGCTCCGCGGGACGGACGTCGAGCGCCACGGCCGCGTTCGCGAGCCGGGCGCCGTCGAGGTGGAAGTGCGCGCCGTGGCGGTGGGCCAGGGCGGCCACGGCGCACATCGCGGAGGCGTCGAGGGCGTTGCCGGAGCGCATCATGCTCGTGTTCTCGAGGCAGACCACGGTCGGCTTGCCCGCTCCGGCGGAGAGCAGCGCGGCCAGGGCGTCGAGGTCGGGCAGGCCGTCGCCACGCTGGTCCACCAGCACCAGCTCGGCCCCGCCGAAGCGGCGCAGCCCGGGTGACTCGAGGAACGCCATGTGGGTGTCGGCGCCGACGATCAGCCGCGGCGCGGGCGACCCCGGCGGGCCGAACGCGGCGAGCGGGGCGAGCAGGTTCGCCATCGTGCTGGTGGGCGTGAGCAGCGCGGCCTGGGTGCCGAGCAGCTCGGCCGCCCTCTCCTCGAGGAGGGCGACCGTGGGGTCGTCGCCGTACACGTCGTCCCCGACCTCGGCCGCGGCCATCGCCGCGCGCATCCGCGCGTCCGGCACGGTGCGGGTGTCGCTGCGGAAGTCGAGCCGTGGGGATCCGGTCTGCGCCATCGCGGCCTACCGCCCCGGCCGGTGGGCCACCCAGACGGCGCGGGGCCTGGTGTAGCCCTCCACCGCGTGGATGCCCAGCTCACGCCCGTATCCGGACTGGCCAAGACCCGAGACGCTGACCGTCTCCTCGGTGTCACCCCAGGTGTTGACCCACACCATGCCGGCGCGCAGGGCCCGGCTGAAGCGCTCGACCCGGTCGGCGTCCGACGTCCAGACCGAGGCCGACAGGCCGTACGCGGTGTCGTGCGCGAGGGCCAGGGCCTCGGCGTCGGCGTCGAACGACGCGACGGACAGTACGGGGCCGAAGATCTCCTCGCGCCAGGCACGGCTGTCGGACGGCGCCCGGTCCACGATGACCGGGTTGACGAAGAACCCGCCGTCGAGATCGTGCCGGACCTCGGAACAGCCGGGCGGAAGGATCACCTCCGCGCCCCGCGCCGCCGCCTCCTCGACCGCCTCGGCCGCGCGGTCGGCGGCCGCCCGGCTGATCAGCGGGCCGAGATCGGTTCCGGGGGCCTCCGGCGGGCCGACCCGGAGGCCGCCGGCCAGCTCGGCCACGCGGGCGACGAAGTCGTCGTGCACGGCCCGGTCGACGACCAGGCGTGTCCCGGCCACGCACATCTGGCCGGTGTTGCCGGTGAAGCCCGCGACGACCGCCCGCGCGGCCGCGTCGAGGTCGGCGTCGCCAAAGACGATGACGGGGCTCTTGCCGCCCAGCTCCAGTGAGACGGGCTTGAGGCCGTCCGCGCAGCGTCGCGCGACCTCGCGCCCCGCCGTCGTCGAGCCGGTGAAGGAGACCATGCCGACGCCAGGATGGTCGCAGAGCAGCCGGCCGGTCTCGGCGCCGCCGTAAACGGCGGTGAGCACGCCCTCGGGAAGCAGTTCGGCGGCGCGGTCGACCAGCCGGCGGGTGGAGAGCGGTGTCTCGGGCGCCGGCTTGACGACAACGGTGTTGCCGTACGCGAGCGCCGCGGCGATCTTCCAGACGGCCAGCAGCAGCGGGTAGTTGTTCGGGGAGATCGCCGCGCACACACCCACCGGCACACGGTCGGTGCAGGTGCGCATGCCGGGGCCGGTCGGATGGGTCTCCCCCACCGGGTACCGGGCCGCCGCCGCGAACCAGTCGACCACCCTGGCGGCGAAGTCCACCTCGCCGACGGCGCGTGCCGTGGGCTTGCCCGCGCCCAGCCGTTCCAGCGCCGCGAGCTCGTCGCGGTCGTCGCGCAGCAGGTTCCCGAGCTCGCGCAGGAGGCCGCTGCGGTGGGCCGGGGAGGTGTCGGCCCAGATCCCGCGGAACGCCGCGTCCGCCCGGGCCACGGCGTCGGCGACGCCGGGCCCGCCGGTGTCCGGCAGGCGGGTGATGACGCGCCCGGTGGCGGGATCCAGGACCGGCCGTCCCGCCGAACCGCCGGTTACCGGCAAGCCGGTAACGGTGCCGCCGGTGGCGGGATCCAGGACCGGCCGTCCCGCCGAGCCGTCGGCTTCCGGCAAGCCGGTGATGGCGCGACCGGTGGCGGGGTCGAGGACCGGCCGTCCTGCCGTGGTCATCTGATTCCTCCGTGGATACTCCGGCCTTCAGGGCGGAGAGGAAGCGGACTCCTGCGGAGCAGGGCAGGGAAAGCCGATTCGCCGCCGGGGCGGATCGGTGTCCACCGCCCAACTGCCCGCAGAGAGTTACGAGTTGGTTTGCTAGTTTGTGGGATGTGGCCACTCACGTGAAGCGGGCGTTCAAGTACCGCTTCTATCCGACTGATGTGCAGGCGGCTGAGTTGTCGCGCACGTTCGGGTGTGTGCGGAAGGTCTACAACCTGGCGCTGGCCGCCCGTA
>NZ_JBVHRI010000046.1:0-42041 GCF_055566975.1 Streptomyces sp. NPDC027189
ACGTGCACACACCCCGCAAGACACAACCCGCGAAACGGCGAACGAAGACGTCAACCACCCCACGACCACGCCGCACAGGTTAAAGATCAAGCTAGGGCCTGTTGCGAAAGTCCGTACGGATGTGTCCCTGTCCGCAGTGCTCGAGCTCGACGACACGCGGCGCTCGGGTGTCGGAGAGCGTCCTGGCGGAGCCGGGCATCCCGGCGTTAAGAGACGGGCATCGCGCCGTCAGTGCCGTCGAGTAGGTTCTCTCCGTTCGGCCCGACAGGCGGGCCGCCGAGCTGGGAGGACTCGTCGCCGTGAGTATCCACATGCACATGCGGGCCGTCGCGGAATCCGAGATCCGGGACGACCACACCTGGCTTGCAGTGTTCATGTGGGAGGCTTGGGAGAACCACCCCGCCGAGTACGCAGCGGGCATCGCCGAGTCGATCGACAAGGTCTGGGGCTCCGTCAATGACCTCTATGCCGCTGCCGATGTCCTCAATGCGGATGCCGACGACTCTTGGGAGCTGCCGATTTACGGCGGGCGGCCAGTGGCACACAGCGCCGATTCCGACCCCTCCAACCCGCCCCTGGGGATTCTGGAGCCGCCTGGGGTGTCACAGGCCGCAGGCTTCCTCGCACGTGTCTCGTTCGACGAGCTGTGGAACGTCGCCGGTGCCAAGCTCGTCTGGGCCGGCTGGGACGAAGCGCAGGTCAGGCAGGAGTTCCTCGACTATCACAGGGGCCTCCAAGGGTTCTACAGGCGGGCGGCTACAGCAGGCCACGCCGTGGTCAGGGCGGTGTGGGCTTGAGACGTGGTCGCGTGCCGGTCACAGCCATTCGTTGATGGCGGCGACCAGCAATGTCGCTTCGTAGCGCACAGCAAGTTTGTCGTATCGCGTGGCGACGGCCCGGTGCCGCTTCAGCCGGTTGATGCCGCACTCGACGGCGTGCCGAGCCTTGTAGTCCTCCGGGTCGAACTTCGGTGGACGGCCGCCGCGGGAGCCGAGCTTCTTTCGGTTGCGGGCCTGGTCGGCCTTGTCAGGGATGGTGCAGCGGATTCTACGTCTGCGCAGGTAAGCGCGGTTTTTCCGGGAGGCGTACGCCTTGTCGGCGCGCACGCGATCGGGCCGAGTGCGCGGCCTGCCCGGCCCCATGCGGGGCACGCGGACCTTGTCCAGGACGGGCTCGAACTGCGGGGAGTCGCCACGCTGTCCGGCTGTGACCACGATGGACATGGGCTTCTGCCCCTGCTCGGCGGCCAGGTGTAGCTTGGTGGTCAGGCCGCCGCGGGAGCGCCCGAGCCCATGGTCGTCCGGCTCGATGACGATGCCGCCGGGCGGTTCCTTTTGCAGGTCCCCCTTTTCCTTGCCCCGGCAGCGTGCTGGTGGGCCCGGACGATGGTGGAGTCGACGTTGAGGTCCCAGGTGATCAGGTCCTGGGCGTCGGCCCGGGCCTGCAGCTCGGTAAAGATCCGCTGCCAGATACCGTCTCTCTGCCAGCGGCGAAACAGGTCGTACGCCCGGCCCCAGGGCCCGTACCGCTCCGGAACATCACGCCACGGCGTCCCGGTCCGGGTCCGCCACCGTATGCCGTCGATCAGTCGTCGCCGGGTCCATATCGCCGGCCGGCCCGGCTTCTTGCCCTTCGGCAACAGCGGCTCCAGCACCGCCCACTGCGCGTCCGTCAGATCTCCTCGCCCCACGAATCAAGATCATCGCATGCTCAAGATCCACTTTCGAAACACGCCCTAGCCCCGCCCTTATACGTGCTGGCATCAGAAGATGCCCGCGGCGGCTAGGGGGTGCTCGATGGCCGTCCTGCCACGGCCCGGCCCTGGCTGCTCAACAGACCAGCTACGTGGGTCTGTTGGCGCCCTTAATCCCACGTCGGGAGCGCGATCCCCAAAGGTACGGTGAAGTCCCGTCGCCGAGATCAAGGAGTAAACGTGTCGCGCAGCGCACTCATCATTGGCGGTGGCCTGGCTGGTCTGCTTGCCGCAGCGGCTGTGTCTCAGTTCGTCGATGAGGTAACCCTGATCGAACGCGACACGTTGCCCGACGGCCCGCAGCCGCGAAAGGGGCTTCCACAGGGCCATCATGCCCACATCCTCCTGCCCAGCGGCCGGGATGCCATCGAGGCCCTCATACCCGGCGGGAGTATACGTAAGCGGCTGCTCGCTGCGGGCGCCCACGAGGTCTCCCTCACCTCCCTCGTCACGCTTGGCCCGGAGGGCTGGTTCCGGCGCTGGCGCCCTTCCAGTCACCCCTTGATCACCTGCAGCCGCGACCTGCTCGACTGGACCGTACGCGACGCAGTGCTGGGCACCACCAAGGTCACCGTGCGCAACGGCGAGGTGGTCGCTCTTCTCGGTAGCGGACAGCGCGTCACCGGCGTGCGCATTTCCACCGCGGACGGCGAGGAAGCAGATCTCTCCGCGGACTTGGTCGTTGACGCGAGCGGACGCGGGTCACGAGCTGTGCACTGGCTCGGCGACCTCGGCATCACCGACATACCCGAGTCCATTGTCGACTCCGGGCTCGTCTACGCCAGCCGCCTCTACCGAGTCCCCGAGGGGGCCGAGGAGTTCCCCCTGACCCAGGTGACCGCGGATCCGTTCGCCTCCCAGCCGGGCCGCTCCGCGAATCTGGTGCCCATTGAGGGCGGGCGCTGGCTGGTCAGCCTGGGCGGCACCCGCGGCGGTGAACCCCTCGCCGACGCCGAGGACTTCGTCCGATTCGCGCTGGGTCTGCGTCACCCCATCGTGGGCCAGCTCATCTCCGGTGCCGAGCCGCTCTCGGATGTGGCGCTCACCCGCAGCACCCGCAATGGCCGCCGCTACTTCGAGAAGGCCGAGACCTGGCCCGAGGGCCTTGTCGTGCTGGGCGATGCCATCGCGACCTACAACCCGGTCTATGGACAGGGCATGTCCGTTGCGGCGCTCGGCGCCCAAGCCCTTCAGCACGAGCTCGGCCGGAGCGGCGTCGCCGCGGCTGGGTTCGCGGGGCGCGTGCAGCGGGAGGTCGCCAAACCGGTGGAGGCTGCCTGGATGCTGAGCACCTCGCAGGACCGGTGGTTTCCCGGCGTGCAAGGCAGCGCGCCTACCATGGTCGACCGTCTCCTCACCCGGTATACGCGTCGCATGACCAGGGTGGCTGCCAGCTCCTATCGGGTATCCGCTGCCATGTGTAACGTCACCACGCTGCAAGAGGATGCGATCCGCCTGGTGCGGCCCTCCCTCTTGCTGGCCACGCTGGCCGGCCCTGTTCTGCCCGCGCTGTCCGGGCCGCCCCTCACCGCAGACGAACGCGCGCTCCTCCGCTCCCTCGACCGATCCGAGTGAACGCGTTCTGTGGTCGAACTTCGGGGATGGAAGGATGAAGCGATGAGCATGGAGATGAGCGACCTTGAATGGGAAGCGTTCATGAACAGCGCCTTCGGCCTCAGCACCTCCGAAGGTGGTGCGCTCCTTGACCCCGATGCCCAGCCGGACCTGACGCCCTGGCGCGCGGCGCAGCATGCGCAGAGGGGGACTGAGTCGCAGGCGGAGCTGCGTGTCGTCTGGTTCGTGCTGATGCCCTGGGTGCCGGCGGGCACGGACCGCCACGATCTGGCCCAGCGGCTGGCCGATCATTTGCGCAGCATGACGCGAGCCGGTAGCGGAGAGACGTACCCGTCAGCCGCCGACGTCTTTGTGATTGCCAGGAGCCGGATCGAGGTCTCGTCTCCCGGCCAGGAGGTGCCGAACCTGCTCGTTCACGGCTGGGCGCAGCGGCCGTGGGATCGGGAGGGCGAATGGCGAAACGTGGTCATGGACTTCTTCGAGTCCGCCAAAGCGTGGCTGCTTGAGGAGTATCCAGTGCCGCCGATCCATCAGCCGGGGTTCAGGCCGATCGTCGGCAAGGTGTCGGACAAGATGGTCGGGATGAGTGAGTTCGTCGCGCATACATCGGGCGTGCTGCCGCTCGGCTGGGCGGAGCACATCGCACAGCTGGGGGCGCGGCTCCCTGATGAACCGACCCTGTAGGCCCATCAGGGGAGGGGCCGCAATGGCTCCGCCAGGGTGCTGGGTGCCGTGCCCAGTAGGTGGCTTTCACGCGCTGGTCTTCTCCAGGCGGGCGCGGCGGCGGACGTCCTTGACTATCCGCGAGCGCAAGGCGCGGGAGATGTCGGTCAAGTCGCCGTTGTAGGCGGCGCGTTGGTCGGCCGCGGTGGTGGACTGCTCGGGCGGGGCCTCGCCGTTGGTAGCGCAGTGCAGGTCGACAGCGGCGGCGATCTTTGCGGCTTGGCCGATGGCCTCGGCCGCTTCCGCTTTGGCGTTGCCGGCCAGGGCGGCCGCGCACGCCTCGTGGTAGATCCGGATGTCGAAGTGGCTGCGGCAGGCCACGATCCGGTCGGAGATGTACGTCTGGCGTTGGGTCAGCCGCAGACGCACGTTCGGCTTCCACCAGGGCAGGGGCAGCGGGGTGGGGTGGGCTGCTCCCTGCACGGGTCGGACGGCTCTCGCCAGCGGGGCAAGCTGCAGGTAGCGGACTGCTTCCTCACCGCGGGGGCCGATGCTCGGCAGGATGAAACCGGACGCCACAAGGACCGCGCTGGGCGCGGTCGTTGCGCGGGCGACATCGATGAGGAAGTTCCAGTCGTGGCCCGCCCAGCGGGCGGCGACCGCTGCGGCCACGGCCGGGTCGTAGACGGCGCAATGCATCAGGTAGCCCGTTGCCAGCACGCGCAGTCCGATGCGGAGCGTGCCCCGTACCTGGTGCGACCAGCGCCAGCACAGGCGGCTGGCGGTCAGCGACGCGGCGGCGTGTGCGGTGACGTACAAGACGATCATCTCGCGGATGTACGGGGTGGTGGCGTAGTAGGTGTCGAAGGAGGACCGCTGCTCGACCGGTGTGTCGCCCAGCGCGAACAGGACGGCGATCAGAATGCAGCAGGTGCCGTACACAGCGATCGTGATGCGGGAAAGGCGCCGCGTTCGGGCAACGTCGGGTCCATCACGCCAGTTGAGGACGAGCACAATCGACGCGCCGGAGAACGCGGTCAGCAGGATGTAGATGACCGGGGCTGCGATGTTGGTGATCCCCGTGGCCCGGCGGAGGAAGACGATGGCGTCCTGGGCCGCCAGCGCGATGACGCCGCCACCGACCAGAAGCAGTGCGCAGATCGAGGCTAGCAGCCAGTCCCGGCCGCGGGCTCGGATGAGGGCCGGCAGCTTGAGCAGGCACGCCAGCAACAGCGATCCACCGGAGAAGAAGAAGACAAAATCACCGTTCATCAGCTGCGCGCGGCCTCCGTGCGGCTATCTCGGTGCACTCGTCCCTGCCGCCCGCGGCTGACATCAGAGTGGCGCGGGTCGTCCAGGGCGACCGTAGGTTATCTCGCAGTCATGTTCGACTCGACCCCGACACCGCCCGACCGGCGACTTCCGGCCTCCACGCGGAGTCCGGTTGGCGGGGAGCGCTATCGGGGAGGGTCGGCGCGGCGATGGGCACGCTGCATACCTGTGCGGCCGTCGTGCCGTCGGCCAGGCCTGCTGGTTCGCGGCCTGGTGTGTGCGCGTATCGCTGCGTTGACGATGGGAGTGCGCACGGCTCGGGAGAGGCGGACGAGATCGGTTTCGTCGGTGTCCAGCGGTCCGGGGCCGTCAGGCGGTGGGGTGCGCTGGGAGGAGTGCTGGGCGGCGACGGCGACCATGGCCGCGGCGCCGATGGCCTCCGCCTCCGTCAGGCTGGCGCCGCCCGCTATGGCTCTGCTGTAGGCGCGTTCCCGCACTTGGTCGTCGAGGCGGCTGGTCAGGCGGGTGAGGCCGTCTCGAATGGCGGTGGTGCGTTTGGTGAGCTGGAGTTCGACATCGGTGAGGGAGCGCCAGGACAGCGGCACCGTGTACCGCCCCTTGTCGGCCGGGTCGATCAAGAGCCTGAAGAGCGGTCGCAGCCGGAGGAACGTCACCGTGCTGTCGATGCGCGGACCGAGCAGAGGCAGGAGGTAGCCGGCCGTGACGAGGGTGGCGCCGATCGCAACGAGCAGCGGCGCGAGGTGGGTGCTCAGTGCATCCCAGTGGCGGCCCTTCCAGCGCGCGGCGACGGCGGTCAGTTTGAGGGCGCCGTAGGCGGTGTTGCACAGCCAGCCCAGGACGAGGACGTGCAGGGCCCGGCGATTCCAACCGCCGATCTGGCGGCTCCAGCGCCAGCACAGGACCGTGGTAGTGAAGGCGGCTGCCAGGTGGGCCGTCAGATACAGGACGATCATTTCGCGGATGAACGGGGTGGTGGCGTAGTAGGTGTCGAAGTCGGTACGGCGCTCGATGGGAGTGTCCCCGGCCGCGAACAGGGCGCCTTGAAGGGCGATCACCAGGGCGTAGGTGATGAGCCACCGGCGGGAGACAGACCGCACCTGGTCCGGGTCGCCGCCGCGCCAGTGGACGATCAGAGTGAGGGAGGCGGCGCTGAAGGCGGTCACGGCGGCGTACGCCAGTGGCGCCGCGGCGTTGGGTGTGCCGGTGAAGCGGTTGATGAAGGCGACGGTTGCCGGGGCGCCGAGGGCGAAGCAGGCTCCTGCGAGGAAGATCACAACGCATGATGATCTTTTGAGGGGATCACGCCAGCCGTGCCAGAGGCCGGGCAGTTGGGCCGCTAAGCCTGCCCACAGGGAGATGGCTGCGAGGTAGTAGATCCAGTTGTCCACTTCAGGCCCACGGACCTCGGCCCAGGGAACTCTCGATGCGCCCAGCAACTTGGTGCAGGTCGAGACGCCGGTGCGTCTTGCTGAAGGCTCGCAGGTCAGTAGCGAGCCTCAGCCCGAACATCTCCGCCTCGCCCTCGTCGTTGGCATCAAAGTCGGTGCGGGCGGCGTACTTGAGGTCCGAGACGCTGATGTTGCTCAGCCGGTTGTCTACGGGGGCGAGCAGGAGAGAGGCGATGTCTTCCACGGCCGCCGCGCGCGGGGAGTTGGCGCGGGCTGCGGCTCGTCCGGCCTTGGTGTGGGCTGTGCAGTGTCCTTTGTGCATGTGCCAGATCTCGTGCCCGAGGATCACGTGTTCGTGCCCGCTGTCGGCGGTGTGCGTGCTCACCGCCACGATGTCTATGTCGGGCAGGTCCAGCCACAGACCTGTGGCGGTGTTGGGAGGGAACTCCGCCCGTTTCAGGATCACCGGGCGGCCGCGCAGGTCGCTCAGGACGGGGGCGAGCGCGGTGAAGATCCCGTCGTCGGTGGGTTCCGTCTGTGCGAGGCCCGTGACCAGTGTGGCGCTCAGCGCCTTCATCTCGCGCTCTGCTGTACGCACTCGCGACACCGCGAACTCCCCGTTCCTGCCCTACTGCCGGTTCCACTGCGCGTGGTTGCTGCCTTCACACACTAGTCACACCGTCAACCCGGGTAGCCCAGACCGAGGCTGGGGATCGAGAGGGCATTCGGCCGTGCGGACGCCAGACATCCACGTCACCTGTCCTCCCGTTGTTCTTCGCGGACTTGCCGTTCCAGGGTTTCGATGAAGCCCTCGACGAGCCGCCATTGGTCGTCCGGCAGGGTGGCAGCGGTACGCAGGGCGACGGCCCGCCGCCCCGTGTCGGGGTTTCCCGCTTGCGAGCGCAACGTGGCCAGGACGGGCTGGAGCGCCTCGCTGAGCGCGGTCTCCGGTTCGGCGGAGAGCCAGCCGTTGGGCTGGCCGAAGAAGAACCTCTCGATACCGGCCTGAGTGGAAGCCAGCGGGCCGCCGGAGCGGCTCGGCCGCTGCTCCGCATGCCGTTCGGTGTTCGTCCTCTTGCGGCTGTTGACGAGGTTCGACAAAGACGCCCGGGACACGCCGAAGTCGGCGGCGATTTCCTCGTAGGAATGGCGGGTTCCGTCAGAGCGGCGCCGGGTCTCCCGCAGGTGTTCAAAGCGGCGGACGATCCGGTGGGTGACGTCCTCCGCAGGGGGCTCCTTGCCCTCCAGCAGGGTCTCGACCACGTCCTGTGGTTCGCCGCTGTCGATCGAGAGCTGCTCCACGTTGAGCACGTCGTCGCGGCTTTGCCCGTCCCCGAGGAAGGAGTCGATGTGGCGCAGGGTTTCGGCGAGCGCACGGCGCGTTTCTCTCACCGGCAAGTCTCCTGAAGTCAGGTGGGGGAGCGAACTACGAGTTGAGGTCCAGACGATAGCTGCTGCACACTCCGGCCAGCCAGAGCAATGGATAGCTCAATAGCCATAGACGGCTACAGCAGTTGACATAAATCGCTGCGGGTTGCAGGATCATCACACGACATGAAGGCCGGTCATCGCGCTGCGAGCGCGGTGGCTCGCGTGTGCTCTGGTGCCAGGGCCCACCGAGTGCACAGCCGCAGGCCGGGTCAACTCCCGCGGTGCCGCGATGAGCGCGGCGGTGTCCGGCGGTCACCGAGGCCGACGCAGTCACACCCGATGTCCGGAGGGCCCCACCGTGCACACGACAGAGCGTCGGCCCATCCTGCTCGTAGAGGCCGGCGTCCGTGCGTACCACGCTCACAGCCTCCTGCAGATCGCCGCACACCCGGTGGCGCTCGTCGACCACTCAGTACCGGCCTGGCCCCGACCCTGCCCTGCCGGCGATGTCGCAGGCGATCTGACGGAAGCCTCCATGCCGGCGAGGGCAACAACAGTTCAGATTTCGGCAGCGTCGGGCGCGGACCGGGAGGCTGCGGCGAAGGCGCAGCTGCTTGCGCCGAACTCCCCTCAGCGGGATCTGAGTACGAACTTCCGGTTCAAGGCCCCCCGCCTTGGACCGGGGCCAGGTCGAGGAGTCACTGTCATTTCGCCACACAGTGCCGGGCTGCGCCTTGGCTCGCGCGGCCCCGTCCTCGATCTGGGCAGGGGCGCCCGGAGCGGACCCGGGCGCCCCAGCTCAACTGTCGCTCACCGCAGGGTAAGCGCCATGATCCATGACTTCCGGGCTGGCGGCGTGCCCAGAGTCGAGGGAACCGTGATCGCCCCCACCAGCAAGGCTTTGGATGCGGTGCGGCTGCCTCGCCAACTCGGCCTCAAGGCCTTAGGCGATGTAGACGGAAGGGACGGCGCGATCGTTCTGCAGCCGGGTGACCGGGGGATGTACTTCCTCCTCCCGCCCGGCAGCACAGGACCTTGGAATGTGCCGCCGACCACTGCGCTCGGCGAGACCAACTCGTCCTGTCGCCGATGGGAAGGATGCCGCCGCCTGGACCGCACTGGCTTATCCCGCCTCGCCGCGGCCGACTACACACCAGCACGAGCGACCTCCGCTCCACACTCAGGGAATTTGCTGACCCTTCAGGTTTCAGCGGCGGAGACGAACAGCCACGACTTGATCTCGACTCGGGCAATGCCTGGACGAAGCGCGAAGTTGCGTACGAATGTACGACCATGCCCTTAGACCCCCGTTCCCGCACTTCACGCATACCCGAGGATCAGCCTAGGTCCCGGCATCCCCTGGACACCCGAGGCGACGCGTTGGCGGGTGGTTGCCTGACCTTGATCCTGCTGCTCCTTGAGATTCCAGTCGCCTTCCTGCTGATCTTGACGGTGGGATTGGACGGGTGGGCCCGTTCGAGCGAATCCAGGAATACCGTGACGCCTCCGATGGATTGGATGCCGGTGCTCTGGTTCGGCGGATTCACGCTGGCAGTCCTTTTAGCGGCTGTGGCCCTGTTGCGTTGGGCACATCCGCTCGCAGGGTCCATTCAGCTGCTCGTCGCGATAGCCGCATTGATCATCACGATCACTGTCTGGCGCGCCGAGTACGAGCGTGCCCATCCGTCTCCGCTGCCGTCGTGCCCGACGCGGGCGGGAGTGCCATGCGCTCCACAAAATACCGCTCCCTCTCCCTAACTCCAAAGGGCCCAGACCGCCATAACATCGCGAATGCAGCAGCTAGAGAAAGTCACCCTGGTTACCGGTCGACCCTTGCCCCCATGAACGGCGAGCGTGATGACGGCGGCTGAATGTTCAGGTGAGTGACTACTGGACATCTGCGCACCATGCGGTCGAGCACGAAGACGCCGAGACCTTGCCCGACTTCTGGCTGCCGGTGCTGATCCCGACGAGGTCTTCAATAATCTGACCCTGCTCACGCACGCGATCGACACAGAAGGCGACGGTGCCCTGCAGAACGGCCAGCCACTGACCGTCCACACCACTGCCGTGCTGCTGGAATTCGGCGCTGACCTTGAACTCGCTGACCCGGACGGTCATACGCCCATGAACCTCACTATCCACTACGGTCACAGCCTGGCCGTGAACCTGCTGAACGCGCACATCGGCAGGCGAGCCGGCCGAACTGGATGAGGATGCAGGCGATCCCGACGAAGCCGCGGAAGTGCTCGGCGCGCTTCCCATCTGGGCGGTGCAGGCAGCGGAAGTCGATGCGCTCCGCGCCCGGTGGTCTTGCGCTGGGCTGACCGACCGTACGGAATCAAATTTCCGCTTGCCGGGCCAAACTTCGCCGGCAATTCGCTCCGCTCGCCTCTGCGGCCAGCTTCTTGGGGTGACCGTTCCGGCCACGGCCTACGGCTCCCCGGTTGTCCCGAACCCAGGCACGCGCATGACTCCCGATGCAACCTGCCCGCAAAGAAGAGCAGGCAGCCGCAGCGGTTACGGGAGGATGGTTTCGATGGCGGTGTCGGGGGAGCAGCGCACTTGATGACGGCGTGATGGCTAGAGAGTTAAAAACCCGCCTGCATAATGTTTATTCCAGGGAGGTCGCCGGCTTCGGGATCCGTGTCGAACTGCGGTCGCACGGTGCATCAACTTCAGGTCGTCGAAATGCCGACGTCCAAGTTTGTCGCAAAGGCGTCAGCAGTGATGCACCGTTCAGCACGATTTGTTGGGGCTTGTGAGGCTGTTGTGAACCGTAGGCTTTTCCTAAAATAGATCGCAGTGGCACTGACCAGCTACTGCTGAAGGGCGGGGAACGTTGGACGCGGCTCTGGAAATCGGGGAGACGGATCGAAAGATTCTGAGGCTGCTGTATAGCGGACTGGACGATGCCCGAGTCGCGCTGGAATTGGGCGTGAGTCATCGCACTGTTCAGCGTCGCGTGCAAAGTCTCATGTTCCTCTTGGGGGCGAGAGGGCGTCTGGCTCTGGGGGCAAGAGCCCAGGAGGCAGGGCTTCTTTACAGCCATGATCGGGTTATGGATGCCACTCGCGCAACCACACCTGCTCAACTTCAGCGATCATGAACCCGCCCCGAGTGGGTTATCAGTATCCGTGCACTCGGTAATGCATCCTATTGAATTCCGAGGCGGCCGGACCCGCCCCTGAAGTGGATCACCGAAAGAGTCAACTCGCGCTTTTTTGCGTCCTATTTCAGGAATCACCTTGCCCGACTTGGGCATCAGCCGACTTTCCTCTTCCTGGAAAGCGGCACGACGAGAGTGAAGTGAACGGAGGGGAATGCGAAAGATATTCGGAGTGCTAGCCGGTGCAGCCGCGGTGCTCGTCACGGCAACAGCCGTGGCACCTGTCGCGCAGGCCGATGACGAGGACAACCTCTACAGCATGCAGGCGTGCGACGAGCTGCCGTCTACCTCGGACTTCAAGTTCCACATCTACTACAACTCGGGGCAGGGAGGGGCGTGGAGGAACATCGGCTACTCCGTCTACGACTTCAACGCGCTGCGGCCCGGGGATGGTCACGCGCACCCGCTGCGCTTCTGCAACATCGGCGCGAGTAATCCCTGGCCTGGATCCCTCCAGAACATCAAAAACAACGCAGCCTCCGGCGAGAACGACCACTACAGGTACTGGGCCAGGGTGTACTTCCACAGCGGCTACAAGGGCAACCAGGACGCGATGGCCCCTTACCAGCACATTGACCGATTCAGGAACGTCTACAACGAGAACGCCTCGTTCCGTTGGACGTCCTGATCTGCCGAATGAAGGCGAGGGGGAATACCGTGAACCGCCCCAAGAGCATCGCGAAATTAGCTGCGCCGGTCCTGGTCGCTGCGGCGGTGGGAGCCGTGGCTTTCTCGACTACGTGGCCGGACACGCCGTCCGACGGCCACTCAGTTCCTCAGAGTCCGGGCGCAGTCCGGCACCAGCAGCCCATGGCTGAAGCAGTGGTGGGCGACCCGAAAGACCCGGCGACCTGGCGACTGCCGATCGAGGCCTACATGCCGACCAAGGCAGAAGTGCGGCTTCTGACCGGCACACGCGACAGCCTCATCGATGAGTGCATGGCCGCCGCAGGCAACGCTCAATGGACCCCGGCCCCAGATCTGCCCCAGGTCGGTGGCAAGACGCTGACCGACTGGCGCTACGGCATCCACGACGCTGAACTAGCCGCGCGTCGCGGCTACCACCCCGACGCTCAGGAGCAGAAGGCGTACGACGCAGCCATGGAAGCCGGCGCCGTCGACGAGTCCGGAGCCGACGAGACCAGACTCAAGGGCTGCGTCGCACAGGCAGACAACGCGGTGCCCGCCGCCACGAATCCCGACCTGGTGCAGAAGATCAGCGGCGACGCCTACCTGCAATCCGAGCAGACCCCTGCCGTCGTCGACGTGTTCGCAAAGTGGTCGTCCTGCATGAAGGCCAAGGGCTACACCTACGCCAAGCCGATGGACGCCAACGACGACCCCAGCTTCAACGACCCCAACACCGTCACCGCCACAGAGGTCGCCACGGCAACGGCAGACATCGCATGCCGGGACAAGTACGCCGTGCAGAAGACCTGGTTCGACGCCGAAGTCACCCTGCAACAGGCAGCCATCGTGAAGAACAAGGACGCCCTCGAGCAGGTGAGCGCTGACACCAAGTCGGCCGTCGTCAAGGCAAAGGCCGCAGCAGCCCGCTAGCTCCCGTACGCGCCCAGAAGCTTGAGCGCGGAGGGATGGCACGGCACAGGTACCGCTGCATCCAGTACACGCGCCTACGCACCACCGCACGTCATCAACTAGCCGTCCGATGGGCCCCGCAGAGGCTCATAGTCGCGCGTGGACGTCGCGTTCCGTGCGGCAAAAAGCCGTCCCGAGACCTCTCCCTGAGCCCAACAGCGGGTTGCCAGGCGACGATTCCCGCTGCTCGAGACACGCGGGCCGAACCAGCACAGCGGGCTGCAGATGACAGGCCGCTATCGCACCACGGGGCCCACTCCCACCGAACGTGGCGCCCCTGTTTCCCGCGGTCGCTTGAGAGCACGCGGCCGCCTACGGCTCAGGAAGGCAATGTGAGACTCCGAAGACAAGGGAAGAGATGGGCGGCCGCCGCAGCTTCAGCGCTGACCATAACGCTGCTGCCGCCGGCATCCGCCTGGGCCTCGCCTCAGGGACAGACCAGTGACCAGACGTCAGTCCGGAAGGCCCCGGCCGCCTCAGAATCCGCAGAGACAGACACCGATCCGTCAGAGGTCACCACGCCTGACAGCAAGCTGCC
Source organism: Streptomyces sp. NPDC027189 (assembly GCF_055566975.1). NCBI lineage: Bacteria > Bacillati > Actinomycetota > Actinomycetes > Kitasatosporales > Streptomycetaceae > Streptomyces > Streptomyces sp. NPDC027189. Next base: position 13,350 of record NZ_JBVHRI010000046.1, read on the forward strand.
GAAGGGCTGGCGCACCTCGGACGACCGCGCCGTCACAGCCGTCGGCGACGCACAGGGACTTCACGTGCTCGTCGCTGACAGCGAGCAGGCCTACCAATGGCGGGAAGCCGCGACGCTGCGGGAGGACGGATTCGACGCCGACGCCTGGATCGGCAACGTCTGCGTCACCGGCTCGGGAAAGCGAGCGGTGGTGGCTTACGCCCCGCGCACGTTCACCAACCGGCCCGCCCTCTTCGACCGGGGAGCGTTTGCCGCAGTCATCGACCTCGACAAGCACACCGTGACGAAGCTGCGCCAGCAGGTCTCCCTCGCCTACTTCAACCCCGGGTGCGGGGCGGGCGAAGACGCGGTGCTGACGCAGGCCGCCGATGAGGAACTCGGCAAGACCCGTCTGCTCCGCCTGGACACGGCCACCGCCAAGGTGACCCACAGGCTCACCGTCCGGGGGGAGGCGACCTCGGCCGTCCCGGTGGGCAAGGACATCGTCGCCGCCCTCGGCAACCGCCTCACCCGCGTCCACCAGGACGGCAGCCGGCAGCTCATCGCCACGACCTCCGGGCCAGCCTTCCACCTGCATCCCGACAGCACGGGAGCGGTGGCCTTCCTCGACCGCAAGGCCAACCGCGCGGACGTCAAGCGGGCAGCCGGATCCAAGGTCACCACACTGGCCCACGGGAAGCTCGGCGCGGTCGGTCTGTCCCCCGGCACGAAGGGGCGGCTGTTCCTGACCGGCGACCCGAAGGGCGTCAGCCCGCTTCCCTCCGGCATCCGGCAGACCAAGGCCGATGCCACCGCCGTGCTGTCCTCACGGGGCCAACTGGCCGTGGACCGGGCCGTATCCGTCGGGCTGCGGTCCCACGTCACCGATCCCCTCGCCGCGCAGGTGGCCGACGAGGCACTTCCCTACAAGATCACGGCGCATGTTCCAGCGACCGGGAAGAAGCTGGCCTTCACCGTGCCGGGTGCCTCCACCGGACGTACGGAGAAGCAGTCGCCCGCGCTGGCCAGCACCACGGCCGGGACAGCCGCAGTCGGCAAGTCAATTTCTGCGAGCCGCACCGCCGCCGCCACGCTCCAAGCGGCCACCGCCTCCTCCGCGTCGCCTCAGGACCCGGAGCGCAACTGCTCCATCGCCCGCAACGACCAGGGCGCGCAGGCCCTGCAGCCCACCCCCAACCAGGTGGAATGGGCCGTCGACATGGCCATCAGGGGCAACCTCACCAGCAACTACATCACCCAGGGCGGCTGGCGCGCGGGGGACAGCCTCGGCTCCTCCGTCTCGCCCTCGACCATGTTCCCGCTGCCTGCACTGAAGGGGGCCCCGTCCGGATCCCGCATTCCGGCGCAGGTGCTGCTTGGCATCCTGGCCCAGGAGTCCAACCTGTGGCAGGCCTCATACCACGCGCTTCCGGGCCAGACCGGGAACCCCCTGGTCGGGAACTTCTACGGCACCAACATCTATCCCGGTACGCCAGGTTACGACCCGAACAAGATCTGGTCGATCGACTGGGCCAAGGCCGACTGCGGCTACGGCATCGGCCAGCAGACCGACGGCATGAGCATCGCCGCACGCCAGCAGCCTGGCAAGCCCGGCGCCTTCCCCGCCGACCAGCAGCGGGCCATCGCGCTCGACTACACGGCGAACGTCGCCGTCGCCGCCCAGACACTCGCCAAGAAGTGGAACGAGCTGCACACCGACGGCCAGACCATCAAGATCAACGATGATGATCCCAAGTACCTCGAAAACTGGTTCGCCGCCGCCTGGAACTACAACCTCGGCTACAACACCCCGGACTCGACCGGGAAGTGGGGTCTGGGCTGGCTCAACAACCCGGCGAACCCGAAGTACCCGGCCGACCGTTTCGCCTTCCTCGACAACAACCACTACGCGGACGCCGCCCAGCCGCAGAAGTGGCCCTACCCGGAGAAGGCGATGGGCTGGGCCGCCTACCCCATCGACACCGGCCGCTCCTACAGCGACGCGGGAGTGCAGGACAACGGCAACACTCACGGCTTCCAGGCCGCCTGGTGGGGCGACGCGGGAGCCCGAACGAGGGTCAAGCCGTCTCTGGACACCTTCTGCAACAGCAGCAACGGCTGTGACTCCGGCAACCCGCCGCAATGCACCACCGAAGCCTGCTACAAGCAGTACTGGTACCACGCCAACGCCAAGTGGAAGACGACCTGCTCCATCGAGTGCGGCAACGAAACCCTCACCTACAAGACCCTGCGCGCCGAACTCGGCCGCGGCAACAGCGGCCAACCCAACTGCAGCACCGGCGGGCTGCCGGCGGGCGCCCTGATCATCGACGACGTCCCCGCGAGTGCGGCGACCCTTCGCAGCGACTGCTCCAAGCCCTGGACCAACAGTGGCAAACTGGAGTGGGAGTTCAAGGGAACCAGCGTCCCGAACAGCACCATAACCACCTATGAAGGCAAGGAAGACTTCCACCAGATCGGCGGCGGCTTCGGAGCCCACTTCTGGTTCGCCCACACCCGCGACGACCAGCACCGCATCGACCCGATGAGGGTTACCGGCACCTGGACGCTCGACAAGAGCCTCAACCAATGGGCCCGCGTCCTCGTCCATCTGCCCGACACAGGCGCCGAGACCCAGCAGGCCCACTACACGATTGACCTGGGCAACGGGACACGGCACCGGTACCTCAACCAGAGATACAGAGCCAACACATGGGTGCCACTAGGGACATACCGCTTCGCGGGAACGCCCAAGGTGAGCCTCGACAACCAGGCCGACGACGGCACAGCGGACAACGACGTAGCCTGGGACGCCATCGCCATCCAGCCCTTGTCGGCAAAGCCCAAACAGATGGTCGTTGCGATGGGCGACTCCTACACCTCGGGCGAAGGTGCCGGGGACTACGCCAAGCCTTCCGACACCGACCACGGAAAAGACACCTGGAACGCCTGCCGCCGCAGCGCGAACGCCTGGCCCCGCAAGGTGACGCTGACCGGACACACGGACACGGTGGGAGCCCTCGCCGACAAGAACGATCCGTCGCTCGACTTCCAGTTCGTCGCCTGTTCAGGAGCTGAAACGGGCCAACTGACCCAAGGCAATCCCATCGGCACGGATGGCAAGGTGCACTGGGGTTGGGACGGGAACTTCCACGAGAAGTCGCAGATCGACTCCGGGGTGCTCAGCGCCGACACCACGTTGGTCATGCTGACCATCGGCGGCAATGACGCCGAGTTCGACAAGAAGATCGAAGCCTGTGTAGTCAGCGGATGCCCCTCCGAAGCCTCGATGAAGGCGGACATCGACGCGGCGGTGGCCGGTACCAAGAACGTGCTGGAACAGATTCATACATATGCGCCAACGGCCACCATCGCCCTCATGGGCTACCCCCTCCTGTTCAGTCCGACAGAGGCCTGCTCCACCGTGGTGAGCGCATCCCAACGTGTCATCCTGAACAACATGGCCCAGTACTTCGAGGACAAACAGCGCGCGCTGGCCCTCTCACTGAGTTCCTCCGGAGTCACCTTCAAGTCGCCTCAGAACGCCTTCAACGGCAAACGTGTCTGCGACGCTCAGGAAGGCATCAACGGAGTCGTGGCCGGCCCGAACGGCGACGGCGACTTCCACCACGGCGACGCTCGAGCAAGCTGCTGGTGGTTCTGGGCAGACAGCTGCTTCAGCCGCGAGAGCTACCACCCGAACAAGCTGGGCACCACCACGTACGCCAACGCGTTCATGCAAATGGGCCCGTCCCTGGCGGCCAGGCAAAAACGCCAATAACACCAACCGAATCCGGTCACAGTGGTGCGACACGGTTCCGACCGTGTCGCACCACCGACGTGTGCCTGCCTGATCGCTTTGACAACCCCATCCCCGCCGATCTCGTCATTGCATGCGTACTCATGGCCATCGCTCTATCGCAATGACGGGGATACCGAACGCACTGAGGCGTTGCCCGGCGTAGTCGTCGCAGACGTACCAGCTCTCCGTGAAAGACGTGCTCGACAAGGCGGAGCCCAAGCACGTGAATTGGCAGCCGCGTCACGTCGCGCCCACCGCTGGGCCAGTCGACGCGGAGGAGACCGAAAACCTGCACCAGCAGCCGGTCACAGGACAGCCGCGGAGACTCGCGCGCCCGACCAGCAATCTCGCACGTCTGGGAGCGGCCAGAAGGCAGGCCCAATCCGGTGACTGGAACAGGCCTTTCCGACTCGTGCAGGAGCAACTCATGTAGGAGAGTGATGCCCTCAACTGAGCGCCGGGGGAGCGACTTGGACATAAACAGAACACGCGCGGTCACGATGTGCGCCGCAGCTTCAGCGATGGTGCTCTCGCTGTCCTCTTGCACGCGAGACGGAGGACAAGATGACGATGCCAAGGCAATGGAGAACGTCCTGCAACAGTTGCACGACGCAAAATCGTTCCGCATGGAAGGTGAACTCCACGCACCCAACGGGACCCAGACCACGTTCGACGCACGGCTGGACGGCCACGGCGACTGCCGCGGAACCATAGGCAAGGCGGAGAGCCTGCTCGTCGGCAGCCGGGTCTGGACTCGCTGGGAGGACACTGCCCTGCACGATGCGATCACCGGACTGAACGGTGCGCCCGTCAAGCCCGTTGATCCAGCTGCATCGGAGGACCAAGACCCGGAATCAGCGGCCACGAGGCTTCTGCGCGGGAACTACATGGTCACAGACCTTCCCGCCGAGAACCCCTACGCACAAGGCATTGCGCCTGTGTGTCAGACGGGCCAACTGCTGGCCGGGTTCGGGAATGCCAGCGGAGACGTCAACTCCCGTCCCGCCGTGGGCAGGAACGGTGAGCGCCTACGTGCACTGACCAGCGTGGCAGGCCCCGTCACGCTGAGGGTGTATGTGCCGGCGACCGGCAAACCCATCGTGCGACGTGCCGACTACATCGTCGACGGCGGCCGATCCGTCGAGGCACGGATCAGCGAGCTCGGACAACCCGTAACCGTCAGATCGCCCGAGAACTCTCCAGCGGTGAGTGCAGACGACGTACTGGGACTTCTTCGCTAATGCTCTGACCGCACAGGCACCTCAGGCGCTTTGCGCGTCAAGCCGGTTGTCGGCGTGTTCGAACAGCGGGAGTGTCGGCCCGTCGTGCCGAGCGAGGCGTCAGCCGGCGTCCTCGCCTGGGGTCATGTCGTACTCGTCGACGTCGAGCTCTGCGCCGGTGGCGGTGAGGAAGTCCAGGACATTGCGGTCCAGGTGCCAGCCGAAGAGGTTGGGTGCGTGCGAGGACGGCGACTGGTCCGGGTTGGTGTCGTTGAAGTAGCGGACGACTTGGAGCACAGCTCCGCCGCCGTGGTCGGCCAGGCGGCTGACGACCTCGGAGATCCGATCCGTGTGCGGTTGGAGTCTGTTGAGGATCTGGGCGATCTGTTCGTCGACGCGCAGGCCAGGGTCTCGGCAGACGATCTGCCAGGCGTGGTTGACCGGCACTGGCGGATCGGTGTGCCGACTGCCGCGAACGGACACTTCATCGGGAGTGATGTCCAGCTGCGACGTCATCTCGGCAGCGGAAACGTGATCGCTGAACAGCGCGAAGTAGGTGTACTGGCGAAGAGTCATCGCGGGGAGGATAGTCCGGCGAGGGCCTGAATGATCAGGCGACGGCTGCTTCTGGGATCGCCCGTGCCGCGGGGAAGGCCATGGTCTCGTCATAGGTCCGGTTGTGCTGGAGGCAGTGGTAGAGCTGTCCGATCAAGCGGTTGAAGAGGATGCGCTGGGCAGCGGCGTGCCAGTCGCCTTGGTCGCGGCGGCGCCGGTAGTGGGTCTTGGCGCCGGTCGAGGCGGTGATCGCGGAGAAGGCCCAGAGGCAGCCGGCGTGGTTGAGGCGGTCGTACTTGACCCATCGGCGAGTGATGCTCGACTTCTTGCCGGAGGCTCTCGTGATGGGCGAGGACCTGGCGTATGCCTTCAGGCCGCGGGCGTCGGCGAACCGCTGCCGGTCGTCTCCAATCTCGGCGAGCACCCGGGCGCCGAGCTGGACAGCGAGGCCGGGGAAGCTGAGAAGGATTTCAGCGTCCGGGTGCTGAGGGAAAGCCTCTTCGACCGCCTCGGCGAGGTCGTCGGTGGCGATGCAGGCGGCCTCCAGTTGGACCAGGAGGGCGAGCATCTGCTTGCCGAGCGCGTCCTCGGCCAGTGTGGGCTGGTGGGCCCAGTCGGCGCGAAAGACCTGGCGGAGCCGTTCGGCGTCGGCTTCGATGCCGCGTTTGCGGCCCCAGCTATCGCCCCAACAAGCGCCCCAAGAACCCCACCGCCAAGCCCGCCAAGCCACCGATCACCTAGCGCGATTCGGACGGCCGGCCTACTGATCATGTCGGTCCGGGATGAGATCGTTCCTGCATGACTGACGTGGACGAAGGAGCAACCGAGACCGACGCTGAGAATGCCGTCATCGCTCGGTATCGGCTGGCCGATGATGGCTTCGGCGGGCAGGGCCAACGCGCGACTGTCCGCGAGGCCCAATCGCTACTGATCGAGGTGATCGATCAAGCTGACGTCGGCGAGTTTGACGGCAATGAGTTCGGAGGCGGCGAGGTCGTGCTCTACGCCTACGGACCTGACGCTGATGCGCTCTTCGCCGTGATGGAACCCATCCTGCGTGACCTTCCTTTCCGCCCCGCGCACGTCGTCCTGCGCTATGGATCGGCATCCGATCCTTCGGTGGCCGAACGTCGCGTGGACCTCTGAAGAGACAAGTCGCCAACTACCCGGCCCAGACGGGAGCCTGGGGACAGGCGAGAGCGTCGTTGTGGAGCTTCGACGGGCAACCTGAACGGTTGTGCAGGCTTAGCTCATGTACTCCACGTCAATGAGGTGCGGCTGGTAGGACGCCCTCATTGCGGTCTGATCGATCGGGTGGCGTCGGCCGTCCCGCGCTGACCACAACACCTCGCGGTGACGCCACTGCTGCTCGGCCCGCATCACTTCCCCTTGCTTCGGGAGCGGTGATTCGTACCCTTCGCAAGCGCGCCTGACAGCGGCCCGAAGACGGCCCATCGGCCTGTCTGCCCGTACGCCCCAGGACTCGGCCGCTGCTGCTCGCACGAGGAAGGGGACGCACCCCGCAGGTGCACGCGGTGCGTGGCTTACCCTTACGGCTCCTGCGGCCAGGAAAGGCCGCTGTTCATGGGGGGTTGCGCTGTGCGCGCTTGTGTCCGCCGTGCCGTTGTGCCGGCCGTGGTCCTGTCCGCTCTCGCGGTGGGGTGTTCGGGAGAGAGTCACTCGGATGAGGGGGCTGCGAAGCCGTCGGTGTCTGCACAGGGTGTTGTGGAGTCTGACTCGAAGCCGTCGAAGGCGCCGTCCTCGCCGGGGCTCGCCCCGTTGCTGATGGTCGGAACGGTCGGCCCGTTTACGGCCGTGGACGGGTCTGACGAGTCGGTGTCGACGAAGATGCGCGTCAGAGTGCAGTCGGCCAAGTACCTGTCGGCCGCGGAGCTCGGCACATCGCACAAGCCGAAGCACGGGCAGTACCTCGTCCTCACACTCACGATCAAGAACGTCGGGAACGCGACCGGGCGTTTCAGCCCGTACGGCGCGATGAAGTGCCAGGACGACGAGACCGCCGCGCAGGACTGCACGACACGGGAGTCCGTCGACGGACGGGACATCGACACGCAGTACGCGCCGGGCCAGTCCGTGACGGGCAGTGTCGTCCTCGACGTCGTCCGCAGGGGCGGGACGGTGACCTACTTCGACGCCCCGGGGAGACCGTCGTTCACAGTGCTGCTGCCGAATTAGTACTCCAGCAGCGTTTCGCTATTCCTGCTGGTCAGGGGCCTGATTTTGAGTGTAGTGGGCTGAGGGCGGGTCAGGTGCGGGGTTGGCGGATGCGTGTTGCGTACCGGTCCGGCGGAGGTAGTGGCAGTGGCGGGCGACGGCCTGGTGTCGGCGTCTCCATCTCGACCAGCTCATCGCGTGAACGCGTAGGCGGTGCTGGGGAGTTGGGTTTGTCCGGCAAGTTGGCCACCACGACTGGCAAGCGTCCCACCGTCCCCGCCCTTGCCGGCGAGTTCGGGCTGAGCAACACCACCTTCCGCCGCCATTTCCCCGACATCGCTCGGGACATCGCCGAAGCCGCCCGGACCCGCGCACCCACACCTGGCGCCCCCACCACCAGCCACTATGACCTGCTCATCGACCGCAATGCGAAGCTGAAGCGACGCAACAGGGAGCTGACCGCTCACCTCGCGCTCGCCGCCGCAGCCGACTTGCCCCCGTGTACGGCCCTCCCGCGGTCCTTTCGACAACACAGCGGGAGTCCAGCCGTTCTCGGCCACGGATCGCTGATTCCGGGCTCCGACAGGTCAGCCGGCCGGATGCACGCTCGCCTGGTACGTCAGGATCTCGGTGCCGTTGCCTTCGTCGCCGTTGTCGGGGGCGGCCCACATCGTGATCTTGTCGCCGTCGACGGCCAGCTTGAGGGGATTGCGGGTCACCACGTGGCCGGCGGCCGACCACTGCTGGAAGGGCACCTCGTGCAGCACCTCGTGGCTGCGCAGGTCGATCAGGGCCATGCCGCCGAGTTCGTAGGTGGCGCCGGCTCCGCCCGCGGCCGGAGTCTGGGGCAGGTTCGTGACACCGCCGCAGAGCATCTTGCGGTCCGGGACGTACTGGCAGTCCTGATAGTCGATGAAGTGCTGGGGGTTGTCCCAGCTAGTGATCTGCCGGCCCTGCTTGTTCCACTCGTAGAAGCGGCGCGAGCCCCAGTTGTTGCCGATGAGGTGACCGGTGACCGCGTCGCGGACGATACCGCCGATGTGGTCCTTCGCCTCGAACTCCTTGTGGACGTCGAGGGTCTTGAGATCGATGCGGTAGATGATGGAGCTGCTGTTGGGGCGGTACTGGGCCACGGGAACCCACACCGAGCTCCCGTCGGAGTCGATGCCGCCGGGGTGGTACATGTCGCCCTCGCCCAGGACGATGTCCCGTTGCAGGTGTCCCTCGCGGTCCAGCACGAACACGTGGCCGACGCCGCGGCCGGGGGTACGGTCGTAACCGCCCTGCGGGGTGGGGTACTTCTGCGTGGGCTCGATGATCTGGACCGCGGACAGGAAGATGCGGCCGTCGGCCTGGACCATCCCCTCGGTGTGGTAGGTCGGGAAGTTGAGCTTCAGCTTGCCGGCGGGCTGCCAGCTGGTGTTGCGATTGACCGTGTCGAACGCCCGCACCAAGGCGCTGTCCTGCCCGCTCACGGCTGCGACGGACCGCGTCGCGGGTGCGGTGGTGTTCTGGGTCGCGTTGGCCGCAATCGCCACGCCCCCGGCGGCGAGGCATGCGGACAGGGCCGCAGCGGCAGCAATACGGCCGGTCATCGTGTTCTTCATGTCTGCCCCTGATGATGTGTGGCCCCCGAGAACGCAGAAACCGTATGGGGAGGAAATGAATCCGCCAGGTCACAACGGATAACGGACATCGAAAAAACCGATCACCTGACGCCCGCGCCGGATACCTGTCCCATTCACTCTGCAGGACAGCAGGCCATGGACCTGCCGCAACTGAGCTGAGACATCACAATGCGGGGGCGCCCCATCCGTGCGCCCTTGCGCTTGCCTTGCTTCGACTTCGCGTAGTTGTCGAACGCGGCCGACGCGCCTGCCAGGCCGGTGTTGTATGCCTCTTTGGAGTTGGGTGTAGCTCTCCCTGAGTGAGATCGTCGTGGTGGGTTGTTGCTGCCGCGGATCGTTTGCCGGATCGTCGTGTCCAGGGTTCGGGGCTGGGAGGCGGCGATGGTGTCGTGGTTGGAGGAACTGGAGCGGCGGGAGGCTGCTGCACGGGATCGGATCGCTGAACTGCGCGGGCGGATCAAGGAGTTGACGGTCCTTCTGGTCGAGCAGGAAGGGCGGTGTCCCGGTTGGAGATCACGCGGGAGACGATGAGCGAGATCCTGTCCGCAGACGGGTCGGTGACCGGTCCCGAGACCGACGATGGCGGTGCGGCGGAGCCGGCGAACGGGCCGGTGGCCGGGGTGGGGTCGCCGGTGGGGGTGCGGCTGGTGCCGACCTGGTCGGTGGAGTTGGACGCGGGGGTGTTGCCGTCCTCGTACCGGGACATCGTGGAGGTCCTTGGTGACGCGGTGCATCCGATGCGGGCGCACCATCTGTGCGCCGCGCTCGGGTTGTCGACCGACAAGAACAAGGTGGAGGGGTTCCGTTCGAAGCTCAAACGGCTGGTGGAACGGGACTGGATCGCGGAACTGGAGCCGGGGTTGTTCGCCGCGCGAGGCACGCCGATGCCGACGAGGCGTGTGCCGGGGCAGCCGGGGGCAGTAGGCCAGGACGTCGTCCCAGGTGCGCGTGGTCAGGTTGTAGATGTTCTGCACGGCGGCGACTTCGACGATCGCCCGAGCGACCTCGATCTGCTCCACCGCCCAGCCGGCGCAGGCTCATCTCGCACTGGTGGCGCAGAAAGGCGGGACGGCCGAGTGGCACCCATGCGCCGGGCCGTGGTTGCACCTGGCCCACCTTCGTGGCGATTAGCAGGCGGTCGGGGTACGGGTGCAGGGCCTCGCGCAGGATGTCCTCGACGACGCCGAAGCCGTAGGCATCGGCTGTGTCGATGTGATCGACGCCGAGCTCCACCGCTCGCCGGGTCAGCCGGATCGAGTGGTCCCGGTCCGCCGGCGGCCCCCAGACCCCCGGCCCGGCCAGCCTCATGGCGCCGAACGCCATCCGCCGCACCGTCCTGTCGCCGAGCCGGACCCTGTCGGGCACGTCCCGACTCGCGCGCCGCGTCCGGTAGCCGCGATCCTCGGTCGCCGCCGGTCAGCCCCTGCGGGTCGAGCGGGACAGGCGGAACGCCGAGACGAGGAAGAAGATCCCTCCGAGCGTGGCGTAGCCGGCGAGAGTGGTCAGCGAGGGGTCGTCCTGTGAGGCGCTTCGGATGAAGGTCGCGCCGGCCAGCACCGAGATGCCGCCGCTGACGATCATGGCCCACTGGCCGCCCATCGGCCGGCGCGCGACGCCCACGAGGAGCTGGACCAGCCCTGAGGCGACCGCCCACGCGCCCCAGACACGCAGCACGTCGGCGACGCCCGAGGTGCTGGCGACCGCGACGCCGACGGCGGCGAGCGAGCTGACGGCGATGTTGGCGTACAGGCCCTTGACCGGCCCGTCGGCGCGCGCCGACCTGGCATCGACGACGGCCGCGACCACGTCGAAAGCCGGATAGAGGAACAGCAGCAGCTTGGCCGCGACGGTGAGGTCCGAGCCGGACAACAGCAGGAGCACCGCCCACGCGGCGGCGAAGACGAAGCGGATGACGTACAGCCGACGCAGGGCGGGCGTGGCGCCGACGTGCTCGGCGGAGGCGGCGGATGCCATGGGGTTCTCCAGTGAGTGCGGGATAGAGAGAACGCTCTCTCTTGTTTGCAGCCTGGCACACCCCTTCCACGAAAACAAGAGAGAGCGTTCTACCCGCTATCATGGTTGACATGACGCAGACGGAAGCTGGCACAGGCACCGGCAGGAGAGTCTCCGAGGCCCGGGAGCGGCTCCTGAGGACCGCCGGGCAGCTCTTCTACGCGGAGGGCATCCACACAGTGGGCGTCGACCGTCTGGTCGCCGAGTCGAAGGTCACCAACGCCACCTTCTACCGCCACTTCCGCAGCAAGGAAGACCTTGCCGTCGCCTATATCGGAAGCGTCGACCACGCGATCCGCACCCAGATCGGCTCCCTGATGGCCGCGGACGTGCCGACCGACGGCATCCTGCGGGGCATCGGTGCGTCCCTGGTCGAGCAGATCCGCTCGCCCGGTTACCGCGGATGCGCCTTCCTCAACGCGGCAGCGGAATTCCCCGATCCCGACCACCCGGTCCACCGTGCCGTCGTGCAACACCGCGAGTGGTTCCTGGAGACGATCACCGGACTGTTCGCCGAGATCACGGCCGCGCAGGCCGAGCACGCCGGGCGGCACTTCGTCATGCTCCGCGACGGCGCGATGAGCGCCGGCTACCTCGGCGACCCCGTCCTGGCCGGCGAGACCCTGCTGCGCGGCATCGATGGACTGCTGCGGATCCACACCGCCCGTGGGCTCGACGAGCACGCCGCCTCCGCACCCGGCCAGGCGTCCTCGGCGGTCACGACGGTCTCCGACATCGAGTGCTCGCCGGCCAACGCGTAACCGCGGTCGGGGCGCGACCGGCCGCGTTGAGCGCCGAGCGGGCCAAGGCGCGGTCAACTGCCGGAGTTGAAGGCGCGCGAGAGTCCCGGGCTGCGGTGCGGACCGCAGGGTCCAGTTGGGCGGGCTCAACGCGAAACGGATCCCCGGTCGCAAGTTTCGTCACTTCCGGAGGCCGGTTTCGTCGGTACCTCTGACGGCCTGAAGGATCTCACTGCAGGAGAGCTACACCCATTTCCTAATCCTGCCGCGCTCGACCTGCCCCATGCCCTGGTCGAGTGGGTGACCATGCTCATTGTCACCCGCGAGGGTGACCGCTGCTGCAGGCCGGCCGCCGCACTGGCGTGCCGCGGCCGGCCTGGTGTACCTGCGCCGGCACGACACCCTCGCGCAGATCGCGGCCGGCTTCGGGTATCTGCGTCGGCAACCGCACACGCCTACCCGGGCGCGGTGATCGGCCTGCTCGCCGACCGCGCGGCCGGTCTGCTGTGTGCCCTGCGCGAAGCCGACCCCGACTACGTCCTGCTGGATGGCAACCTCGCCGAGTGCGACCGGGTCGGCGACGGCCGCGCCGACGACCTTCGCAAGCAGCGACGACCAGACGGCGCTCATGGTGCAGATACCGAAGGACACGGTCGCCGCTGGAAGTCCCCGAAGAGTGCGCGCCGTTCGGGATCGATGATCCGTCCGGGCCTGGGGGGACGCCGGGCAAGTCCAAGTACGTCTGCGGCCGCCGACCACACCATCGACGTCGGCGAGTCCCTCTCCTTCACCTTCATGCGGGACATCGAGGACGACGCACAGACCACCACCAGCGAGGTGAAGGCGACCTCCGTCTACGACATCCACCCGGCCTTCGACAAGAACCCCGCCACCGGCAAGGCCCAGATCTGCATCGCCATCCCCACCGACAACGAGCCCGCACCCGCCACCTCCGGCGGCGGCTCGACGGACGGCGGCTTCGCCAGCACGGGCAGCACCGGCTCCACGTCGGCCGGCACCTCGACCGGCGGCTCCACCGGTTCCCTCGACGGCAACCTGGCGAGCACCGGCTCCGACGGCACCGCGCTCATCGCTGGCGCCGCGGCCGCCCCTCGGCGGTGGCCTGGTCCTGGCCGTACGCCGCCGTCGCGCGACCGTCACGTCTTCTTGACGACGCCCTGTCCCTAAGGCCGACAGCCAGAGGTGCCCGGCCGGTCCGGTCTCAGGGGTACGGGTCGTCCGCGCGACATGCGCCCGGAGAAGGCGCGGCGGGTTGTCGAACCCGTGGCGGGCGTACGCCGGGATCGCCCGAGGCGATGAGTGGACGGTGACCCGCTCCAGCCCGAGGTCCTTCGCCCTGGCCAGGGTCTCGGTGATCAGCCGCCCGCCCAGCCCCGCGTAGCGCGCCTCGGGGACGACGTCACTTGTTGCGCCGGTCGATCTCCGTTTGCACCGCATCGATCGCGACCCGGATCTCCGTGATTGAGGCCCCCTGCTGCCGGGACAGGGTCAACAGTTCCTCCAGCGTGATCCGTTTGTTGGACAGCTTCTTGGTGAAGCAGTCCGGCAGAACTGTCTTCTGGTAGACGTCGATGCGCGCCACGATGTCGCCGAAGCGGAGGTCGGGGGAGCGCCGCTCCGCCTGCTTGACCCGCGTGCGCAGCTCGTTGAGGGAGCCCAGGTCAGGCTTCTGGGCTGGCGTGTCTGCCAGCTTGTCCAGGACGACGGCGACTTCATCGAGCAGGTTGTAGTCGGGCTTGAGCCGTTCAGCCTTCTCTGCCGTCCTGCGCTTGCGCAGCTTGTAGACAGTGAAGCTGATCGACACTACGAGGCCAACCAGGCTGATGACGGCAGCCCATGTCCAGGTACTGCTGAAACCTTCTTGGGGAGCGTTACTGCCCAGCATCACCCGGATGCATGGACGATACGCGTTCTTCACCAGTTGGGAAGCAATGCAGGGCACTATGAGTTGTCCTTGGGGAGAACAGGGCCTCGCCAGGGCTCCGCCAAGAGCTTCCCCGACGAGGCCGTCGACAGGTTCTCACTGCACCGCACAGCCGGTGCAGAACAGTGGCCCCGGACCCGATTGCGGTCCGGGGCCACAGCGTTGTTGCATGCTTCCCCACGGCTGCGCTCTGGCGCGCTTCTTGTGAGAGGTGCCAGATACGGGAGTGCGAAGTACGCAGACTGCCTCGCTGTGGCGGAGGCACATCTCCAGTCAAGGCCGGTGAGATCTTCATTCCAAACCGCGATAAAGCAGGCCGATGAACGACGAAGAATCTTGACTCGGGACCTTGCACATGTTGCGTGCAGATAGTTTCTGATTCTTCATTCTTCTTCGTCCGCCTGCTTGAACAACTCCTGCAGGGCGGCGTGTTCAGCAGTCGCAACCTGCCGGATGGAGATCAACTAGATTATTTCGGCCGCGGACCGAAAGAATGGCGCGACTGCCGAGGGGGCGGTGTGAGGGGGGTGCTCCATGGGGCGCAGAATCAGTGCCTTGCAGGACGATGGACGGCCCTTGACCGGGTTTGCGCTCAGCTTGCGGGGCCTCTGGGACGAGGCGGGCGCTCCGGCGACCATGAAGGAACTGGCCGCCAGAGCCGGCTACCCGCAGCCTCGTTTATCGGAGTTGTTCAACGCCAAGAAGGTGCCGTCTGACGAGCTCCTTGGCGACGTGGTCCAGGCGCTCAAAGGGGACTCCGCAGTCTGGCTGGTCAGACTCAAGGCGCTGCGGGTTGCCGAAGAGAAGTACGAAGCGGCCGCTGCGCGGCAGGGTGACTCACTCGAAGCCAGGCTCGCGCGCCTGGAAGAGGAGAACAAAAGGCTGCTGGCCCTGACGTCCCATCCCGAGTCCGTTATTGCGCAGGCGAAGGCGGCCGACGAGGCAGCCGCCGCCCGAGCCCTGGGAGCATCGAACCTTGAGGCTCAGGCGCGCGCACTGCTGACGGAGGCCATCGACCAGTTTCGGCAGCTGCATGAGCGGATGCCTATCGTTCAGAGACAAGCCGATTCAATCATCGCCGACGCGCGGGCCGTAGCAGACCGATGCCTGCTCGATGGACGCACGCAACAGGAAAGGATCGTCCAGGAGGCCAACGACCGGGCCGAATCGATCATCCGTAAGTCCCTGCAAGAGGCGAGCGCACTCAAGCAGCGCACCATCCGGGAGACGAAGGTGCAGCGTGAGAAGGCGGCCGCATCGGTGGATCGGCTCCTCAAGGGGGCCGACCAACTCCGCAGTGAAGCTGAACAGCTCTTGCAGCAGGCCGAGACGCGGCGCTCGAACATGGAGACGCGAGCCAAGATCGAGATCGAGAGAATCGTTCAAGAAGCCCTGAAGAGACTAGAAGCCGCAGGAGCCGCTAGAGAGGTTGAGATGCTCGAATTACTCCTGCTGGATTTCAACATCAACGACAGTCATACGCACGTGAGAGGACGTCACGCACGCAGGCCTGCGCCCAGCATCCCCTCTCCCTCCCCGGATGCCAGAGCTGCCACTTCTCAGCCGCAGGGAGCACCCGTCGAACCCCACCCAGTGCGACGCTGGAGCCCACGGTGGGGCTTCCCGCCGCAAAGAAACTGATGCCGACGGACCCGGACTACGTCGGCAGGGCCGGATAACGCAGGAGGCTCGCCCAGAGATCTGCCCTCGCCGCGATGTAGGTGGAGGCTGATGGGGCTCGTTGAAAACGGCCACTGGGTGCTCTGAGGTGGGGGCAAACCCGCTCTGTTGATCTCCCCACCCATCGTGTGATCTTGCTCGGTGTGTCGGAGTGTGTGGGTGTTCGACGGGAGAGCCTGCGTGCGCATGAAGTACGGCCTGTTCGGGGGCCTGAATGCTCACGCAGGAGGAAGACGTGGACGCTCATGCTCTGCGTCGGCAGGGCTGGACGATCTCAGCGATCGCTCGGCATCTAGGCCGTGACCGCAAGACGATCCGTGCCTATCTGAACGGCGAACAGGTCCCTGGGCAGCGACGTCAGAGCACGGACGCGTTCGTGCCGTACTTGGAGTACTGCAGGCAGCGGCTGGCCGATGATCCGCATCTGTGGGCGTCGACGCTGTTCGACGAGGTCACCGGCCTGGGATACGAGGGCGGCTACTCGACGTTCACCCGTGCCCTTCGCCGGTATCAGGCCCGGCCGCACTGCGAGCCGTGTCACGCGGCGACGGGCCGCAACGTCGCGGTGATCGCGCATCCGCCGGGTGAGGAAATCCAGTTCGACTGGCTGGAGTTGCCGGACGCGCCCGACGGGTGGGGAGTGGGCGAGCACGCCCATCTGCTGGTCGGGGCACTCGCGCACTCGGGCCGGTGGCGGGCGGTGCTCGCGGAGTCCGAGGACTTCCCCCATCTGGTCCGGGCCCTCGATCAGGTGGTGCGCAAGCTGGGCGGCACCGCCAGGCGGTGGCGCTTCGACCGGATGGCAACGGTTGCTATCCCTCCAGCGGCCAGGTCACCGCGCCCTTCGGGGCGGTCGCGAAGTACTACGGAGTCGGAGTGGACATCTGTCCGCCGCGCCGCGGCAACCGCAAGGGCGTGGTGGAGAAGGCCAACCACTCGGCCGCGCAACGCTGGTGGCGCACGGTTCCCGACGCGCTGAGCGTGATCCAGGCTCAGTCCGGGATCGACAAGCTGGCCGTCCGGATGGACGACCGTCGCCGGGTCGTCGCCGGAATCAAGATGACAGTGGGTGAACTCGCCGACTGTGAACCGCTGTTGGACATCCCGGTGCGTCCGTTCCCGGCCGAGCTGGAGGCCGAGCGGACGGTCAGCCCGCAGTGCCTGGTGTCCTTCGACGGGAATCTGTACTCGGTGCCGCCGGGTCTGCCCGGCGCCCAGGTCCGGGTCCTGCACAGGCTCGGTGAGGACCATCTGAGCATCGCCACCGCCGGCCGGGCAGTCATCGCCCGCCACCGCCGGGCGCCTCGCGGAGCCGGGCAGACAGTGCGGGACGCCGGGCACGTGATCGCGCTGGAACGCGAGGTGCTGGCTGCCTTCTCCGACCGGGCTCCGTGCAAGAACAAGGTCCGCCGCCCGCCGTCGCAGGCCGCTCTCGCGGAGGCCGAGCGGCTGCGCGGGCAGCAGGCCGCGGGTGACCCGGCCGAACGGGTCGTGATCGACCTGTCCCGCGAGTGGGGCGGCAGCAGCAAGGGCTACTGGCGGATCGCGGGCTCTGGCGTCCTCAACCAGGCACTGCCCAACACTGTCCGCCCGGCGCCGGGCGTTGTCGAGGACCATGCCGAGTTTCACTGCCAGGCCCTCCACCGCAGCGTCCTGACGGCCCGCCAGACCGTTGTCCGGGTCCAGTTGCTCAACGTGCTTCCTGGGTACGTTGAGGTTGCCCTCACGGGCACGGTACTGCCGTGCCGCGCGCAGGTTGAGCACCCATTTGTCGTCCTGCGTACGGCGGACGGGCCGCTCATCCTCCCCGGCCGCCTCAAGGCCGAGGACGTGTCCAAGCAGCCACTGCTGAGCGGGCAGGAGCGTGTCCCAGCCGAGCCGGCACGACTGGACCCAGCGGCCCAAGTCCTCGCCCTGCACCAGGACTTCACCCGGCGCCATCGGCACCGCCCCACCGCCCTGGACCTGGGCTTGGGCGAGGCGGAAGCAGCGCTGCCACCCCGTGCCCCAGACCGGGCACCAGCCAGCGTCGATCTCCTCCAGCGCATCCCGCCGCGCCTCGGTGAGCGCCTTGGCGCCCGATTCCACGGGAAGGCCGGCCCCGCGGCGTTCAGCGATGCTCTCCGCCAGCCTGGCCGCGGTCCGCTGGTTCTTCGCCCAGATCCCGACCGGGTATCCGTCCCAGACGGCGGTTGCCGGCGGGAGGAAGTGCCCGTGCACCGCAGCCCAGGCGCGGGCTGCGGTGAGCCCTTCCTCGAACGCGACGTCCTGGTGCGACCACACCATCCCCAGCCCGTCCAGCTCAGCAACCCGCGCCGCGGCAAGGTGCCCGGCCTTGTTGAAGCGCCGCTGATCGGCCAGCCATGTCCCCAGCGGAAACCCGGCAGGCGCCCAGTCCGCCGGGGTGACGAAGTCGTACGGCACTCGCAGCTGCCCCGCTCCGCACTCCTTCACGTACCGCGCGCAGGCCTCGATCCCGCGCCGCCAGAAGCTGTTCTCCGGCTCCAGCACCCGCAGCTTCACGAACCGAGCCAGCTGCGCCGGATCCCGCGGCGTGCTGAACTTCAGCAGCTCCCGAGCGGGCGCACTCGGCACCCGCTCACCCTCCGGCTGCTCCTGGCCGTCGCCGCCCGGTGCGCCTTCCCCTTCGCTCTCGTCCGGCTCGTAACTGCCGCTGCGGGAGCGGGGGTCGGCGAGGGCCTCGATGGTGTCGGTGTCGTGCGCGCGGAGCGCTTCGAGGATCTTCGCCAGGGTGCTGTATCCGTTGGAGGTCAGCATTTCGTCCGGGCTTTCACCCGGAGCAAGGAATACCGGAACGATCAGCGAGGCAATTTTCCCTTCACCGGGCTTCATCCGGAGTGCGCGGCCGACCATTTGCACAATGTCGACCATCGACCCCCGCGCGTCACAAAAAGCGACGGAATCACAATTCGCCGTATCGACACCTTCGCCCAACACCTTCACGGAGCTCAGCACGCAGCGCGGCCAGCCGCAGCCCCCGCCCGTCACCGTCGCCGTCCTCAATGACGTCGGAGGCGAACTCTGCGAGCACGGCTCGCCGGTGGCCGGGAGAGTGCTCGCCGTACAGCCAGTCCGCCCAGACCCGCTCCGGCTGTGGGAACCGCCGCGGATCGTCCTCCCACAGCCGCCCGGCGACGTCGACGAAACCGGTGGCCGTGGCCTCGGCCTCGCTGACCCTGCTGTGGAACGTCAGCATCTTCCGCAGCCCCTCCTGCGCCGCCGCCGTCAACACGCCCGTCTGCAGAGCAGCCAGCCGCGCCCCACGCGCCGCGTCCGAACCGGTGCCGGCCACTTGCGCATCGTGGAGATCAGGGTCGGTGATGTCCGCGCCCGGTGATCATGGTTGGTTGTTAGGTCTCTGAGCTGGGGTGTTCAGTTGGCTGGTTGATGCTGGGGGTTCGTTGTGTCCGGGGTGTCTGCGGTCGGAGGGGGCGGTGGTTGTGGTGTTGACGTGGGGTTTTGAAGTGCTTGGTGGCGGTTGGTCCAGTTCTTCGGTTGCCTGTTCATGTTCGTTGGGCTGCTGGTAGGGGTGTCTTCCGAGGGTGGCCAGGAGCTGTTGTTGGCCGGGGTTCAGGGTGTGCCAGGTGCGGTGTTGGGTGGCGAGCCATCGCCGTAACTGGGGTGGGGGTGGCTGGTGTTGGGCTTCGAGGGCGCCAAGTCGGGTCCCCCGCAGAGGCCGTCGACCCGCGCACCCTCGCGGCTGGCACCAAGGGCTACAAGACGGAACGCTCCGAAGGCGGTCCACCTTCCAGCGCGATGCGGGAGTTGGGCATAACGCTGCCGCTCTGACCGGGCAGCAAGAGATGCCCAGCATTGCCGCCGGTTGTTTCAGCAGCAGCGTTTCTCCGGAACTTTGGGCAATACATGGCGGTCAATGGGCTCGGGCATGTTCACGAGAAATGACGTCAGTGCATGGGCCGACCCGCGCCCATGCGGGCGGCAAGCCGTCGAAGCGGGGCAGATTGAGGTCAGCCAGCTTTGGCGGCGTCGAGATGGCGGGTGTCACGGAGTCTGACGACTTGGCGGTTGTGGAAGAAGTCGTCTTCGCGCAGCGTGGTGATGCTGCCGGGTCCGGGCCGCAGGGCCCGCACATCTGGCGGCGAGTCGTACGTGACGACGTCGCATGGTCTGGTGGTTGAGGTGCTGGCAGGTACAACCCGTCATGCCGTGGTGACCGTGACGCGCGTCCGGTAGCTGCAATCGGCCCCGCGGCGCCCTCACCGGCCAGACACCCTACGAACGACTTCGCCAGAAGACTCAGAACCCACTGTCATAGGCGTCCGTCAGCTGCACACGTCAGAGGCCGCCCTCCTCTCCGTCACCGGCCGGCATGGGCATGTGTCCTTCTGCCTGATGTCGTTCTTGAAGGACGCGCACGAGACCGCGGCGTCCTACGCGGTTCTGGCCCCCGTCTACCTATTCCGGTACGTGGTCTGCAGAGTTATCTGGCACAGATCCGGCCCTGATCGCGGTGAGCCGAACGCGTTCACCTCCCCGGCGTGTGCCGTCGAGCGCCGGCAGAGGGGATGTGCGCACATCTGAGCTTCACGTGGCGGCCGTGCCTGGGGGAGGCAGAAGAAGACCAGCTGACAGGCTCAAAGATGCGTGACGGGCCAGCGGTGGGGAGGGTTCTGGCGGCCGTGCGCGGAAAAGCAGAATTTCATGCTGCTGGAGTGGCGTGAGGCGCAGCTACTACGTTCACTGCGGCGGAACGGTCCGCCGAACCCCCCTGAATCCTGACGGGAGTTGGAACGTGCTGTCACGACAGCAGAAGAAGCTGCTGATCCTGAGTGTGATCGTCCTCGCCTCGGTCGTGGTCGGTCTGGTCGCCGGCATGGTCGAGTACGCGGACGCGGGCCGGCTGCCGGCCGCGGTCAAGTACGGCGGCGGCGCTTTCACAGGTTCCGTGCTGCTGGGCCTGGCCATGGGGACCTGGTTGGGCCGGTCATGAGTGGGGCCGGCATCGCCCAGGACCCTGCAACGTTCCATCGCGTCTGGCGGGTTTTGGACGAGCTGAGCGACATCAGCAACGCCGATGTGGCGTACCGCCAGGCTCTCCAGCTGGTGTATATGCGGTGCAGGGCACAGGCCGGCTGGGCACAGATCGTCGATCGTCGCTCGGGATCTGCCGGCGACGTCCTGGCGCGCGTGTGGCCGCGCACCCGCGTCGCGCAGACCTACGGCATCGCCTCATCGCACCGTTCCAGAGTGCAGCAGGTCGGCGCCCACGCCGACCGTGTCCTGGACCGGCTGGCCGTGGAAATCGAGCGGCTGGACAGCGCCGCGGGCCTGTTCGCCCTTGGCGTCGACCGCTACTCCGCGCTCGACGCCAAGGGCGGCAACTACTTCACCTCCCGCCATCTGGCCGACCTGTTCGCGGGACTGGGCCATCCCCGGGGGGGCGAGACCGTGCGAGATCCGGTGTGCGGCAGCGGCCGCCTCCTGTGCGCCGCGGCACAGCGAGTGCCCGCGCACGACGGCAGTCCCTTGGACCTTCACGGGTCGGACATCCGACCCGAGGCGCGCTGGGTGGCGGCGATGAACCTGGCTTTCCACCATCTGCCCGCGGATCTGGGCGATGGCCCCGTGGACAGCCTGCGCGCCGGGCCAGGCCGGAGGCCGGCCGATCTGGTGCTGGCCAATCCTCCAGTGAACATGAAGGGATGGGGCAGGGCGGAACTGCGGGACGATCCGCGATGGAGCCTGGGCCTGCCGCCGAGCAGCAACGGGAACTTCGCCTGGGTCCAGCACATCCTGGCAGACCTCACTGCCAACGGCAGGGCCGTCGTCCTGCTCGCCTCGAGCGCCGTTCACAACACCAACTCCGACGATGCGCGCATCCGCCAAGCGCTGGTGGAACAGGGCCTGGTGGCGGGCATCGTGGAGTTGCCTAACTGGCTGTTCCCGCACACCCGCAGTGGCACGGCGTTGTGGCTGCTGGCCAAGGGGCCCAGGCCGCATCCCGGCGAGATCCTGTTCGCCGACGCCCGGCGCCTGGGCACCCGCAGAGAGCCCGCGGGCCGGATGTTCGTGGACGAGGACCTCGACCGACTCATCCGCGTCTTCGCCGTGTGGCGCGGCCTGCAGCCCGGCGGCCGCGACGACGACCCCGAGACGGCCCCGTGGGTCAGCGCCGTGCCCGTCGGCCAACTCGCCGCCGAAAACTACGACCTGACCCCCACCCACTACACCCAACCCCGCCGGACCGCCCCGATCACAGTTGATGGCCGGCGCAGCCGCAAGGAGATGCTGTACGAGCGGCTCGACCACACCGCCGAGGCCACGCAGCGCCTGCGCAGCGCACTGGAGGCGCGCTCATGAGCCAGGTGCGCCATGATCTCGAAGAACTCGGGCCGACCCAGCCGTTGGAGGACATCCCCGGCATCCAGTCGATCGCCTACGGCGCTGTGAGACCGGAACCCGACCCGCAGGGTGTGCCCATGATCGGCGCAACAGAGATCATCGAGGGAGACGTGATCGACACGGTGCCCCGCCGCATCGCGCCGCGGGTCGCCGACCGGCACCCGCGCACCCGGCTTGAGGAGGGTGATCTCCTGGTGGTCCTCGTCGGGCGCGTGGGGGAGACGGCCGTGGCCGCGCAGCGTCATGCAGGCTGGAACGTTGCCCGGTCCGTCGCCGTCATCCGCTGTACACCGCAGTCCCGGGCCGAGGGCGTAGACGTATGGCTGCGCTGGTGGTTGAAAACCCCGCACAGCCGCAGGTACTTGCAGGCGTCCTCGACCAACTCCGAGCACGTGACCCTCCCGCTCCTGGCCCTCAGGCGCCTGCCTGTCTGGCTGTCGTCTGAGGGAGCCGTGCGTACCCGGCATCTGCGCACCATCACCCTCGCCGAACGTCGACTGGCTCTCAACGCCAGGATCGCCCGCTGCGCCACCGAGCTCGCCGATGTGCACTTCACTCGGGCCTTCCACGGCCCGGCACACGCCCTTCTCACCCGTCCGGTCGGGGAGACAGGACGCATTGTCACCGGCTCCGCCCGCTGCACTGCGGCGGAACACCTGCAGGAGGTCCCGTTCGCCGCCGCCAAGGAGGTGCTCAACAGCCGCACCGTCCACCTGCAGGAAACAGCCGCGCACACCTGGGTCCCGCCAGAAGAGGTGTGCCCGCCGGGAACCCTCCTCGTCGCCCCCCGGCCAGGCGAAGTACGCACCGTGCTGACCCTCACCCCTGTGGTCCCCGGTCGCGGAGCCCTCGCGATCTGTACCGAGACAGTGTCCACCCGTATGTGGCTGCTGCACGCCCTGCGCGCGGCGAGCCGGGAACTGGTGGCGACCGCGCAAGGGGAAGCCGCCCGTGCGATGCGCCGCAAGGACTTCGCCCGGTTCCCGATCCCCTGGCCGTCGCAGGAGATCAGAGAGGACTTCGCCCGCCTCGCCGCCCCACTGCACGATGTGGTGCGCGCGGTGACCGCAGAGAAGAGTGCACTACACGACGTCGTCACGGGTGAGATGACCGCCCGCAGTGAGAGGGACCGGTGAGCATGCACCCGCGCGAGAAGAATCAGAGGACGGCGCTCGAGGTGGCGTGGAAGGCAGCGGATCACCTGCGCGGCTCGATCGACGCGACGCGTTATAAGAACACTCTCCTTCCCCTTCTGTATCTGCGTCATCTGTCAGCCCAGGCCGTGGAGGCCGACGGGAGGCAGCTCCCGCTGGCCGCCCAATGGGACACGCTCACCCAGCGGATCAGCGCGGCGGGCAGTGACGCGGCAGCGGTGCTCAACGAGGCCTTCGTCGAGCTGATGCGCATGCACCGCGACCTCACCGATGCGTTTGCCCCCGCCGAAGCCCTCCTCGAGGGGCTCAGTCCTCAGCAAGTCGCCGACCTGTTCGCCCTTTTGCACAACAAATGGCCCGCAGCGGACGAGGAGCCCGATGCCGCTGGCGCGATGTTCACCTTCCTCAACGCACGCTTCGCCGCCGACGAAGGACGGAGGGGAGGGGACTTCCACACTCCCCATAGTGTGGCCCGGCTGCTGGTCGACGCGCTGCAGCCCTGGAAGGGGTGCGTGTATGACCCGTGCTGCGGTCTGGGCGGACTGCTCGTAGAAGCAGCCATGTCCGCGACGGCCGAGGGAAAGTCGCCCGCCGACCTCGTGCTCTTCGGTCAGGAACTCAACGCGGACACGGCCCGGCTTGCGCGCATGAACCTCAGTGTCCACGGCCTCGGCACAGCGGGCATCCACCGCACGGACACGCTCGAGCACGATCTCCTGCCGACCGTCGAGGCTGATGTTGTGCTCGCTCGTCCCCCCTTCAGCCTCAAGTGGCACCCCCAAGCGATGGACCCCCGCTGGAGGTACGGGGTTCCTCCGCGGTCCAACGCCGACTTTGCCTGGCTGCAGCACGCACTGCACAAACTCAGTGCCCAGGGAAGCGCCGGCGTCATTCTGGGAGCCGGATCGATGTTCAGGGGCGCCGCCGAGGCCGCGATTCGCAAAGCCATGGTGGAGGACGACGTCGTCGCGTGCATCGTCGCCCTTCCCGGACAGTTGTTTACGGCCACAGCAATCCCGTCCTGTGCCTGGTTCTTGACCAAGGACAAGTCATCCCGCGGTGGACAGGACTTGGCCGACCGACGCGGCGAGACCCTGTTCATCGACGCCAGAGAGCTGGGCTTCATGGCAGGCCGGGCCCACCGCGTCCTGTCCGACGGCGACCTGGACAGCATCACCGGCACGTACCGCGCCTGGCGCGGCACGCATCCGGCGGCCTCCGAGTACCGCGACATTCCCGGCTTCTGCCGCGCCGTCAGCACGGACGACATCCGCAAACAGGGATACAACCTGGCCCCCGGCAGGTACGTGGGCAGCGCGGCCGACGAATCCGGCAGCGCCGCGCAGTCCGTGCACGACACCGTCGGCGAACTCACCGGCGAACTCCTCGACCTGCTGACCCAGGCCGAGTTGGCCGGGGACATGCTGCGCCGGCACCTCGACTCCTGAGTTGGGCGGGCGGGAGGTCTATTCCAGGGAGCGCAGTGTGCGGGTGGCGTCGTCGTGGATGGTCCAGCCCTGACGGGTGCTGCCGTGGCTGGCTCGTCTGTCGGCTGTCATAGGAGCAGGGCTCGGGCGTTGTGGCTTCGTTCACGTTCAGCAGCAGCGTTTGGCGATGAGTTTCAGCAGAACAGAAGAAAGAGAGGTGAGAGGACGGCGGGCGAGGAGGGCGGACGGCGCGCGGCCGGGGGATCGGGGCGGACCGGTGTCTGTTGCGCGTCGGCGGGGCCTCCGCGCTCGCTCCGGGCAAGCCGGCGTACCAGACGAAAGGAAGGTCGGCGGGCGTCGGGTGCGAGTGTCAGGGCGTAGTGCCGGAGCCTGCAGTGCGCGGGGCCTCGGAGACGGAGGGGGCACGCTGATGGCTGGCCGCCTGGGTGCTATGCCGGACAGATGGCGTCCTTGGGACGGTGCGCTGTACTCGCCGTGCTGGCTTTGTTCACGTTCAGCAGCAGCGTTTGTCGATCGGTCTGAACAGCGGTTGGTGATCAGCGGGCCAGTGGATGTTCACGAGAAATGACGTCACCTGGACCGGCGTTGCTCGTCGTCCGGAAGGAGTGATGGGTGCGGGGTGGTGCTCGAAACTCAGGTGCGGACCGGTCTGGAACCTCGGCAGGATGGGTGGATGGAGCAACCTCTTGACGTGCCTGAACTCGCCGCTGGTGGTGGACTCGCGCTTCGTCCGTGGCGCCTTTCAGACCTTCCGCTGGTCCGTGAGGCGTCGGAAGATGACTACATTCCGTTGATCACGACGGTGCCGTCGTCCTATTCAGAGCCGGCGGGCGTCGCGTTCATCGAACGGCAGTGGGGCCGGGCGACCACAAGGGCTGGGTATACGTTCGTCATCGTGACCCCTGACTGTCGACCGGTCGGCCAGGTGGGGCTGTGGCTGAGGGACCTGGAACAGGGCCGTGCGTCGCTGGGCTACTGGGTCGTCAAGTCGGCGCGTGGTCAGGGTGCCGCCGTAGCTGCCGTCGACGCAGTGGTCGGCTGGGCCCTGTGTGATTTGCGGATTCCCCGACTTGAACTGTGGGTGGAGCCGTGGAACACGGCCTCCGTGCGTACTGCCGAGCGTGCTGGGTTCCAACGTGAGGGACTGCTGCGGAAGTGGCAGCAGGTCGGGGACGAACGCCGGGACATGTTCATGTACTCGCTGCTGAATGACGAGCTGTGACGTCGTTGATCCTGCTGCCGTGCCAGCAGGATCAACGCGCTGGCAGCAGGGTCAACCGGTCTTGGCAGGGGCTTCGGCGCGAGCTCGGGTGCTCGCGAGGCGGTAGGAGTCGGTGCCAGTCTCGATGATCGTGCCGTTGAAGGTGAGCCGGTCGACGATGGCCGCGCAGAGTCGCGGGTCGGTGAACGTTTTCGTCCAGCCGAAGCTCTCGTTCGAGGCGATGGCGACGCTGTTCTTCTCCTCGCGCTCGGTCAGCACCTGGAAGAGCAACTCGGCGCCGTGGCGGACGAGTTCCATGTATCCCAGCTCGTCGATGCACAAAAGATCGACGCGTCCGTAGCGGGCGATGGTCTTGTTCAGCTGCTTCTCGTCGGCGGCTTCGACGAGCTCGTTGACCAGCTTCGCGGCCAGTGTGTACTTCACCCGGAAGCCTCGGACCGGCGGCGGGCCCGGTCGTCGCACTCGGCCATCAGCAGCTCGGCGAGGAATCCGCGGTAGGTCATCTGCTCGCGTTCGGCGGTCGCGGCCACGTCGGGGAACTCCGCGCGGATCGTCGGCAGCCGCAGTGCCCGGCAGGCGGTGTCGATCGCGACGTCGGCGGCCTGCTCGGTCATGCCCCGATGGCGGTTGCTGGTCATCCCATCTCACCCCTGTGGCCTGCGGCGATGCCGCAGTAACTGGTCGTAGGCCGCAACCGACGGAAGCGGTCGGGTATCGGCCGGCAGACGAGCCAGCCGCCGCAGCGTCAGCGACGTCACCTGCGGTTGTTTCGGCAGTGAGGACTGCGGGCCGGCGAACGTGTCCAGACCGTCGAAGACCAGTCCGGGCTGGGAATCGGCGGCTTTGCGGGCCTCCAGGGCGACCGCGTCCGCGGTCAGAGCACCCGCCCGAAGTGCGGCGGCGATCCCGGCGACGACGTCGCTGTGGTCCAGGTGACGGTGCAGCAGCAGGACCTCTATCAGCGCGCGAGTGCCCGAGGCGTCACCGTGGGCCTTGCGGGCCGCGGCCCACCATGCTTCGTGGACGGGGTGAACCGTCCCGCCTGCTGGGCCTGTTCCAGCACAGTCGCGCCCGGCAAGGCACCGGGCTTGCGGACCAGCGCCTCCAGATTTCGGCGTCCCGCTCCGGACGCTGACACGTAACTGCTTGGATATCGCCGCCGAACTCATCCGCGCCCATGCCAACTGCCGCGGCCAGGTGCACCGCCGCTATGCCACAGCCATGCGTTGCCAGCGACCGTATTAGCGCGGTCACGGTGACACACGAGGGTCCCCCCAGGCGATCGCGGTACTGCAAGCGTATTCGGCTGGCCCCAGCCACACACCAGTCGTGCCGGAAGGGAGCTCTTCCTCTAGAAGGATGCCCTTTTTCTGTGTGGGCAGTTTGACCTTGTCTAGCCGTGACCAGGTCGACTCCTCGGTTGGGTCGGGCTCATCTGTCGCATATACCACGACCGATACGCCATCCCGATAGGAACTGTCATCGTCATACCCGACGGTGACTGATAGCTTGCGATATCCTTCGGGTAGTCCGGTGATCACCGGATAATCAAAGCAGATGCTCTGCCTAAACGAGTGTGGATACCTTTTACCACCGATAAAGGCCAGGCCCTTCTCGGAGTTGTCGGGTACTTTCGGATCCAGTTCGGTGAGATAGGCAGGTTCCGGTTCTGGCGATTGCGAAGCGGGAGGATCGCTCGTCGCTGTTTCCATTGGAGTCTCGCTGGACGGTTCACCACCGGGCAGGGCGTCCGACGAATCTGTTGAAGAAGGATGCGCGGAAGGCTTCGTCTGAGGTGGAGAGGTATTTAATGACGGAACGAAGAGGAGCACTAGTGAAGCGAGCATGCACAGAACTCCAATCGCGCCCAGTAACACCCGCATGCCCTTGGGTAGGGGACCGTTAAGTCTTACGCTTCCAATATCAATCTTCCCGTTAGATACAATAAGGATAAGGATTCCCAAGCCAGCCAGACCCAAGGTCACCGCACCACTCACAGTGGCACTGTTGATGTTCACGATCTTTCCTCCCCCGACGGAACAACCGAGCGCATACAAGTCTTTATCTTGACAAGATAGCAATCTCCGGGGGAGAGATATGGCAAAGCTGCTGCAGTCAGGTCACAGTTAGACTACTGGGCGTCAGATATCGAAATAGTTTGACCAGTTGCGTACGGCTTCGGTAAAGGTGTTTGGCGCAGCTGGTCATGGTGATTGTCGCCGGAGTCAGCTCACGTCAGTATAAGCCTGGGGAAACGATGCTCTAGACACCACCCTGAATCAGAGACCTGAAACATGGCCGGCGCTTAGGTTTGGGAATTGACTGGCTTTCAAGAGAGAAGAAAACCCTAGGCATGGAATGAGGGACTGCAATTGAGGAGAAGTGTCTAGGAATTGACGAGGCGTTAGAGAGGGGCCGGGTGAAGACGATCACTAAGAACTGATCGTGCGTATTGGGAATCGTCCGTTCTGGGGGTACGATTCCCAATGCACAAAACCGCGCCATGATTCCCCGTCATTTCCGAATCCTCAGGAATGGAAATGACGGGGAGTCAGAAGAGGGAAACGGGCGACCGCCCCTCTAGCCGGCTGCTTTTAGGAATTCGCGGAGCGAATTTCTTCGGGTTGAATTGCGGAGCAATTCGACTGTCCGTTACGGAGTGACGGACCATCAATTTCCTTGCGGAGCAAGGAAATTGTCCCGCCGCGTAGCGGCGGCGCGTCGTGTCTGCGGAGCAGACCGCGCGC
>NZ_JBVHRI010000047.1:0-39529 GCF_055566975.1 Streptomyces sp. NPDC027189
CCTCCCCGGCATCACCCGGATCAGGCTGCCCTCAGCTCCACCCCCCTGCTACGACAGGTCGGCGGTGAAGGTCTCTCACCTCCACACGAAACACAACGCCTCACGGCGCAACTCGAAGCAGATCCAGCCGCCGCAGGCCGCGTTCCCGGTGTGCCGGAGATCGTGGAAGTGGACGTCAATCTCAGCGAGCGGGGCCGTGACTTCCGCTTGGCTCAGTGGTTAAGATCCCCCGCGACCTGCGGAAAGTCCGAACAGGCGGGCCTCCCGGAGGTACGGAATGGGTGGAAAAGCAGCGTCGCCAGGCGGGCTCGCCCGATGGACGTGCGGCATGCTCGCCTGCTTCGCGTTGACGACGGTGGCGACCGAGGCAGCAGGCTGGCACAAGTACCAGGTGCTACTGACACCACCGCTGACGCTGTCGGATGAAGGCGAGGTGGTCAGGGCCGACATGTGGTTCGGGAACCTGACCGGGTGGTGGCAGGCGGCGTTCTTCGCGACCATGCTGCTGTTCATCTTCTGGCTCGACAGCATGCGCTCACTCGCGGACACGGTGTGGCCCCAGGGGCAGCGCCGCCACCGTGCTTGGGTGTTCTTCGGGTGGCTGGTGCCACTGGGACAGCTGTTCATACCGAAGATGTTCATCAACGACCTGTGGGCTGCCGCCCAGCCGGCGATGCGGCGCCGTCGCGGCAGTCCTCTGCTCACCCTGTGGTGGCTCACCGTACTCGCCGCAGGCACCTGGGCCACGGGCGACTACTCGGCTCTGAAGCGGGCTGCAACCGCGGGCGACGCCCGTCAGGCCCTGCGGCATGTGATGCTCAGCGACGGTCTCCACATCGGAGCCGCCGCGGCAACAATCGCCGTCGTCTGGCGGTTGAGCGGCATGCTGCACCACGCTGTTGCCGAGGGGCAGCGAGACCCCGGCGGATCCGGCGAGCGCCTCGGCTCATCCGCGACCGCCGCAACCGACGAAGGCGCCCACGGCTCGGCGGTGCAGAGCGTCACTTCCGGGGGACAAGGTTCTGGTGGCTGCGGGGCGAGGAGGCCAGGATGATCCCCTGGGACTCGTTGGCAGGGGTCGGTATCCACCGGTCGGGCGGCGGCAGGCAGAGCATGAAGATCCACCCAAGGATCTTGTCGATCCAAGGATCTTGTTGATGATGCGCTGAGCGTCCTCGTCTCGTGCAGCGGCCGCAATATGGCTCGACAGGCCCCGGTAGTCCCGTACGAAGGCCAAGCCGAAGCAGAAGCAGAACGCTCCACGCGGCGAAGAGCACCAGGAGCAGCCAACGTGGAGGCGGACCGTAGTTCGTCGCCGTCTGCGCCGCGTTCATCGCGTGAGCGTAAGGCCATGTGCGACCGAGAGCGCCGTGCGCGACGCCAGACTCAGCGCTGACTGTTGCGGAATCCGATGACTACGGCACCCCACCAGCAGACTTGAGACACCAGAGCTGTCGTGGCTCCCCGGACGAGGAGGCGCGGGGCGAGCGCTGCAGTGCCCTGCTGCGTCATGCGCCTGTTCAGTAGCCCGGCCTGGAGGCCGTTGAGGGTGAGGACGAGTACCAGCCCCAACTTGACGCGGGTGAGGGTGGAGCCAAGGTCTGGGTGGAGCATGACGCCGCTGGCCACGAGACCGGCAAGGCCGGTCCAGATGGGGACGTGGAGGCGGCTCGTGCTGTTCAGGGCATCGCGCAGGGTGCACCGGCCCGTCAGACACAGGAGAGCGTAGTAGTCGGCCACCAGGACAGCTCCGAAGCCGAGCACGAGCGAGGCCAGGTGGGCAAAGAGCGCCACGGTGTGGAGGGCGGCATCCACCTGCAGATGCAGGGATATCCAGGCGCAGGCCGAGAGGCCCAGGCAGGCGGCGAGTGCGGCGGCTCCGACCGTCCACCAGGTGTCGTAGAGCCCCAGCCGCTGGGTGGGCGCTGCCTGAGGGGAAGCGGACGACTCCGAGGGCAGCACGGACACAGACGACTCCTAGGGCATGCACAGACAAGACTTAGGTAAGGCTCACCTAACGATGATTTCGAGTCAAGGTCGTCATGTGTGCGAAGTTCCAACCGCGACGCAAGCGTGATCAGAGCGTGTCACGCCCGCGGCCTGCGGAAACGATGCGCACCATCGTTCGCCTCGTCCGTGATCGCGTCGAAGTACTGCCATGCGTCCACTTCGATCACCTGCTCGGAGGCGCGGAGGTCCAGGATCGGCATGGCGGCATCCAGGGGGCGGCGAACTGCTCCCGGCTCGTGGAGATTGGCGTACGTGCGGTCCGGAAGGCGCACCAAATGGGCGGGCTGCGGCGCTTTCCGATGCAGGGGTGTTGGGATGGCCGGATGTGGGGGTGTGGGCCGGAGCGCCTTCTCGCTGGACCGTCCGTGGGTGCCCTACCGCCTTCAGGCCGGGTTCTCGTGCGCGTGCTTCAGCTTCATGCGGGCGTCGACCGTCTCCGGTGGTGCGATCTCCGCCCAGAAGCGGTGGCAGGTCACGAACACGGCGAGCTCGCGCTCCCGCTGTCGGAGCTTCTCCACCTCGGCCTGTTCGTCGGCGGTCCAGCCGGGGGAGGCGGGGCGCTCCACCTTGCGCCAGCCGCCCGAGTCGCTGAAGCCGTCCAGGGGCTCTACGGACCAGGGGAGTCGTTTCAGCAGGGCCAGCAGCTCGGCCCGGACCTGA
This sequence comes from Streptomyces sp. NPDC027189, assembly GCF_055566975.1. Classification (NCBI taxonomy): domain Bacteria; kingdom Bacillati; phylum Actinomycetota; class Actinomycetes; order Kitasatosporales; family Streptomycetaceae; genus Streptomyces; species Streptomyces sp. NPDC027189. The sequence goes on from NZ_JBVHRI010000047.1 coordinate 2,671, forward strand.
TGCAGCTCCTCCTGACCGGCCAGGAGGTCACTCGGAAAGTCATAGGTCGCAGCCACGCGGCAATGCTACGCCTGTTCGATTTTGCGATGCGAGTTCCTTCCGGGACTTCACGCGAACGGGTGGGCCGGACGGGCGCCCCCGCAGGTGAAGGCGTCCGCCTCAGGTGTTCCGGCGTGCGCAGTCCAGACTGTGCAGTTGAAACTGGACAGTCTGGACTGAAGGATTTACCATGATGCCATGGACGAGAGCCGTGGTGCCAGGGACGAGAACACCGAGGACGCCGCAGGGGTCTCCGAGTCCGCCGCCCGCGCCGCCCGCGATCTGCGGGTCGCGTTCAATCGGCTGCGGCGGCGGATCAGGGAAGTCTCCGAGACGGAGGACCTCACGCCCTCCCAGTTGTCCGCGCTGACACTGCTCAGCAAGAGCGGGGCCGCCACGACCAGCGGGCTGGCCGCGACCGAGGGGGTCCGGCCGCAGTCCATGGCCGCCACGCTCGCCGCGCTCGACCAGCACGGCCTGATCGCGCGCAGCCCGGACCCGGGGGACGGCCGACGGCAACTCGTCACGCTGACCGAAGCCGGACGCGAGCGGGTCGAGGGCACCCGGCAGGCTCGCCAGGAGTGGCTGGCCCGGGCCCTGAACGACCGCTGCACGGAGGCCGAGCGGCAGACCGTCATCGAGGCGATGGCCGTACTGGAACGGCTCACCCGGCCGTGATACCGAAGCCGAAACCCACCCGCGCCACCAGGGCTTCACGCACGCGCGCCACCCGGCCGTCGCGCACCAGAGCCGTCCGGCCGGCGCGCACCCCCCGCGGGGACGGCTTCGACCGGCGGCTGATCGCCCCGATGGTCCTCGGCTCCGTCCTGAACCCGGTCAACTCCTCGATGATCGCGGTGGCGTTGGTGCCGATCGGCGCCGCCTTCGGAGCCCCGCCCGGGGAGACGGCCTGGCTGGTCTCCGCGCTCTACCTGGCCACCGCCGTAGGCCAGCCCGTCATCGGACGGCTGGTCGACATGTACGGACCCCGGCGCCTCTACCTCATCGGTACGGGACTGGTGGGGGTCGCCGGGATCCTCGGCGCCCTCGCCCCCACCCTGGGCGCCCTGGTCGCCGCCCGGGTGCTGCTCGGATTCGGCACCTCGGCCGCCTATCCCGCGGCGATGCATCTCACCCGGAGCGAGGCCGAGCGCACCGGGCGCGACAGCCCGGCCGGGGTCCTGACCGCGCTCGCCGTCGCCGGTCAGACCGTCGCCGTCGTCGGCCCCACCCTCGGCGGACTGCTGATCGGCGTCGGCGGCTGGCGCACCATCTTCAGCGTCAACATCCCGCTGTCCCTCGCCTGTCTGGTCCTCGGGGCGCGACGCCTGTCGAAGAGGCAGAAAGGCTCAGGGGCGGCGGGTACGAGCAGGAACGTCGACCTCGTCGGCATGGTGCTGTTCGCCGGGCTGCTCGTCTCGCTGATGCTCTTCCTGATGAACCCGCGGGCCGCGCACTGGTATCTGCTCCTGCTCGCCGCCGCGGCGGCAACCGGCTTCGCGCTGCGGGAACTTCGGGTCGCCGAGCCGTTCATCGACCTGCGGGTGCTCGGCGGCAACCTGCCCATCCTCGCCACCTTTCTGCGCCAACTCCTGAGCTTCACCTCGGCGTACGCGTTCCTGTACGGGTTCACACAGTGGCTGGAGGAGGGGCGCGGGCTGCACGCCGCCGCCGCGGGGTCGTCCTGCTGCCGCTGTCCCTGAGTGCGCTGGTCGTCTCCGGTGTCACCGGGCGGCGCGAGGCAATCCGCGGAAAGCTCGTCGTCGGAAGTCTGGTCCAAGTCGCCGCGTGCGCGGGGCTGTTGCTGGTGCACTCCGGCAGTGCTGTCTGGTTGCTCGCCGCCGTCGGTGTCGTCATGGGCGTACCGCAGGGCCTCAATGGCCTGGCCAATCAGAGCGCGCTCTACCGGCAGGCCGACCCCGCCCGGATGGGCTCCGCGGCCGGACTGCTGCGCACCTTCATGTACCTCGGCGCGATGGCCGCCTCCGCCGCCACCGCGGCGTTCTTCCCGCACGGCGCCGACACCGGCGGCCTGCACGACCTGGCCCTCCTCATGCTCGCCGCAGCCGTCCTGCTCCTTGCGGCCACCCTCCTCGACCGTTCCCTCCCCCACCTCGCATCCCGAACCCCCGGAAAGGCCTGACCATGGCTCTCAGCACGCTCGACCCCCGTACCGCCCTCGTCGTCATCGACCTCCAGAACGGCATCGTCGGGAACCGGCGCCTCGCCCCGTACACCGCCGCCGAGGTCGTGGCCCGCGCGGGCCGACTCGCCGACGCCTTCCGCGAGCACGGCCTCCCGGTCGTCCTCGTACGGGTCACCGCGGCCGCCGACGGATCGGACGCCGCGCCCGGCCGCATCGACGGCGGCAGCCGCTCCCGCAGCTGGCCGGAGGGCTGGGACGTCATCGTCGACGAACTCGCCGGGCACCCCGAGGACATCACCGTCACCAAGCGGAACTGGGGCGCCTTCTACGGCACCGACCTCGACCTGCAGCTGCGCCGCCGCGGAATCACCCAGATCGTGCTGGCCGGCATCGCGACCAGCATCGGCGTCGAGTCCAGCGCCCGCGCCGCCCACGAACACGGCTACCACGTCACCCTGGCCACCGACGCCATGTCCGACATCGACGAAGTGACGCACCGCAACAGCGTCGAGCGGATCTTCCCTCGGCTCGGCGAGACCGGGACCACCGCGGAGATCGTCGAGCTGCTGGCCAAGACCCGCATCTGAGGTGAGGGTCCCGGGCCGCTCCCGATAGTTTGGGGCCTCGTGACCCTGGATGATCTGCGTGTTTTCGTCGCCGTCTGCCGGGCCGGCAGTCTCAGTGCCGTGGCCCGGGAGCTCGGCTGTACCCAGTCCGCGGTGAGCCAGCATGTACGGCGGCTGGAGCGGGAGGTCGGGGTCGGGCTCGTGGAGCGGCAGGCCCGGGGTGTCGTGCCGACACGCGCCGGGCGGGTGCTGGAGCGGGCCGCCGCCGAGGGCATATCCGGGCTCGACCTCGCGCTGCGGCGGCTCGACGAGATGGTGCGCGGGGGTGGTGGGGTGGTGCGGATCGCCACCGGCGGGGCCACCGTGCGGCATTTCATGGCGGACGCCGTGGTCGACTTCCGGCGGCGGTATCCGCAGGTGAGCCTGGAGTTCCAGACCGGGAGTTCGAGTCGCGGTTGTTTCGAGGCGCTCGGGGATCACGGGCTCGACCTCGCGTGGGTGACCCTCGGGCCGCCCGTGCGCGGGGTCGAGCAGCGGGCCGTCGTCGAACTGCCCTGGGTGCTCGCGGTGCGCGCCGACGACGAGCTCGCGGGGCGCGAGTGCGTCGAGGGGGCGGAGCTGGCCGGGATGCGGCTCATCGGGCTGCCCGAGAACTCCACCTCGCGGGCCCATCTCGACGCCGCCTACCGGGAGTTGGGGGTGCCGGCTGCCGCCTCCGACACCAGTGTCGCCGACTGGGACACCGCGATCCTGCTCGCCGAACTCGGCCTCGGTCACGCCGTCGTGCCCGCGCTGCCCGGCTGGCTCGGCCCCGGCCACCCCGGCCTCCGCTTCATCCCCCTCCCGGCCCTGCCACCTCTCACGGCCGGCTGGGCCGCGCGCCAGTGGGACGCACTGTCGCCCCCGGCCCGCGCCTTCGCCGACACGGTCACGCGGCACTGCGGGTCCGAGCTCGACATCGACATCGACGTCACCGTCGTACGGGGCTGAGGACCGTGTAGTCGCCCCCGCCGCCCCTACCCATTCCCGTCCACTGGGGCTGCGCCCCAGACCCCGCTGGGTTGTTCATCGGTTGCGGGTGGGTGGGGGCTGGTCGCGCAGTTCCCCGCGCCCCTGACGGGGCGCTGGTCGTGGTGTTCCCCGCGCCCCTGACGGGGCGCTGCGCCCCCACCCCGCGCTTCTCAAGCGCCGGGCAGGCTGGACGATGTCAGCTCGCTCACCAGCCTTGTCGCCACCGGCACTGGCACCCCGCCCCGCGCGGCCGCGCGCAGCAACGCGCCGCCGATCGCGTCCAGTTCGAGCGCGCGGCCGGCTTCGGCGTCGCGTTGCATAGAGGACTTCATCGCGGCGGGGAAGGCGTCGTAGCGGGCGAGGGTGGCCGCCGGGTCTACGGGGGCGCTGCTTGCCCGGCTGACAGCCGCGATCTCCTCCACCAGGGCCACCAACTCCTCGCGGTGGAGCGTGCGTACGTCGCCCAGGGACACCCCGTAGCGAGTCGTCAGCAGTGCGAGCGGCGCGAGGAACGACATCTTCGCCCACAGCGTCGCCGCCTCGTCGTCCTGGATCCGGACGCGCGCACCGGCCCACTCCAGGGCTCCGGCGAGCGCGTCGAGCCGTGCGCGTGGCACGGTGTCGCCGGTCAGGTCGATGTCCGCGAAGGGGCTGCCGTGCTCGATCAGGCCCGGGGCGAGGCGAGTCGACTCGACGCGGATCACCGCGGGTGCCACCTGCTCGGGGCGGTAGCGGTCGCGCAGGAACGCCGGGTGTTCGACGCCGTTCAGGAGCGGCACGACCAGGCCGGCGTCGCCCAGCGCCTTCGCCGGGACGCGCTCCAAGGCCGCGTCGAGCGCCGTGGCCTTGACCGCGATCAGGCACGCGTCGACGGGCTCGCGCAGCTCGGTGTCCGCCTCCACGCGCGCCGTGAAGTCGCCGAAGTGCGCGCTGCGTACGCGGATTCCGTCCGCGGCCAGCACCCGCGCGGTCTCGTCCCCGGCCAGGCAGATCACCCGGTGCTCCGCGCGCGCCAGAAGCGCCGCGAGCAGACCGCCGACCCCGCCCGGGCCCAGAACCGCCACTGTGAGCCGGTCATTCGCCATGAATCCTCGCCTCTCTCCACCGGGGCCCGAGTGAGGGCCCCGGCGATGATCACAAGCGCTGGACGCCCGAGTCAATCCTCGGGGAAGCTTGCCCAACCCCCAGGAAATGCTTGGGTGTTGTCAGGGGAGTGGTACGGAAGCCCCGGGCTCCAGCAGATGCAGCCGGTCCGTGAGTCCGGCCTCCGCGAACGCCTTCGTCAGTGTGGCGCCGTCCTGTGTGAAGTGGCCCCAGTGCTCGAAGTGCAGCGGCACGACATGGCGGGCGCCGAGGATCACGGCCGCCCGCGCCGCGTCCTCGCTCGTCAGGGTCAGCGGGGCGTCCGGCACCAGCGGGGTGCGCGCCGCGCCCGCGAACAGCACGGCCACGTCGAACGGGCCCTCGCGGCCGGCGATGTCCCGTACGACGTCCAGGGACGCGTTGTCGCCGCTCACGTACACCTTGGGCAGCCCGTCTCCGGACAGTACGAAGCCGGTGACCTCGCCCACGAGCGGCTCCGAGCCGTCAGGGCCATGCTGCGCGGGCACGGCGGTCACCCGCAGCAGACCGCCGTCGGGGCGCGGCAGTTCGACGTGCTCCCAGGACGGCACGGCCCGCACGGGCGCGCCGATACGGTCGTACGCCGATGCGGTCGACAGGGTCAGCGGGGCGCCCGCGAGATATGTGCGCCCGGACGCGTCGAGGTTGTCCGGGTGCTGGTCGTGCGAGAGCAGTACGGCGTCGACCGCACCGAGCTCCGCGGCCGGGAGCGCGGGTCCGGCCGTCTTCACCAGCTTGCGCGCGCCGATGGGGTACTCGCCGGGAGCGTCGAAGGTGGGGTCGGTGAGCAGTCGTACGCCGCGGAGCGCGATGACGGCCGTGGGGCCGCCGATGTAGGTGATCTCCACAGGGGTCATGCTCTGCACAATCTGTGGAGCGCTCGACGGTATTCCCGAGGTCTGCGCGAGACTGTACGTATGTGCCGCAGCATCAAGACCCTCCGCCCGCCCGTGCTCCCCGAAGAGGCCACCGAGGAGGAGATCCGAGCCGCCGCCCTTCAGTATGTCCGCAAGGTGTCCGGCTTCCGCGCCCCGGCCGCCCACAACCGTGAGGTCTTCGACCACGCGGTCGAGGCGGTCGCGGCGGCGACGGCCGAGCTGTTGGGCGGCCTGGAGGTACGCGGCGCGGCGGCTCAGCGCGCCGGATAGGTCAGGCGCCCGTGCCCGACTCCTGTGGTGCGGGGCGGCGCATCAGATACGCCGCCCCGGCGCCCGCGGCGAACAACGCCGCGAAGGACACCCCCGTGGCGAGCCAGGTCGCGCCCAGCCACTGACCGCCGAAGTAGCCGAGGGCGACGCTGTACCCGGCCCAGGCCAGGCCCGCGAGTATGGACCAGGGCAGGAACTCGCGGACCCGGCGGTGGGCCGCGCCGGCGCCGAGCGAGACGACCGAGCGGCCGGCCGGGGCGAAGCGGGCGATGACGACCAGGACGCCGCCGCCGCGCGAGAGGGCCACGCCGAGACGTTCCTGCGCGCTGGTCAGGCGGCGGGAGCGGGCGATGGCACGGTCCAGACGTTCGCCGCCGCGCCAGGCCAGGCGGTATGCCACCAGGTCGCCGAGGACGGAGGCCGTGGCCGCGCAGAGGGTGAGCATCAGGATGTCGGGCACGGCGTGCGGGACGGCGCCGGTGGCCGAGCCCGCCGCGGCCGTGGCCGCCGTGATCACCAGCACACCGCTCGGCAGGACCGGCAGGAACACATCAAGTAGAACGGACACGGCCACCGCCGCGTAGATCCATGGGCTGCCCGTCAGCGACCCCACGCTCTCCAGCACTGAAACACTCCCCTGAAATCCCCCGTAGGCACGACCACGCCGCGACGTCGCAGGGAGCGGCAGGGCGGCCTGTAACAGCCATACAGCGTACGCGGCGGGTGTGACAGGAGGTCCACGGGGGGCTCATGTGTCTGTCACATCACGTTCACTGGCTGCTGTCGACGCGCAGGCGCCCGCCTCCGGTTCGAGGAGGCGGGCGCCGATGTGCGCAGGGGGTCAGGCCGCGACCGGCTCCGAGGCCCGCTTGTCCTCGGTGGCCGAGGCCGTGCGGCCCGAGAGCAGCTGGTCGAGGCCGAGCGCGCCGGATCCGGTGAAGACGAGCAGGAGCATGGTCCAGCAGAACAGCACGGAGAGTTCGCCGCCGTTCTGGATCGGCCACAGGGCTGCCGACTGGTGCACGTCGAAGTACGCGTAGGCCATCGAGCCCGAGGAGATGAACGCGGCGGCGCGGGTGCCGAGGCCGAGCAGCACCAGGGTGCCGCCGACCAGCTGGATCACGGCCGCGTACCAGCCGGGCCAGGTGCCGGCGGAGATGGTGCCGCCGCCCATCGCGCCGCCGAGGACGCCGAAGAGCGAGGCGGCGCCGTGGCAGGCGAAGAGCAGGCCGACGACTGTGCGGAACAGGCCGATGGCGTAGGGCTGGGCGCTGTTGAGGCGTCCGGTCATGGGGGGTGACTCCTTCGGTCTGGTCTGGTCCAAGGGGGACCGGATCTTGGGGACGGAACCGAGTGAGGCATCCACGTTAGGCGAACCTAATCAATGCTTGCAAGTTCAACATTTGGCCATGGGCCCACCTCCGCTTGCGGTTCCGCTTGCGCCATCGCCGCACGTAGCACGGCCCGCGCCACCGCGTCGGCATCCGAAAGCGTGACCGAATCCACACCTGGCCTGGCCCCGGCCGCGGTCACCCAGTGCACGCCCTCCGTGGGCACACCGAAGGCGAACCGCCGTGCGTGCGCACGACCTTGACGGTCGATCAGGCGGTAGGGGCGCGCTGTTACGTCCAGCCCTCCGGTTTCGTAACCGTCCACGGTGTGCGGGCGGCACTGCCCCGTCTTCAGCAGCCGGGCGAGCAGTTCGTCGGCCGTCCGTCGCAGGTCCGGTTCCGGTAGTCGCGCCTCCACGAGGGTCGTCGTCCGTACGACCGAACCCGGCACGTCGGGAGAGTGCGCGAGCCACGCCCCGTCCTCGGCCCGCACGTCGAGGCGCGGGCCGAGGACGTCCAGGACGCCCGCCTCGATCAGCGCGGCCATCTCCTGGACGCGCCGCCGGGGCGGTCCGATGGAGAGGAAGGCGTTGAGCGGCGTATACCAACGGTCCAGGTGCGCCCGGCGCGAATCGCCCGACAGCCCGCCGTGGTCCACGATCTGGCGCAGTTCGTTGCGCAGATCGCGCAGCACGTCGAGGGCGGCTTTCAGGGGCCCTTCGACATTTCCGAGCGCGGCCTGCCGGGCGTCCTCGCGCAGCTGGCCGAGCAGCCACTCCCGCCAGGCTTCGGGGCCGGTGAAGGTGTGTCCGGCGTACGGGCGTGACAGGTGGTCCCAGGACCAGCGCTCGGCGGCGGCGATGCCGAACTCGTCGAGCAGATCGGCCTCTTGGGGGCTCCGGTGCGGGACGGCGAGGAAGCGGTCCCGGAAGTCCAGGCCCTGCGGCTTGCCCAACAAACCCTCGTAATAGACCGTTTCCACCTCCTTGGCGACCAACGGCCATATCTCGCGCAGGAAGTCCGGCGCGTCACCGGAGTCCGCGCGTTTGCGGAAGCGGGAGATCATCTCGTCGGTGAGGACGAGCGGGGTGTGGCGGCCGTACGGGCCCTTCGCGTTGTCGCCGCGCGCCTGGTACGGGATGCCGCGCCGCGAGCCGGCGTACAGCCGGGGTTCGTCGCCCGAGGGCAGATAGCGCAAGCCCGCGTGGGTCCGGACGAAGCGGCCGCCGCGGCCCGTGGTCAGCAGGGCCATGTGGTCGAAGAAGTTGAGGCCCAGGCCGCGCAGCAGCACCGGTTCGCCGGGGGCGAGGGGCGACAGGTCGACGTCGGCCGGGTTGGCGGGGGGAATGTGCCGCAGGCCGTGCCGCTCGGCGTACGCGGCCAGGAGCCGCTGCGCGGGGTCCGCGAGCACCGGCAGATGGCCCTGCGCGAGGACCACGGCGGCGAGGTCCGACAGGGTGCGGCCGGTGGAGAGGTCGAGTGTCTGGCGGCCGTCGGGCGCGTCGGCGAGCCGTATCGCGCGGGCGGCGTGCACCTCGACGCGCACCGCGGCGGGCGCCCCGCCCACCACCTCGCCGAAAACCCACTGCAGGTAACGGCCGTACTCGGCGCGGGTCGGATAGTCGTCGGGGCCCAGTTCGCCGCCCGCCCAGGCGTGCAGGCTCGGCCCCGGACATATCGGCCCCGAGCAGTCCACGCTCTCGTCGGTGAAGAGGGTCACCTGCGAGGCCACCGTGTTCATCAGCAGATGCGGGGACTGTTCGGTGCGCCAGACGCGGCCGGGCCCGGGCGGGGCCGGATCGACGACATGCACCGTCAGCCGCGTGCCCGGCGCGAGGAGCTCGGGCGCGGAGGCGCACAGCCGCTCCAGAACACTGGTGCCGCGCGGACCCGCGCCGACAAGGGCGACGGAGACATCAGTGGTCCCGGAGGGCGACGGGGGTCCCCCCTGTTCGAGCGCAGCCGAGAACTCGGGGGAGGGTGCGGCAGACAAGGGTGTGACTCCCGGGCGTGTGGGGCGCATGGGCGGCAAACCATCCGCCGGAAGCGGACGGTCATGGCAGCAGACCGCCCGCTGGAAGCGGACGGTCCGCCTCATCATGCCGTCGTACGGTGCGGGAGCCGAGCCCTGGAGCGGATGATCGGCGCCGGGTGTGGGATGCGTCACGAGCATCACGGACAACGCACGCAACAACCGTATGCAATGGGCTTATTACGGGGTGAGTGCCGACTCCTCCACCGTCCTCAGCCGCGGACCCTCACCCCGTACGGGCCGCGCCTGTTCGAGCCGGAGCGACGCGGAACGCCCGCGCAGCGTCAGGGTCATCAACTGATTGCCGAACCAGGGCCCGCCGCTCTTGCGCCAGTCGACTGGCGGGTGCGCGCATCCGCCGTGCCGGGCGAACCGGTGGCCGAGGGTCCGCCCCAGTCCGCTCCATCCGAAGCGGAAGCCGAGTCGTATGGAGAGCGGGATGGAGTTGTGGACGGGGGAGCAGGTCAGTTGGAGAACCCGGGCGTCGGGCCCGGCGCCGGGCCATGAGGGCTCGGCGACATACGCGTGATGCACATCGCCGGACAGCACGCACACGGTGGCCGGTGCGTCCGTCCCCGACCCGGCCTCGGCGATCAGCGCCGTCAGCGCTTCGAACGACTCCGGGAACGCGGCCCAGTGCTCCAGGTCGGCCCGCCGGCGCAGATCCTCCCCGAACCGCGCCCAGCGCGCGCCCCGTTCGCCCCGGCACAGCGCGGCGTTCCACGCCTCGGCGTGGTGGACGAGAGGCGGCAGCAGCCAGGGGAGGGAGGTGCCGATGAGGAGGTGGTCGTACGAGCCGGGGGCGTCCAGCGCCTGCTCCCGCAGCCACTCCGCCTCACCCGGATCGAGCATCGCGCGGTTGTGCTCCTCCAGGACGCGGGCCCCGCGGGTGTCGAGCATGAGGACGCGGGTGCGGCCGAAGTCGCGGCGGTAGCTCCAGCGGACGGAGGCGGGGTCGGTGTCGGCCTGGGCGGCGAAGGCGCGCAGCACATCGGTGCCGTCGGGGGTTTCGCGCACGGCGGCGTACAGCAGGTCGTCGGAGAGCTCGCGCGGGGAGAGGTTGCCGAGGTGCTGATGGACCCAGTACGACATCAGGCCGCTCAGCAGCCGCTCGCGCCACCACGGGGTGGCATGCATGTCGGCGAGCCAGGCGGCGCTGGTGTTCCAGTCGTCGATGACGTCGTGGTCGTCGAAGATCATGCAGCTCGGGACGGTGGAGAGGAGCCAGCGGATCTCGGGGTCGAGCCACGATTCGTAGTAGAGCCGGGTGTACTCCTCGTAGTCCGCGACCTGGTTGCCCGGCGGGTCGGCGAGACCGCGCCGCGCGGCGATCCACCGGCGGGTGGCCTTGGAGACCTCGTCCGCGTACACCTGGTCGCCCAACAGCAGCAGTACGTCGGGGCGTTCACCGTCGGGGTCCGAGGCGATGCGGGCGGCAAGGGTGTCCAGCGCGTCCGGACCCACCGGGTCCTTCTCGTCCGCGGGCGGCGCGGCCCAGCGGCAGGAGCCGAAGGTGACGCGGACGGCGGCGTCCTCGCCGGGGGTGCGGACGGCCGAGGGCGGGAACGGGGAGCCGGGCAGCGGCCAGACGGGGTTCCCGTCCAGCAGCACCTCGTACGACGAGACCGTGCCCGGAGTCAGACCTGTCACTGGCACCAACGCGTAGTGGTGGCCCGCGACTTGAAAGGTACGTGCCGCACCGCGGGCGCCGTCGGCGCATCGCACCTCGGCGACGCACGGACGGCTCGCCTCGACCCAGAAGGTCGCGGACGAGCCGTCGACGTACCTCAGCAGCGGTCCCAGACGCAGCTCCGCCATGGTGATCACCCTCCTCCGTCGCCCCGTACGGTACGGAACGACGGAGGTCAGTGGCGAGGTTCCGGCGGAACCCGGTGGATCAGCGGCTGTTTCCGGGGAACTGGATCAGCAGCCGGAGAGGTAGCTCGTGAGCGCGCTCTTCTCGGCGGAGTCGACCGAGAGGTTGTAGTAGTACTTCACCTGCACCCAGGCGCGGACGTATGTGCAGCGGTAAGCGGTGCGCGACGGCATCCAGGTGGCCGGGTCCTGGTCGCCCTTGGACTGGTTCACATTGTCCGTGACGGCGAGGAGCTGCGGACGGGTCACGTCGTTGGCGAAGGCCTGACGCTGGGAGGTGGTCCACTTGCCGGCGCCCGAGTCCCAGGCCTCGGCGAGCGGGACGAGGTGGTCGATGTCGACGTCGGAGGCCGCGGACCAGGTGGCGCCGTCGTAGGGGGAGTACCAACTGCCGCTCGTGGCCACGCAGGCGGAGTCGGTGACGACATTCGAACCGTCGCGCTTGAGGATGTACTCACGGGTGTTGCACGTGCCGCTGATGGTGATCCAGGTCGGGAACAAGTCGCGGCTGTAGCCGGTGCGGTTCTCGGTCGCCACGGTGAGCGAGGCGAGGTAGCTGCGGGCGGTGGCGCCGCTGACCGGGGTGGGCAGCGCGGCGGAGGCGGTCGGGCCGTTGAAAATCCCGGCCATGGCTATCAGGCCGGTCACGGCTGCGAGTATGCTCAGCCGTCGACGCGCGTAGACCTTTGGCATGGCGAACTCCCTTGGAGTGGGGGGGCGTTGGGGGCGAGCGAGCACATGCTTGCGGCGGCGGATTTCCGGAAGGTGTGGTTCGGGTAAGAAACTAGTGTCGTGTTCATGTCATAGCAATGCTTGCGACAAGAACGTTCGGTCGGTGCGAAGGGTTTCGCGGCGTGAGCGGGCTGCTGAGCCCTGGCGGGACCAAAGGCCCTACAGCGCCCGTCCGGGCATCCCGTACGATGGATGGCGCAGAAGGGGAGTAGCTCTTCGCCGGACCGTCGACATACTGCTCAGCTCGTCTGAGCCGGCGCCCGGAGGCAGGCCTCGTTCGAGGGGCCGGCCAGCGAGACCTTCGGCAAGCAGTGCACTGCCCGTGCCGTGTCTTTCGTTCGGCGTGGGTGCTCCTGCCCGCGCCCCCCGGTGCGGGTGCCGCTGTGTGCTGCCGTGCCGAAGTGTCGCAGCGCAGTCACAGCACTCTCGGTGGGGCAGCCCGACCGATTGAGGAATTTTGATCAGCTTCAGTGTGATGGCGCTCGTCTTCGGCGTCGTCTTCCTCGCCGAGCTGCCGGACAAGACCGCGCTCGCCGGCCTCGTCCTCGGCACGCGCTACCGCGCCTCGTACGTCTTCGCCGGTGTCGCCGCCGCCTTCGCCCTCCATGTCGCGCTCGCCGTCGCGGCGGGCAGCGTGCTGACGCTGCTGCCGCAGCAGATCGTGCACGCGCTGACCGGCGTCCTGTTCCTCGGCGGGGCGGCGGTCCTGCTGATGAAGAAGGACGAGGACGAGGGGGAGATTCGCAAGCCCGAGAACCAGAGCTTCTGGAAGGTCTCGGGGGCGGGCTTCATGCTCATCCTGGTCGCCGAGTTCGGCGACCTCACCCAGATCATGACGGCGAACCTCGCGGCCCGCTACGACGACCCGCTCTCCGTCGGCCTCGGTGCGGTCCTCGCGCTGTGGGCGGTCGCCGGGCTCGGCATCGTCGGGGGCAAGGCGCTGATGAAGCGGGTGCCGCTGCAGCTGATCACCAAGGTGGCGGCGGTGCTGATGCTGGGGCTGGGTGTGTGGAGTCTGTACGAGGCTGTCGCGGCCTGAGGTCTCGCGCCTGAGGCCTGCGGGGGCCGATGTGTGTTGACGCTGTCCGCCGGTAGGTGTGTCGGCGCTGTCCGTCGGTAGTGGCTCGGGGCCGTGCCGGTACCTCCGCCCGTCGCCGGTGGATCAGCGGTTGGCCTGCCAGGAGCCGTTTCCGGATCCGAACGTGAGCGACGGGCATTCGATGTACCGGCACGGCCCCTCCCGTGCGTTCGCGGGTGCGGGTGGGGGAGCTCGGTCCTCTCGGTGTCCGTACGGGGTCGAGGTGGCGTCCTCGTGGTGGCGTGAGGGTGGCCGTCGGGGTTGGGTCGGCTGAAGCGCAGGTCAGGGGTGGTGGCGCCGTGGGGGTCTCTTTTTGTATCGTGGAGGAACAAAGTGGCTCCCGCCCGCACTCCCTGACCGGCGGGCGGGGCCGCCTTGTCCCGGGGGCCACGCCTTGGCCCCCTTTCCCGCGCCTTGGAGCATGCCGATGACGGCCACCACCGTTCTGACCGCCCGCGCCCTCCTGCTCGACATGGACGGCACCCTCGTCAATTCCGACGTCGTCGTCGAGCGCTGCTGGCGCCGCTGGGCCGATCGGCACGGGCTGGACGGGGACGAGGTCATGAAGGTCGTCCACGGCAGGCAGGGATATGCCTCGATGGCGGTGCTGCTGCCGGATCGGCCGATGGAGCAGAACCACGCCGACAATGCGCGGATGCTCGCCGAGGAGACCGCCGACATGGACGGCGTCGTCGCGATTCCGGGTGCCGCGGAGTTCCTGGCCTCCCTTGCGGGAGTGCCGCACGCCCTTGTGACTTCCGCGGATGTGGCCCTGTCCAGCGCGCGGATGGCTGCCGCCGGGCTCGGACTTCCCGACGTGCGTGTCACGGCCGAGTCCGTCGGCGCGAGCAAGCCGGATCCCGAGGGGTTTCTGAAGGGGGCCGCCGAGCTGGGTGTCGCGCCCGAGGAGTGTGTCGTCTTCGAGGACTCCGGGGCGGGGATCGCGGCGGGGCGGGCTGCCGGTATGCGGGTCGTCGGGGTCGGGCCTCGGGCGGGCTTCCATCGGCCGGACGTCCTCGTCCGCGACCTTACGCAGGTGCGGGTGGAGTCCGCCGGGGGCGGCTTGATCCGGCTGTACATCGAAGGCTGAGGTCTTCTGGGGGGACCGTGAGTTTGCTCGCCCCCTCCGCCCCTACCCGTCCCGTACCTGGGGGCTGCCGCCGCCAGACCCCCGCTTCGGCCTTGACGGCCTCGTCCTCAAACGCCGGACGGGCTGAAAGATCAAGCCCCGGCCGGGGGATGGAGCCGACCGGGCGGGTGGGGACGGGAGCGGGTGGGTGAGTTGGTCGAGGCGTGCCGGCCGGTATGTGAAGGGGCTCGCGGAGTGGGTGGGACGCACCCGCAGCCGCCGACGCGTGCCACCATGCACCCGCCGACGCTCGCCGGTCGCACCCACCTGCACTCGCCGACGCATGCCACCACGCACCCGCACCCGCCGACGCACGGAAGGGGCCGTGCCGGTACATCACATGCCCCGTCGCTTACGTGGTTGCCAACAGGCAGGACCATGAAGCCCAAGCGATCTGCCGCCGGCGACGGGGCGGATGTACCGGCGCGGCCCCGACCTGCCCACCGGGCGTGGGCGAAGCGGCGCGGCCGTCGCTCACGGCTCCGTCGTCTCCGACTCCAGGCTTGTTCGGGTGGCCCCGCCGTACACACCCTGCTCGTCGTCCGTGATGCCCCGCGCCCACTGGTAGCGGCGCACGGCGTCCTCGACCTGGTTGTCGTACTTGCCGTCGTCGTTGCCCGTGTAGAGGGACAACTGGCGTAGGCGCAGTTGGAGTTCGGTGACGTCGGGGCCCTTGTCGCCGCGCCGCAGGGTCTGCACACGGCGTTCGTCCGAACCGTCGCGCGTGGGCTCCACCGAACCCGTCGCGTTCGCGGTCGTCGGCGTCTGCGTCGGCGTGGCCGACCGGGACGGCGTCGCCGACGCGCTCGACCGGGACGCCGAGGGCGATGGGCTCGCGCTGTGCGACGGAGCGGGGACGGCCTGCGCGGGCGCCGTGGACGACGCGCTCTCCGACGGCGCCGCCGAGGCCGTCGCGGACGACACCTCCGGCACGCTCGCCCGTACATCCTCCGGCAACGCCCCGTCCCGCGCGGGAGTGTCGTACGAGAACAGCCCGCTCGCGATCCCCGCCGCCGCGACGACGGCCACAACGGCTCCCGCGACGCCCAGCACAGCGGTACGCCGCCGACGCCGGGGCACGGACCGCTCGTCCGGGACGGCCGGCGGACCGGGCTCCGGGGACTGCTCCTGGAAGAGGTGCACATCGGCGGCACGCGGCTCGGACGGCACCGCGCCCAGCCGCACGGTCGCGTCGGACGGTACGGCAGCGAGCCGCATCGTGGGCGCGGAGGCGGAGTCCGACGCGGACCCGGCCCCAGCCCCGGACGCGGACCCGGCCCCAGCCCCGGACGCGGACCCGGCCCCAGCCCCGGACGCGGACCCGGCCCCGGACGCGGACCCGGCCCCGGATGCGGACCCGGCCCCGGCCCCAGCCCCGGACGCGGCCCCAGCCCCGGACGCGGACCCGGCCCCGGATGCGGACCCGGCCCCGGACGCGGACCCGAGGCCTTCCTCGACGCCGTCCGGTGCTACGGCTGCCTTCGGAGCGACGGCTCCCGCCGCCCCAGTCCCCTCCGGAACCCCGGTCTCGCCCGACGCGGCGGGCTCCGCTCCCCCCGCGGAGCCCCCCGCCCCCAGCTCCACATAGGGCCGAATCCGCAATGGATCGAAGTCCTCCGCCGCAGCCGCCTCCGCCGTGCGGGCGTCGCGCAGCGCGTCGGACGCCCGTTGCGTGCAGGCGCAGGACGGAGTGCCGTCCGGCGTGCGGGGTGCCGTGCACTCGGGGCAGACATGCCCGTTCGGTTCAGTCACGCGTGGGTCCCTCCCCCCTGGAGAACTCCAAAGATTATCCGGATGTCCCACACGCAATCTCCAGGAGTCCCCCGGAATCCTGGCCTCCGCGGGACTCAACAGGCCATAACCGGTCACACCGATCAGGATGGAGGTGACCGGGACCCTCGGTGCTCAGGGAGGCCGCATGACCGGGGATGCGCACGGCGCGGACGAGTCGACCGAAACGCGCGACGCGGACCGGCCGGCCGGCGTGAACGAGTCGGCCGTACGGCGGCGCACGGCGGCCGCCGCCGACGCCCGCGACAGCGTGCACGGCAGCGTCTTCGTCTCGATCGGCGCGCTCCTGCTGGGCATGCTGCTCGCCGCGCTGGACCAGACGATCGTGTCGACCGCGCTGCCGACCATCGTCAGCGACCTCGGCGGTCTGGAGCACCTGTCCTGGGTGGTCACCGCGTACCTGCTCGCGTCGACCGCGGCGACACCGCTGTGGGGCAAGCTCGGCGACCAGTACGGCCGGAAGAAGCTGTTCCAGACGGCGATCGTGATCTTCCTGATCGGCTCCGCGCTGTGCGGCATGGCGCAGAACATGCCCCAGCTCATCGGCTTCCGGGCGCTGCAAGGCCTCGGCGGCGGTGGGCTGCTGGTGCTGTCGATGGCGATCGTCGGCGACCTCGTCCCGCCGCGTGAACGGGGGAAGTACCAGGGGCTGTTCGGCGCCGTCTTCGGCGCGACCAGCGTGCTCGGGCCGCTGCTCGGCGGGCTCTTCACCGAGCATCTCAGCTGGCGCTGGGTGTTCTACATCAACCTGCCCGTCGGCATCGTCGCGCTCGCCGTGATCGCGACGGTCCTGCACATCCCCAGGAAGTCCGCGCAGCACGTCATCGACTACCTCGGCACGTTCCTCATCGCCGCGGTCGCCACCTGCCTGATCCTGGTGGCCTCGCTCGGCGGCACCACCTGGGGCTGGGGATCGGCCCAGATCATCGGCCTCGTCGTGCTGGGCGTGGTGCTGGCCGTGGCGTTCGTCGTGGTCGAGCAGCGGGCGGCCGAACCCGTCCTGCCGCTCAAACTCTTCCGCATTCGCACTTTCACGCTCTCCGCCGTCATCAGCTTCATCGTCGGCTTCGCGATGTTCGGCGCGATGACCTATCTGCCGACCTTCCTCCAGGTCGTCCAGGGCGTGTCGCCCACCCTGTCCGGTGTGCACATGCTGCCGATGGTGTTCGGTCTGCTGCTGTCGTCCACGGTCTCCGGACAGATCGTCAGCCGTACCGGCCGGTGGAAGGTGTTCCCCATCGTGGGCACCGGGGTCACGGCCATCGGTCTGCTGCTGCTCCACCAGCTCGACGAGAGCAGCAGCACCGGCGAGATGAGTTCGTACTTCTTCGTCTTCGGTCTGGGGCTCGGCCTGGTCATGCAGGTGCTGGTCCTGATCGTGCAGAACGCGGTGTCGTACGAGGATCTGGGCGTCGCCACCTCGGGCGCGACCTTCTTCCGCTCCATCGGCGCCTCGTTCGGCGTCGCGATCTTCGGCACGGTCTTCGCGAGTCGCCTCGGCGGCAATCTGACGGCCGTGCTCAGCGGGCAGCCGCTCCCCGCGGGCATCACCCCGAACTCCCTCAAGGCCGACCCGAAGGGCATCGCCGAGCTGCCGTCCACGCTGCGGCAGCCGGTGCTGCACGCGTACGCGTCGTCCATCACGGATGTCTTCCTGTACGCCGCCCCGGTCGCCGTGCTCGGCTTCGTACTGGCCTGGTTCCTGCGCGAGGACAAGCTGCGAGGGTCCGTCACGGCACCGGACGTCACCGAGACGCTCGCCACCAATCCGGTTCAGCGGTCGTCGTACGACGAGGTGTGCCGTGCGCTGTCCGTGCTCGGTACCCGGGAGGGGCGGCGCCAGATCTACGAGAAGATCACCGTGCGGGCGGGCCTGGACCTGCTGCCCGCAGCGAGCTGGCTGCTGCTGCGGATCAAGAAGTACGGGTGGGCCGAGCCCGCGGAGCTGGCCGAGCGCAGCACTGTTCCGCTGAGCGTCGTCCTCGCCGCCGCCCGGCAGGTCGAGGAGCGCGGGCTCGCGCTGCGCGAAGGACTCGACCTCGTGCTGACAGAGCAGGGCCGCGAGGCCGCCGACAAACTCGCCAAGGCTCGCGAGGAGTCCCTGGCCGAGCTGCTCGGCGACTGGTGGGGCCCGGACCGTCCGACCGACCTGACCAAGCTGGTCGAGGAGCTGAACGGCGAGATGTGCGGATCCGACGCGGAACAGCCGCACGACGGGGCGGTGCCGCGCCCGCATGGGAAGCCGGTCTGAGTCGGCGAACTCCCGGAGTCAGCCGGTCAGTTTCTTCCTGAACCAGTGCTCGGCGTAGATGTCGTCGTTGTGCGCCTCGGTCTCCTCGTAGTCGTGCCGGGCGTACAGTGCACGCGCCTCCACGAGGTCGCCGCGGGTGTCGAGGATCAGCCGCTCGGCGCCCAGGCCGCGGGCCGCCTCCTCGGCCGCCGCGAGCAGCACGGGGCCGCCGCCCTTGCCGCGCAGCTCCTGGCGGACGAACACGCGGCTCAGCTCGCCCGTCGTGGCGTCGAGCATCCGCACGCCCGCCGTGCCCCCGGGCTCGCCGTCGTACCGCGCGACCAGCAGCACCCCGGTGGGCGCCGCGAACTCGGCCCCCGTCCGCGCGGCGACCTCCCGCTCCAGCTCGTCGGGATCCGTCGTACGCCCTTCGTGCAGCAGATACCAGCGGTCGCTGACCTCCGTGTAGTACGCCCGCCAGAGTGCGGCGGCGACCGGGGAGTCGAAGGGCTCGGGAGCGACGGTCCAGGAAGTCGTCGTACGCGTACGGGTCATGACGGTCATTGTCCGAAGGCGCGGCACCCGGTCCGCAAGCGGATTACGGCGGACTGTCAGTGGCAGTGGAGAGACTGGAGGGCATGAACCGCACCAACTGGCCGGACTGGCCGGACTCGACGGGCCGGCTGGACTGGACGGGCTGGAGGACCGACTGACGTGAACCGCACCGACCGGCTGTACGCCCTCGTCGAGGAGTTGCGTGCCGCCGCACCCCGCCCGCGCAGCGCCCGTACGCTCGCGCGGCGCTTCGAGGTCAGCGTCCGCACGATCGAGCGGGATCTCGCCGCGCTGCAGCAGTCCGGTGTGCCCATCCACGCCGAGCCCGGCCGGACCGGTGGATATGTCCTGGACAGGGAGCGGACCCTGCCGCCGCTGACCATCACGCCGGCCGAGGCGACCGCGCTCGCCGTCGGGCTGCGCGCGCTCACGGGCACGCCGTTCGCGGCCGACGCGCGCAGCGCGCTGCACAAGGTGCTCGCGGTGATGCCCGGGCAGGAGCGGGCGGCCGCGGCCGATCTCGCCGGGCGGGTCCGGCTGCTCGTCCGCGCGTCGGCGGAGCGGCGGCCGCCCGTGCCGACGGTGCCGGGGCCGGTGCGCGAGGCGCTGACCGCCGGGCGGGCACTGCGCCTGGAGTACGCGGACGTCGCGGGCGCGGTGACCGGTCGCACCGTCGAACCGCTCGGGTTCCTCGGCGGTGACGACCACTGGTATCTGCTGGCGTGGTGCCGACTGCGGTCCGGGGTGCGGTGCTTCCGCCTGGACCGGATACGGGAGGCCGTGGCGCTCGACGAGCGGGCGCCGCGGCGCTCCGTCGACCCGGCCGAACTCGACACGCTGGGCTGGGACTTGGTGCCTCTGGGAGAGCTCGGAATGTGACGGCAATCACCGACAGGGGGGTGTCGCGCACCCGTACGAGGCTGATGCCACGAACTCCGCACCAAAGGACAGGGACGGCGACAGCCATGACAACGACGACCACGCCCGGCAACTCCACGCCCGACGCCACCACGCCCGGCAACTCCACGCCCAACGCCACCACGCTCAACGCCACCACGCCCGGCAACCCCACGCCCGACGCCACCACGCCCGACAACGCCCTCGCCGCGGCGACCGGCATCGCGCTCTTCGAACGCTGGACGGCCCTGTGGAACGGCGACTTCGCCGACCCCGAACGCTTCCTCGCCCCGGACTTCCGGATCCGCTTCGGCAACGACCCCGACAACGCGGACACCGACACCCTCCACGGACCGCGGGCCATCGTCGACTACATCGCCGCCTTCCGGGCGTCGCAGCCCGGACTGCGCTTCGCCGTCGAAGGCACCCCGCTCGTCGACAGCGGGCAGGGCGGCGTGGCGTCCCGCTGGTACGTGACAGGGCAGAACGACTCGGGGACCGCCGTGGCCAAGAGCGGCATCGATCTGTTCCAGGTGGAGGAGGGACGCATCGTGACCGTGTGGTCGGTGACGGGGCTGCGGCGCTTCGCCCCGTGACGGCCCCCGTTTGAGGGGCGCCTTCCGGGCAACCCGGCCCAGGAACCGGCCCGTCGGGTCGAGAACCCCGGAAGGCATCCATGTCCACAGGCGTGATCATCGCTCTGATCGTGATCGTGGCGGCCGTCGTTGTCGCGGCCGCCCTGACCCTCCTCGACCGAAGGCCGCAGGGCGGGCGCAGCCTGCGGCGGCGCTTCGGGCCCGAGTACGACCGGACCGTCGCCCGGCACGACGGTGATGCCAGGGCCGCCGAACGCGACCTGGCCGAGCGGGTGAAGAGGCACGGTGAGCTGCGCGAGCGGCCGCTGGAGCCCGCGGCCCGCGAACAGTACGCGGCCCGCTGGACGGCCGCCCAGGAACGCTTCGTCGACTCGCCGCGTGAGGCGGTGGCCGAGGCCGACCGGCTGCTCGGTGAGCTGGCCGGTGCGCGCGGCTTCCCGGACGGCGGCCGCTACGAGGAGCAGGTCGCCGCACTCTCCGTTCACCACGGACCCCACGTCCACGGATACCGCCGCGTGCACCGCGTCGCGCAGACCCGCACCGACGGGGCCCCGGAGGGCGGTGCCGGTACGGAGGAGATGCGCGAGGCCATGATCGAGGCCCGGGCCCTCTTCGAGGACCTGGTGACCCCGGTCCGCCAGGACGACACTCCGGGCCACCGCGCGGAGGGCGCCGCGAAGCCGGCCACCCGCCCCGAGGGCTCCGCCTCCGACGGCCGGGGCGCCCACCTGCCGTGGGCGTTCACCAGGCGCCACGCCAAGGGGAGTTGAGGAACGTGAAGGACACGACATCGAGCGACGGTACCGAAGGCACCGCAAGCGCGGGAGGCACCAAAGCCGAACGAACAGGGCGCCGCGAGGCCATGAAAGGCCGCGTGGGCGGCCCGGAGGCGGCCGGAGCGGTCCCGCCGTCCGGCAAGGCCATGACGGGCGAGGGCGCGGCGGGCGGCGGGCGGGAGCCGGGCCGCCCCGGCACCGGCATCCCGCCGGAGGAGGGCGTAGAC
Source organism: Streptomyces sp. NPDC027189 (assembly GCF_055566975.1). Taxonomy (NCBI): domain Bacteria; kingdom Bacillati; phylum Actinomycetota; class Actinomycetes; order Kitasatosporales; family Streptomycetaceae; genus Streptomyces; species Streptomyces sp. NPDC027189. The sequence continues at coordinate 23,952 of NZ_JBVHRI010000047.1, forward strand.
ACCCCCGCCCGCGAGACTCCCGCCCCTGAGACCCCGGTCCGTGGGACCCCCGTCCGCGAGACTCCGGCCCGTGAGACCCCGGTCCGTGGGACCCCCGTCCGCGAGACTCCGGCCCGTGAGACCCCGGTCCGTGGGACCCCCGTCCGCGAGACTCCGGCCCGTGAGACCCCGGTCCGTGGGACCCCCGTCCGCGAGACTCCCGCCCCTGAGACCCCCGTCCGTGGGACCCCCGTCCGCGAGACTCCCGCCCCTGAGACCCCCGTCCGTGGGACCCCCATCCGCGAGACTCCCGCCCCTGAGACCCCCGTCCGTGGGACCCCCATCCGCGAGACTCCCGCCCCTGAGACCCCGGTCCGTGGGACCCCCGCCCGTGAGACCCCGGTCCGTGAGACCCCCGGTCGCGAGCCCCTGAGCGGTGAGCGAGGACCGGGCCGCCCCGGCACCGGCGCCACGGTGCGCGGCGGCGAGTCCGCCGACACCGCCCGCCCGGGCGGCGAGGCGAAGGCCGCCGAGCGCGCGGGCACCCCTGGTCGGCCCGCCGCGCACGACTCCCGTCTGCTGCCCCAGGACGAGTGCGACAAGTTCGCGCTGCGACTGCGGCACGCGGTCGGCGGCTTCGTCGACGGCCCCCAGGACGCCGTGACGGAGGCCGACCACCTGCTGGAGGAGCTGGCCACGCGCTTCACGGAGGCCGTGGCCCACCGCCGCCGGACGCTGCGGACGTCGTGGCAGCCGGGCGACAAGGCCACCGTGACCACCGAGGATCTCCGGCTGGCCCTGCGGGACTACCGCGAGATGACGGAACGCCTGCTTCGTCTCTGAGACGACTTCTCGACAAATCTCCGCGTACGAATAAGGCGCACGCCCCAGAACCGGCGGTACCAGCAGTGAGGGCCGTGTCCCGGACCATGTCCCGGGGCGCGGCCCCACTCGCCGATGGGTCACCCCTCCCGGCGCTCGCGCCACTCCCGGACGATCTCCTCGACGTCGTACGGCTTGAGGCCGAGGGGAGGGCCGGGCGGAGGTTTGAACATCATCTCGCGGATCTTGGTGTTGATGTCCTCGACGATCCGGCGTACGGCCCGCTCCGAGGGGGCGGCGGACGCCGCGGCGAGCGCGTCCTCGGCCTCCTTGCGCAGCGCGAGTGACGGCGGGAGCACGGACAGTCCCTCGCGGGCCATCTTCTGCTTGATCCACCACAGTTCGTCGTACGACGTGTCGGTGACCTGCGGCAGCGGCTTGCCCGCGCCGGGGAGTTCCGCGAACTCGCCGCGCGCCTCCGCGTCACGGATCTGCTTGTCGACCCAGGACTCGAAGCTGACACCAGGTGGCTTGCGCTCGGTCATGAGTCCATTGTGCCGGAGGGCGCACGGCGGGGCGATCGGTCGAATTATCATGCGGCGGCGGTGCGCCAACGGTGCCCCGCGCGAGGACAATTGGACCGGTACGACACGAAGGAGCGCACGTGCTCGAACTCACCATGGCCTCGGTAGCCGGGGCGGACGCGGGTGCGACGGCCGGGATGCTGATGGCCGACGCACCGAGCGACCCGGGTGCCGTGCTGCGGGTGGGCCGGGACCGGGCCGTGTGCCGTCTCGCGACCCCCGACGACTGGCTGTTCGTGTCCCGGGTCCACCTGGAGTTCCTGTGCGGCCCGGACGGCTCCTGGCAGGTCACCTGGCTGCGCGGCTCCCACCCCGAGCCGTCCTCGGAGGTACGGCTGACGCTGGCCGGACAGCCGGCCCAGACGTTCCCGTACGGCGGGACGGCCAAGCTCCCCGCGGGCAGTTCCGGGGAGCTCGTCATCCAGGACCGCACCGGCCCGCGCACCGTGAACGTGGGCTTCTATCACGAGGCCTAGGACCTGTCCTTCGCGCCACGCCTGGGCCGCGACCCCGACAGCGCTCAGGCCAGCACGCGCGCCAGCGCGAAACCGTCGTACCCCTTGCTGCCCACCGTCTGGATCGCCGTAGCGCTCAACTTCGGGTGGGAAGCCATCAGTTCGAGGGCGGCCCGGGTGCCCCGCACGCTCGGGTCGGTGCTGCTCGCGTCGGTGACCGCGCCACTGCGGACGACGTTGTCGAGGACGATCAGGCTGCCCGGGCGGGTGAGCTTGAGGGCCCATTCGACGTAGTGCGGGTTGTTCACCTTGTCCGCGTCGATGAAGACGAGGTCGAAGGGCTCCGGGTTCTCGTCGGCCAGCTTCGGCAGCGACTCCAGGGCGGGGCCCACCCGCACCTCGGCGATCTTGTCCAGGCCGGCGCGGGCGAGGTTGCCGCGGGCGACCTCGGCGTGCTTGGCGTCGTACTCGAAGGTGATCAGGCGGCCGTCGGCCGGGAGGGCGCGGCCCAGCCAGATCGTGCTGTAGCCGCCGAGCGTGCCGATCTCCAAGATGCGGCGGGCGCCCTGGATCTGGGCGAGGAGCTGGAGCAGCTTGCCCTGGTTCGGGGCGACGCCGATGGGCGGCAGTCCGGCCGCGTCGCTGTCGCGCAGTGCCGCGGTGAGTGTGTCGTCGGCGGGGGCGAGGAGGGCGGTGAAGTAGTCGTCGACGTTGTTCCAGAGCTGCGACTCGCTCATGCACCATGCCTTTCGTATGTCTAGTTAGATGCCCTAACTAGTTCCGCCGGTGAATCTAGTCGGGGGTGTGCGTGCTCGCCAGCGGGTTTCCCGCTGTTCACCCGTGAGGTCAGCCGATCGGCGGCGGTGCCTGCACGGGAGGGGGCGGCAGCACCGGACGGCGCCTGCGGGCCCGTACGCCCATCACCAGAGCCACGACCCCCAGCGCGAGCACGCCGCCCACCGTCAGCAGCCACGCCGGTACGCCGCCCACCCTCAGGAGGCCGTCGTCGTAGATCACCCGGCGGTAGGCGGCGTCGGCCGTCATCCGGTGCAGTTGATAGTCGCCGGAGATCCGCGAAGGCTGCGGGAACTCCTGGTCGATGGCGGTGAGGAAGTCCGTGCCGCCGTCGGCGAGCCGGTCCAGCGCGCCCCATGTCCCGGTGAGGCGGCCCGCGAACGAGACCTCCGGCCGGTCCCCGCCGATCGCCGAGGCCGGTTCCATGCGGTGCGCGGCGAGGACGTACAGGCCGAGGGACTGCGGCGTCTGTGCGAGGCGGGACAGCCGCATCGGGTAGACCAGCCTGTCGCTGGCGAAGGTGAGGTGGAGCGGGTCGAGGGTGCCGCCGAGCGGGGCGTCGGTGTTCTTGGTGTCCTGGGGGGCCAGGCGGATCGCCACGTACTCCCAGCCCTGGTCGACGTACGGGCGCAGCGCCTCGTTCAGACGGTCCGGGAGCCGGAAGCCGTTGTCGGCGAGCCAGTCGCCGAGCGCGTCGGAGTCGGTGGCGGTGAGACGGGCGACGTCGAAGGGGCCGAGGTGCTCGCGGCCGACGACGCCGACGGAGGGTGCCGTGGCGCCGGCGCGCGGGGCGTCGGCGGAGTCACCCTCACTGGTGAAGGGCCAGTCACCGCCGCGCGGCCAGAAGTAGTGCCGGGTGCGGTACTCGGGCTCGGTCGCCTCGCTGAGCTGAGTGAAGATCTGCTGGTCGCCGAGCTCGACCGTCGCGCGGTGCGGCACCGGCATGATCCACGCGGCCTTGTGGGCGTCCCCGGAGACGGTCAGGCTCATCACGATCTGTTCCTGGCGTCCGTCCCAGCGGACGACGGACATCTCGCGGTTCACGGTGACGTGCCGGGTGCTGTCCGGCACCATCGCGCCGCACCCACAGGCGTACGCCGGTGCCACCAGCGATCCGAGCTGGATCCCCAACAGCGCCAGTACGACGCCCAGTACGCGCCCCCGTACGAAACTCGACCAACGCGTCCGTATGTCGCGCAACATCCCCCGCAGCCTTCCGTCGTGCCGTCGGACAGGGTCTCAGACGACACGACGGAAGCCGCGGTTCCAGGTCAGCGCACCGAAGGCTCGACGGACGGCGCCGAACCAGGCAGCGGCCGCCCCGCCGACTCCGTCATGAACCACACCGCCACGCCGCCGATCACGGCCGCGGCCATCATGTAGTAGGCGGGCATCATCATGTTCCCGGTCGCCCCGATGAGCGCCGTGACCACCAGCGGGGTCGTGCCGCCGAAGAGCGAGACGGAGACGTTGAAGCCGATGGAGAGCGAGCCGTAGCGGACCTTCGTCGGGAAGAGCGCGGGGAGCGCGGCGGGCATCGCGGCGGTGAAGCAGACAAGCAGCAGACCGAGAGCACCCATACCCAGCGCGACCGCGAGCAGGCTGCCCTGGCGGATCAGCAGGATGGCCGGGACGGACAGGGCGAGGAAGCCGGCGCAGCCTGCGGCGATCACCGGGCGGCGGCCGATCCGGTCGGTCAGGGCGCCCGCGAAGGGCTGCACGATCATCATCAGCGCCATCACGCCGAGGACCACGAGCAGACCGTGCGTCTCGTCGTACTTGAGCTCGCTGGTCAGATAGCTCGGCATGTAGGAGAGCAGCATGTAGTCGGTGACGTTGAAGACCAGCACCAGGGCCATGCACAGGAGCAGCGCGCGCCACTGACCGGTGATCATCTCGCGCAGCGGCACCTTGGGGCGGTCGGCCTCGGTCTTCTCGAGCTCCGCCGCGAACGCCGGGGTCTCCTCGAGACGCATCCGCAGATAGAGGCCGATGATGCCCATCGGGCCCGCGATCAGGAACGGGATCCGCCAGCCCCAGGACAGCAGGTCGTCGGTGGAGAGCAGGGCGGTCATCAGGGTGACCAGGCCCGCGCCGCCGATGTAGCCGGCGAGCGTGCCGAACTCCAGCCAGCTTCCGAAGAAGCCGCGCTTCTTGTCGGGCGCGTACTCGGCGATGAAGGTCGTGGCGCCCGCGTACTCACCGCCGGTCGAGAAGCCCTGCACCAGGCGGGCGGCGAGGAGCAGGATCGGGGCGCCGACGCCGATCGTGGCGTACGACGGGATCAGACCGATCGCGAAGGTGCCCACCGCCATCATGATCATGGTGAGCGCGAGCACCTTCTGGCGGCCGATGCGGTCGCCGAGCGGGCCGAAGACCATGCCGCCGAGCGGGCGGACCAGGAAGGCCGCGGCGAAGGCGCCGAAGGTGGACAGCAGCTGCGCGGTCGGGTTGCCCGACGGGAAGAAGACCTTGCCCAGGGTGACGGCGATGTAGCTGTATACGCCGAAGTCGAACCACTCCATCGCGTTGCCCAGAGCGGCGGCCTTCACGGCGCGCTTCACCAGGGCGGGGTCGGTGACGGTGGCCTCCGGCGGTACGGGGGTCCGGGGGCGGGGGACGACGGGCGCGACGGCGGTGGCGGAGGGCAAGGGCATGCCTTTCGTCGGGGACAGGGACGTGGTCCACCCCTGCGGGCGGCGACGTGGCCCACCCGTGGGGCGGGGACGTGGCCCACCCGTGGGCGGAACGGGGCCCACCCGGAAGCGGGCCGAAAAGCGACGATAGGGGCACTCATCAGCATTACGTGCCGTACGCGACTCACCGCGCAGTGCGCACGAATGCGGCGTACGCAGGTGCGATGCGGCGGCTGGGAGTCCCCTTTCATGGGCCTGTCTGTGATCCATGTCGCGGAGCGAGGGGGGAACCGAACCATCCGCGCACTATCGTCATCCGGACAAAAGACGGGGGGACGTCAGGTGAAGAGGGGGTTGCCTGCGTCTCTCGACCGGGGCAGTGCGAGCCTCATAGGGTCCCGACCGGGGCCGACGTACGGGACGTGAGGGACGCGCGGGACGAATGGGGCGGGAGGGCCGACGGGGCGTGGCGAATCTGGAGCACGGCGGACGAGCGGGCAATGCCTTCGGGGCGGGGGCTGCCGATACGGCGAGGGAACGGCTGCACGCCGTCCGCATCGGGCTGTGGGTGATCGCCGCCGTCCTGGCGATACGGCAGGTGGCCGTCGTCCTCACCACGCCCAAGGGGGAGCGGCTGACGGACCTGGAGACCTGGGTCGGCACGAACGGTGTGCTGCATGTGGAGGGGTCGCTGTACCACTCGACGCAATTCACCGGCACTCCCTTCGCCGGACTCGTCCTCAAGCCCCTGACCCGCGCGGCCGAGCAGGCCCTCGGCTGGGCCTGGACCTTCGGCACCCTGTCGCTGGTCGTCGCGCTCGGCCTGGTCGCGGCGCGCGCCCTGCCCCAGCCCGTGAGCCGGCGTACGTCGCTGCTCGCCGCGCCCGTCGCGATCAGCCTGCTGATGCTGTCGCTGCCGGTGCGCAACACCCTCTACCTCGGCCAGACCAGCATCATCCCGGTGCTGCTCGTCCTGCTCGGCTGCTTCGCCGTGCGCGGAGAGCGCGCCAGCGGCCTGCTGATCGGCCTCGCGGCGGCGCTCCAGCCGACCGTGCTGCTCTTCGCGCCGCTGCTCTGGTTCACCGGCCGGCGCAGCGCCGCCCGGTCCACCGGGGCCACCTTCGCCGCCCTCACCGCGCTCGCCTGGGCCGCGATGCCGCACGACTCGTACACGTACTGGGTGCACCACCTGGCGGGCGCCGGCCTCGGCAAGGAGGCGGACGACCTCGCCAATCAGTCGCTGCACGGGGCGCTGCTGCGGCTCGGCCTCACCGGCCCGCTGGAGATCGGCCTGTTCCTGCTGCTCGGCGCGGCCGTCGCGGTCCTCGGCCTGCGCCGTGCCGTGCGCTACGCGAAGGACGGCCAGCTGCTGCTCGCCGTCGCGCTCACCGGCTGTGTCGCGGTCGCCGTCTCACCCACGACCTGGCAGCACCAGCTGCTGTGGGTGCTGCTCGCGGTGGTCGGCCGGGTCGGCAAGCGGGCCTCTGACCGGTACGTCTGGCCGGTCGCGGTCGTCCTCGTGGTGTCGCTCCCGGCGAAGATGATGCTGCCGAATATGTCGGCGGCGTACTTCCTGCGCGACAATGTGGTGCTCTGCGCGGCCCTCGCCGCGGTCACCGTCGTGCCATTCCTGTCGCGTACGTCGCCGTACTACCGATCGCCGATCCCGACCGAGTATGCGAGCCCGGTTCCGGCCCGCTTCACCTGGGTGCCGCTGCTGCCGTTCTGGCGCCGCGTGCTCACCAGACCCAATCTGCTGCTGGAGCTGCTGCTGATCCGGGTCTTCTACGCCGCTTACTCCTCCGTGCGTGTGGCCGCTACGGGGGGCCGAGCCGTGGCGGAGGAGCACGGGCGCCAGGTCCACGCGATCGAAAAGGCTCTCTCCATCGACATCGAGCAGTGGGCCAACCATACGGTGGTCAAGCTGCCGTGGCTTGAGCGCTTCCTCGGTTTCTACTACGAGTCGTTCCACTTCGTGGTGCCGCTGACGATCCTCGGAGTGCTCTGCGCCCGGCGCCCGGCGGACTACCGCTGGGCACGGAGCGCGCTCGGCATCGCCACGCTGCTCGGTCTCGTCGGGTTCTGGCTCTACCCGCTGGCCCCGCCCCGGCTCATGCCGGGTCTGGGATTCATCGACACGGTGCACGGCGCCCAGGACTTCGCGAAGCCGGACTACGGCGCGATGACCGCGGTCACCAACCAGTACGCAGCCATGCCTTCCCTGCACTTCGGCTGGTCGCTGTGGTGCGGCATCGTCATCGCGGTCCTGGCCCCCAAGTGGTGGATGAAGGCGCTCGGCCTGCTGCATCCGCTGTTCACCGTGTCCGCGATTGTCGCGACCGCCAACCACTGGGTTCTCGACGCGGTCGGCGGCGCCGCCGTGGTCGGGGCGGGCTTCGGCTTGACCTACCTGTTGTCGGGGCCGCGCGCGGCCTCCGCGATCGCCGTCAAGGACGGTCCCCGGCCTGACTCCCGGGCCGCGCCGGCCGATCGGGCATCCTCGGGACACTGATTTCTGCCCAGGGCGGCACAGCCGAACAAATGCCCGCGCAAGGCGTACTGCCGGCGCACCCCGGAAGCCGGCCGCCTCGTTGCCCGCCGAGCAAGCCGCGCGAGGCGGGTACCGGCCACGGTGAGGAAACCCGGTCCGCGTCCCTGGCGCCGGCCCCGCGCAGCACCGCATCGGCCTGAAGGCCTTCCCGCCTCCCGCACGTCGGCGTACTCGTCAGCACCCGTTGTCCAAGGACAGCCGGTACCGGGAGCTCAGTCGGTATTCGCCCGGTGCGGGGGCGGTCAACCTGGTCCACCTTCCCGCCTGTTCGAGGCAGCCCTTGTCCGACCACAGCCAGGGCGAGTAGTCGACGCGCACCGTCACCGAACCGCGGTGCTCGACGCGGACCACCAGTTCCGCGTCGTCGGAGCGGACCACGGTGGCCGGCGGCGAGACGAGGGGAACTGCGTCCCGCACCCGGTATATACGCCAGTGGGCATCCCTCCAGACCGGCTCGAGCCAGTCGGGTTCGCTGCGGACGAGGGCCGCCTCCTGCTCCGCAGGCCCGTCGGGCTTGCCGTCGTGCAGGACGACATATCCCACCGCTGAGCCGTTCAGCCACGCACGGTAGGCGCTCGGCGAGAACGAGCCGTCGTAGAAGAGCCGACCGCGCTCGACATCCAGTTGCCGGTTCCAGCCGCGAGCGGTGTTGACGTAGGGAGCCAGATCACTTGCCTCGCGGTGATTGCGGGCCGGCACCACTTCTACCCGGGTCCGGTGGGCGCCCAGGCGTTCCAGCGCGGCGACGACCCCCTTCGTGTCAGCCGCCCAGGCCGGCACCGTCGTCGACACGCGCAGATCGTCGATCGTCTTCTGGGTAACCCAGTTGACGGACAAGGCGAGCGCCACCACGAGCGCAGCGCACCGCGCAGGGGACCGCCGCACCGCCATGGCTGCGGCGAGCAGGACGGCCGGTGCCATCAGTTCCGCCAGCCGTTCGACGTTCGTGCCGACCGGTGAAGGGATCAGATAGGCGAGGACGACACCGGCGGCGTAGACGGCGGCCCCCACCCGCAGCACACGCCAATCACGCGGAGCGAACAGGACCACGGCGGCGCTGTAGAGGACGGGCGGCCAGATGCGGCCGGCGAGCATGGGCTGCTCGCCCTGGAACGGGAACAGCACCGTCGTCACCGCGACCACCAGGAACGGAGGGACGATCAGTGCGGCGGCCTTCCGGAACTGCCTGGCGAACAGGCATCCCGCACCGACCACCACGATGAAGAGTCCTGCGACGGGGCTGGCCATCGTGGCGAGCGCGCTGCCAGTCGCGGCCAGTAGCGGCCGGCTGCGCGGGCCGACGACGGCCGCGCATCCGGCCAGGCCGATCGCCACGCCGAGGGCGAACGTGGTGCGACCGGAGACGACGTTGCACCAGAGCGCCGCGGAGGCGAGCAGGGCCGGCCACAGAGGTCGGTTGATCCCCGTACGTTCCAGCAGGCGAGCCGCGTACCAGGAGGCCGCGAGCCCGGACACGACCGTCACCGTTCGCACCCCGGCCCAGGCCATCAAAAGAGGTGACAGGAGGCTGTAGTTCGCGGTGTGCATTCCGCCGTACCAGAAGAGGTTGTACGCGGAACCGGGGTGTCGCGCGGCGAATCCGGCCCAGGCGTTCTGCGCCGCCAGATCCCCGCCGCCCGTGGCCAGGAACACGGCCCACACGATGTACAGCGGGAGGGTGGAGAAGGTCGCCAGGATCGGCACGCGTCGGCGTTCGTAGAGCCGGTGGAGTGCGCCTTTCCGCTCCGTGGATCTGTCCTCGGTTCGTACGGATGAGAGTTGCGCAGAACCCACAGCCACTGCTTCCCGTTCGACGTCAGGGGACAGACTTCCACGTCCCAAGACGTGTTGCTCGACGGGATGGTTGGCTTGTGCGGCTCTTCGTCGCGGGCGGGGGAGGCAGGGGCGGGGCGTAGGGGGGATGCCCCTGCCTCCCACGGGACGGGCCGACGGGTACCGGGAGGCCGTCGGCCCGAGTACCTCAACCCGCGCTGACCTGGAGTTCCTTGACGCCGTTCAGCCACGCGGAGCGGAGGCGGCGCGGGTCGCCGGCGAGGCGCAGGTTCGGCATCGCGTCGGCGATCGCGGTGAAGATGAGGTCGATCTCCAGGGTGGCCAGGGACTTGCCGAGGCAGAAGTGCGGGCCTCCGCCGCCGAAGCCGAGGTGCGGGTTGGGGTCGCGGGTGATGTCGAAGACCTCGGGGCTCTCGAAGACCTCGGGGTCGTTGTTGGCGGAGGAGTAGAAGATGCCGACGCGGTCGCCCTTCTTGATGTGCTGCCCGCCCAGTTCGGCGTCCTGGGTCGCGGTGCGCTGGAAGGAGACGACCGGGGTCGCCCAGCGGACGATCTCCTCGGCGGTGGTCTTCGGCCGCTCGCGCTTGTAGAGGTCCCACTGCTCGGGGTGGGTGAGGAAGGCGTGCATGCCGTGCGTGATGGCGTTGCGGGTCGTCTCGTTGCCGGCGACGGCGAGCAGCAGCACGAAGAAGCCGAACTCGTCGGAGGCCAGGTTTCCCTCGTCCTCGGCCGCCACCAGTGTGCTGACGATGTCCTTGGCGGGGCACTGCTTGCGGTCGGCGGCCATGTTCATCGCGTACGCGATGAGTTCGGTGGCCGATTCGGCGCCGACCTCCTCGGTGATCGCGTACTCCGGATCGTCGTACGCCACCATCTTGTTGGACCAGTCGAAGATCTTGGCGCGGTCGTCCTGGGGGACGCCGATGAGCTCGGCTATCGCCTGCAGGGGCAGCTCGCAGGCGACCTGGGTGACGAAGTCGAAGGCGCCGTCCGGGCCCGCGTGCGCGAGCGCGTTCTCGACGATCGAGCCGGCGCGGGCGCGCAGGGCGTCCTCCAGGGAGCGGATGGCCCGCGGGGTGAAGCCGCGCTGCACGATCTGGCGGACCCGGGTGTGCTCGGGCGGGTCCATGTTGAGCATGATCAGCCGCTGGACCTCTATCTGTTCGCGCTGGATGTGCTCGTTGAAGCGGATGACCGCGGTGTTGAGGAACGAGGAGAAGAGCTCGGGGTGCGTGGAGACGTACTTGACGTCCGCGTGCCGCGTGACGGCCCAGTAGCCGTCGTCCTCGAAGCCCGCGATCCCCGGCTGTTGCGGAATCCAGTGGACCGGTTCGGCCCGGCGCAGCTCGGCGAACTCCGGGAGGGGCACGCGGTGGTGCAGCAGATCGGGATCGGTGAAATCGAACCCGTCGGGCAGCGCTGGACAGGGCATCGGCAACTCCAGGTCTCGCACCTACGGTTCTGGCGATCGGGTTCTGGCGGTCGTGTCCGACCGTCGGTTCTGACGGTCCATCAGGAACGAGGAATTGCCGTGAAGGTAGTAACGGGTTCTACAAGTGGCAAGGGGTGCGGGGCCTCGAATTGCGTGCGGGATTCGTGCAGATCGCAACTTCGGAGCCTGCAAGACCCTTGCGGTTATGGACATGCTGTCAGCAGACTGCACTCAGAACTAGAACGCGTACTAGTTCTGCGCGGTGGGTGGGCCGGGACGCCCCGCGCTGCGCGGGTCAGCGAGGAGAGGACGAGCCCCCATGGCCGCGGAACCCGTGATCGTCGAAGCCGTACGCACCCCCATCGGCAAGCGCGGCGGCGCGCTCGCCAACCTCCACCCCGCCTATCTCCTGGGCGAGACCTACCGTGAACTCCTCGGCCGCACCGGCATCCACGCCGACTGTGTCGAGCAGATCGTCGGCGGCACGGTGACCCACGCCGGCGAGCAGTCCATGAACCCCGCCCGCACCGCCTGGCTCACCATGGGCCTGCCGTACGAGACAGCGGCCACGACGGTGGACTGCCAGTGCGGGTCGTCGCAGCAGGCGTCGCACATGGTGGCGAACATGGTCGCCGCGGGGGTCATCGACGTGGGCATCTCCTGCGGTGTCGAGGCGATGTCCCGGGTGCCGCTGGGCTCCGGGTCCAAGCACGGGCCGGGCAAGCCGTTCCCCGACGAGTGGAACGTGGATCTGCCCAACCAGTTCGAGGCGGCGGAACGGATCGCGCGCCACCGTGGGCTGACCCGCGAGAACGTGGACTCCCTCGGGCTCATCTCCCAGGAGCGGGCGGCCATCGCCTGGTCCGAGGAGCGCTTCAAGCGCGAGACCTTCGCCGTACAGGTGCCCACGACGGAGGACGAGCAGCGGGCCGGACAGGGCATGTGGCGGCTCGTCGACCGGGACGAGGGGCTGCGCGACACGTCCATGGAGGCGCTGGCGAAGCTGAAGCCGGTGATGCCGACGGCTGTGCATACGGCGGGCAACTCGTCGCAGATCTCGGACGGCGCGTCCGCGATCATGTGGGCGTCGAAGCGGATGGCGCGGGCGCTGAAGCTGCGGCCCCGCGCGCGGATCGTGGCGCAGGCGCTGGTCGGCGCGGACCCCCACTTCCACCTGGACGGGCCGATCGACGCGACCCGCGCGGTGCTGGGCAAGGCCGGGATGTCGCTGAAGGACATCGACATCGTCGAGATCAACGAGGCATTCGCGTCCGTGGTGTTGAGCTGGGCACAGGTCTTCGAGCAGGACCTGGAGAAGGTGAACGTGAACGGGGGCGCGATCGCGCTCGGACACCCGGTGGGGGCGACGGGAGCGCGGCTGATCACGACCGCGCTGCATGAACTGGAGCGCCGGGACAAGGAGTTCGCGCTGATCACGATGTGCGCGGGCGGCGGGTTGGCCACCGGCACGATCATCCAGCGGTTGTAGTCGCCCGGTCGGCGTACGTCGTGAACGCGGGGGCGAAGGGGTACGGGGCTGACGGCGTGCTCGTCAGCCCCCCAGCCCCGGCGTGCGCTACTTGCGCACCGCGAAGCGCATCAGGTCCCGCTCGTCCCCCTGCTTGATCTTCCCCGTCTCGTTGATGACCTGGAGCTTCCAACTCCCGTCGACCCGCATCGCCTTGGCCACGGCGCAGCCGTTGTCGTTGGTGAGCAGGCTCGGCCAGATGTCGGCGACCTGCTGGGTGCTGCCCCCGGTCGCGTCGTAGACCTTGATACTGATGTTGCGCGCCTTCTGGAAGGCGCTGCCCTTCTTGTACGCGGCGGCGACGAACACGATCGACGTGATGTTCGGCGGTATCCGGGCGAACTCGACGGTCACCGTCTCGTCGTCACCCTCCCCGCGTCCGGTCTGGTTGTCGCCGCTGTGCGTCAGTGAGCCGTTGCCCATCGGGTCCAGGGAGTCGAGGCCCGCCAGCCGTACCGGGTCCGAGTTCTGCAGCGCGATGGCGATCAGGTCGAGGTCGGTGCCGGCGTTCCGGCGGATCTTCCCCAACAGCCCGCCACTGCTCCCGGCGGTGGGATCCCAGGACACCCCGATGGACAGATGGGTCACCCCGTCCAGATCTGCCGGACCGTCTTCCTTCGTGAGCGTGATCATGCGTGATCCTCTTGGTGGTGGACAGCAACGAATGAAGTGTGCCTGAGCCGTCTGTGCCCGGTATACCGGGTATGGGAATGGCTGTTCGGCGACGCGTACTTGCTCGCGCTCGCGGCGGTGTTCATCGGCGGCCCGGAGCGGTCGTGCTACTCCTTCCCGGACGCCGTCACCGCCAGCACCCCCGCCGCCCCCGCCGCGATCAGCAGCGGGATGGCCAGCCCGTGATGCAGCACCAGCCACGCGCCGAGCAGCGCGCCCGCCAGCATGGCGATCACCGACCCTGTGCGGCGTGGGGAGTGTTTGCCCGCGCCGCCGCCCAGGCGGGAGTCGGCGGCCAGGCCGGTCAGAGTCATCGTCAGGACGGTGGTCGTCAGGTCGGAGACGCCCAGCCTGCGGACGGTCGCGTTGCGCAGACCCATGGCGAAGGCGGTGAGGGCGATCAGGGCGTAGATGGTGCCGGTGGCGCCGGGGGCGGCGAAGGCGACCAGTGACGACGCGCCGACCAGGACCGCCTCCGCGCCGAGCGTGGCACGTACCCAGGTGCGGCGCGAGCCCCCGCCCATCCACCTTCCGACGCGTCCGCCCGCCACCGCGCCCACCAGGAACGACGCCAGCGACACCAGTGAATGCCGGGTCGAGAAGCCTGGCGCGCCCGCCGCGGCGAAGCCGAGTACCACCACGTTGCCGGTCATGTTCGCCGTGAAGACATGTCCGAGGCCCAGATAACTCACCGCGTCGATGAGCCCGCTGACCACGGTCATCCCCAACAGCACCGCCACCAGCCGCACTCCGTGCGCCTCCGGGTCGCGCGTCTTCTCCGTCGGCGTGGTCATGGGGTCTCCGGTCAGCAGGACGGGCGCGGTGGACTCAAGTCCACCACGGACGCGGGGGACTCTCGGATGTCGACGCGAACTGCGCGTCCGTAGCGTCGAGAACATGAGCGATAACACACACAAGACCGTCAAATACAGGGAAACACGCCGCATTTGGCGTACGCGCAGAGGGGGCGCCCTACTCGCGGCGGTGCTCCTGGCGGGGCTCACGGCAGCCCCGGCGGCGACGGCGGCCGCGTCCTCGTCCACCCATCGGCCGATGTCGCGCGGCACCCTCGTCTCCGTCACGCCGGTCGCCTCGCACGACGCGGGTGGGGTGAGGAAGTTCCTCGCCGAACGGGACATGGCCAGGGACTCCGTGCGGTACGGCGTACGGGCGTACCGGCTGACCTACCGGACCGTCGACCCGTACGGGAAAGCCACCACCGCCACCGGGCTGCTCACCCTCCCCGTCGGCGGCAAGCACCGTCTCGACATCGTCTCGGACACCCACGGCACGATGGTGAACCGCGACTACGCACCCTCCGTCGGCGAGGACTTCGGGCGCGTCCCCTCCTATCTGAACGCCACCGCCGGCCGAGCCGTCGTCGCGCCCGACTATCTGGGCCTCGGGAAGGGGCCCGGCCGCCATCCGTACATGGACACCCGCTCTTCCGTGACCGCTTCGGTCGACATGCTGCGGGCGGCCCGGACGGCAGCGCACCGGCTGGGCAGGCCGCTGAGCGGTGACGTGTATGCGACGGGCTTCTCGCAGGGCGGGCAGGTGGCCATGGCGCTCGGGCGGGCACTGGAGGGCGGGGCGGACCGGCACTTCCGGCTGAAGGCGCTGGCTCCGGTCAGCGGGCCGTACGACCTGGAGGGCGAGGAGATTCCGGCGCTGTTCGACGGGCGGGTCAATGATGCGAGCGGGATCGTCTACAGCTCGTACTGGCTGGTCGAGCAGAGCAGGCTGCATCCGATCTACAAGGACCCGTCCGAGGCCTTCCGTGCGCCGTACGCGAGCCGCGTTCAGGGGCTGTACGACGGGACGCACGAGGAGGAGGACATCCTGAAGGCGCTGCCGCCAACGGTGGAGGAGATGCTCACGCCGGCCTTCGCCGAGAAGATGCGGCGTCCCGGCGGAGGGCTGCTCGACGCGATGCGCGCGGCCGATCACACCTGCGACTGGAAGCCGGACGTGCCGGTGCGCCTGTACGCGGGGGCGGCCGACACCGACGTACCGATCGGGAACGCTCATAGTTGTGCACGGCAGTTGGCCGCGCGGGGGAGCGCGGTGACGGTGGTCGATCAGGGGGAGGTGGACCACTTCGGGTCGTTCAAGGTGTCGGCGCCGCAGGTGGTGCGGTGGTTCGACTCCCTCGCCGATGACAGCGCCGGTCGGTAGTGGGTATGGCGAAGGCGGCGGCCCCGGGGATCGGGGGCCGCCGCCTTCGTACATGGGTGGCTGTTTTTAGTACCAGCCGTTGGCCTGCCAGAAGTTCCAGGCGTCGGCGGGGCTGCCGTAGCGGGAGTTCATGTAGTCCAGGCCCCACTTGA
>NZ_JBVHRI010000048.1:0-39528 GCF_055566975.1 Streptomyces sp. NPDC027189
CACCGCCGAACCGGCCGAGGACGACCATCAGCTTCCTCCACAGCCGGAACCGAACCAGCTCGGCCAGTGACTACACCACTCGGCGGGACACCATCGGTCGCTGACCTGGGACCGCGGCAAGGAGCTCTCGGCACACGCCCAGTTCACGATCGAAACCGGCGTCCCGGTCTACTTCGCCGACCCGCACAGTCCCTGGCAGCGCGGCACCAACGAGAATACGAACGGCCTGTTGCGCCAATACTTCCCGAAGGGCACTGACCTTTCCCGGTGGACGGCGGAGGATATCGAGGCGGTCGCTGCCACCCTCAACAGTCGCCCTCGCAAGAGCCTCGGCTGGAAGACACCCGCCGAAGCCCTCAACGACCATCTACTATCGATCACATAAGCCGGTGTTGCATCCACTGGTTGAACCTGGTCAATATGTGTCTATCCGCTACACCGAGCGGCTGGCAGATGTCGGCGCTTCCGCCTCGGTTGGCTCCGTCGCGGACCCGTATGACAACGCCATGGCCGAGGCCCTCAACGGCACCTTCAAGGCCGAGCTGATCGAGATGCAGGGCCCCTGGCGGGACTTCGAGCAGGTCGAGCGGGCGATCTTCCAGTGGGTGACGTGGTACAACGAGGAACGCCTCCACTCCGCGCTCGACTACGTACCGCCCGCCGAATACGAACGCGACTTCCGGCGAAGCCTGGAAGAAGAACCGCAGGCCGCCTGAAACATGACCGGCGGACTCTACGAAACCCGGTTCAGCTCACTCCAGCCCGCTTTCCCGTGCGAAGGCGGCCAGGTTGTTCTTCCATGTCCAGCGGCGGGGGTCGTTGGAGCCGCCGGCGTCAGCGGTGATCAGGAGCCGGGTGGCATTCGGGTGGTCTGCCCGCCCGCGGTGCTGCCACCAGCGACGGATGGACTCCACGGCGAACTCGGCGGTGTCGTGGTCGGTTCCGACGTTGACCCATCCGGTGTTGTTGGCGATGTCGTAGATCCCGTAGGGGATCGCCATCGGCTGGTCGTTGGTGGTGAACGTGTGGCAGTCCACCTTGATCGCGTCTTTGCCCGGCCGCCAGGTGCGACCGGGCCGGTCACGGTTCCCGAGCCACTCCTTGGCCTTGGTGTCGACACTGATCACCGGCTGGGCGTCGTTGAGGAAGGCGGTGGCGGTGGCATTCAGGTGGGAGAACTGGGCATCGCGGTCCGGATGCCTGATGCCCTCCGTCGTCTTCGCGGTTCCCTGCAGGCTGTAGCCCAGGGTGTGCAGCAGGTGTCCGACGGTTGAAGCGCTGACCGGATGGCCCTGTGCGGTGAGGGTCGTGGCCAGGGCTCGCAGCGACAAAGTGGTCCAGCGTAAAGGGGAGACGGGGTCGCCTCGGGTGTGCGGCTCGATCAGCGACTCCAGCGTGGGCAGCAGACCGGAATCGGTGTCTGTCAGCCGCTTGCGACCGGCACCTGGAGCCCGGATCCGCAGGGTCGGCACGGAGCAACCGGCCAACTCGGCGATACCACGCGCGATAGTGGCGGTACTGGTGCCGGAGGCGGCGGCGACCCGGGCGATCCCGCCGTGGCCGATGGCGGTGGCCTCGCTGGCCAGGTACAGCCGACGGCGGCGCTCGTCGAAGTGCGGCAAGATCTGATCGAACTTGGCCCGCAGCGCACGGGTGGAGAGACAGCCTGGCAGACACGTGGTCATATGTCAGGCTCCCACCAACACCCGCCTACCGAGCACTTATTGAAGTACAGGCCCCGGCGGTGCCGGAGTACTGCCTTTGCACGCCGGCCGAGCGGATGCCCTTCTTGAGGAAGCCGGTGTCATCGACGATCAGAACGGCGTCCCGGTCCCCGAGGTGCTCGACGACGTAGTCGCGTACGTCGTCCAGGACCTCGTCGGCGTCCCACTCGATCCGGTTCAGTAACCGGTGAATGTGGTCGGGACCCGCGTGTCCGGCTTCTTCCGCGAGCGTCCAGCCGTTCTTCCGCTCCAGCGGAGCGATCAGTCCCCGCATATAGGCGAGCGCCGACTGACGCGGCTCCTCCCGGTTGAACCGATGAACGAACCGCTCGTGCACCGCGCTCAGTTCACCCGCCCACAGGTCGGATCGGCATCGCGTCCTTCCGCCCGCCGGACCTCCGCTCGCAGGTCGTTGTGGACAGTGATGGTGAAGCTCTCCTTCGCCCAGCGCGTGAAGATTGAGTGCAGCGTCTTCCAGGAGATGCCGTAGTCGGCTGGCAGGTTGCGCCACTTGTTGCCGTTGTCGGCGACGAAGCAGATGGCATCGATGACTAGGCGGCGGCAGTACTCCTCGGGATGCCCGCCGTTGCCGTCCAGCCAGGTCGGCTTAGGGCAGTAGTGGTACGAGGCACTGCCACTCGGCGTCGGTTATGTCTGTGGTGTAACGGCGGCCGGGGCACACGGTTGGCACCGTGGCCGAACCGGCAGGCCACGCACGAACAGCGGGCTTCCTCATCCTGGGTGACAGTGACGGGCGCGGCGGCGTACAACGGCATGACAGGACCTTTTGGCGTACCGGTCGGCTTCGACACCGCTGTTGCTATCAAGAGGTCCTGTTAGAGGACTTCGGCGGCCTTGCGGGCGAGCTGCTTCAGGACGGCATCGTCCAGACCGGCGGCGATGCCCTGGAAGGTGATGAGGGCGTCGCCCTTGTGGATCACGTAGATGCCGCTGCCCGAGTCGACGCCCTGTGTGCCGGCACCGAACTCGTCGGTGAGGCGGTTGTGGTTACGGCTGTCGACCTTGTTCCACTCCGTAGTGGACTCGGGCGGACCGATGCGACCGATGGACACCCACCTCTCCAGGCTGCCTTCCTTGGGCATCTTGTAGGTGCAATTGGTGGGGTCGGGCTTGCTGACGGCACCCGGCGCGTTCACGTCGATCATGAGATCGGTCGCTTTGACCGGCTTGCCGACGATCCTCTCGACCTCGCTCGCCGGCAGCTTGGCGCAGACCTCGCCGTCGGCGGACGACGTGCCGTCCGTGCCTGAAGACGAAGCCGGGGCTGTCGACTTGGGCGATACCGTGCTCCGCGTCGACCCAACAGTCGCGGGGGTGTTCTGCCCGCCGCCGGAAGGCGCGCCTGAGCCGGAGCCACCGCCACAGGCAGCCAGCAGAAACGCCAGCGCGACGGTCACCGCACCGGTTGTTGCTTTGCGCAGTGATCGCATATAGATCACTCCATTCCTCAAGCAAAGTGGTCTCGTAACCGCTGATCGGTGCCGGGCACGAAGTTCGCAACTCTGCGGCTGCGGTACTGAGGCTGTCGATACTGTCAGGGCTCAGGCCTAGCCGTACCGGCAGTTGCCACATCCCTGTTGCCGCAAACCAGGCCAGGCCGGCCATCCAGCTTGGAAAGAGCAACACAACTGCTCCCACTGCAAGGTCTGCACCCGCGTCGAGCACACCTTCGCCTGGTCAATGATCATTCTCATGAGACGCCGTCTCGCACGGGCCGACTCCCGCTCCTCCCCGAAATGATCAGTTCACGGGCGGGCACTCAGCAGAGCACTGAGTTGAGCGGCAGGAACAAACACCCGCGCCGGATCCATGCCGACAGCACCCACCGCCGCCCCGACCAGCAGCCGTGCTCCGGGAACATGCCCGTTCACCTGCCGTGGTCAGGGTCATGGTCGGGCCGACCATGTGCAATCCCCCCTTCGCGGGCGGTGCGCAGCCCAGGGAAGTGACGCGCCTCCAGCGACCTGTCTCGGTCTACTCGGCCGAGCCCGGCCGGGTGGGGTGTCTCTCCCGGACGCAGCTTGCTTCTCGGTGCTCCGCGTGGTGCCGCATCCAGAGCACGACGTCACAGACCCGTAGTGCGCTGACGGTGTCAGGCACACCGGAGGACTGGCGCAGGTCGCCCGCCAGGGCCGCGGCTGGCATGGCACCAGGCCGAGCTCGCGCATCAGCGTGCGGACCAGTTCTGCTCCGGCCTGCACGTTCATCCGCTGGAGCGCGGCGTGGACACGCCGGTAGCCGTAGGTCTCCTGCGAGTCAGAGAAGACCTGGAGGATGATGGCGCTCAGTTCCGCCCGGCGCTTCGCGGTGGCCGACAATGGCCTCGATCTCCAGTGGTAGAAGCCCGACGTGGATACTCCCGCCCAGGTGCACATCTGCTGCACGGGAAAGTTGTCGGCCTCGCCGTCGATGAACTCGTACTTATCCTCACCGGTATTCCTGGGCGAAGAAGGCCGCCGCTTTTCCCAGGAACTCGGTCTTCATACGGAGTTCCCGGTTCTCGCGTTCCAGTTCGCGCAGGCGGGCGCGTTCGCTGATGTTCAGGGGAGGCTCATCCCCGGCGTGCTCTTGCCGGTACCGGCTGACCCAGGTGCCCAGCGTTCCCTCGTTCACTTGTATCTCTCGGGCGACCTCGGCGATCGGGCGGGACTCCACGACCACCATCTTGACCGCCTCGTCCCGAAACTCAGGACTGAACTTCCTACGCTTCTGTGCCACGTGCTCTCTCCGCCGTTCTGGACTTCGATCCTATGGGGACCGCTGTCCGAGAACTTCGGGGCGGCTCAGTTCACTATGCCCCGGACGGCGGCACACGCCCCAGCCCGCCGACTCAAGCTGAGAAACGACGAAAGCTCGCAGAACGACCTCTTGGGTGATCTGGTCCGCCAGGCCGCCGCAGCCGGCGAAACGGCCGCGCCCCGGCACAACCTACGAGGGGTATCGCCGAGGTAAGCCCAAAAGGAGCCCATGGGATGATCTTGAACCGCTGAACAGCAGCAGGAATAGCGCTTTCGCCCCGGCCGCCGCGAGTTCGGCGAGCATAGGTGGCAGGCCGGGGAGGCCGACGTGGAGGTGGCGATGAGGGTCGTGTTCGTGCACGGGGCGTGCGTGCGGGACGGGGCGTGGTGGTGGCACCGCACCGCCGAGCTGCTGCAGGAGCGGGGGGTGCCGAGTGTGGCCCCGGCGCTACCGAGCTGCGGCGAGGCGGGCCTGCCCGGCAGCGTCGGCGGTCCGGGGCTGCCCGAGGATGTTGCCGCAGTGCGGCAGGTGCTGCAGGACAGCGACGAGCCGACCGTCGTGGTCGCCCACAGCTACGGCGGCATCATCACCGCGGAAGCCGCCGCGGGCGTCGGGTCGGTACGCCACCTGCTGCTGGTCTCCAGCTACCTGCCCGAGGTCGGGCAGAGCCTGTCGGAGTTCGGGGACGGCAGCCCCGCCCCGTTCCTCGACGTCGACCCCGACGCCGGCACCTTCGGGGTCCGCCCCGAGCTGCTCGTGGACACATTCCTGCAGGACTGCGACCCCGAGGTCCAGGCGCAGGCGGCGGACCACCTCGCCCGGCAGAGCGTGCAGGTGACCGGGCAGCCGGTGGGGGCGGCCGCATGGCAGCAGGTGCCCTCGACGTACCTCATCTGCGCCCAGGACCGCGGCACCCCGCCGTCGCTGCAGCGCGAGTTCGCCCGTTGGGCCGGCAGCGTCGTCGAGCTCGACGCCGGCCACCACCCGTTCCTGTCCCAGCCTGCAGCGGTCCGGGACCTGCTGCTGAGCCTGTGACGCTCATCGCGCGTCGGAGAGAAGAACAGATACAGCTCGTGCGCGGTGATCAGCCGCTTGAACCGCGGATACGCGGTCCGTTCGATCGAGGAGTCCGTGGCGAAGGCGCAGGCGTCCCATGGCGAGGACGCGACGGTTCACGAAATGCCCGACAAGACTGCGGCCAAGAAGACGACGAAGAAGCAGCCAGCCAAGAAGGCGACCGCTAAGAAGGCGGCCCGCAAGTCGCGCAGCGCTTAGCGGTTGTCCGGCGGATCAGGGACGGACCGGGAGGCGGCGGGCCGGGGGTGAGCCGTCGGCGGGCACGGTTCCGCT
The DNA here is from genome assembly GCF_055566975.1 of Streptomyces sp. NPDC027189. Lineage (NCBI taxonomy): Bacteria > Bacillati > Actinomycetota > Actinomycetes > Kitasatosporales > Streptomycetaceae > Streptomyces > Streptomyces sp. NPDC027189. The sequence continues at coordinate 5,835 of NZ_JBVHRI010000048.1, forward strand.
CGTCACGAGGGCTTCGTCCGTGTCGGCGAACTCCCAGCGGGTCGCGTACGTCCCGCGGTCGGACGGCCATTCGGCGCGGACGACAGGGCGACTCAGCAGGCTTTCGAACCAGTCGGCGCACCGCTGCGCGAGCTCCTCGACCGTGCCGGAGACCTGGAAGTAGCCGCGCTCGGGAGACTCGTGGAGGTTGAAGAGCTGGTCTCGGACCTTTCCCGCCCGCACGTGGGAGCCGTAGAAGTGCACGGCCCACTCGCCGAGTAGCAGTTGGCGCGCCTCGTCGAGGAGGGAGATATGGACGAGGAGTGACGACTCGTCCTCGGGTCGTTCGACCTGGCTGGGAGCCGACGGCACCCGCCAGGCGGTGGCCCGGGCGCGCAGGGCCGCAAGGAAGGCGAGCTCCGCCTCGTCGAAGTCCCAGGGCTCCTCGTCGTACTCCTCCGGGTCCTCGACCGCGAACCAGCTGTTGATATCCACGGAGAGATTTTAGGTGTGTCCGGTGGATCACGGGCGGAGTCATTACCGGATCGCTGTGGTCGTGACTGTGCCATAGCCGGGAACCGCTGAAGGGGGCCAGCTCGTCGCCGGGGTCTAGATGCTCAGCGGAGCCACCATGCGGTCACGCTGCGGGGCAGCTGACCGCCCTGCCGATCAGGGTTTCCAGGTCCGCAGGACTGTGTCGGTCACAAGGCCTTCTGCAGAGCCCATAATTCCCCACAAGGGCGACCTCTCCGCTAGCGCGGCGGGGCGGGCCGAAGGGGTCGATGCCCTAATGGCACTTGGCCACCTGCGCGGCGGCGACAGGGGCACTACGGATGGCCGGTCATACAGGGCTGCTACTTCCGCGGTGCGATGCCCAAGGAGCGGATGAGCTGGACCAGTTCTTCGCGGAACAGTTTCTCCGGGCTGAGGGCCTGCGTCTGCAGGTGGCCGTAGATCTCCAGTGACACCAGGCCATGCAGGTGGCTCCAGATGCGCAGGGCCAGGGCCACGGCGGCCGGCGGCAGCTCGGGGAAGGCCGGGCGGACCTTGTCCAATAGGCCTGGGTCGAAGTCGGACCACTCGAAGTCGCTGTCCATGTAACGGAGTTCGGCCTGCGGCCAGGCAGCGGCCGCGAGAGCGGTGATCCCAGTGCAGACGCGGTGGGCGGCGTCCGGGGCGGCGCCACCCTCGGGGGGCCGGTAGCCGGGGACGGGATCGCCGTAGATGAGGCGGAATCCCTCCGGGTTGGCCAGCGCCCAGTCTCTGAAGGCGCAGGCCCATGCCTGGATCCGGGCGGCCGGGTCGTGCGCGGGGGTGGCCTCCCATGCGGTGTCCACCGTGTCGGCCAGCGAGGTATAGACGCTGTTGATCAGCGTGGTGACCAAGTCGTCACGAGTGGCGAAGTATCCGTAGATGGCGTTGGCCGTCATGCCCATCTCGCGAGCGATGGCCCGCAGCGTGATCGCGTCGGGCCCGCTCGAGGCCATCAGCTCCAGCGCGACCTTCTTGATCTCGGCAGCCGTCTCCGCGCGCAGCCGCTCGCGGCGCCCCTTAGTGCTCCCCACGCTTCCCATAGTCGCCACTCTACAGCGTCACATTATTGAGCTCTGTATTTTTTCTTCACGCCGTATAGTTACTTCTAGCCGTGCAAAAGGCGGCGGAACCCACCCAGGGGAGAGCTATGCATATCGGAGTCATCGGGGCCACGGGCACCATCGGCAGTCGCGTCGTCACCGAAGCCCTCGGCCGGAGCCACCAGGTCACGGCCTTCAGCCGCGACGCCACCCGGATCGAGGAGGACCGGAAAGACGTCACCTGGAAGAGCGTCGACGTCCTTGACGCCAAGGCAGTCGCCGCCGCCATACCCGGCCTCGACGTACTGATCAGCGGATTCCAGCCCGGAAACGCCGCCAAGGACATCGCCGACACCGTGGCCCGCTCGATCGCCGATCCCATGGCCTACGTCACCGCCGCGCGAGCACTCCTTAAGGCGCTGGAGAGCCACCCGCGGACCCGGCTCATCGTCATCGGCGGTGCCGGCAGCCTGGAGATCGAGCCCGGAGTCGTACGGGCCGACTCCGACGAACTCCTGCACGAAACCCTCGATAAGATCGGCCTGCCAAGGGGGTACGCCGCTGCGGTGCGCGGCCACCGCGATGCCCTGAACGTCCTGCGTACCTCCAACCGGCTATGGACCTACTTCAGCCCCGCGGAGGACATCGCACCCGGCGAACGTACGGGCCGGTTCCGAATCGGAGGCGACCAGCCGGTACTCGACGCGGAAGGACACAGCCGCATCTCCGCGGAGGACGCAGCCGTCGCCCTCGTCGACGAGGCGGAACTACCTCGCTTCATCCAACGCCGCTTCACTGTCGGCTACTGAGCACGCCAGCGGACCAACCTCCAGCCGCCGGGCGGCCCTGAGAGTGTGTCACTGCGTCTACTGAGACCGTTGCACACGGAAGCGGCTCCGATATTCCCCGTAGGAAGTTCATCTACTTCCCCGCGGGGAGTATCGGGCTCTGTCACAAGATCTACGACAGAGCCGAATTCGATGGCCGCTGACACCGCAGCGGATGCCGGTCTGTTCCCGCAGGTCCAAAATCCAGTGGTCGACCTCCCGGGACTCGCCCGGTCGAAGCGGACAGCGACAACGTGCGAAGCGGTTGAACAGGAAGCTCACAGACCGCCGTGTCACCGGGTGTTGACGGAAGGCGGTTTCCGGGCCACGTTGCTGTTCCGGTCCCGCCAGGCGCTGCGGTGAGCTCGGGCCGCCGATTCGGCGTCGCGCAGGGCCGAGGCGGGGACCGGCAGACGGCACAGGGCGTCCAGGGTGGTCAGCATGTGCTGGGCAAAGCGCTGTCCAAGAGGGGTGAGACGGCCGGAGGACAGGGTGACGGACGTCGCGTCGTGGGCGGCCAGGCGCCACCGGGCGAACTGGGCGTGTGCGATGACGCGCAGCGCCGGGTCGGGTTCCGTCTCCCGGCGACGCTCCCAGAAACAGGCGACGCCCAGATGCGCGTACGCCCCGTGGAGCAGGCCGTGGAGGGGGCGCGGGTCGGGGCGCCAGGGGGCGTAGAAGCGTTCAGCGCCGCCCGGTTCGAATAGGTCGAAGAGGTGCAGCATGGCTGCGAGTTTGTTGTGCTGCGTCTCGTGCGCGAGTGTCACCGCGAAGGCCGTCGCCGAGGTCGGTGGGGACAGCGCCACACAGCCGAACGCTTCCGCACTGCTGCTGCTCCTGGTGCCGCGACCGGGACTGTTCAGTGGCACCAGCAGAAGCGGGCTGAAGGCAAGTTCGGCGTACACCTCGGGATGGTCTGTGCGCAGGATCCGGCAGGCCTCCCGGGCCGGGCCCGCCCAGCGGCGCGCCTCGGCGGTGCCTAGACCCCGAGGGTGGGTCGCCGAGTCGGGGAAGTACGGCGGGTCGAGGGTGTCCAGGAGCAGTGGGGCGCCGCTGTCGAGGGTGGCGAGCAGATGGGGGCCATACCAGCGGCCTGCACGGGAGCGGCCGTACCAGGGCAGCTGCGACGGACTGTTCGACTCGCCGCCGCCGTACGGGAGTCCGGGCACCATCACCGGCCCGTTCGCGGCCGTTCCCGTCGCGCTCGTCAGCGTGATCCGGCATTGGCCCGACCCGTCGACATGGACCTCGGCGCGTTCGTTGCGGCACGCGTCGGCGAAATGGGCCCGGCCCAGGGACGGCAGGGCGACCCAGGGGCCCGTGAGGGGCAGTTCGGTCCGAGCCGAGAAGCCCGCATGTGCCGCTGCCGACACGGCCAGGGCCGTGAGCCGGTGGACGGGCGGCGGGAGTCGGCTGTCGGGGCGGCCCAGGTCGGCGAGCAGACCGAATAGGGTGGGCCCCGTCGACGGATGGGTCAGGACGGCCGTCGCCGCCTCAGGGGCTGTGCGCGTGGCGTCGGTGAACAGGCTCCACGCGCGACCGGCCGCCTCGGCGACGGCTCCCCCAGCCTCCCGCGCCGCCACGGTCACGGCGTACGCGCAGGCCAGGCGTCTGCTGTGCTCGGCGCGGGCCAGCAGCCGCATGGCCGCAGCTCCGCCGCCGCCCGCTGCGACCGCGTCGAACAGCGCGCCGGGCATTCTGTACGGCGACGGGGTCATGCCACCTCCGCGGACATCGACGCACCGCCCGGCGACGATCCCGGCACGACGCCCGGTCGACGCCCTGCCCCGAGGTTCTGTCGCGGGTCACGGGTGCTGTCCTGCGGTGCCCCGGCGGTGGAGGGCTGGTCTCGAACGTCGGGTTGCTGTCGGTCGGGCGGGACGGTCTCCCGCCGGTCCGGTGTGGCGTCTCGTCGGCGGGGCTGCGCACCGGCTCCTGGTCGGGAAGGCGCCGGAGCCGGCTGCTGCGGCGGTGCCTCCGTCTTCGCCCCCGCCGCCCGCCGTACGTCCTCGCTGAGGCGTTGCCGTACACGACCGATCAGTTCGGTCAGGTCGGAGCAGTACACGCTCGGGTTGGCGAAGCCCGTGTCGGGGCGGTAGCGGGTGGCGTAGTGGCCGCCTCCGCACACCTTGTGCAAGGGGCAGGTGCGGCAGGGGGCGGACAGGGCGGCGGTGCCCCACTGGCGGGCCGCGACGCCGGGGTGGAGCAGCAGAGTGTCGAAGGAGTGGTGGTGGATGTCGAGGCCGGTGCGGGCAGCGCCGTCGTAGGCGGTGCGCAGGGTGTCGTCTTGGGTGAGGGAGCCGTCCGTGTCCACGACCGCGTACCGTACCGGGGACAGACCGAGTACTTCGGTCTCCGGTGCAGCGCCGAGCAGTAGGGCGAGCAGATTGTCCAGGAGCCGTACCGAGGTTTCCTTGCTTCGTGCGCCGTACCAGCGTTCGAAGACCGCCCAGAGCCAGTCCGCGTACGGAGTGCGCCGGCTGCGCGGGTCCAGGCCGGGCGGCGGGGTCCGCCAGTTGCCCAGCGGAAGAAGGAAGTCGACGGCTGGCGGGCTGTGGGTCAGCAGGGCCTCGTACGTGCGTACCGGATCGTTGCGCAGGTCGATCGTGCACAGCAGGGCGCCGAACAGATGCCGGTGGCGGTCGCTCGACAGACGCTGCAGAGCCGCCTCGACTCGGGTGTGGCTGCCGCGGCCGTCGGCGCCGCGCCGGTGCCGGTCGTGGGCGGCTCGGCCGCCGTCGGTGCTCACGCCGATCCGTACGTCCAACTCGGCGAGTAGATCGAGACGTTGCTCGGTGAGGCGGAGGCCGTTGGTCTGGAGGCTCAGGTGCAGGCGCACCCCGTCACCGACCGTCGTGCGCAGTGTCCGCACGGTTCGCGCGAGCGCATCGTCGCCGATCAGCAGCGGTTCTCCGCCGTGCAAGACTACGCCCGCTTCTGTCACCCGATGTGCGGACAGGTGCTCAGCGATTCGCTCCGCCGTACGGGTGACGATCGATGGGGTCATCATGCGCGGCTGGCTGCGCCAACTCTGGTCGTGTGAGCGGTACATGTAGCAGTAGTCGCAGGCCAGGTCACAGCGGCTGTGCACTTTCAGGACGAAGGAGTGCAGTGGATGGGGCACCCAGCCCGTCTTCCGGTGTTCTGCCACGTCGGCAACCCTCGGCCAGGCTGGTTCGGCGGGGTATGGGGATGGTCGGCTCATCCGCTTCTTCCTGAAGGCGTGCAGCGCGAATTTCGCCGGGCATGGCAGACGGCGCACTCCGCTCGGCCAGTTTCGTTCGGGGAAGCTCCAGCGTCAACAACAGGGATGATCCGGCAAGAGCCCTGTTCCCACCGTTGAACGGTGGGAACGGTAGCGAGCGGCTGCCTGCTGGCAGTCGGCGACGCTAGGGTGGAGATCCTCCGACGCCAGATTCCGCCGACACCCCATGGAGTGACCTGCATGGCAGCCGCCGACGGCACCGCTCCGACGGGGGTGGGGCCAGGAGTCGGAGCGGGCCAGAGCCCGGACGCCGAGGTCGAGTCGGTCGTTCTCGACCTCAGCGCCCTGTCGGCTGAGGACGTCGCGGCCTTGCCCGACTCAGTGCTGGGCGCCGTGTTGCGCCGGGTGTACGACAGCTGCGCCGAGGGCGTTCCCTTCGTTACCGGACACACCGAGGGCGCATGAAAAGCGGACCGCGCGGGACTGTTGCGGACGCCGTGCGCTGGATATGTGGCGTGTGGTATCAGCACTTCTCGTGCGCCTGTTCTGTCAGTGTCTTTCATCGCCGCGCCGAGCGGAGAAGTCATGCCAGACTCCAACCCGCCTGATCGGCTGGGGCCGTTCACGGTCTTCCTCGCCACCTCCGAGAACCTCGGTCGGAGTACGACTCTGCGCAACGTCGCCGATGTCCTCGCCGACACCCATCACAGCGTCCTTCTCGTCGAGGGCCGCGGCGGCGAACCCGGCGGGGCCCTGCCTCGCCCCGAACCCGGCCGCGTGCACACCGCGACCATCCCGGACGGAGCCGCACTCGCCGCAGTCGCCGAGGACCCCGTCGCCATGGCGTATGACCATCTCCTCGTCGAGGCCCCGGTTCCGGACGCCTCCGAAGCGGCCGAACTGGCGCGCTCCGCCGCGTACGCCGACACGCTCGTCGTCTGCTTCGCGATGGCCGCCTGGTCCATCGACGGGGCTGCCGCGCTCGCTGAGGATGTGATGGTCCGCAGGGGCGGCCGGCCCGTGCGGCTGCTCGCCCTCGGCCTCAAGAGCGACACCGGCGGGCACGACCGGCTGCGCGACGCCCGCGAGCGGGTGCGCCGGAAGTTCGCTCCGGTCGCCGCCACGCTCGGCGCCACCGACGTCCCCTTCCTCGAGATCCCGTACAACCCGCTCTACCAGGACGGCCGCAGCCTCGCCGCCGAGTCCGAAGCAGAGGACGCCGGCCCGGTCAGCGGGCTGCGCCTGCACTACGAGCAGCTCGCCGACTGGCTGCGTGCCCGCCGCACGATCCGCCTCACCAATGTTGTTGTTGTCCACTCGGCCCGGCACGCCCTGTGGGCCGCGTGGCTGCGCGACCGGCTCGCCGCCAAGGGCGTGCGCACCGAGTTGCGCCGGGCCGGCACCTACGCCGGTGAACGCCCCGGTCCCGGTACAGCGCTGCTCTTCCTGTCGCCCGACGACGCCGACGACACGCTCCTCGAACAGATGGGCGCCCTCTCCCACACCGACGTCCGCATCCTGCTCGTCGACGAGCCGTTTCCGCACAGCGAGGCCGCCCATCACGAGCAGGTCGACCTGCGTGACACCACCGAGGACCAGGCTCTGCGGCTGCTGTACACCGGCCTGGGCCTCGGCGCGCCGGAACCTGGTGACAGCGACGGCGGGGCCAGGTTCCCCCGGCTGCCGGAGACGACCAACGTGGGGCCGCCCGGCAGAGCCTTCGTGGACCGCGCCGAACTGCTCACTGCCCTCCACGAGGAGATACGCGCGGCCGCCCGCGACGGAGCCTGCCTGGTGCTGCACGGCCCCAGCGGCTGGGGCAAGAGCGACACGGCGCACGAACTGTGCCACCGATACGGGGCCTCGTACGACGTGGTGTGGTGGGTGTCCGCATGGGAGCGGCAGCTGGCCGAGGACGACTTAGGCCGGCTCGCGGGCCGGCTCGGCGGGCCCGAGGACCGGCTCGGAACCGGCGATGACGCCCTCCTCCCGCTGCTGTCCCGGCTCTCCCGCACCGGTGACGAGGCAGGCAGCTGGCTCATCGTCTTCGACGGCGTCCCTGACCCCGTCGAACTGCTCGGGCTGCTGCCCGTGCCCCACGAGCGAGGGCATGTGCTCATCACCAGCCGTGCCGCACCGTCCGGAGGCGACCCCGGGCAGGAGGTCCGGCCGCCGCGGCTGCGTCCCTTCGCCGTCACCCCGATGAGTGCAGAGGAGAGCCGCGCACTGCTCGCCGAGCAGGTGCAGGAGATCAGTGAGCGGCAGGCCCGGCAGATCGGCAGTGTCGTGGACTTCGTCCCGCAGGCCCTTCACCTCGCCGCCCTCTGTCTGGCCGAACGGACCGCTGCGCATCTCCGCGACGACCACATGACCCACGAGGCGGCCGTCCGATCCGCCGTCTCCGACCTGCTCACCGAATACCGTGTCGGCAAGACCGAACTCCTGCGCACCAACGACGCGGCATCCCCGGTGGCCGTGATGGTGGGGGTCGCCCAGCGCGTCGTACAGAGCACCCCCGGCGCGGTCGCCTGGCGCGCCGAGAGCCCCGGAACCGACGCCGTCGGCTGGTTGCTGGGCGCCGCCTCCCTGCTCACCGGGCGCGGCGTGAGCCTGGAACTGCTTCGCTCGCGCCGCATCCTGTCCGAGTTGGCCGGTGACGACGAATCGTCGGCACCCCGCCCAGCTGGCGCGGAAATCCTGCTGCCCGACGAGCACATGGTGAGCGTCGCCCTGTGGGCCCTGACCCGAGTGGGCCTGCTCGACGTCGACTTCGACCGTGCCCGTCAGCCGCTCGTCCAACACCACGGGCTGCGCGACCTGATCCGGACCCGCATGGACCCCACAGAGCGCGCGCACATCGAGGCGGTGCTGCGCAGCGTCCTGTCGGAACACGTCCCGTACGACCCCGGCCTGCCCGCCGACTGGGCCCGCGAGGTGTACTCGTTGCGCCTGTGGGAGGACACCAGGCCACGGGTGCGCCGCTCGCTGCTGCGTCACCTCAATGCGCTCAGCCAGCGCTCCGAGGCCGCCGACCTGGACCGCCTCCTCGACATCGCCGGACGGGCCCTTGTCCACTGGAGAACCGACAACAGCGACGAACAGACCCCCGAGTGCCTGCGCCTGCTCAACTTCGTCGCCCGCGCCCACCGGCTGCGCGGTGACTACGAGCGCTCCCACCAGAACGCCCAGGAGGCGCTGCGCGGTCACCGCCGGCTCCTCGGCATCACCCACCCGCGCACCCTGCTCTCCGCCGACTCCTATGCCGCCACGCTGCGTGTTCTCGGCAGATTCGACGACGCCCTGATGCACCTGCGGCCCGTCCTGGACGGCCTCACCCTGCTGCTCGGGCGGCAGCACCCGGCCACCCTTCAGGTCGAGCACAACCTCGCCCTCACCGAGGCGCTCACCGGCCGGATCGTCCCCGCCCTGACCGCGATCCAGGACCGGTTCCGTTACCGGCGGGCCGTCGGCGGCAACGACGACTCAGCCGCCTGGGGCACCGCCGATCTGCTCGCCTATCTGTACCGTGCTGCTGGACGTGACGGTGAGGCACGCGATCTGCTGCGCGAGAAACTGCGTCGGCACGGCGGCCAGTGGAACCTCGCCCGGCTCCGTACCGAGGCCGGCCTCGCGGTCAGCGAACGTCGGCTCGCCGACGGCTTTCCCGGTCTCAAGGACCCTCTCTACGGCTACGAACTCGCCCACGAACGCGACCTGCGTGCCCTCGGCATGGCCGTCGACCGATTCGGCCCCGACCGTTACGTCACCGTGGGCTTCCGGTTCGGCTACGCCGCCGACCTGCACGCCCTCGGCAAAGCCGACGAGGCCGAACACCAGGGCCGGCAGTGCGTGGAGGCACTCGCCCGCTGGTTCGGCCCGGGGCACCCCTGTGTCGGCTTGGGCCAGGTGCGCCATGGCGTCTATCTGCGGGCCATGGGCGAGGTACTACCGGCCGAGGAGGCCGGCCGGGGCGCGCTCGACCTTTTCGTCCACAAGCTGGGCCGGGCCCACCCCTGGGTCGCCGCCGCGGAGAACTCCCTGGCGGCCACGCTCGCTGCGGCCGGCCGCGAGGAGGAGGCCGTCGCACTCGTCCGCACTGCCCTAGCCCGCCTCGGTGACCTGGGCTTCGCCCACCGCCTCGACGGCCGCCGGGTCAGTGCCCACCTGGACCGCCTCACGAGAGCCGACACCACGCGTCCCGTACCGCCTTCGGGCTACGACATCGACCTGGAACTGCCCGGCTTGTGAAGCCGCTCGCACCGCAGCCCGCACATCACCGACCAGCGAAAGGCGAGCACCCGTGGCAGACTCCGCACCGCACGCGAGCACCACGCTGAAGGAGTCCCACTGGACCCCGAGATACTACGGCCGGATCACCGCACTGTGTGAGGAGACCGTCCGGCGGACGCCCGCGATCCGCTCCCTGGTCCACTACAGCAACGGCATCCTCGACTTCGTCGTCCTGCGCGCGGACCGCACCCCTCGCGCCGGCCTGGTCACAGAGTCCGGCGACGAGTGGCGGAACGAGTCGCTGCCCGGCGACAGACTGCTGCTGTGCGCCCAGGATCTCGGCGCCGAGCTGCGCCCGCTGGGGACCGGCGAGCTGATGCGCACGCTCCTCGCCAACGAGTGCGGCGGCATGTGGGGCGGCCGGGCTCGCCCCAGCGAGTTCCTGGCCGCCGTGGCGGACGTACCCGAAGGCGTCCCGGCAATGGACCAGGCGATGAACCGGCTCGTCACTCGAATCCGCACCGAAGTGCACGCACTCCCCGACGAATTGCCCGGCGGCGCCCCCCAGGCGGAACCGCACCTCCAGACCGGGGAGGCGGCCGCGGGACTGCACGTCGACTTCGGTACCGCCGCGGCCCCGGACGCCGCGTACGAGCAGCGGCTGAGCGAGCTGTGGCAAACTCACCTGAACGCGACGGACCTGCACTACGCGGGCTACTACCGGAACTGGGCCCTGGTCTGTGCCGGCGACGTCTTCGACAGCCCGGAACTCGGCCCGCGCTTCCTGGGCTTCAGCGTGCGGACCAGGAGAACCGCCTACCGTGACCTGCCCCGCACCTTGCGTGGCCATCTGTCCCGCCTCAGCGACGCCCTCGGCCTGATTGCTCTGTCCCCGGATGGCGGCACCTCCGTGGACAGACTGGTCCTCGACGTACAGGAAGGCGCAGTTTACGTCCGCTGGACGTCCTCCCGCGCCTTCCTCGTAGGCATCACGCTCGACCAGTGGCAGGTCGCCAACGCGGAACGGCGGCTCGCGGACCTCGCCCGGGACGCGGGTGGTGTGGCGGTACCGCGGCCGCGATGAACCCCCTCAAGGCACTGTCGGGGCGTTCATCGCGCCCCACACCTCCTCGGCGAGGACCTCCACCGTGCGGGTCGGGACCAGCGGGTGGCCGGTGCTGTCCAGCAGATGCACCGGCAGCACTTCGACCGCGCACGCGTACTCCCGGCAGATCCGGCGCAGTTCACCCATCTGGAGATCGGTCGGCGTGCCCGGCATGCCCGCCCGTGCCCAGGTCGCGACAGCGCCCCGGAACTCCTCCGTCAGCGTCCGTACCAGCGTCGCGCAGCCCAGGACGTTCAGATCCGCCGATGTCTCCGCCGCTCCCCGGGTCGCCGTCTCCAGTACCGCCAGCGTGTCCCGGAACCGGCGCTGCACCGATCCCGGCAGCACCTGCGCCGCGGCGTGCTCCGGTTCGGCGTCCGATGTGTCTCGGCCCGCCGTCGGGGCGTCCGAGGCCGGATGCGCCCGCGACGTCGTCCCGGCCGAATCACGGGGCAGCTCGCCGAAAGGGACCGTCTGCCGCTCCAGTTGCACCAGCGCCTCGTGCAGGCTCCGTGCGAACCCGCCTTCCCGGTAAACCAGCGGCCGGGACCCGATCGACCGTCCGAGCTGATCCTGCGTGGCCTGCGACACCAGCCCGTTGACCACCAGCAGTGCGCCGAACCGCGCCGGGCGGACCGCACCGCGCAGCCCGTTCACGTGGGCGACGACGCGTTCGACGTCGGCGGCAAGCAGCAGGGAACGAGCGTAGATCACCGCGATGTAGGCGTTCGACGCCGGCGACAGCCAGTACAGCACCTCCTCCCGGCCGCCGGCCGAGCGTGCCAGCCGGACCGGCACCGGATCGCTGGTGGCGGTGAGCCACTGGCCCAGGTCGAGCGCGTCATGCACATCGCCCAGGACCCGCGGGTAGGAGACCCGCTCGTGCAGCTTCCGTACCGCCCTCAGCACCGTCGCCCCGGAAACCCGGCGCACCACGCCCCCGGCGTCCTCGCTGAGTTGCCAGGCCTCCCGGCACGTCTTGAGCACCTGGCGGGGTACGCCCTCGGTCAACTCGTGGAGCAGACGCAACGCCTCGTCGTCGAAGGGTCCCGTCAGCGGCGCGTCGTCGGCCGTCTCCTCGTCTTCGGACGGTGTTTCGGCCGCTCCCTCGCCCGAGGCCAGGTAGCGGGCCACCAGCTCGCCGGTATGCCCCTGGTCGAGGCCCGTCGGCCACAACTGCACCACCCGTTCGTGGGCGCTCTGGCGCAGCGCCCGCAGCCCGTCGGGCGAGCAGCAGAACACCAGCAGGCCGCCGCGGCTCGTATAGACGTTGATGAGACGTTCGAAGGCGTCCAGGAACGTGTGTCGGCTCTTGTCCGGCCAGGCCAGCACCTTCTCCAGCGAGTCGAGCAGAAGGGCATACGGCTGTCCGACCCGGCCGTGCAGAAAGCCCTGCACGGTCAGCGCGTCGAAGACCCGCTCGATGCCGACCGCGAGGTCGGTGCGCTGACCGGACGGGCCGATTGCCTCGGTGATGCCGCGCTCGCGCAGCGGCTCGGCGGGCTCTGCGCCGTTCAGCCAGTGCCACACCATCCGATTGAACGGCGGCTCGAGCAGCAGTGCGAGCGCGGTGGAGAACCTGCGGTGCTCGGTGACCTCGCCCAGGGTGTCGCGCAGATCGGCGTGGATCACCTCGGGGTCGTAGCGTAGCGCCGACACGACTTTGTCCGGGTCGAGCGAGCGGTCGCGCAGCCCGGTCGCGATCTCCTGCAGGGTGTCCCGGCGTGGGTCGTCGTCGGCCTCGGCGACCCGGCTGGCCGTCACATACGCGTAGTAGTCGCGTACCAGCTCCTCGAAGGCACGCTTGCCCTCTTCGGTGTCGCCGGGTCCGCGCAGCCGGTCGCGGTAGAGCCGCCCCATGTCCTGCGCCGGTTCGTCCACGATCCACGTCGCCGCCCGGGGATGCCGCGCCCGTATCGCCTGGTAGGTCCGGCGCAGGGCATGGCTCTTGCCGAGTCCGAACTCGCCCACCAGGGCGATCGCCCGGCCGCGCCGGCCACCGGCGGCGGGCGGCGCGAAGTAGTCGTCGACGAGCGACTCGACGTGCTCGATCAGCGGGGTGTCGATATCGGCGTTGCCCGAATCGGCCGCCCAGACCCGCGCCTCCCCCAGGTCGGACATCGGCCCGAGGCGCACGACAGGGGTCAGCGGGAAGGGGTTGCGGTGCCAGGTGTGTCCACTGGTCGGCGTCACGACGGCACTCCTCGTGTGTTCGGTCTCGGGCCCGCAGCGGCGAGCGGGCTGCGTCTGTTCCGTTGTCCCGTTCCTGTGTACGACTGGAACGGTCGGACCGGGAGTCCTACGGCTAGGCAGGGTTGCAGGGCTGGCTGTCCGGGGCGGGCGGGGTACGTCCCAGACTCGCGAGGTCGAGGGTGGGAGGGGCGAGGTCGGCGGCGGTCACCCACACCCGGGCACCCGCGAGTCTCTGCCGCTCGGCGATGCGGAAACACTCCCGGCGCAGGTGCCGTACGTCGGCGAGGCGCCACGGGTCCTCGGCGGGGCCCTGCCGCGGGATCATGGGGAGCGTGGGCGCGTTCTCGCCGTCGGGATGACTGCCACGAGCGGCCTCGGTGAACTTGACGGTGTCCTCCGCGGCCAGCAGACCGAGCGAGAGATGCGTGACCGCCGTGTTCGTGGGCAGCTCCGCGATCACCTCACTCGCCGTTCTCGGATTCTGGTGACTGATCTCGACGAACAGCATGATCCGGCTCTGCGCGTGACTCAGCCAAGTCCTGAGGAACTTCGTCCGTACGTCGCCCCCGGCGTCCCGCCAGTCGATGTGCGGGACGATGGCGAGTAGCAGACGGTTCTGCCGGGCGAGCAGCCTGCTGATGCCGGTGAACGCCTTGCGGACGTCGTTCCCGGTGAGCGACGGGTCGAGCGACACATCGGGAAACGCTTCCTCCAGCGTCTCAACGATCTTGTCACGTATGACCGAGTTGATCTGCGGGGTCTCGGCGAAGTCGCCCCTGGCGTCCCAGCTGACCTCTCTGCTGTGGTTGTCGTAACCTCCGGCCATCGCCACGACGAGTTCCGGCGCGAAGCGGGGCTGCGACCGCTCGTCGAGTTCTTGCCTGAGCTTGCCGAGATACTCGTGCGCCAAGTGCACGCACCGGTGAATGAGCGTGGTCTTGCCCATGCCCACCGGCCCGGTCACCACCACCAGGTGCCCGCGGCGCAGTTCCGGAAGCAGCAGCCCGGGCAACTCGTCCTGGAAGCACTGCTCGAACCGTTCCAGCTGAGCCCGGGTGTGGTCGACGTCCACCCACTGACCGGTATGGCTCGGCTCCTTCCACGGCACCAGCGGATGGTCGTCCTTCGGCCGGACATGTTGGGGCGGCAACTGGTCTTTCAGTTCCGGCACATACACCCCGAACGGGTTCTCGTCAGACTCGTCGACCAGTCCGGTCATTCCGCCCCCCTCGCCGCCCGGGAGCGCACCGGCCGGTTTCGAATGATGACCCAACTCCAGTACAAAAACGTGCGATTGAGTTCGGGCAGGGCGCGCAGACAGCGTTCGACGGACGCGTTTTCCCGGTGCGCGACACGGGTGAGGGCTTCCGAGTCGAGTAGGTATTGGCCCTCGCTCTGCGGCAGCGGCTCGGCCAGCGGCAGCCCGTCGGCGAGCCGTTCGGCCGCCGCACGCCGGGCCGAGGGGCCAGGGACCCGGGAGAGGAAGACGGCCAGCGCGTCCCGCGCGGTGCGCACCGCCGAGTGGTCACACCGTGCGTCCTGCCGGTACTGGGCGAGATACTCGTGCACGGCCCCTCGGTATGCACTCTCCGCAGTCCTCAACTCGTGCTTCAGCGCCCGCCGTTCCGACAACCCGCGCTCGTAGGACTGGCCGCCCAGGGTGAGCAGCGCACCCGCCAGGAGCAGGGGCAGCTGTTTCACCAGGGCCACGAACCAGCCGTCCGCGCCCTCGTCCTGTGCGGACGTTGCCGGGGATTCTGACTCTGCGGCCATGAGGGCGGCGCAGGCCCGCCCGAAGTCGTCGTCCTGGTCCTCGGCCCACCGTTCCAGCGACACCCCCTCGTCGCTCTTCAGCAGCCCCAGCCGGCCAGCCGCCACGAGCAGGTCGGCACGATGGGCGGGAGCGAGGCAGTACACCAACTGGGCATCCCTCTCGGCGGAATCGGTGTCCCCAGCGGAAGCCGACGCGGCACCGGCGGCCAGCAGCAGGAGTACCGCCCCGGTGACCACGCGCACCTGCCGTCCTTGCCGTCGGCGGCCGGGGGAAGCAGCGCACCGTGTCATCGGCCGGCTGCTGTCACCCGCCTTCCCTCGCACACCTGATCTCCTCGCCTGCCGCATCAGTGTCTCCCCCGTCCGGCGCCCGGTCCCTCACACGCCCGGTAGGTCTCGTACGTCCTGCATTCCGGGCGGCCGCAGCCTGTTCTACATCTCTTGCATTCTCCGCACCGCCGTAATCCGGATACATGACCGCGGCTGCGCTCTTCACCCCGCGCGTACGGAGCGAGCGCCCGCCGTCGGAAGAGGGCTTCCTGAACAGGCACTGCCGCCACCGCGGCGGCGGCAGCGCCCACGGCGGGGTCAGCTGATGCTGGCGGAACAGTTGGCGTGCTGGAGCTGATCGGAGAGCTGACGGTTAAGGATGACGGCACGCTAGCTCGCCGGGCGTCACGGACCAGCCGCAGGGCCGCTGGCCCTACATGAGTCCTATGAGGCGGGCGAACCACCCTCCTGGGGTGTCCAAGTCCACGACCCACGGGAGGACTGAGGTTGATCCCCGGGCGTGGACACCGGGTTTCATGCGACGAGTGACAGCGTACGTGACGTGATCAATTGCTGTTCGTACTCGGCTGGCGCGAGGTAGCCGAGGGCGGAGTGGCGGCGACGCCGGTTGTAGTACGACAGCCACCTGAATAGCTCCAGCCGTGTCTGCGCCTTCGAGGTCCAGCGCCTTCCGTGCAGCAACTCGCGCTTGAGGCCCTGGAAGAACGATTCGGCGAGGGCGTTGTCATAACTTGAGCCGACGCGGCCCATGCTGCGGCGGATGCCGTGCCGTCGGCAGACCTCGGCGAAGGCGGCCGATCCATATTGCGCGCCCCTGTCCGTGTGGAAGACGACGCCGTGGACGTGGCCGCCGCGGGCGGCCACGGCCATCTCGATCGCGTCGGTGACCAGCGAGGTGCGCATGCGGTCCGTGATCGACCAGCCGATCACGCGCCGCGAGCAGATGTCGATGACCGTGGCGAGATACAGCCAGGTCGAGCCGACGGCGACGTACGTTATGTCGCCGCACCACTTGGTGTTGAGCACGTCCGCCGTGAAGTCACGCATCACCAGGTCCGGCACAGGCGGGGCCGTCGTGTCCTGAATGGTCGTGCGCTTCTTGCGCCGCAGGTGCCGTCCGTACGGGTCGAGCGCTTCGAGAGGCCCGCGGCCTTCCGGGACTACTTCAAGACCAACTACGGCCCGACCATCGCCACCTACCGCAACGTCGCGGACGACCCCGACCGGGTCGCCGCGCTGGACAACGCCCTCGACGACCTCGCCCAGCGCCACATCGACGTGGCGGACTCCGCCGGTATGGATTGGGAGTACCTCTTGGTGACGGCCCGTAAGCGCAGGTGAGGAACAGAGCGTCGGCCGCCTCGCCCCTGACGCGTCTCTTGGATGCACGTCAGGGGGCGGGGACGCGATGCGCCACCCTGTCTCCGATGGGTGTAGTTCGCGCTGAGGGAAGGTCGCCGATCAGGTCGTGAGGTCGTAGTCGTGCTGGTCAGGGGCGGGTAGAGGCGTTCGTGTTCGCGGGCGAGGTGGTAGCACCACGCCACCCGCGAGCACCAGCGTCTCTATCCGATACCCGACCAGCAGGAATACGACCTCACCGCTTGATCACGGACTGCCTTGCGAACAGACTGCACCAGTGACCGCAGACCTGCCCGCCTTCCGCTACCACCCCGACCCGATCGCCAGCGGGTCCATCCGCGAGAGCACCGAGACCTGTGCAAACTGCAACCGCAACACGGGGTGGATCTACACCGCAACCTTCTACACCGCTCAAGAGGTCAACGGACGCTTCTGCCCCTGGTGCATCGCAGACGGCAGCGCCGCCGAACGGTTCGCAGGCGAGTTCACCGACTCCTATGGACTCGAAGGCGTCAGCGAGGAGACCCTGCACACGGTTACCCGCCGCACTCCCGGCTTCCATGCCTGGCAGGATCCGCACTGGCTCGTCCACTGCCACGACGCAGCCGCCTTCATCAGCGAGGTCGGACACAACGAACTGGCAGCCCACCCCGAGGCCCTCGGCCAGCTCAGGCACGACCTACGCATGAACGGCTGGCACGACGCAGCCCAACTCGAGCAGTTCCTGACTCACCTCGGCGAGGGAGCCACGGCCATGCTCTTCCGCTGCACCGTCTGCGGCACCCACATCGCCTACGCCGACGCCTCATAACCCGCCACACAGTCCGGCAACCCGCGAGATCGAACCGATCATCCCTTCAAAGGATCCGCACCCATCGCGGATCCTCAGACGAGCGCGAAGATGCTCGGCCCCGACATCAACGCCCTGCCGTTCGTCAACCGGGCCTTTTTGCCCCAGGACCCCTACCGGGCCGCGCCCACGGCCACCGACCGGCGTCTGGCCGCGCGCGGCCGAACCGGCTGGCTCGCCGCGGCCGCCCAGGACGGGCACCTGGAGGCGAACATCGTCGGCAGCCGCGGATGCCCCTACAACTGCACCTTCTGCGGCGCCGCCGTCAGCGCCAACCCCGACGTCACCGTCCGTGTGCGCGCTGCGGAGAACATCATCGGCGAGCTCGACCAGCTGCACGACGAGCACGGCGTGACCGCTTTCCGCTTCGTCGACGACCTCTTCCTCGGCGTCGGCCGCGTCATCGACGAGCAGATGGCAGCCTTCACCCGGCACCGCATCGGCGAGCGGTACGTGTGGGACGCCACCGGCCGCATCAACGTCCTTGAGCGCCTCTGCGACCGCGACCTCGAACGCCTCGTCGCCAACGGCCTGCGCGAAGTAGCGCTCGGCATCGAATCCGGCAGCGACCGCATCCTCACGGCGATGGACAAGCGGATCAACGCCGAGATGACCGAGCGTGTCGCCCGCCGCCTGGTCGCCCACGGCATCGGCGTCAAGGGCTACTTCATCCTCGGCTTCCCCGGCGAGACCCAGGAAGACCTGGACGCCACCGTCCGCCACATCCGCAACCTGTGGGCCATCTCCGACCGCAACCCCGGCGAGGTGCGCGCCAGCGTCTTCGAGTTCCGCCCCTACCCGGGCACCCCCGTATGGCAGACCCTCATCGAAGCCGGCCACCACGCGGATGCTCTGCTCGCCTACGGCGACGTCGACCTCACCGAAGACGGAGCCGACGAGTCGATGCGGCAGCGCGACGAATTCAACTTCTCCGTCGGCATCCAGTTCGGCGACGTGCCCCTGCCACGGATCCGTACAACGCTCGCGACGCTCACCCGCGAGCAGCACCAGAGGAACCACAGCGGCAGGGAAGTTGCGGCATGACGGGTGAGCGCACCGGGTGGTTCGTGACGATCGACGGCCCCAGCGCCGTCGGCAAGTCAACCACCGTCGCACAACTCCACCGCCACCTCACTGAGCAGGGTGTAGCCGCGGACCGGACCACCGAGCCGTCCACCAGCGACCTGGGCGAGTTCACCCGCAAGAACGCCGGCAACATCCACGGCCTGGCCCTCGCCTGCCTGGTGGCCGCGAACCGGTACGAGCACATAGCCGCGGAGATCGAACCGGCCCTGCGCAGAGGCGACCTGATCATCAGCGACCGCTACCTCGCGTCGACCTTCGTCCTGCAGCAACTCGACGGCGTCCCACGTGAGTTCCTTAACGCCATCAACCACTACGCCGTCATGCCAGACCTTGCCGTCATCCTCACCGCCGAGCCCGGCATCATCGCCGAACGCCTCGCCGAGCGCGGCATCACCCACCGCTTCCACCTCGACCCCACCGCACCAACCCGGGAAGTCGACCTGTACGGCGACGCTGCCACCTACCTCACAGGCAAGGGCGTGAAAGTACTGCCCATCGACACCAGCAACGCCACCCCATCGGACATAGCGCGCCGAATCGCCGACGAGATCCCAGCCCTGCCGCTACCGTCGGTCTCCTCCCCCACCTATCCGACCCCCCAGGAAACATGAACGGACAGCCGGCACAGCCCGTCATCGACACACACGTCATCCTCCGCGACGGCGACAAGATCCTCTTCTCCCAGCGGGGCGGCCCCTACGGGCACGGCCGATGGCACATGCCGTCCGGCAAACTCGACCAGGGCGAACCCCTGAGCATCGGCGCCGCCCGCGAACTGCGCGAAGAGACCGGCATCACCGTCGACCCAGCCCATCTGCGCCTCGTACAAATCGTCCACCACCGACAAGAAGAACACGTCGAGAGGATCGGCTTCTTCTTCGAAGCCACCAAATGGGAAGGACAACCCGTCAACAACGAACCGGAAAAGTGCCTCGCACTCACATGGTTCACCGTCCACGACCTGCCCGACGACATCATCGAATACCCCAAGGCCGGCCTCCTCGGCTACCTCAACGGCACCGGCCCGCTGAACGAGCACGCCTGGACGCAACAACCGCTCCGGCCAGCAGCAGTCTTGCCGGGCACACCCCGGGACTGACGCCTGGACCGACGTGCCTGCCCAGGATGCCTGGTCCCTCGTCGCGGACGTGCGAAAAGTTGGGGGTTCCTCGACCGGTCCCGGAGGCGGTGGGTTATCGACCAGATTACGGCTGTCAATGAGAAACGGCGGCGCTGTCATGTCCGGGAAGGCCCGGAGGCTGGGCCAGTAACGGCCTGTCTGGTCGCACAGGCCGGTCCGGTCCTGGGACGCGTGGAGCTGGGTAGGGATACGCTCGGTGCCCGCCGGCCGTCTGAGTCGGCTGACGCAGACAGGTGACGGGGCGGGAAGTTCGGGGGCAGACCGGTGGATGCGCTGACGTTGGTGTCCGCGCTCGTGGCGCTGGCTGGTGCGGCCATGGCGGCGGTACTCGGCTACTGGACGCAGCGGCGCCTGCGCCTGCTGGAGCAGCGAAACCTGATGGACTCCTACGGGGCCTCGCTGGCCTGGGCCGCCTACGACCTCAATGCCAGGATGTACAACATCCTGCACGGCCATAAGGTCGACCTCTCCTCGGGCCCTTCCCGCGGCTTTATGACCTCATTCCATCTGCATGGCACGCCGGAAGAGCGGGAGTATGTGCGGCGCAGCACGGTGTTCGTGCTCGCCGAGTACTTGGGGTGGGTGGAGATCCTGCGCCGGGACGTTCAGTTCCTCGACCTCGGTCAGTCACGGGCCAATCAGCGCGCCATGACGATGATCTCGTCGATCGGTACAGCTCTGAGTCGCATTTCTGCTTCCAGCAACGCACTGCGCCTCTTTCGCGCGCAGCAACGGGCCGTCGGCGAGCTGATGGCCCATCCGGAGGGGGAGCCGGGGCGGCGCAGGTGTCTGGGATACGCCGAGTTCTGCGAGAAGCTCGATGGTGACGAGACCTTCCGTCGCTGGTTCGCCCCGCTCCTTGCGGACGTCGACCGGCTCGCCGAGGACACCGCACCGGCGGTGCCCCGGCTTACCGAAGTCCAGCAGAAACTCATCACCCTAATCGACCTGTTGGACCCAAAGGCCGAGCGGTTCCCGCAGTTTCGGGAGCCCTTTCCTCAGACGTCCGCCGACGGCCGGACAGGACGGCACTGAGTGTCGGAGCGGCCAACTGAACCGCCCAGTGGCTTCCCAATGGAGAAGTCAAGCTTCGGAGCGTGTGTTGGGCCCGGTGGACCGCGTCCCGATGGGACTGACGTTGATCAGCGGGTTGGGAAGGAAGTCAGAGCAAGATCCCACTGGTCAGCTGCGTCAAGCAGTGCAGCTGTATCCACCTGGATCTCCACGGAGTACTGGTAGATGTCCGCCCTGTCATCACCCTGCCGCCATGGGGGTGCCGCTTCCAGGGACAAGTGAAGGCGAATCACCGCCCCAGCCTCGCTTCGGTCGGCGAGGCTGAAGGCCAGGACCGGCTCGTTGAACCACGTGTCCGGGGACGAATAGCCTTCGGTATCAGGTTGGGTCACAGACACCGTCCCCGCGGCCACCGCGCGCAACCAAGCAGCGACCTGGCGGGCTTCGTGGGTCAGCAGAGATGGATCGGTAAAGGACCAACTGCCCTCGGCAGTCGTCACCGTACCACCGATGACCAGCCAGTTGTCGTCGTAACGGTTGCCCTGAACTGTGGCGAACTGATAGCGCAGCGGGCGAAGCTCGACACTGCTTGCATGGTCACTCAACAGCACTGCCGCAGGATGTCACGGGCCCTCCGGCGGTGAACGGCGTGGGTCAAGATCAGGGCGACGCTGGGACAAGTGGCGGCCGGGTCGTCAGAGGGCGCCGGGCGGCCAAGCCACTGCAGCCACGGATGGCAGCCAACTAAAAGGCGTAAGCACTCCTCTGCTGATCGTGGCGGGTCAGTCTTCGGGGTGCTGTCGCGCGCTGCGGATGATGTGGGACCAGGTGCCTGCGGTGCCGCCGTGCTCGTGGGCCAGCTGGCCGGCGAGTTGGGCCGCGGGAGTTTTGGGGTTTGCCTTGATCGCGGTGCGGGCCTGGTCCAGGCGGGGATCGCCGTCGTAGGGGTAGCGGCGTTCCGTGTTGGTCGTTCCGGTTGGGCGGCCGCCTCCACGTTCACGGCGCTCGGCGTAGGTCCAGATGTCGCCGCGCCGGTATTTTCGCTTGACGAAGCCTTTGTCCGTCGTCGTCTCCTCGGCTGGTGCCGGCCAGTGCTTCGGCGGCCTGACCGGGTATTTCGTGATGCTGGTTGGTTCCATGCCCAGGACGCGGGCGGCTTCGGACAGCGAGATCAGGTCCTCGGCATTTCCGCTGAGGTCGACGTTCGTGCGCCACTGCTGGCTGGTTTTGTAGCCCTCGTACCAGGTGTCCCAGGTCTTCGGGTTCCAGTACATGGTGTTGCCGATGGTCTTCTCCGGCTCGGGGTGCCGGTTGGATTTCCTGTCCCGCCACAGCAGTTGGAGGGTGCTCAGGCCCAGGCCCGTACGGTCGTGGAGGTCCGCGCGGCTCTCCAGCTCCGCGACATCGGTGTGGCGCTCGTACCACTGGTGCCAGTCGGCGGCGTCCCAGACCAGCGCGCGGTTGATGGTGCCTGCGGCCTCGGGATGGCCGTTGGCCTCGCGCTCCCGATACAGCCTCTCCAGGTGGGTGATGCTGAGCTCGTAGGTGTCGGCGATTTCCTTGCGGGTCAGTACGGGACGTTGGTCCAGCGTGGCCATGGGGGTGTCCTTTGTGGTCTGCGAGTCTCGCGGCAGGGCCTCACGCGTCATGGTCGGCTTGCTCCTCGCGGCGGTCGTCGTGGTCGGCAGGCTGCAGCAGGAGCACCACGCCGGTCTCGGTGAGCGCGGACTGCACGACACCTGGTCGTGCCGATCATGACGGGGTACCGCAAAGCAGTCCTCCGTGATCAATAAGGCGGCCTGCTGTGCCACCGCCAGGGCGGAATTCGGTCAAAGCTTCGTTCATCCAATGGCGTTGAGCGCATTGTCGTGTTTGTGCTCTGGTGCTTTGCCGCGGTGGCCGTGAAGATGCCCGCCTGATCGGTGCACCGGGGGGCGGTATGGGGCTGGGGCGGGGGCTGCGTGTTCGGGAACGTGGTGCGGAGGGGATGGCCCAGTGGCCGGCAGTGCCGGTTCAGGCCGGGGCCACAGGCCTCACCAGCAGCTCCTCCGGTGAGGTGGATCCGACGTCGTCGGAGGTGACCCGGCTGCTGTGCCAGACCGTCTACTCACGCCCTGACCAGGTGAAAGCCGTCACAACGTGGTGGCGCAAGATCCGCGGCAAGAACAACAAGGCGAGCAAACCCCGGCGCAGTGTCCGCAGGCGTATCTATCTGGAGGGCAGCGACGACTGCCCGCCTCTGGGTGAGCCCATGGCAGGGTGGGTGGTGGATCATGTCCTGCACGGGCCGCCGTTGCCCGTGCCGTCGTACGGCTTCGATCTCGTGCCCGTGGTCGCGCACAGTCTGCGCAGCAGACGACGGCAGTGGCTGCGGCGGGTGCTGGTAGTGCTCTGGGCCGCTGCTGTGGCGTACGCGATTCCGCGTGCTGCCGTCGTGTGGGGCGTGATTGTCCTGCTGGCGCTGGTGATGCGATGGGCGGCGCTGCGGGCGGTCCGCAGAGGAAAGAAGTCGCGGCTGGCACCGTCGCCCCGTGCCGCGTATGTCGTGCTGTGCGTGCCGCTGCTTCTCGCCATGGTGCCGTATGAGCCCATCCGCAGCGAAGTGGTCCCCTTGCGGCTGGGCTTGCTCGTGCTTCCGCTCGTGCTGCTGGCCGGAGCGGGACTTGTCTCCATGGGCGACCGACTGGCCGCGCGGGCGGCACTGGCGGAGATCGCCGGGGAGGGTGTCGCGGCCGACCGTCTGCCGTGGGTGGCGGCGAAGGCTGGGCGCCGGATGGCTCAGATCAGCGCGGAGCAGAAGCGGCAGGAGCTGCCCTACAACAATCCGGAGAGGTTCGTCGGGGCCGGGCGCGAGGTGTGGGGCGTCGCGGACATCGGTATTCCGCTCAAGCCAAGGGATCCGCAGGAGTCGGTGAGATCCTTCGGTGAAGACGAGCTCCTGCGGCGGATGGGAACCGCTCTCAAGGAGCTGGGGCGCGGCGCACGGGAGATCACCGATCCGCTGCCCGGCTTCTCGGTCACGCAGGTCAAGGGGCTGCCGTCCGCGCTGTGGCTGCGGCGCACCCGTGCCGCGAAGCTGGAGTTGCCCGACCTGCGAGGCCGAGGCCGCCGCTCGCCGTCCAGCGTCCCCGACCGGCTGTACCTGCGCGCTCAGTGCGTCAGCTGGGACGGCCAGGTCGTGGTGAGCGTGTTCGTGCACGCCGCGCTGGAGGCCGGCGAGCTGCGCCTGACCCTGCGACCGCACGTGATGACGCCCCTGTACAACGAGTTGAGAGTGACCGACGCGCCCCTCGCCAAGCGCGGGCTCCGGCTCCTCGGCTGGACGGCGGTACAGGCGATGCTGGACGCAGCCGAAGGCCCGCTCTCCTTGTGGCAGTTCGTGACCCGCCTCGGGCGGGGCCAGCAAAGGGACGACGACTCTGCGGAGGAGAAGGATCCGCTCAGCCTGCGGGACCGGTACTCCATCGAGGAAGTCACCGACATGCACCAGAGCGACGATGCCAAACGGCACGTGGTGCTGATGCAGACATGCATCTTCCGGGCCGTCGCGGAGTACCTCGTCGAACTCGGTGTCGACACTGCCCAGTTCGATGAGCAGGTAGCCATGGTCATCACCAACATCCAGGTCTACGGCGACAACAACGCGCCCATCCAGAACGTCGCCGGCAGCGGTATCAGCAACGTCGGCCAGAACAACAGCGCCCAGGGGGGAACGAAATGATGGTCGGGGGACGACGCCGCCACGAGGACGAGCACGGACATGGCTCGGGCATCAGCATCGGCGGCAACAACATCGCTCCATTGCAGAACGTGGTGGGACACAACATCTCGCACGTTCACCAGTCCGCTACCGCCGCAACCACCCCCGTAGACCTCGACACCGTGCGCGATCTCCTCGCCACCTTCCGCACCGAGGTGGAC
Organism: Streptomyces sp. NPDC027189; assembly: GCF_055566975.1. NCBI lineage: Bacteria > Bacillati > Actinomycetota > Actinomycetes > Kitasatosporales > Streptomycetaceae > Streptomyces > Streptomyces sp. NPDC027189. The sequence goes on from NZ_JBVHRI010000048.1 coordinate 30,383, forward strand.
CGCAGCGCGGGAGACCTGCGCAACGCGCAAGTACTGCAAGCCATAGCGGACTCCATCGACACCTCGCTCACCACGCCGGACGCACAAGCACAAGGCACCCTGCGCGGAGCCGTGCAAGCACTGCCAGCCCTCGTGGCCGGCACCGTCGTGCAACAGGGCGGCGAAGCGCTCGCCCACGCCCTCGCAGGATGGCTGGGCTGAGGAGAAGCCCAGGTCGGTCAGATCTGGGCGGGGGCACGATCGGGGCCTCCGGCCCGGGCCAGGTGTCCCCGTCATACGCGCCGGCGAAGTCGCCGACAGTCCGGACATTATCGCGCCGCATCCTGCGACTCAGCGTTCGAGCGAGAGGGAGCTCTTCGTCGTGCCAGGGTCAGTGCAGGGCGTCGATGGCCTTCACGATCAGGGCGCGGGCGTTGGCGCCGTGCACGGCCATGCCGTGCAGCCGTTCAAACGCGTCCGCGTAGACCGCGATCTCGCTGGGCTGGGTGACGGTCACGCGCGCTGCGAGGAGCTCCACCGACACGAGCGTGTCGTCGTACATGTGGAACGTCTCCACGGGCCACATGGGCCGTGCCGGGGCCGACATGGGGATCACGCCGAGTGATACGGCTGGCAGTGCGCCCGCGGTCAGCAGATAGCCGAGTTGGGCGGCCATCGCTTCGGCGTCGGCGACCTGGTGGTGCAGCGCAGCCTCCTCCACCACGAGGAGAAAGCGGCGTCCTGGTTCGTGGAGGATCCGGGAGCGGTCCAGGCGCGCGGCTACGGCCTCCGTCACGTCGTTGGGGATGTCGCGGAACTCCGTGATGAGGGACAGCAGCCCCATCGCGTACCCCTCGGTCTGAAGCAGGCCCGGCACGAGAGTGGGCGAGTAGACGCGGAAGAGCCGGGTTGACTTGAACAGGGGCACGTAGCTCTTCTGCAGCTGCTTGAGTCCGGTGCGCAGCCTACGGCGCCACTCCACGTACATGGACTCGGCGTTGTGGGACTGGGCGATGATGTCCGGCGCCTGGTCGGCTGCCTCGCACGCCTCGCACCAGCGGCGGATGTCATCAGCCGACGGGGGCGTGCGAGCGCCTTCGATCCGGTAGGTCTTCGGGTGACTCCAGCCGCAGCGTGCGGCCAGCTCAGGCCCCGTGATCCCTGCATCGGCACGGAGCTCCCGCAGGCGTTGCGCGACTGCTTCGCGGGCAGCCTGGGCCGAGGAGGACGGAGAGAGGGGCATGAGCTGGCCTGGTCACCTTCGTGCTAGCTGATCTTGTAGTTCTCGTGGGGGATCGCGCGCGCCCACACCATCTCAAAGGCGTCGGCACACAGCTTCGCCGCGGCCGGATCGTCGCTGGTCTCCCCGCCCGCCGAGGCCCCGTCGCCGGTGAAATGGTTCCAGCGGATGAGGCGATCATCGATCAGCCAGAAGTCATTGCCGGGCAGCGCAATGTCAGATGCTCGGCGGCGTGGCAGCCAGCACACTTGCTCGCCCGCAGCGACGTTGGTGAACGTGCCCGAGTGCTCGAAGCGGATGTATTCGCTGACCGGTTCGGAGACGATGCGGGCGCGGCGCACCACGACTCCGCGGGCCACCGTCTCCGCGATGAGATCGAGCCATGGCCGCCACCAGGAAGCGCGGTCTGCCGGGTCGTGGCGGAAGCCGGCCCGCCACTCGGCGAACGGGCCTTTCTCGTAGTCGACGGCGTAGGAGTCGCGCATCTCCAGGTGGACGGCTGAGTGCGTTGCTGACGAGAGAAGCTCAGCGAATGTCGGGACGTTCAAGGGCATCGCATGCCTCCCTGATCATGGGCATCATCCGGGCCGGAATTCGGATCACTGCCTCGTGGTCCGGGATCCCCTTGGCGTGGCCGGGGACCTCGAACTCTGCACACGCCGCCTCAAGTTGCAGGCTCGGCTTCCAACCTTGGAGCACGAGCTCTTCCTTCTCCTGGTCAATCCAGACGGTGGGGCTTTCGCCATCTCCGGTGTTGGGGTCGATCCCGATGAACTGTAGGTCCACGGCCGCCTCCGGCGCTCGTCGTGTTCAGGGATGTACACCACCATCCTGTGCAAGAGATAACAGGTCAAGGGCCAAACCAATCGCGTGTACATCGATGCACATTGCTGGCACTGCCGCACATCGCGCTCCTAGCGTCGTGACCAGCAACAGCCCACTCATCTGCCCATGCACACGCCGCGGACTGCCTGGGCAGGCCCACGCCAGCGAAGGAACGCGGATGAAGACGACCATGAGCCCACCCGTCACGCTCGCCATGCCCATCGACGAGCCCCCGCCGGCGCGCGGCTGTGGTGTCTGTACGGCGCTGGCCCAACAGCGGGCCGACGCCGTCGCGGCCGGGGACCCCTCTCGTGCGACGGACTGCAACGTCGAGATCCGCAACCACCCCCACCCCAAGCGCCACGGAGGCAGGTCGTGAGCGGCGCCCGGTGGGAGTGGCGCGACTCGGGGAGTGCCTCCGGCCACATGCAGCAGGTCGCCAGCAGCGGCACGTACAACCGCATCCAGACCGCGTATCGCGCCTACATCGACCACGCCACCACGTGCGCCGACTGCCGGCATGGAGAGGTCCGGTGCGCCAGGGCGGAGGACCTGTGGGACGCGTACCGCGCTGCGCGGTCGTAGACCCCCGCCCGTCCCCGTACCCCGTGAGCTCTGGGGGCGGGCGGGACCAGGTCCCGGCCGGACCGGAACCCCGGCCGGGGCCGCTCATGCTCAGACCTCCTTGGCCTCAGCGACGCCGCTGTTGCAGACGCCGCATCGCCAGTACCCGCTGACACGCGCCCGGCAAGCCCATGGGGCCACCGCCGCCTATGCGGTCGTGAACTGGGCACGGCGGATCCCCCGCATTCCCTGAGCCGCTTTCCACGCACACCTCGCCCGGATCGCTCCGGGCCCTGCGTCCGGCTCGGCCGCTCTCCTCCCACGGGGCAGGGCGGCCGGGCGCCGTGGCACCACCCGACAGAAGGGCAGGATCGTGACGATCACTCCCGAGGCACCCGCAACACCCACGCGTCCGACATTCCTTGAGCTGGAGATCACCAGCCGCTGTCAGCTCACCTGCTCCTCGCACTGCTACGCCCAGGCCGGACCGACCAAGGGCCACGGCACGATGACCGCCCAGGACTGGCGACGTGTCATCGACGAGGCTGCCGGACTCGGTGTAAAGACTGTGCAGTTCATCGGCGGCGAGCCGACGATGCACCCCGACTTCACCGAGCTGGTCGCGCACGCCCTGGCGGCCGGGCTGGGCGTGCAGGTGTTCAGCAACCTGTACCGAGTGCGGCGAGAGAACTGGGAGCTCTTCGCGCACCCGAAGGTGAGCCTCGGGACGTCGTACTACTCCGACGACCCGGCGGAGCACGACGAGATCACCGGCCGGAAGGGATCCCACGACTCCACCCGGGCGAACATCGCCGAAGCGGTGCGCCGCGGCATCCCCGTCAAGGTCGGCATCATCCAGATGCGCGACAGCCAGCGCACCGAAGAGGCCCGCACCGAGATGGAAGCCCTCGGCGTCAAGCAAGTGCACGTGGACCGGGTGCGTGCCGTGGGCAACGCGGCGAGGACGGCGGCCCTGCCGTCTACATCGGAGCTGTGCGGGCGCTGCGCGGAAGGGAAGGCGGCGATTCTGCCGGACGGCACCGTCGCCCCATGCGTGCTGGGCCGTTTCCTCCCCGCCGGCGACGTGAAGACGGCCGGACTCGCGGCCGTGCTCGCCGGACAGCAGTGGGCGCAGGTCGCTGCCAGTATCCCGCGCCGGTACCGGGACGGATGCACGCCCGACGAAGACTCCTGCATGCCGTCCCCCAGCAAGGTGACGGCCTGCAACCCTGATCAGGATGGGTCGGACTGTAGTCCGGCCGAGACCCCGGCCTGCGAACCGGCATACGAGTAGGAGGCCTCCATGGACTGGCAGACGCACGCCCGGCGCCTGGCCGCCGACGTGGTGCGGCCCGAGTCGCGTTGGTACGAACCGCTCGCCACCACACCCCGGCACACGTTCGTGCCCCGCTGGTGGACGCACGGTTCGCAGGCGTGGGAACTGCACGACGGTGCGGCCGACCCCGAGGCATGGATGCAGGCCGCCTACGCGAACCGGACACTCGTGACTCGTGTCGGCCCGGTCCACGCCGACCACGCCGAGCCCGGCACGATCCTCGCGACCGGCACCCCGACGTCGTCATCGACGCTGCCGGGCCTGGTGGTCACCATGTACCGGCACGCGATGATCACCGACGACTCACGCGTGTTGGTGACGACCGGCACCGGCTACGGCACCGCGCTGCTGTGCCGACGGCTCGGCGACGAGCGGGTCACGACCGTGGACGTGGATGCGCACCTGGTCAAGGTCGCGGGTGAACGGCTCGACTCCATCGGGCTGCACCCGCACACGGCCGTCTGCGACATCACCGGCGACTTGCCGGGGCACTACGACCGCATCGTGTCCACCGTGTCCGTACGGCCCATCCCCGGCTCCTGGCTGGCCGCGCTGCAGGCCGGCGGCCGACTCGTCACCACACTCGCCGGAACCGGCCTAATCGTCACCGCAGACAAGACCGAGGACGGCGGAGCCATCGGCCGAATCGAGCCCGACCCGGCGGGGTTCATGCGCACCCGGCACAGCGACGACTACGACGACCGGCCAACGGACCAGTTGTGGGAGGCAGCACGGCACGCCGACGGCGACACCGTCACGACCAGCCGCTACCCGCTGCTGTACGTACCGGATTCGTGGGAGGTGATGTCGGCCCTCGAACTCACCATCCCCGGCATCAGCCACCGCACCAGCACCGATGGAGATACGCGCACCGTGTGGTTGCTCCACCCCGACGGTTCGTGGGCCCGCGCGACCGCGACCGGATTCCTGGACTCCCCCACGGTGCACCAGGGCGGACCACAGCACCTGTGGGACGAGCTCGAACGCATCCGCCATCGGCTCAACAGGGAAGGGGGCTTGCCGGTGTACGGAGCGCGCGTGCACGTCGACCCGGACGGCACCATGCACCTCACACGCGGCAGCTGGTCGGCAACCATCACGGCCTGACCGCCCAGGCGCCGAACACCGAGGCGTACCAGGTCAGTCGTCAACTGATCACACATCCCCTAGACCCGCCGGTCCGCGCCCCCGTAGCGGATCAGCGGTGTGCCCCGTCCCTGGCCTATCCCCCTCCCCTAGGCCGGAACGGGGCACTGCCATGTCGACGGCCGCCCGGCCCTCGTGTCGTGCGGCCGTGATCGACACCAAGGCGTGGCGCTCGAAGTGGTCGACGGTCACGCTCGAGAGCGCACCCTCCGCTATGGCGGCTACGCGCAGACCCGCGCTCTGGACACTGTCATCTGGGAAGCACAGCAGGCCGCCCAAGCCCTCGGCTGCGAGGTTCGCCCGGTCATCGCCGTGCACGGCGCCAAGATTCCCGCACCCGCGGCCACCTCGAAACCAGGGGCGTCACCATCGTCGAAGCCAAGCGTTTGCCCGGCCTGCTGCAAAACCTCCACCCCCAGCCCGAATGGACCACCGACCGCATCACCACCATCGAGCAACGCGCCGAGCAACAACTCCCTCCGCACACTCAATGAAGAGCCCCCGAGCGCTCCCGTTCAGCCGCTGTGCTGGAAGCGCACTGGTTCGCTGAGCACCTCGCGGGCGCTCTCGGAGTCGGCCAGGCGGGCCGCGACTGTGGCGACAGCGAGGCGTTCCGGGAGCGCGGCGGAGAATTTCAGGCCGCGCACGGCGCGACGGTCCACGTCGGGCAGGACGAGGTTGTCGCTGACGTTCTCGCGGGCGGTGCGGCCGGGCCGGAAGCCCGCCCGACCGGACGGTGCGTCAGACCATGGCGAGCCGGTCCACCAGCAGCTCCACCCTCCGCTCGGCGTCCCCCGGCGGCAGCCGTCCCGCCCGGGTCAGGGTCGCCAGCCCGTGCAGGGCCGCCCAGAACACCTCGGTGAACAGCGCCGGGTGGACGCCGTCCCCGGCGACCTCGCCGAGGCTCTCCAGCAGGGCGGCGAAGGCGTCCTTCAAAGGCTCCGGGGTGTCCTCCTTCGCGAACGCCAGGCCGCCGTCGAGCTGGAACATTGCGTCGTAGACCGCCGGGTTGCGTTCGGCGAAGTCGAGGTAGGCGCGGGCGAGGGTGGTGACCCGGGCGCGCGGGCCGTCCGCGGCGGAGGCCGCGGCCCGCAGCGACGCGGCCATCTCGGCGGCGCCCTCGAGGGCGACGGCGCCGATGATCTCGCGCTTGCCGCGGAAGTGGCTGTAGAGGACGGGCTGGCTGTACTCGATGCGCTCGGCGAGCAGGCGGGTGGTGACCGCGTCCCAGCCCTGCTGCTCGGCGAGTTCGCGGGCCGTCGCCACGATGAGGCGTTCGCGGCCGGCCCGTTCGCGCTCCTTGCGTTCCTGTACCGACATGATTCGATCCTAGCACCGCTAGACATTCGAGCGGCAGTAGTACTAGCGTTGCCTCACCATCTAGCAACGCTAGATCCCAGGAGGGGTCATCATGCTCAACGCACTTGAGGTCTTCACCACCGTGGCCGTCGGCGTGATGGTGGGGGTGGAGTTCTCCGTTGCCTTCTTCGTCAACCCGATCCTCGACGGCCTCCCTGGCGACAACGGCCTGCGCGGCCGCACCCACGGGGCCCGGCTGCTCGGCGCCGTGATGCCGTTCTGGTACATCGGATCGCTCGTCCTCAGCGCAGTCTGGGCCATCGCCGGATGGCACCACCACGGCGTCGGCCTCGTCGTCACCGCCGCCGCGCTGCTGATCCTTAGCGTGGTCATGTCGATCCTGCTGCTCGTCCCGATCAACAACCGGGTCAAGACGTGGACCACCGACGGCCTGCCTGCCGACTGGAAGCAGCAGATGAACCGCTGGGACCGCTTCCACTACGTCCGCGTCGCCGTCATCATCGCCGCCTTCGCCCTGCTGGTCGCCGCCCTCGCCTGAGCCCGCGGGCCGAGACCGCGCAGGTGGCGCGCACTCCCCTACTCCGCGGGCGGTAACGGGCCACCGAAATCCCGCTCCCTCCGTCGAACGCGCCAGCTGGTCTTCGACCTGATGAGCACTCCCGACGGGGTGACTCACGTGTACTGAAAGACGTTGGAACTGTTCAGCCACTACGACCTCGGAGGCAAGCAGCCGCTCGTCGGCCGCACCGCCCCCGACTTCCGCTTCGAGGACGGCACCCGCCTGGGCAACCTCAAGACCATGTTCAGCGAGGACGGGCTGAAGCAGACGCTTGCCTTCTTCAACAGCGGCCCGAGCGACCAGTAGACACCGCGCTCGCCCTTGGAACTCAGCATCGGTACATAGGATTTGGCCTCGCCCTTGAGACGAGAACCGCTTGGCCACGGTGAGACGGATCAAGGAACGAGAAGGTAACGGGCATCCAGGAATGCAGCTGCCGCTGAGATCCCACACCAGCCTATGGGCGGCGTCGGGGCCCGGCATGCGCAGCTGCCTGACGTAGTCGACTGTCCACCAATCAATGGGGGCAGATGCGCCTGCCATACGGGGTGGGGCCAGAATCACCGCCATGTCAGATACCTTCTGGGTCGCCCTCGGCTCGATCGGCGGCACGTTGGCCTTCGGTGGCGTCGTGTGGCAGGGATACCTCACGCGGGCATCACTGAAGGTCAGCCAGCTCATGACCGCCGACGCGATCCGCAGCCGACTCGACTCCCAGGCCCCCGGAGTCACCCTCAAGCTCAGTCCTCCGCCGTGGGAGCCGCTGGCGGGGAACAACACCGGGATGCCGTGCAATACATGGCCGCAGGGCCAGACCTGGCACTTCCCTGCGGAACAAGAGGGCGCCAACCGTCTCGTGCTGCAGCAGGTACTGGTGCTGGAGAACCTCAGCGACCGGCGAGTGGAGGCCCGCTTCAACGGCGACCTGGTCGTGGCCGATGAGAACGGGCGGCCCAGCGCCGCCGGCGTCATCGTCTTGGAGCCGGGCGAGAAGAGTCCGGAGGTCTACCTGCAGCGCGACTTCACCATCAAGGAGCTCTCGGAGAACTTCACGGCGAAGAAGGACGACCAGGAGCTGCCACACAAGGTGCTCGGCACGGTGATGGTGGCGGACGACCGCGACAACGGGAGCACGGATCGCTGGGACCTGGTGCTGACGGGCTGTCCGGTCCAGCCGGTTCCCGACCGTGAGGGCCTGTGGATGATTGCGCCGTGGCACCTAACCGAGGGCTCGGGGCTGCGCACCCTGGACTACAGTCTGCTGCCGCCGCGTCAGCGCATCCACTGGGTCTCGCGCGCCAGGGGGGTCAAGCTCCCGGCTCCGGACGGCGCATAGCGACGCCGTGCGGCCTGTCCCAGCTGCGGAGCGAGTCGGCGGGAACGGCTCGGGAACCGTTCTCCCGGATCCTGCGTGACCTCTTGACGTGTTGTCGGCTGGTGGTGAGGGGACCGAATGAGAGCGCGGACGATGGTGAGCGTGGCGGTATCGGCCTGTGTGGCGCTGGTGGCGTGCGCGTGCGGTCCGGACAAAGCGAAGGAGGACACGGACGCGAAGCCTTCGCAGCCGTCCGCGTCCACGCGGGCCGAAGAGCCGTCGGCCACGCCGTCCGTGTCCGCTCGGACCGAGAAGCCGTCGGCCGAGCCGACCGGCGACCAGCCCGCGCCCAGGACGAAGGAGGGCGCGATCCAGCGGTACGAGCAGTACCTCCACGCCCTGGGCCGTGAGGACATCGACACGGTCTGCGAAGTGGCCAGGCCCGCCGCGAAGAAGGCACAGGACCAGGGGCTCGGCCCGTGCACGTCGACGTACGCCGCCGTGTTCCAGATGATCTCGCCCGCGCAGAAGAAGGCCCTGAAAACCGCGACGGTCGACCCACAGCGCATCGCCGTGCGCACGCCCGACAAGATCGAGATGCCGGTCGAAGCTGTCAGGGCCTCCGCCACCTTCTCCGAGAGCGACCTCGGCAGCTACACCCTGGAGTACCTCAAGAACGATTGGTACATCACCGACTGAACCCGACGTGTCGTACGCGAAGCCGCCCAGTACCACGTTTGAGTGGGGTCCTCTGCCAGTACCGGGGTACCGATTCCCAATCGGGCTTGTCAACCCGAAGTTCCCGTGACGTCAGGTGGTGTCTTCGACAAGTCCGAAGCCCTCCGGGAAGCCTTCCAGGAAT
>NZ_JBVHRI010000049.1:0-38369 GCF_055566975.1 Streptomyces sp. NPDC027189
AAACGCCCGGTTACATTCCGAACCCGGAAGCTAAGCCTTACAGCGCCGATGGTACTGCAGGGGGGACCCTGTGGGAGAGTAGGACGCCGCCGAACAATTATTCAAAGGGCTGGTCCCTGAACTTCGGTTCAGGGACCAGCTCTTTTTTGTTTTGCGTCACTTGGCGTTCACGTTGCGCGACAAGCATCCGCAGCATGAGTACTGCTGCAATGCTCAGGGCCGCGGGTGTCGGAGCCGGTGACGAGGTCATCGTGTCGGCGTTCGGGAACGTCGAGGTCGCCGAGGCCGTGACGCAGGCCGGTGCGACGGCCGTCTTCGCCGACATAGACCCGGCGACGTACTGCCTCGACCCGAGCGCGGTCGAAGCTGTCGTAACTCCCCAGTCGGTGGCGCTGGTTGTCGTCCACCGCTTCGGCCGGTCGGCCGACATGATGCGGCTGCGGGGGATAGGACAGCGGCTGGGGCTCCTGGTGCTGGAGCAGGGCGAGTCCGAGGCGCCGTACGACGAGATAGCGCAGCGCAGGGAGCGGGCCGCCTACCTTGACGGGCGGTTGAGCGGTGTGCGGACGCCCGACGGCGGTGATGGGCACACCTACCAGCAGTACGTCGTGCGGGTGCCGGGCAATGGACGGCCGGACCGGGACGCGTTCGCGCGGGCCGTGCGGGCCAGGGGAGTTGAGTGCCGGGTGCCGGTGAAGACGCCCGTGCACCGCATGCCGGCATTCCGTCGGGACGTGCACCTGCCGGAGACCGAGCGGGCCGCGGACGAGACTCTCGCGCTGCCGGTCGACGCCACTCTGACCAAGCGCGAGATGCAGCGGATCGTCTCCGCGTGCAACGCGCTCGGTGGACTGCTTCAGCCTGCCTTCTGACCCAACGAGCTTGGTTGGGAGCATGCTTCTGTTCGGGGTATGATTTATTCCGTTGCCGCGAGGGAAACCTCGAAAAGGCAACTGGCCCCTATAGCTCAGTCGGCAGAGCGTCTCCATGGTAAGGAGAAGGTCAACGGTTCGATTCCGTTTGGGGGCTCCATCAAGAAAAGGCCTCCGCCCTTACGGGCGGGGGCCTTTCTCGTACCCCGAGGCGAAGCCGGGACTCAGTCCTTGTGGAGACCGGGAACCCGCATCGCCAGAATTGCCATGTCGTCGGACGGGGCGTCAGAGGCGAAGCGCTCGACCGCGCGCATGATGCGGGCGGCGACCGCGCCCGCCGTCAGACCCGTGCACGTGGTAAGGACGTCCGTGAGCCCGTCGTCGCCGAGCATCCGGGTGCCCTCGCGGCGCTCCGTGACGCCGTCCGTGACGCACAGCAGGACGTCGCCCGGATCCAGCGTGACCGTCTGCTCGTACAGCTCCAGGTCCTCCATGACGCCGAGCAGCGGCTGCGGTTCGGCGGCCGGTTCGACCGTGCCGTCCTGGCGCAGTCGCAGCGGGAGCGGGTGGCCGGCGCACACCACCTTCAGCAGCGCGCTGCCGTCCTCCTGGGGCCACAACTCGCCGTACAGGAGCGTCAGGAAGCGGCTGCGGGCGCCCTCGTCGAGGATCGCGGAGTTCAGGCGCTCCAGGACGGCCGGACCGCCGTAGCCCTCGCGGGCCAGCAGCCTGAGCGCGTGCCGGGCCAGGCCCGTGACCGCCGCCGCCTCCGGGCCCGTACCGCAGACGTCGCCGATGGCGAAGCCGTACGCGCCGTCACGGATCGGGAAGAGGTCGTAGAAGTCGCCGCCGACCTCGTTGCCCTCGCCGGCCGCTCGGTAGATGACCTCGACCTCGACCCCCTCGATGTGGGGGAGTTCGGGGGGCAGGAGGCTGCGCTGGAGGGACTGGCTGATGGCCATGCGCTCCGAGTACAGGCGGGCGTTGTCCAACGCCAGGGCGGCCCGGCGCGAAAGGTCTTCGGCCAACTCCAGGATTTCCTGGCGGAAGTGTTCGTCCGACGGCTTGCCGAGCGTCAGCATGCCGATGACGCGGTTGCGGGCCACCAGGGGGAGTACGACCGTCTCGCCGCCGACCGCCGAGGCCGTCGCCAGCGTCGTACCGATACCGGAACTCACCGGAGGGGACTCGCCCAGGCCCAGGCTGCGCATGGAGGTGCGCAGGGCCGCCTCGTGGGCCGCTTCGGCGGGTGCCGACCAGACGCGGGCGCCCGGGGTGGGGACCGGGTCCGGTGGGGCGATCTTCGACAGCAACGCCTTGAGGCCGTCGATGCGTTCCTCGTCCTCGTGCAGGACATACGAGAGATACGGATCCGAGGCCTGGTCGGCGATCGTGTAGACGGCGCACCAGGTGGCCAGGGTCGGGACCGTCATCTGGGCCATGAGGGCCAGGGTCTGGTCGCGGTCCAGGGTGCCGGCGAGGAGGTCGGAGGCCTCCACGAGGAAGGACAGCGAGCCTCGGCGCAGGCGTTCCAGCTCGCCCAGCCGGGCCGATTCCACCGCCAGCGCGATGCGGTCGGCGGCGAACTGGAGGCGCAGGGCCTCCTCGTTGGAGTATCTGCTGGGTGACTCGGCCGCGACGCCGAGCGAGCCGGTGAGGCGTCCTTCGACCTTCAGCGGGACCGTGACGACCGAGCGCATGCCGGTGCCGCTCAGCAGCGGGACGGCGCCGGGAACGACCGTCAGGTCCTCGTGCACGGCGGGCATGCGGGCCGAGCCGTAGCGCCCGGGGCCCGCCTCGACGGGGACACGGGCGAAGCGTTGGCGGGCGGAGGGGAGGCCGGTCGAGGCTCGTACCTCCAACTCCGTTTCGTCGTCGGTCGCGAGGAGCAGGAAGGCGGAGTCGCCGTCGAGCATGTCGCGGGCACGCTCCACCGTGCGCTGTAGGAGGCCGTCCAGGTCGTCGGGGGCGGGCGAGCCGATGAAGACCTCGAACGGGTCGGAGGCGTGCCCGTCGGAGCTGGTGGTCGTGTCGGAGGCGTTGACGCGCAACGGGGTCTGCAGGACGGCGCGTTCGTGGTCGCGTACGAGAAGGCAGACCGTGGAGGGTTCGCCGCCGGTGTCACGGACCCGAAGGTGTGAGGCGTAGACAGGGGTGACACGCCCGTTGGCGCCGCGGATGCCGTAGCTGCCCTCCCAGCGCGAGAGTTGGAGGGCCTCGACGATGCCGGTGCTGGTGCCGGGAGTGTGCGGCCAGGCCGCGAGGTCGGTGAGCGGTTTGCCGGTGACGTGCTCGGAGGCGTACCCGAAGAGTTCCTCCGCGTCCTCGTTCCAGGCGTTGATGGCGCCGACGCGGTCGATCTGGACGACCGCGACGCGGACGCGGCCGTCGGCGAGCGGGAGGAGATCGGCGGGGAGGGAGGGGCCGGCGGTGCGGGTGCCCACGGGACGCTCGGGGAGGTCGAGCTGGAACCAGACCTGCTTGTGGGTGGGCGTGTACTCGACACCCCAGCGGCCGGCCAGCGCCGCGCACAACTGGAGGCCGCGGCCGCCTTCGCGGTCGGGGCTGCCCATGTTCACAGCCGTCGCCTGGAGTGGAATTTCACGTTCCGGGTAGCGGTCTGCCACCTCGATGCGTACGCCGTCGTCGCTGCGCAGACACAGAACGTCCGCGGAGGTGCCGGCATGCACGACAGCGTTGGTGACAAGTTCGCTGGTGAGGACCACGGCATCGTCGACGATGTCGGCGAAGCCCCAGCCCTGGAGGGTGTCACGGACAAAGGATCGGGCGGTCGCGACCGATCGCCCCACGGGATCGAAACTGGCGGCCGCGCGCGCGGTGATCACAGAACTCCTTGTCCGGTTGTCGGCGTGCAGGGCTCCGTGGCCGACCCGCTCCTGCCGTGGCATGGCGTGGTTCCCCGTCGGCCGGGGATCCTGGGGCGGTCCCCCAGGATGCAGTCCGGTGGTCATGGTGCGGCGCCCCTCCGATGCCTGCCCGCTCGTGCTCGTGCCACCGCCCAGGCCGGACGGGACCGGCACGGCTGGACAGCCGCATGCAAGGTTACTTACCTTCGCCGTCCATGCGGATGCCGGTCGCCTGTGTTTCCGTCCGGAGGGTGTGCGGACGATGTGCGAAGCTGCCGAACTGTTATGGCCTGGTTCAGCCAGGGTGAAACACTGGGCAGGCTCCAAGAGACGGTCCGGGCAGGCTGAGTGCCTTCCAGCACGCCGAGCAGAAGTACCCGAGTACGCCGAGCAGTAACGGTCGACCCTTGCGGGAGGGACACAGTGGAGTCTGGCGCAGCGACGCGGGGCACTAAGACGCGCGCGAAAGGCGGACAGTCCCTGAACAACGAGCGCACACCGCGCAATGGCACCACCGAGGTGGACACGGCGGCCCTGAACCGGCTGCTGGCCGCCCTGGTGTCGATGCGGGACGGCAACTTCCGCAAGCGGCTCACGGTCTCCGGCGACGGAGTGATGTCCGAGATCGCGGCCGTCTTCAATGAAGTGGCCGACCGTAATTTGCACCTCACGGGTGAGTTGTCGCGCGTACGTCGCATGGTGGGGCGTGAGGGAAAACTCACGGAGCGGCTGGAGACCGGCGCCTGCGAGGGCTCGTGGGCGGCGGCCATCGACGCCTCGAACGCGCTCGTCGACGATCTCGTACGGCCTGTCTCCGAGGTCGGCCGGGTGCTGTCCGCGGTCGCGGAGGGCGACCTGTCGCCCCGCATGGAGCTGCGGGCGCAGGCGGCCGACGGCAACGGGCATCCGCTGCGCGGTGAGTTCCTCAAAGTCGGGCGGACGGTCAACAATCTGGTCGACCAGCTGTCGACGTTCACCGACGAGGTCACGCGGGTGGCCAGCGAGGTGGGCACCGAGGGCAAGTTGGGCGGGCAGGCGCGGGTGCGCGGGATGTCCGGTTCGTGGAAGGACCTCACGGATTCGGTCAACACCATGGCGTACCGGCTGACGGCTCAGGTGCGTGACATCGCTCTCGTGACGACGGCGGTCGCCAAGGGTGACTTGTCCCGGAAGGTCACGGTTCACGTGGCCGGCGAGATGCTGGAGCTCAAGAACACCGTCAACACGATGGTGGACCAGTTGTCCTCCTTCTCCTCCGAGGTGACGCGAGTCGCGCGCGAGGTGGGCACCGAGGGCGAGCTGGGCGGACAGGCGCAGGTGCCCGGTGTGGCCGGCGTGTGGAAGGACCTCACCGATTCGGTGAACCTCATGGCCGGAAACCTCACGGCCCAGGTGCGTGGGATCGCGGAGGTGACGACGGCGGTCGCCAGCGGTGACTTGTCGCGGAAGGTGACGGTGTCCGCACGCGGTGAGGTCGCGCAGCTCGCCGAGACGATCAACCAGATGACCGAGACGCTGCGGACGTTCGCGGACGAGGTCACGCGGGTGGCCAACGAGGTCGGCGGGGAGGGGCGGCTCGGCGGCCAGGCGAATGTGCCGGGTGCGGCGGGGACGTGGAAGGACCTGACGGATTCCGTCAACACGGTGTTCCGGAACCTCACGACCCAGGTGCGCGACATCGCCGCGGTGACCACGGCCGTGGCCAACGGTGACCTCTCCCAGAAGGTCACCGTCGATGTCGCCGGCGAGATGCTGGAGCTGAAGAACACCGTCAACACGATGGTCGACCAGCTGTCGGCGTTCGGTGCCGAGGTCACGCGCGTGGCGCGGGAGGTCGGTGTCGAGGGCGAACTGGGCGGCCAGGCACAGGTGCCGGGTGCGGCGGGGACGTGGAAGGACCTGACGGACTCCGTCAACACGGCGTTCCGGAACCTCACCGGACAGGTGCGCAACATCGCGCAGGTGACGACGGCGGTCGCCAACGGCGATCTGTCGCAGAAGGTCACGGTCGATGTCTCCGGCGAGATGCTCCAGCTGAAGAACACCGTGAACACGATGGTGGACCAGCTCTCCTCGTTCGCGGACCAGGTGACACGGATGGCCCGTGACGTGGGTACGGAGGGCCGCCTCGGCGGTCAGGCCCGCGTGGACGGTGTGTCCGGTACGTGGAAGGAACTCACCGACTCCGTCAACTTCATGGCGGGGAACCTGACTTCGCAGGTGCGGCAGATCGCGCAGGTCACGACGGCGGTGGCCCGGGGTGACCTGTCGCAGAAGATCGACGTGGACGCGCGCGGCGAGATCCTGGAGCTGAAGAACACCATCAACACGATGGTCGACCAGCTCTCCGCCTTCGCCGACCAGGTGACCAGGGTCGCTCGCGAGGTGGGTACGGAGGGCCGCCTCGGCGGTCAGGCGCAGGTGCCCGGCGTCGCAGGTGTGTGGCGCGATCTGACCGACTCCGTGAACGGCATGGCCGGCAACCTCACCGCCCAGGTGCGGAACATCGCGCAGGTCGCGACCGCGGTGGCGCGGGGTGACCTGTCGCAGAAGATCGACGTGGACGCGCGCGGCGAGATCCTGGAGCTGAAGAACACCCTCAACACGATGGTGGACCAGCTCTCGAACTTCGCCGAGCAGGTCACGCGGGTGGCCCGCGAGGTGGGCACGGAGGGCATGCTCGGCGGGCAGGCCGAGGTGCAGGGTGTCTCCGGCACCTGGAAGGACCTCACCCAGTCCGTGAACTTCATGGCGAACAACCTGACCATTCAGGTGCGCAACATCGCCGAGGTCACGACGGCGGTCGCGAAGGGCGACCTGTCGAAGAAGATCACCGTCGACGCCAAGGGCGAGATCCTCGAACTCGTCACCACCGTCAACACGATGGTCGACCAGCTGTCCAACTTCGCCGAGCAGGTGACCCGCGTGGCCCGCGAGGTGGGCACAGAGGGCAACCTGGGCGGTCAGGCGCGGGTGCCGGGTGTCACGGGCATCTGGAAGGACCTGAGCGACAACGTCAACGTGATGGCCAACAACCTGACCAACCAGGTGCGGAACATCTCGCAGGTCGCGACGGCGGTGGCCAACGGCGACCTCACCAAGAAGGTGACGGTCGAGGCGAGCGGCGAGGTCGCTCAGCTCGCCGACACCGTCAACACGATGGTGAAGACGCTGAGTTCGTTCGCCGACCAGGTCACCCGGGTGGCCCGCGAGGTGGGCACGGACGGCATCCTCGGCGGGCAGGCGCGCGTGCCGGGCGTGTCCGGTACGTGGAAGGACCTCACCGAGTCCGTGAACGGGATGGCGTCCAACCTGACCGGCCAGGTGCGCAACATCGCGATGGTCACCACGGCCATCGCGAAGGGCGACCTGACCAAGAAGATCGACATCGATGCCCGCGGCGAGATCCTGGAGCTGAAGACCACCATCAACACGATGGTCGACCAGCTGTCGTCCTTCGCCGAGGAGGTCACCCGAGTGGCCCGCGAGGTGGGCACCGAGGGGCAGTTGGGCGGCCAGGCGCGCGTACGCGACGTCGACGGCACCTGGCGCGACCTCACCGAGTCGGTGAACGAGATGGCCGGGAACCTGACCCGGCAGGTGCGTGCCATCGCGCGCGTGGCGACCGCGGTGACCCGCGGCGACCTGAACCTGAAGATCGACGTGGACGCCTCCGGCGAGATCCAGGAACTTCAGGACTACATCAACAAGATGATCGCCAACCTGCGTGACACCACCATCGCCAACAAGGAGCAGGACTGGCTCAAGGGCAACCTCGCCCGTATCTCGGCGCTGATGCAGGGGCGGCGCGACCTCGACGACGTGGCCTCGCTGATCATGAGCGAGCTGACGCCGGTCGTCTCCGCGCAGCACGGTGCGTTCTTCCTCTCCATGCCGCTGGTCGACGGCACGGAGGCGGGCAGCGACGAGGAGGCGTACGAGCTGCGCATGCTCGGGTCGTACGGCTACTCGATGGGCTCCATGCCGACGTCCTTCCGGCCCGGTGAGGCGCTGATCGGGACGGCGGCCCAGGAGAAGCGCACGATCCTCGTGGAGAACGCGCCGAGCGGCTATCTGAAGATCTCCTCCGGGCTCGGCGAGGCGCCCCCGGCGCAGGTGATCGTGCTTCCGGTGCTCTTCGAAGGGACCGTGCTCGGCGTCATCGAGCTGGCGTCCTTCACGCCGTTCACGCAGATCCAGAAGGACTTCCTGAACCAGATCGCCGAGATGATCGCCACGAGCGTGAACACCATCTCCGTCAACACCAAGACCGAGGTGCTGCTCAAGCAGTCGCAGGAGCTCACCGAGCAACTCCGCGAGCGCTCCGCCGAGTTGGAGAACCGGCAGAAGGCCCTCCAGGACTCGAACGCCGAACTGGAGGAGAAGGCGGAGCTGTTGGCCCAGCAGAACCGCGACATCGAGGTCAAGAACACCGAGATCGAAGAGGCCCGGCAGGTCCTGGAGGAGCGCGCCGAACAGCTCGCGGTCTCCATGCGCTACAAGAGCGAGTTCCTGGCGAACATGTCGCACGAGCTCCGTACACCGCTCAACTCGCTGCTGATTCTCGCCAAGTTGCTCGCCGACAACGCCGACTCGAACCTCACTCCCAAGCAGGTCGAGTTCGCCGAGACCATCCACGGCGCGGGCTCCGACCTGCTCCAGCTGATCAACGACATCCTCGACCTGTCGAAGGTCGAGGCGGGCAAGATGGACGTGTCGCCGACCCGTATCGCGCTGGTCCAACTGGTCGACTACGTAGAGGCCACTTTCCGCCCGCTGACCGCGGAGAAGGGTCTCGACTTCTCCGTACGGGTCTCGCCGGAACTGCCCGCCACGCTGCACACCGACGAACAGCGGCTGCTCCAGGTGCTGCGCAACCTGCTGTCCAACGCGGTGAAGTTCACCGACTCCGGAGCGGTCGAATTGGTGATCCGGCCCGCCGGGGCGGACGTTCCGGTGGCCATCCGGGAGCAGCTTCTGGAGTCCGGTTCGCTGCGGGACGCGGACGCCGATCTGATCGCGTTCTCCGTGACGGACACCGGCATCGGGATCGCGGCCAGCAAGATGCGGGTCATTTTCGAGGCCTTCAAGCAGGCGGACGGCACGACGAGCCGGAAGTACGGCGGTACGGGTCTGGGGCTGTCCATCTCGCGGGAGATCGCGCGGCTGCTGGGCGGTGAGATCCATGCGCAGAGCGAGCCGGGGCGCGGCTCGACGTTCACGCTGTATTTGCCGCTGCACCCGAGCGAACTGCCGCCGCAGGGTTACGGGCAGCTCGCGCCGGCGCTGGAGGCCGGGGAGCTGCTGGCCTCCGAGGCGGAGCTGGCCGGAGCCGACATCGAGACGCCGGCCGAGGTGAAGTCGTACCGGGAGACGCAGAACGGGCCCGCCGCGCTCTTCAGGAGGCGCCGCAGGGCGGTGTCCGCCGTCGAGCCGCGCGGCGCCCTGCCGGGGCAGCCGAACGGCACCGTGGGGACGGCTCAGGAGCAGTGGGCGGCCGCGGGCCGGCAGGACGCGGAGCCGCAGCCGCGCCGTGGCATCCGGTTCGAGGGCGAGAAGGTGCTGATCGTCGACGACGACATCCGCAATGTGTTCGCGCTCACCAGCGTCCTCGAGCAGC
This sequence comes from Streptomyces sp. NPDC027189, assembly GCF_055566975.1. Classification (NCBI taxonomy): domain Bacteria; kingdom Bacillati; phylum Actinomycetota; class Actinomycetes; order Kitasatosporales; family Streptomycetaceae; genus Streptomyces; species Streptomyces sp. NPDC027189. Next base: position 9,360 of record NZ_JBVHRI010000049.1, read on the forward strand.
ACGGGCTTTCGGTGCTGTACGCCGAGAACGGCCGCGAGGGCATCGAAGTCCTGGAGCAGCATGATGATGTGACGGTTGTCCTGATGGACATCATGATGCCCGAGATGGACGGTTATGCCACGACGACGGCGATTCGCCGGATGCCGCAGTTCGCCGGGCTGCCGATCATCGCGCTCACGGCGAAGGCGATGAAGGGCGACCGGGAGAAGGCCATCGAGTCGGGTGCCTCCGACTACGTGACGAAACCGGTCGATCCCGATCACCTGCTCTCCGTGATGGAGCAGTGGATGCGTGCGGAGTGACGGACTCATGTCCGGCGAGCCCGGTCGCCACGCGGTGTCGGCGACCGGAGCGCCGGGCGTGCGCGCCGAACCGGTGGCGCGGCGGGCCCGACGTCGGATAACTGACTGTGGCCGAAGCCGTGTAGAAGTGCGGGATTCGGGGAACCTTCTGGTCTCCCGCTACGTTTCTGCTACGTGCACAGTGACATCGCGGTGACAGGGTGTGGCGACAGGCGGGGTGCGGCTACCATGACCGGCACAAGGACGGGCGGCGCAAGGGAGTCGTCCCCTGGGGCGGCGCCCGGTGCTTCCCCAAGTCCTGCGGACAGGGGAGGCCCCATGCCGGGGCGAGGAGGGCGGGCCATGGTGCAGAAGGCCAAGATCCTCCTGGTCGATGACCGGCCGGAGAATCTGTTGGCGCTGGAGGCGATTCTCTCCGCGCTCGATCAGACACTGGTGCGGGCATCGTCTGGGGAGGAAGCGCTCAAAGCACTGCTCACGGACGACTTCGCGGTCATTCTGCTGGACGTCCAGATGCCGGGCATGGACGGTTTCGAAACCGCCGCGCACATCAAGCGGCGAGAACGGACCCGGGACATCCCGATCATCTTCCTCACCGCGATCAACCACGGCCCGCACCACACCTTCCGGGGGTACGCGGCGGGTGCGGTGGACTACATCTCCAAGCCCTTCGACCCATGGGTGCTGCGCGCGAAGGTCTCCGTCTTCGTCGAGCTCTACATGAAGAACTGCCAACTCCGGGAGCAGGCGGCCCTGCTGCGGCTCCAGCTGGAGGGCGGCGGCAAGGCGGCGCTCGGCGACGCCAAGGAGCCCGCCGGACTCCTCGCCGAACTCTCCGCGCGGCTCGCGGCCGTTGAGGAGCAGGCCGAGGCGCTGTCCAAGCAGCTCGACGACGACTCGGCCGACGCGGCGGCGGTGGCGACCGCGGCCCATCTCGAACGCAAACTCACGGGGTTGCGCAGGGCGCTGGACGCGCTGGAGCCGGGCACGGGGAGCGGCGCACCTTCGGTGCCGTCGCAGAACTGAGCGCTGCTTCAGCGGAACTGAGTGGTGTTCCAGCAGAAGTGAGTGCCGCTCCAGCAGAACTGGGCGCCGCAGTGGCGGAACTGAGTGCCATCGAGCTCTGCGTCCCGTATGAGCTGACGTCAGTTTCCATCCTCGGCAAGGGCGACACGAACGGGTGAAGCACTGGGCACACGTGTCCGCTGTCGTCTCCACCGGTAACCTCACACACATGGCCTCACGTCAGTCCGCAGCCAAGAAGCCGCCCGCGAAGAAGGCGGCCGCTCCGACGAAGGCTCCGGCGAAGAAGGCCCCCGCGAAAAAGGCAGTCGCCAAGAAGGCGCCCGCCAAGAAGGCCGCGGCGAAGAAGGCCGCTCCCGCGCCGGCGCCCAACCCGACCTCGGGCGTGTACAAACTTGTACGCGCCGTGTGGCTGGGCATCGCGCACGCCGTCGGAGCGATGTTCCGTGGCATAGGGCGGGGCGCGAAGGGACTCGACCCGGCGCACCGCAAGGACGGTCTCGCGCTCCTGCTGCTCGGCCTCGCGCTGATCGTCGCGGCGGGTACGTGGTCCAATCTGCGGGGCCCGGTGGGTGACCTGGTCGAGATGCTGGTGACCGGCGCCTTCGGCCGCCTCGACCTGCTCGTCCCGATACTGCTCGGCGTCATCGCGGTCCGGCTCATCCGGCACCCCGAGAAGCCCGAGGCCAACGGCCGCATCGTGATCGGCCTGTCCGCGCTCGTGATCGGCGTGCTCGGCCAGGTCCACATCGCTTGCGGGGCGCCCGCGCGCAGCGACGGCATGCAGGCGATAAGGGACGCCGGGGGACTCATCGGCTGGGGCGCGTCCACCCCGCTGACGTACGCGATGGGCGACGTCCTGGCCGTACCGCTTCTCGTACTGCTCACGATCTTCGGGCTGCTGGTCGTCACGGCGACCCCGGTCAACGCGATTCCGCAGCGGCTGCGGCTCCTGGGGCAGAAGCTGGGCATCGTCCATGCCGATGTCGACGAGGACGAGTTCAGCGAGGACGACGAGCGTTATGACGAGCAGTGGCGCGACGGGCTCCCCGCGCGCTCCCGGAGGCGCTCGCGCGCCCCTGAGGCGTACGACCCCGACGGTGCCGAGCAGGAGGCGCTCACCAAGCGCCGGAGCCGCCCCAGGCGGCCCGCGGTGCAGCAACCCGACATGCATCGGCAGATGGACGCGGTGGACGTCGCCGCGGCCGCCGCTGCCGCGCTCGACGGTGCTGTCCTGCACGGCATGCCGCCCTCGCCGCTGGTCGCCGATCTGACACAGGGCGTCTCCGTGGAGCGCGACGGGTACGAGGAGACGACGCCGGTACCGGCCGCGCGCTCCAAGAGCGCCAAGCCCAAGCAGGAGGCCCTGCCGGTCGAGACCGCTGTGCCCGACCTCACCAAGGCCGCGCCCGACGAGCCGCGCGAGCTCCCCCCGCGCGCCGAGCAGCTCCAGCTCTCCGGCGACATCACCTACTCCCTGCCGTCGCTCGACCTGCTGGAGCGCGGCGGCCCCGGCAAGACGCGCAGCGCCGCCAACGACGCTGTGGTCGCCTCGCTCCAGAACGTCTTCATGGAGTTCAAGGTCGATGCCGCCGTCACCGGCTTCACACGCGGTCCGACGGTCACGCGCTACGAGGTCGAGCTCGGCCCCGCCGTGAAGGTCGAGCGGATCACGGCGCTCACCAAGAACATCGCGTACGCCGTCGCCAGCCCCGACGTGCGGATCATCAGCCCGATCCCCGGCAAGTCGGCGGTCGGCATCGAGATCCCGAACACCGACCGCGAGATGGTCAACCTCGGCGACGTGCTGCGGCTCGCGGACGCCGCCGAGGACGACCACCCGATGCTGGTCGCGCTCGGGAAGGACGTCGAGGGCGGCTATGTGATGGCCAACCTCGCGAAGATGCCGCACGTACTCGTCGCCGGAGCCACTGGTTCCGGTAAATCGTCGTGCATCAACTGCCTGATTACGTCCGTCATGGTCCGCGCGACCCCCGAGGACGTCCGCATGGTCCTCGTCGACCCCAAGCGTGTCGAGCTGACCGCCTACGAGGGCATCCCGCACCTGATCACGCCGATCATCACCAACCCGAAGCGGGCTGCCGAGGCGCTGCAGTGGGTCGTACGGGAGATGGATCTCCGTTACGACGACCTGGCGGCGTTCGGGTACCGGCACATCGACGACTTCAACGAGGCCATCAGGAACGGCAAGGTGAAGCTGCCCGAGGGCAGTGAGCGTGAGCTTTCGCCGTACCCGTACCTGCTGGTGATCGTCGACGAGCTGGCGGACCTGATGATGGTCGCGCCGCGCGACGTCGAGGACGCGATCGTGCGCATCACGCAGCTCGCGCGCGCGGCCGGCATCCATCTGGTTCTTGCCACGCAGCGGCCCTCCGTCGACGTCGTCACCGGTCTGATCAAGGCGAACGTGCCCTCCAGGCTCGCGTTCGCCACCTCCTCCCTCGCCGACAGCCGGGTCATCCTCGACCAGCCGGGCGCCGAGAAGCTGATCGGCAAGGGCGACGGGCTCTTCCTCCCGATGGGGGCCAACAAGCCCACCCGTATGCAGGGCGCCTTCGTCACCGAGGACGAGGTCGCGGCGATCGTCCAGCACTGCAAGGACCAGATGGCGCCGGTCTTCCGGGACGACGTCACCGTGGGCACCAAGCAGAAGAAGGAGATCGACGAGGACATCGGTGACGACCTCGATCTGCTGTGCGCCGCCGCCGAGCTGGTCGTCACCTCCCAGTTCGGGTCCACCTCGATGCTCCAGCGCAAGCTGCGCGTCGGATTCGCCAAGGCCGGACGGCTGATGGACCTCATGGAGTCCCGCGGCATCGTCGGCCCCAGCGAGGGCTCCAAGGCACGTGACGTTCTTGTGAAGGCCGACGAACTGGATGGAGTGCTCGCCGTGATTCGTGGGGAAGCTGAAGCGTAAGGAAAACGGGACAGGTCGGTCACGCCACGGGTGGGTCGAGGGCAATATGTAATCGAACGTGACTCACCCGTAAGTGATCGGCGGGCAACCGTTTCCCTCCGTCGTACGTCAAGTTGAGCGAGGGGACACGTACATGTCCCAGCATCAGAATGACCGGCCATTCTGATGGCGTACAAAGTGCTACCGCCCGGTTGCCCCACCCTTTCGTACCCCCCCTAGACTGAACCTCCAGCACAGGTGGCTACACGCTCGAAAGGCGCCCCCGTGTCCATCGGCAACTCCCCTGACGGCAACTCCCCTGAAGACGAGCGTCCGTTCGAAGACGACCGCGCGGCCGAGCAGCTTTCGATCGGCTGTGCCCTGCGGCAGGCACGCATCGAGGCTGGGCTGACCCTCGACGACGTCAGCAACGCCACCCGGGTCCGCATCGCCATCGTCCACGCGATCGAGCAGGACGACTTCGCCCCCTGCGGCGGCGACGTCTACGCGCGCGGTCACATCCGGACCCTGGCACGCGCCGTGCGCCTCGATCCGGCCCCGCTGCTCGCCCACTACGACGCCGAGCACGGCGGGCGCCCCGCACCGACGCCGGCCGCCCCGCTCTTCGAGGCGGAACGGATCCGTCCGGAGCGGCGCGGGCCGAACTGGACCGCCGCCATGGTCGCCGCGATCGTCGCGGTGATCGGCTTCGTCGGGTTCACCGTGGTCAAGGGCAGCGACAGCGGGGACAACACGAAGACGCAGGTCGCCGAGGGGTCCACGCCGACCACCAGCAAGCCCGTGACCAAGCCGACCGAGACCAAGCCCGCCGACCCGAAGCCGGACCCGTCCGACAGCGCCATCGCGGCCGCCCCGCAGGACAAGGTGACCGTGCAGGTCAGCGCCGCGGACGGACGCAGCTGGATCTCCGCCAAGGACCACAACGGCCGCATGCTCTTCGACGGGCTGCTGAAGCAGGGCGAGTCCAAGACCTTCCAGGACAGCTCGAAGATCAACCTCATCCTCGGTGACGCCGGCGCCATCCAGCTGTACGTGAACGGCAAGAAGATCGAGGACGATTTCCAGCCCGGCGCGGTCGAGCGCCTCACGTATACAAAGGGCGACCCCCAGGTCGGATAACGGTCCCAAGGGGTATGCCGGTACGGGGTTGGCCAAGATCGGCCAACCCCGTCGACGTGGGCTGTCAGTGAGACAAAGTAGTCTTGAGCCCATGCCTGAACGCCGTACCGTCGCACTCGTCACCCTTGGCTGCGCCCGTAACGAGGTGGACTCGGAGGAGCTCGCAGGCCGCTTGGAGGCGGACGGCTGGCAACTCGTGGAGGACGCCGAGGAAGCGGACGTCGCCGTCGTCAACACCTGTGGCTTCGTCGAGGCCGCCAAGAAGGACTCCGTCGACGCCCTGCTCGAAGCCAATGACCTCAAGGGACATGGCAGAACCCAGGCCGTCGTGGCGGTGGGCTGCATGGCCGAGCGGTACGGCAAGGAGCTCGCCGAGGCGCTGCCCGAGGCCGACGGCGTGCTCGGCTTCGACGACTACGCCGACATCTCCGACCGCCTCCAGACCATTCTGAACGGCGGCATCCACGCCTCCCACACCCCGCGCGACCGGCGCAAGCTGCTGCCGATCAGCCCGGCCGAGCGGCAGAGCGCCGGCGAGGAAGTGGCCCTTCCCGGCCACGGCGCCCCCTCGGACCTCCCCGAGGGCGTGGCCCCGGTGTCCGGCCCCCGCGCGCCCCTGCGGCGCCGCCTCGACGGCTCGCCCGTGGCCTCGGTGAAGCTCGCCTCGGGCTGTGACCGGCGCTGCTCCTTCTGCGCCATCCCGTCCTTCCGCGGCTCGTTCATCTCGCGCCGCCCCAGTGACGTACTGAACGAGACCCGCTGGCTCGCCGAGCAGGGCGTCAAGGAGATCATGCTGGTCTCCGAGAACAACACCTCGTACGGCAAGGACCTGGGCGACATCCGCCTCCTGGAGACCCTGCTGCCCGAGCTCGCCGAGATCGACGGCGTCGAGCGCGTGCGGGTCAGCTATCTGCAGCCGGCCGAGATGCGCCCCGGACTCATCGACGTCCTGACCTCGACGCCGAACATCGCGCCGTACTTCGACCTGTCCTTCCAGCACTCCGCGCCCGACGTGCTGCGCTCCATGCGGCGCTTCGGCGACACCGATCGCTTCCTGGAGCTGCTCGACACCATCCGTGCCAAGGCCCCGCAGGCCGGCGTCCGGTCCAACTTCATCGTGGGCTTCCCCGGCGAGTCCGAGGCCGATCTCGCGGAGCTGGAGCGCTTCCTCACAGGTGCGCGCCTCGACGCGATCGGCGTCTTCGGGTACTCCGACGAGGAGGGCACCGAGGCGGCGACCTACGAGAACAAGCTCGACGAGGACATCGTCGCCGAGCGCCTCGCACGCGTGTCCAGGCTCGCCGAGGAGCTGGTCGCGCAGCGCGCCGAGGAGCGCGTCGGCGAGACGGTGCACGTGCTCGTCGAGTCGATCGACGACGAGGAGGGCGCGGTCGGCCGCGCCGCCCACCAGGCGCCCGAGACGGACGGCCAGGTGCTGTTCACGAGCGGCGACGGGCTGACCGTCGGCCGTATCGTCGAGGCCAAGGTGGTCGGTACGGAAGGTGTCGACCTGGTGGCAGAGCCGCTCCTGGGCTCGCTCCCGTGTACTGAGGAGGCGGCCAGATGACCGGAGTCCCGGCATCCGCGGCGGGCGGCTCCCCCAGCGCGAAAGGTGCGGCGGGCGCTCCCGGTGCATCCGGTGCTCCGGGGGGCGCGAAGCCGGCGCGGGGCGGGAAGCTGGGCGCTGCGGCCGTCAACCAGGCCAGCCTCTGGAACATCGCCAACATCCTGACCATGATCCGGCTCGTCCTCGTGCCGGGCTTCGTGGCGCTGATGCTGGCCGACGGCGGGTACGACCCCGCGATGCGCGCATGGGCCTGGGCGGCCTTCGCCGTCGCCATGATCACCGACATCTTCGACGGCCATCTGGCGCGCACGTACAACCTGGTCACCGACTTCGGGAAGATCGCCGACCCCATCGCCGACAAGGCGATCATGGGAGCGGCCCTGATCTGTCTGTCGTACCTCGGAGATCTGCCCTGGTGGGTGACGGGCGTGATCCTCGGGCGGGAGCTCGGGATCACGCTGCTTCGCTTCCTGGTGATCCGTTACGGGGTCATCCCGGCGAGCCGCGGCGGCAAGATGAAGACGCTGGCCCAGGGCACGGCGGTCGGGATGTACGTGCTGGCACTGACGGGTTGGCTGGCCACTCTGAGGTTCTGGGTGATGGCCGTGGCGGTCGTCCTGACCGTGGTCACCGGGCTCGACTATGTGAGACAGGCCATTGTGCTGCGCAGGCAGGGAATCGCGGAGCGCAAGGCGGCGGCCGAGGAGGCGGAGCGGTGAGCTCCGTGGCCACTGAAGTGGTGCGACTACTCACGGTGAGGGGCGAGACGCTCGCTGTCGCCGAGTCGCTCACCGGTGGTCTGGTGGCCGCGGAGATCACCGCGGTTCCGGGTGCCTCCAAGGTCTTCCGGGGCTCCGTGACCGCTTACGCCACTGAGCTCAAGCATGAGCTGCTCGGCGTCGACGCCACTCTGCTGGCCGAGCGCGGCGCGGTGGATCCGCAGGTCGCGGCCCAGATGGCGGTCGGTGTGCGCAAGGCTCTCGGCGCGGACTGGGGGATCGCGACCACGGGCGTCGCCGGTCCCGAGCCCCAGGACGGACAGCCCGTGGGGACGGTCTTCGTAGCCGTCGACGGGCCGACGCAATCATCTTTTAATGCCGCCGGTGGCGGGAAAGTGATACCGCTGAGGTTGAACGGCGACCGGGCGGAAATCCGTAGGGAGAGTGTACGGAGCGTACTCGCGCTGCTCCTGAAGGGGCTTGCGGGCGAACAGACCGGGAATGAGCGGGCACAGGATACGGAACAGAACGGGGGGTTTTGATGTTTGCAGCCCTGAGTGAACACGACATCGCTCCCCGCACGGCCGCGGCGCGAGGCGGTACGGTGGGGCGTGAAGGATGCGGCTACGCGGTCCGAGGAGGGAGCCACCGATGATTCTGCTCCGTCGCCTGCTGGGTGACGTGCTGCGTCGGCAGCGCCAGCGCCAGGGCCGTACTCTGCGCGAAGTCTCCTCGTCCGCCCGAGTTTCACTCGGCTATCTCTCCGAGGTGGAGCGGGGGCAGAAGGAGGCATCCTCCGAGCTGCTCTCCGCGATCTGCGACGCGCTGGACGTACGGATGTCCGAGCTCATGCGGGAAGTGAGCGACGAGCTCGCCCTCGCCGAGCTGGCACAGTCGGCTGCGGCCACCGAACCGGTGCCCGCACCGGTGCGTCGCCCGATGCTCAATTCCGTATCGGTGACCGGTGTGCCACCGGAACGGGTCACGATCAAGGCGCCTACCGAGGCGGTCGACGTCGTCGCCGCCTGACGCTCACGGGCTCGCGCTCATGAGCTGAGAATGCGTATGCGAAGCCCCGGTCGGGGCTTCTCCGGGAAAACCGGAGAGGCGCGGCCGGGGCTTCGCGTTGCACGGGTGTCCTGTATGGGTCCGTTTGCCGGTATCCGGTGTGGCGGCCATGGTGGAGGGCAGGGCGGGGGCCGGCCGACGCGTTGCCGGTTGTTCCGTCATTGACTCGTACGTCGCGATCATCGTCATGGTCGCGATCGTCATCATCGGAGGATACGGATGTACGTCGTGAAGAGCCCCTTGTCCGACGTGGACCTGAAGACCGTGGCCGACGCGTTGCAGGGGGCGCTGGTCGACCTGTTGGACCTCTCCCTCGTGGCGAAGCAGGTCCACTGGAACGTGGTGGGACCGCGCTTCCGCTCCATCCATCTCCAACTCGACGAGGTCGTGGACAGTGCGCGGCTGCATTCCGACACCGTGGCGGAGCGTGCCTCGACTCTGGGTGTCTCGCCGGACGGCCGGGCCGCGACCGTGGCCACCAAGAGCGGCATCGGCGCGACGCCCGAGGGCTGGATCAAGGACACCGACGCCGTGAAGACGCTCGTGGACGCCCTGGGTGCGGTGATCGCGCGGATGCGGGAGCGGGTGGCGACGACCGCGGCCCCGGATCCGGTGAGCCAGGACATCTTCATCGGGATCACGGCCGACCTCGAGAAGCACCACTGGATGTTCCAGGCGGAGAACGGGTGACCGCCCTCGGGTGCTGCCCGGGATGCGCCTGTGTGCCGCTGGTGCGCCCTGCCGGGGTGTGAGGTCGCGGTCTAGCGTCGGGCTGGAGGTGGGCACCATGGCAGGGCGGATAGTGCGCTGGGGGGCCGCACTTGGGTTCGGCGCGCTGTGGTGGTGGGGTGTGCTCCGGCTCGCGCTGGTGCCTGATGCCGGGGTGCTGGAGGGGGCGGTCGCGGCCGGGGGATGGGGGCTGAGCCTGCTGCCGGTGCACTGCGTGCCGAAGGCCCGGGCGGTGGGGGTCACCGGGTCGGGTCGGTGGCGCGTGTCCTGGCAGGAGTCCCGGCGGCGGCGGGCGGAGCGCAGGGGGCGTGCGCGGGGCGCGGAGTAGGGGGTGGGGGCGCATGGCCGGCCGTGGCGGAAGAGAGGGCGGTCAGAATTGGACGGCCCCCGGGGGTACTGCGCGCAGGTGTGCCGGGGGCTCGGGGGAGCGCAGCGGCAGCGCCCGGGCATACGGGGCGCATGGGTGGGATCGGTGGCGCGTGGGTGAGGGGCAGGGCTACCAAGGCATCGCCACGCCTCCATTGGGGCGGAGGATCTGGCCAGTGGTGAACGTCGAGGCGTCCGAGGCCAGGTGGAGCACGGCGTGGGCGATGTCCTCGGGTTCACCGACCCGGCCGAGCGGTGACAGCCGCGCCATGAAGGCCTCTGTGTGCGCCTGCGCCTCCCCGTGGCGGTTGGTCATCGGCGTACGGATCCAGCCGGGCGCGACCGCGTTGACGCGGATGCCGTGCGGGCCGACCTCGGTCGCCAGGGTCTTCGTCAGCTGCACGACGGCCGCCTTCGCCGCGCTGTAGCAGAACAGGCCGGGGCCGCCGGTGTCTATGGCACCCGACGCCATCGTGATGATGCTGCCGCGGACACTGTTCGCGATCATGAGCCGGGCGGCTTCCTGGCAGGCGTACAGCACCCCCTTGAAGTTGACGCTCAGCACCCGGTCGAGGTCCTCGTCGCGGGTCTCCAGGACCGGGCTGCTGTGCATGATCCCGGCGACCGCCGCCATGACGTCGAGGCGTTCGCAGGAGGCGACGGCCTGTCGGAGCTGGTCGCGGTCGGTGACGTCCAGTGGGTGGGTGTGGGCGGCGCCGCCCCGGTCCTTGATCAGGGTCGCCGTCTCGTGCAGGCCCTGCGCGTCACGGTCCGCGCAGTGGACGGTGGCGCCCGCCTCCGCGAGCAGAACGGCGGATGCGCGGCCGATGCCGCTGGCGGCGCCGGTGACGAATGCGGTGCGTCCGGTGAGGTCGTACGCCTTGAGGGGCATGCAGGGACGGTACGAGGGTTTCTGACGGGTCGTCAATTGGGCGTACGCCGGGGACTTGTACGGGGTCGGGCGGCACCCGGCGGCGTGGGCCCCCCTTGGCACGTCGGGCACCAGTAGGTGGGGCGCTCGCGGGAACCGTCACCCTGGTCCGCCGAACGGATCGGGGTGCGGCAGCGCAGGCAGGGGCGCGGTGTGCGGCCGTAGACGAAGAGGTTCTGGTCGCGGCGGCCCGTGGTGCTGCGCGCTGGGCGGTCGCGGTTGACTTCGAGGAGCTTCTTGGCGAGGGCGGGCAGTTGGGCGGCGCGGTCGGCGGGCAGCTCGCCGATGGGGAGCCAGGGGGTGACGCCGAGCAGGAAGCAGAGTTCGCTCTTGTAGACGTTGCCGATGCCGGCGAGATTGCGCTGGTCGAGCAGGGCCTCGCCGAGCGGGCGGGCCGGGTCGCGCAGGAGGTTCTCCAGCGCCCGGTCCGGGTCCCAGTCCGGGCCCAGGAGATCGGGGCCGAGATGGCCGACCGCACGCTGCTCGTCGGTGGTGCGGAGCAGCTCCAGCACGGGCAGCCGGTAGCCGACGGCCGTACGGTCCACAGTGCCGAGGATGGCCCGGATCTGGTGCGTGGGGCCGCCGCTCCAGCGCTGGCCGTTCGCGTACACCTTCCAGGAGCCGTCCATCCGCAGATGCGAATGCAGGGTCACTCCGCCCTCGAAGCGCGTGAGCAGGTGCTTGCCGCGTGGTGTGACGTCCAGGACTGCGCGTCCGGTCAGGTCGGCGGTGGCGTACTTGGGCACCCGCAGGTCGGAGCGGGTCAGCACCTTGCCCGCGAGGGCGAGGTGCAGCCGCCTCGCGACCTGCCAGACGGTGTCTCCTTCGGGCATGGGTTCAAGGGTGGCACGGGTTGTGCGGCAGGGGTCATGGTGCACCGCCCCGGGGCTTACGCGCGAAGGCGCAGTCCGCGAGGCGTCGCGATGAAGCCCGCCGTCTCCAGGAGGGTGCCCAAGGGGGATGTCAGCGCGGAGGCGCCGTTGACGCGCTCCACCGTGACCGTGCCGAGGGAGCCCGCGCGGGCCGCCCCGGCGAGGGCCTCGGCGGCAGCGCGCAGGCGTATGTCCTCCGTGACCGACCCGTCCGGGTCGGAGGGCCAGGCCAGCAGGGTCTTGCCGCCGCGCTCCATGTACAGGGTCAGCTCGCCGTCGACCAGCACGACCAGGGAGCCCGCCTTGCGGCCCGGCTTGTGCCCGGCCTCCGTCGGGGGGTCGGGCCACGGCAGGGCCGCGCCGTAGGCGTTGGCGGGGTCGGCCGCCGCGAGGACCACCGCTTGGGTGGTCGCCCGCCTGCGGGCGCGGTTGTTCGAGAAGGCCGGGCTGCCCGGGAAGGCCGGGCCCGGGGGCTCGGCCGAGAACGCGGAGTCCGCCGCGAACGTGTCGTCGGCCGTGAAGGCGTGGTCGTCGGCGAAACCGGTGCCGCTCGCGAAGCCGTCGTCGTCGGGGAAGGCGGGGCGGTCGGGGAAGCCGTGGGCGTTGCCGAAGGCGGGGCGGTCGGGGAAGCCGTGGGCGTTGCCGAAGCCGGATCCGTCGGGGAAGCCGTGGGCGTGCCCTGGGCCCTGGTTGCCTGGGCGGCCGTTCGTACGGCCGCCGTCGGCCGGGAAACCCCGCGCGCCCGGGAATCCGTTCGTGAGGTCCGGATCGGACAGGGCCTCGCCCCGGTCCCGCGCGTTCGCCGCGGCGCGCAGGCGGTCCACCGCGCCGTCCATCGCGAACTGGGCGGCTCCGAGGCCTTCGACCACATAGCCGCGGCGCGCCTGGCCGCTGTCCTCGAAGGCGGACAGGATGCGGTACACCGCCGAGAAGCCGCCCTCGACGCCCTCCGCGGCGACAGCGCCCCGGGTCACCACGCCGTGCCGGTCGAGCAGGGTGCGGGCCAGGGCATGGGCGCGCACGGTGGGGTCGGGCTCGCGCTCGGGCAGTAGCGACCAGCGGCCTGCCACGGTTGGCGGGCCCGTACGGGACTGGGGGCGTGCGGCGCCGGTCAGGGAGCCGTAGCGCCCGCGTGGGACCGAACGCTTGGCGCGGTGCGCCGTGGAACCGGCCGTACGGCCCGAGCCCAGGAGGGAGCGCATCGGGGCGAGTGTGTCGTTCGTGAGGCGTCCGGACCAGGCCAGGTCCCAGACGGCGTCGGCCAGTTGGGGATCGGTGGCGTCGGGATGCGTGGTGGCGCGCACCTGGTCGGCGATCTGGCGGAAGAAGAGGCCGTAGCCCCCGGAGAGGGCGTCCAGGATCGACTGGTGGAGCGCGGTCAGCTCCAGAGGGTGCGGAGCCGGCAGGAGCAGCGGGGCCGCGTCCGCCAGATACAGCGAGACCCAGCCGTCCTTGCCGGGCAGCGCTCCTGCACCGGCCCAGACGACTTCCCCGGCGGCCGTGAGCTCGTCGAGCATGGCCGGGGCGTAACCGGCGACCCGGGACGGCAGAACGAGCTTCTCCAGCGCGGACGCGGGCACGGACGCGCCCTGCAACTGCTCGATGGCGCGCACCAGTCCGTCGATACCGCGCAGCCCGTGCCCGCTGCCCACGTGCTGCCACTGCGGCAGGAACTGCGCGAGCGCGGCGGGCGGCACCGGCTCCAGCTCATGGCGCAGGGCCGCGAGCGAACGGCGCCGCAGTCGGCGCAGCACCGCCGCGTCGCACCACTCCTGGCCGATGCCCGCCGGATGGAACTCTCCTTGTACGACACGGCCGTTCGCGGCGAGTCGCTGCAGCGCTCCGTCGGTGACCGCCGTACCGAGACCGAAGCGGGCGGCTGCCGTCGTGGAGGTGAACGGGCCGTGGGTGCGCGCGTACCGTGCGAGAAGGTCGCCGAGCGGGTCCTTGACCGGCTCGGTGAAGGCCTCGGGGACACCGACGGGGAGCGCCGTACCGAGTGCGTCGCGCAGTCGGCCGGCGTCCTCGATCGCCGCCCAGTGGTCGGCCCCGGCGATGCGGACCCGGATGGCGCGGCGCGCGGCGGCCAGCTCCTGGGCCCAGTGCGGCTCGGCGCCCCGCTCGGCCAGCTCTGCGTCCGTGAGCGGGCCAAGCAGGCGCAGCAGGTCGGCGACACCTTCGGTGTCCTTGACGCGACGGTCCTCCGTGAGCCACTGGAGCTCCCGCTCCAGCTCGGCCAGGACATCGGCGTCGAGGAGCTCGCGCAACTCGGCCTGGCCGAGGAGCTCGGCCAGCAGCCGCGAGTCGAGCGACAGGGCGGCGGCGCGGCGCTCGGCGAGCGGTGAGTCGCCCTCGTACAGGAACTGGGCGACATATCCGAAGAGGAGCGAGCGGGCGAAGGGGGAAGGCTCCGGTGTGGTGACCTCGACGAGGCGCACCTTGCGGGATTCGATGTCGCCCATCAGCTCCGTGAGGCCAGGGACGTCGAAGACGTCCTGGAGGCATTCGCGGACCGCCTCCAGGACGATCGGGAACGAGCCGAACTCGCTGGCCACCTGGAGCAGTTGGGCGGCGCGCTGCCGCTGCTGCCACAGTGGAGTGCGCTTGCCGGGGTTGCGGCGCGGCAGCAGCAGCGCGCGGGCGGCGCACTCACGGAAACGGGAGGCGAACAGCGCCGAGCCGCCCACCTGGTCGGTGACGATCTGGTCGACCTCGCCCTTGTCGAAGGCGACGTCCGCCGCGCCGACCGGCGCCTGGTCCGCGTCGTACTCCGTGCCCGCCTTCATGGGGGTCTGGTCGAGCAGATCCAGGCCCATCAGGTCGGCGTCGGGCAGGCGCAGCACGATGCCGTCGTCGGCGTGCATGACCTGGGCGTCCATGCCGTACCGCTCGGAGAGCTTGGCGCCCAGTGCCAGGGCCCAGGGGGCGTGGACCTGGGCGCCGAAGGGGGAGTGCACGACGACTCGCCAGTCGCCCAGCTCGTCGCGGAAGCGTTCGACGACGATGGTCCGGTCGTCCGGGATGTGCCCGCACGCCTCGCGCTGTTCGGCGAGATACGACAGCACGTTGTCGGCGGCCCAGGCGTCCAGGCCCGCGGCGAGCAGTCGGAGCCGGGCGTCCTCCTTCGGGAGGGAGCCGACCTCGCGGAGGAACGCGCCGACCGCGCGCCCCAGTTCGAGCGGGCGGCCGAGCTGGTCGCCCTTCCAGAAGGGCAGCCGGCCGGGGACGCCGGGTGCGGGGGAGACGAGGACGCGGTCGCGGGTGATGTCCTCGATGCGCCAGGAGCTGGTGCCCAGCGTGAAGACGTCGCCGACGCGGGACTCGTAGACCATCTCCTCGTCGAGCTCGCCGACCCGGCCGCCGCCCTTTTTGGGGTCGGCCCCCGCCAGGAAGACCCCGAATAGTCCGCGGTCGGGGATGGTGCCCCCGGAGGTGACGGCGAGGCGCTGAGCACCAGGGCGCCCGGTGACCGTACCGGCGACGCGGTCCCACACCACGCGGGGCCTGAGCTCCGCGAAGGCGTCGGACGGATAGCGGCCCGCGAGCATGTCGAGCACGGCGGTGAACGCCGACTCCGGGAGCGACGCGAAGGGGGCCGCCCGGCGGACCATGGCGAGCAGGTCGTCGACCTGCCAGGTGTCGAGTGCGGTCATGGCGACGAGCTGCTGGGCCAGCACGTCCAGGGGATTGGCGGGGACCCGGAGGGACTCGATGGAGCCGGTGCGCATCCGCTCGGTGACCACGGCCGCCTGGACCAGGTCGCCGCGGTACTTGGGGAACACGACACCCGTGGAGACCGCGCCCACCTGGTGCCCCGCGCGCCCCACGCGCTGGAGCCCGGAGGCCACGGACGGCGGTGACTCCACCTGGACGACGAGGTCCACCGCGCCCATGTCGATGCCCAGTTCGAGACTGGAGGTGGCGACCACCGCGGGCAGCCGGCCCGCCTTCAGGTCCTCCTCGACCAGTGCCCGCTGCTCCTTGGAGACGGAGCCGTGGTGGGCGCGGGCGATGACGGGCGGAGCCCCCTGGGCCGCGCCCGAGCCGCCCATCAACTGGGCCGGGGCGTGGGCCTCTTCGAGGGCCTCGCCGGTCGCCCGCTCGTACGCGATCTCGTTGAGCCGGTTGCAGAGGCGCTCCGCCAGACGGCGCGAGTTGGCGAACACGATCGTCGAACGGTGGGACTGGACGAGGTCGGTGATCCGCTCCTCGACATGAGGCCAGATGGAGGGCTTCTCGGCACCCTCATTGCCATCGGCGACCGGGGAGCCACCCAACTCGCCCAAGTCCTCCACCGGGACGACGACGGAGAGGTCGAACTCCTTGCCGGACGGCGGCTGGACGATCTCCACCTTGCGCCGGGGGGACAGATAGCGCGCGACCTCGTCGACCGGACGGACAGTCGCGGAGAGGCCGATGCGGCGGGCGGGCTTGGGCAGCAGCTCGTCGAGTCGCTCCAGGGTGAGCGCGAGATGGGCGCCGCGCTTGGTGCCCGCTACCGCGTGCACCTCGTCCAGGATCACCGTCTCGATGCCCGTCAGCGCGTCGCGCGTGGCCGACGTCAGCATCAGGAACAGTGACTCGGGAGTCGTGATCAGAATGTCCGGCGGGCGCGTGGCCAGCGCTCGGCGCTCGGCGGCCGGGGTGTCGCCGGAGCGGATGCCCACCTTCACTTCCGGCTCGGGCATGCCGAGCCGCACGGCCTCCTGTCGGATGCCGGTCAGCGGGCTGCGCAGATTCCGCTCGACGTCCACCGCGAGAGCCTTCAGTGGTGATACGTAGAGCACCCGGCAGCGCTTCTTGGGGTCTGCCGGCGGCGGGGTCGAGGCCAGCTGGTCGAGCGCGGCGAGGAACGCGGCCAGGGTCTTGCCGGAACCCGTCGGGGCGACGACCAGGACGTCCGAGCCCGCACCGATGGCCGCCCATGCCCCGGCCTGGGCCGCGGTGGGCGCAGAGAAGGCCCCCGTGAACCAGCCGCGGGCCGCGGGGGAGAAGCCGTCGAGGGCTCGATGTGCGGAGCTGACCATGCGTCCATCCTGCACCCAGCCACTGACAATGGCCCTGACCTGCGCAAATGTCGTTGCGGTGGGGGCCGGGCGGCCGATTCGACGGGGGGTGGGATGCGGAGTGCCTGATGCGGGGTGCCTCGGGGAGGAGACCGTGGAGGCAGCCTTGGCCCGGCCGCGGAGGTTCGCACTGGCCGGTGGCCGGTGGCCGGTGGCCGTGAACGGGTGGCTGGTGGCAGCGAGGCCGTGAGCGGGGTCGGCCGCCGACCGTGAGGTGCCTGCGGCCGCAGGCGCAAAATGGGGACATGGCGGCTTCGGCGGAGCGGGCTCGACACTGGCAGTACGCGGAACTGCCCGGTGTCGATCTGTTGCGGGCCAGCTACGTCGAGAAGATCTTCGTGCGGCACACCCACGAGCACTTCGTCATCGCTGCCATCGCCGACGGTGTCGAGGTCTTCCACCACGGCGGTGCCGATCAGTACGCGGGCCCCGGCGCCCTGGCACTCGTCAACCCGGACACTCCGCACACCGGTCGCGCCGGGGTCCCCGAAGGCTGGCGGTACGGGGCCGTGTACCCGTCGCCGGAGCTGGTGGCCGAGATCGCCGCCGAGACGACCACGATCCGCGGCACCCCCGGATTCGCCAGTCCGGTGCTCGAGGACCCGTACGCGGCGGGCTTGGTCCACCAGGTACTGCGGGCCGCGGAGGAGGGCAACGCGCTCGCCGCCGACACCCTGCTGCGCGTGGCGGTGACCCGGCTGCTGCGCCTGAACGGAGGCCCGCTGCCGCAGCGGGCCGTGCGCACCGCGGGAGCTCGCATCGCGGCACGCGCGCGTGCCGTGCTGGAGGAGCGGATGGCCGAGCCCCCGACTCTGGAGCGGCTCGCCGCCGACCTCGGCACCAGCTCGTTCGCACTGCTGCGCGCGTTCCGGGACGCCTACGGAATGCCGCCCCACACCTGGCTGACCGACGCCCGCGTACGCCGGGCACGCCGCCTCCTGGACGCCGGCGCCGTGCCTGCCGAGGCGGCCGTCGCCGTCGGGTTCACCGACCAGCCGCACCTCAATCGGCACTTCACCCGGATCGTGGGCGTGCCCCCGGGCGCCTACCAGCGCGAGCGCAAGAACGTACAAGACGGTGAAGGGGGACTACTCGTACCGTCCAGGGCGTGGCAGAACAGACAGCTCTCACAGACATATGCGGTGGAGACGGCGGACGCGATGAAGGCGGCGGATGCGGTGGAGACGCCGGACACGGTGCGGCCGGCGGACGCCAAGTAGACGCCGGACGCCGAGGAGACGCCGGACGCCGAGGAGACGTCGGAAAACCCGACGCCGCCGTTGTCCGCGACGCCCTAGGGGTCGGGGTTGCCGTCGGGCTGTCCGGTTTCGCCTTCGGGGTAACCTCGGCCGGCAGCGGGCTCACGCTGCTGCAGACCTGCGCGCTCAGCCTCCTGGTGTTCACCGGTGCCTCGCAGTTCGCGCTCGTGGGCGCGCTCGCGGCGGGGGGCAACCCGCTCACGGCGGCCGCGGGCGCCTTCTTCCTCGGGGTGCGCAACGCCTTCTACGGGCTGCGCCTGTCGCAATTGCTCGCCCTCCCGCGCGCGGTGCGTCCGTTCGCCGCGCAGTGGGTCATCGACGAGACCACGGCGGTCGCGCTCGCTCAGCCCACCCGACGCAGTGTCCGCATCGGCTTCACCGTCACCGGGCTCTCCCTGTACGTGCTGTGGAACCTCACCACCCTGCTCGGCGCCATCGGAGCCGAGGCCATCGGTGACACCGACGCGTGGGGGCTGGACGCCGCCGGGCCCGCCGTCTTCCTGGCGCTGCTCGCGCCCATGCTGAAGACCACCACAGAGCGCGCGGCCGCGGGTATCGCGGTCCTTGTGGGGCTCGCAC
The DNA here is from genome assembly GCF_055566975.1 of Streptomyces sp. NPDC027189. NCBI lineage: Bacteria > Bacillati > Actinomycetota > Actinomycetes > Kitasatosporales > Streptomycetaceae > Streptomyces > Streptomyces sp. NPDC027189. The sequence goes on from NZ_JBVHRI010000049.1 coordinate 27,898, forward strand.
TGCTGCCCGTGCTGCCCGCCGGAGTTCCCGTACTGGTGGCCGCTCTGGCGGCTCCCGCCGTCCTCTACGTAGAGGGGCGCCGCAGTGTGAAGACCGCCAACGATGCACCTAGGGAAGACCGTTGAACATCTGGATCGCCATCGGCGCGACCGCCGTGGGTTGCTACGCCGTCAAACTCATCGGGCTGCTGGTCCCCGCCGGCGTGCTGGAGCGGCCGCTCGTCCAGCGCCTCGCCGCCCTGCTGCCGGTCGCCCTCCTCGCCGCCCTCACGGCTCAGCAGACCTTCGCAGACGGGCGCGTCCTGGTCGTGGACGCGAAGGCGGCGGGCCTGGCCGCGGCAGCCGTCGCACTGATCCTGCGGGCTCCGTTCCTGCTCGTCGTCGCCGCGGCGGTGGTGGTGACCGCGGGGGTGCGGGCGATGACCGGCTGACGTCGGAGCACACAGTCGGTCAGTGCGCGCGGTCCGTACGCGCGCGTGTACGGACCCATTGCCCTGTCCGAGGGCGGTGCAGAGTGTCTGCGTCCGAGGGCGGCGCAGAGTGTCTGCGTCCGAGGGCAGCGGAGAGTGTGACTGGGTACGAGGGCGGCGCAGAGTGCCCTGGGTACTGTGACGGGTCACGAGCCGCCCGTACGCCCGCAGGAGCCCACCGTGACCCTCTCCGCAGCCGCCAGGGCGCTCGCGCTGCGCTGCGAGCCCGGGGTCAACGAGCTGGCCCGGCGTATGGCCACCGCCCCGAGCTCCTGGAGACCCTGCGGACCCACCTCGCCCACCAGCAGGACCGCAGGGCCACCGCCACAATGCTGGGACTGCACCCGAACACCGTCGACAACCGGCTCGCCAAGATCGGGGAACAGACCGGCATCGACCTGTCGTCGCCCCGAGGAGCGGCACTGGCGATCGCGGCGCTGCTCCTCAGGGACACCCGGGACACTCCGGGCGACGGCCCGTACTCGCGTCCCTGAACGGCGGTCCGCGTCCCTCAATGTCAGCTTGCGCTAGCGCCCCTGAACGTCAGCCGATCGACCGTCCGTACGCCCGGAGCGTGCGCAGCGCCTCGATCGTCACCAGGGGGCGGCATTCCAGGGCGGTGCCCGGCGCCCACTGACGCCAGCGGATCGGCCAGCCGCCGTCCTCCTCCTGCTCGTCCGCCAGGTGGTCGAGCGAGCGTGCCATCTCCTCGTCGGTGAACCACGCGCGCGCGAGTGAGCCGGGAGTCTTCGCGTAGTCGTGCGGGAAGTGGTGCTCGCCCGGCGCGTAACCGGGCGCGACCGGAAACGCCTCAAGGCGCTCCGGGTCCAGCGCCGCGATCCTGTGCTCGCGCACCAGGCGGCCCAGACGGTCGGCGGCCGCCTCCGCGCGCGGACGGTCGGGCGCGGAGTCCAGGAAGGCGACGGCAGCCTCGATCTCGTACGGATGGGACTTCTCCAGGGACTCGACCGCCTGCCAGCAGAAGTCGGTGGCCCGGAACAGCCACGCGTGCCACACCTCGTTGCGGTGCAGCAGGCCCACCACGGGCCCGGTGGCGAGGAGTTCGCTCGGCGGGTCGTCGACGACCGTCACGAAGGGAGCCGCCGGATAGCCGCGCTGGCTGGGATGGATCGCCGGCAGCGCGCCGTCCGCCGTCGACACGGAGGTCAGATAGCGGCACACGCGCTCCACGCGCTGTCCTCCGCAGCGCCCGATCGAGTCCAGCACGCGCAGCGCGTGCCCGGTGTGCAGCGGTTGGCTGACCGGGCCGCGCAGATCGGGTTCGAGCGCGTGACCGTACCCTTCGTCCTCGTTGCGGTAGGCGGCCAGCGCGGTCTCCACCGCGTCGGCGCCACCGCCCAGGAAGTGATATTCGAACCGGCGCTGCTCCAGTATGCGCGCGGTGAGCCAGACGAAGTGCTCGGCGCGAGAGAGCAGGGAGTGCGCCGGGGGCGTCGGGGGGAGTGGGGATGCTCCTGTTTCGGCCATGCGTCAGACCGTAGGACGGAAAGCGGTCTCGGCAAGCGGTCCCGGCTCGGGCCCACTCTCAGGGGCGGGATACTGGAGTCATGCGGTTGACGGTCTTCTGGCAGCGGATGGCGGATCACTTCGGAGCGGGGTACGCCGACACCTTCGCGCGCGATCACGTGATGACGGAGCTCGACGGGCGCACCGTGCACGAGGCGCTGAACGCCGGCTGGGAGGCCAAGGACGTGTGGCGCGTGGTGTGCACGGCCATGAACGTTCCGTACGAAAACCGCTGACGGGCCACGAAGATCCGGGGGCGGGGGTCGATTGTCGTTGGCGTGGGCGAGACTTGCACCGTGGCCCCGACAGACGAGACCGCGCAGGTCCCCCAGCAGGCATCACCGTTCGGCACGACGCCGCCCAGCGGCCCCTCGGCAGGGGACACCGCAGCCCAGGGCCGGCGCATGCCGCACTGGCTGCCGCGCGCCATGGTGCTCGCCCTGGCGCTCGTCGCTGTCTTCCAGCTGGGCAGTTGGGCGTTCCACCAGCTCACCAGCCTGCTGATCAACATTCTCATCGCGTTCTTCCTGGCACTCGCGATAGAACCCGCGGTGAGCTGGATGGCCTCGCGCGGCATGCGCAGGGGACTGGCCACCTTCCTCGTCTTCTTCGGCGCGATGATCGCGATCGCCGGATTCATCACGCTGCTGGGCTCGATGCTCGCGGGCCAGATCATCAAGATGATCGAGGGCTTCCCCGACTACCTCGACTCGGTCATCAACTGGATCAACACCCACTTCCACACCGACCTGAGACGGGTGGACATCCAGGACAGCCTGGTCCACTCCGACTGGCTGCGGAAGTACGTGCAGAACAGCGCCACCGGCGTCCTGGATGTGTCCGCGCAGGTGCTGGGCGGCCTCTTCAAGTTGCTGACGATCGCGCTGTTCTCGTTCTACTTCGCCGCCGACGGACCACGGCTGCGGCGCGCGCTGTGCTCGGTGCTGCCGCCGGCCCGGCAGGCCGAGGTGCTGCGCGCGTGGGAGATCGCAGTCGACAAGACCGGCGGTTATCTGTACTCACGCGGTCTGATGGCGCTGATCTCCGGTATCGCGCACTACATCCTGCTGGAGTCCCTGGGCGTGCCCTACGCGCCCGTGCTCGGCGTCTGGGTGGGCCTGGTCTCCCAGTTCATCCCCACCATCGGCACCTATCTCGCGGGCGCCCTGCCGATGCTGATCGCTTTCACGATCGACCCCTGGTACGCGCTGTGGGTGCTCATCTTCGTCGTGATCTACCAGCAGTTCGAGAACTATGTACTGCAGCCCAAGCTGACCGCCAAGACCGTCGACATCCACCCCGCCGTCGCCTTCGGGTCGGTCATCGCGGGCACCGCGCTCCTCGGTGCCGTCGGCGCGCTGATCGCGATCCCGGCCGTCGCCACCCTGCAGGCCTTCCTGGGGGCGTATGTGAAGCGGTACGACGTCACGGACGATCCCCGGGTGCACGGGCACCGGACAAGGGGCCAAGGCCGTCTCTTCGCGCGCGTACGGCGGCTGTTCAGCCGGTGATGTTCACCAGCTGAGGACCGCCCACACACCGGCGCCGACGACAGCTGCCGCGTAGCAGCCGACCGCCGCGTACATGATCCGCTGCCTGATCCGGTCGCTCCAGGAGGTACGGGACAGCAGCCAAGCCAGCGCGGGCAGCACCAGCACGGCGTGCAGGCTCACTCCGTGCAGCGGCTTGAGCGGGGCCGTCGAGTGGTAGGCCGCATCCTGGTGGCCGGTGCGGGTGAGGACCACCCCGCGCGCGATCATCGCGGCGCCCGACAGCAGTGCGACAAGCAGGATCGCGAACCCGGAGCGCAGCGCGAGTGGCATGCCCAGGGGGCCCGTGGGCCGGTTCCGGAATGAGGCGACCGCGAACGCGGTGAGCAGCACCACGAGAACCCCGCCGCCCACCGCGAGCGTCATGGACACCGCAGTGTCGAAGCCGGTCTCCATGTTGAGATGCGAGGGCACCCGGCGCCATGCCTGCAGGGTGATCCCGCCGACCTCCACGACACAGTCGGCGGCGAATACGACGAGCAACGTGGTGCGCAGCCGCGTCCCGACGCGCAGATGCGACGTGACCCACGTGATCGCGATCAGTGTCAGCCCGAAGGAGAGCCCGAAGGTGATGGGCTTGCGCCAGGAGACCGGCCCGTCCCAGGGCCCGCCGTCGACGGCGAAGACCACCAGATGCACGAGTCCCGAGACGACGAGCAGGGCGCCGGTCGCGTAGCAGAGCCGTTCAGCCGGACGGAGCGTGAGCTTCAACGGCGTCAGCGTGAGCTTCAGGGGTGCCAGGGAGGACCGGGACCTCGTGGTTTCCATGGCTCCAGCCTCGCGGGCGGACCCCACGCCGTCGTCGTACGGCCGAAGGCACCCGCCGTACGCCCGGGAGAGTAGCCCGGTGTAGGGCCCGTGCCGACGGGAAATCCGGGGTGGTGTCAGACCGCGAACGTACTCTCGGAGATGCCCTGTGGTGCGCTTGACACAAAAATCGAACATCCATTCTTATGGAGGTTCCGGCGGGGCTCTCGACGGGGATTTCGTCAGGGTTTTCATGGAGATGTGCCCGAGTTATCCACAGGCCGGACGGGCGTCGGGGCGCATTGTCAGTGGCAGGCGTTAGCGTCTTTGACGTGAAGCGATCGACTCAAGCAAACCGGGTGGAACCCATGGCAGGAACCGACCGCGAGAAGGCGCTCGACGCCGCGCTCGCACAGATTGAACGGCAATTCGGCAAGGGCGCCGTGATGCGCCTGGGCGAGCGGCCGAATGAGCCCATCGAGGTCATCCCCACCGGGTCGACCGCGCTCGACGTCGCCCTGGGTGTCGGCGGCCTGCCGCGAGGCCGAGTGGTGGAGGTGTACGGCCCGGAGTCCTCCGGTAAGACGACGCTGACGCTGCACGCGGTGGCGAACGCGCAGAAGGCCGGCGGCCAGGTGGCCTTCGTGGACGCCGAGCACGCCCTCGACCCCGAGTACGCGAAGAAGCTCGGCGTCGACATCGACAACCTGATCCTGTCGCAGCCGGACAACGGCGAGCAGGCTCTGGAGATCGTGGACATGCTGGTCCGCTCCGGCGCACTCGACCTCATCGTCATCGACTCCGTCGCCGCCCTGGTGCCGCGCGCGGAGATCGAGGGCGAGATGGGTGACTCGCACGTGGGTCTGCAGGCCCGTCTGATGAGCCAGGCCCTGCGGAAGATCACCAGCGCGCTCAACCAGTCGAAGACCACCGCGATCTTCATCAACCAGCTCCGCGAGAAGATCGGCGTGATGTTCGGCTCCCCGGAGACCACGACGGGTGGCCGGGCGCTGAAGTTCTACGCCTCGGTGCGGCTCGACATCCGTCGCATCGAAACGCTGAAGGACGGCACCGACGCGGTCGGCAACCGCACCCGCGTCAAGGTCGTGAAGAACAAGGTCGCGCCGCCCTTCAAGCAGGCCGAGTTCGACATCCTCTACGGGCAGGGCATCAGCCGCGAGGGCGGCCTGATCGACATGGGCGTGGAGCACGGCTTCGTCCGCAAGGCCGGCGCCTGGTACACGTACGAGGGCGACCAGCTCGGCCAGGGCAAGGAGAACGCGCGCAACTTCCTGAAGGACAACCCCGACCTCGCCAACGAGATCGAGAAGAAGATCAAGGAGAAGCTGGGCGTCGGTGTGAAGCCCGAGGAGCCCACCACCGAGCCGGGCGCGGACGCGGCGGTCTCGGCCGCCCCGGACGACGCCGCGAAGACGGTGTCCGCCCCGGCGGCCAAGGCCGCCAAGTCGAAGGCCACGGCGGCAAAGAGCTAGCCCGTGACGCGACGAACCGACTGGGCCGAGTACGCCTACCCTGTCGCCCCGGAGGGGCCAGGGCAGGGGTACGACGGGGGCAACCGCGGCTCGGCCGGAGACGGTGACAGGGGATACGGCGGCGCCGGGGCGTACGACGGTGGGACGTACGGCGCCAACGGGCTCTATGGCGGGGATCCGGACGGCGAAGGTTCGCCGGACGGAGGCCCGCGGCGCGGTGACGGCCTGCCGGGCGGTCACGGTTCGCCGGATGATGGCTCGCGCCGAGGCGGTGGTCGGCGTGGTGACGGCGGGCCGCGTGGCGGACGAGGACGCCGGAGGCGTGCCGGTTTCGGCGACCCACAGGACGGAGGCGCCCCTTCCTCGTCGAGGGCCGAGAAGGGGGAGCCCCCAGGGGACCCGGCTGAGCGGGCGCGGGCGATCTGTCTGCGCCTGCTCACCGGGACCCCGCGCACGCGAAAGCAGCTCGCGGACGCACTGCGCAAGCGCGAGATCCCGGACGACGTGGCGGACGAGGTGCTGTCACGGTTCGAGGAGGTCGGCCTGATCAACGACAGTGCCTTCGCGGACGCCTGGGTGGAGTCCCGGCACCACGGCCGGGGTCTGGCCAGACGGGCGCTCGTGCAGGAGCTGCGGACCAAGGGCGTGGACTCGACGCTGATCGACGAGGCCGTCGGGCAACTCGACTCCGAGCAGGAGGAGGCGACCGCGCGCGAGTTGGTCGCCCGCAAGCTGCGCTCCACGCGCGGCCTCGACCGCGACAAGCGGCTGCGGCGCCTCGCGGGCATGCTCGCCCGCAAGGGCTACTCAGAGGGCATGGCCCTGCGCGTGGTCCGCCAGGCGCTGGAGGAAGAGGGCGAGGACACGGAGGGGCTCGGGGACGAGGGGTTCTGACCCTCTCGGGGACGACGGGCTTCTGAACTCCCCCGGGGACAAGAGGGTCTGACCCTATGAACGCCCGGGGAACGTGGGCCGGGGTTCCCGGCAGGCCCCAGAACCGGGCACCCAGAACCCGGGAACCCAGAACCCGGTTCGGCCGGGGCACCGTAGTCCGATCGCGGGCCCTGAACACGGTAGACGCGCGGGGGCGCCGATCGCGTTCAGGGCCCGGACTGCTGCCCGGGTCAGGAGGTGGCGACTCAACTCCCGTTCGCCGGAGTGGGGTTAACCCCCGGTTGAAGACGCCGGGTCGCCGCAATGCACAGACACCTGTGCACAAACGACTGTGTACGCATGGCACAGGAACCCGGCGCGGAAGCGGAAGTACCCCCGAAGGCGCCGCACGGGCCCATCGAGTTGTCCGACCTCGCCGCGCTCAAGGCCCTCGCGCAGCCCCGTCGACAGCGCATGCTCCAGCACCTCACCGTGCACGGCCCCGCCACGTCGGCGACGCTCGCCCGAGCGCTGGCACTGAACACCGGAGCCACCAGCTACCACCTGCGCGAGCTCGCACGGTACGGCTTCGTGGAGGAACAGGCCGAGGTCAACGGCCGCGGCCGGCAGCGCTGGTGGCGGGCCGTCCCCGGTGACCGGCGCTTTCCGCCGCGCAGCCGTCAGAGCGCCGAGATGCGGCTCGTCATGGACGAGTTGAACCACCACGCGTACGCCGCCGACCTCGAACTCTTCGAGCAGTTGCAGCTCCAAGGAGACGCGGGCGATGCCCCCTGGGCCGACGCCTTCCCGTACTCGCGCGGCAGCATCCGGCTGACGCTCCCCGAACTCCGCGCGTTCTTCGAGGAGTACATCGCACTCCTCAACCGCTACAAGCGCTCGGAAGCCGACACCCCGCCCGACGCGCGAACGGTACTCACGCGGTTCCTTGCCTTCCCGGCCCCTGACGCCGAGCCCGACCACCGCCCGGCGCCCCACGGCGGAGACCAGCACGCACACCACAACAGAAAAGAGAGCGACCCCTCATGATGCTGCGCTACGCCCTGCAGACCGTCCGAGCCCGCAAAGGCGGCTTCCTCGGCGCCTTCCTCGCCCTGATGTGCGCGGCCGCTCTCATCACCGCCTGCGGCACCCTGCTCGAGACGGGCTTGCGCGGGACGATCCGCACCGAGCGGTATGCCGCGACCCCCGTCGTGGTGTCGGCCGACCAGAACGTCCACCGGACCACCGTCAAGCACAGGAAGGGCAAGACCAAGGTCAAGCACAAGGCCAAGCCCATCGCCGAGCGGGCCTGGCTGTCGAGCGACCTGGCCGCGCGGCTCCGCCGGGCCCCTGGGGTGGACCGAGTCATCCCCGAACTGACGTTCCTTGCCCAGCCGTTGACCCCCACCGGAAGCGACGACAAGAACCGGCCCGCCTACGGTCACGCCTGGGACTCCGCCGCGCTGACGCCGTACACGCTCACCACCGGAACCGCGCCCAAGACCGACGGCGACCTCGTCGTCGACCGTCAGTTCGCGGAGCGGGCCCACCTCGAGCCCGGCGATCGCCTCACCGTCCAGTCGACGCAGTCCCCGCGCACCTATCGGGTCACCGGAGTCGCCGAGCCCGCCAAGGCCGTACTCCACCAGACGTCCCTCTTCTTCTCGGCCTCCGAGGCCCGGCGTCTGGCCGCGCACCCCGGGCAGGTCACCGCCTTCGGCGTGCTGCCCGCCAACGGCACGGACGTCGCCACCCTCAAGCAGTCCGTGGCCCAGGCGCTGCACGGCACCACCGCGCAGGCCAGCGGGGGAGACGAGCGTGGCCCGGTCGAGTTCCTGGACGCGGCCGCCGCCCGGACGAAGCTGGTCAGCATGGGCGGTGCGATGGGCGGCACCTCGCTCCTAGTGGCCGTACTCGTGGTCGTCGGCACCTTCGCGCTCTCCGTGCAGCAACGCCATCGTGAACTCGCCCTGCTGCGCGCCATCGCCGCCACGCCTGGCCAGATCCGCGCCCTCCTCGGCAGGGAAGCCATGATCGTCGGGGCGGCCGCCGGTGTGATCGGCGCGCTCGCGGGACTGCCGCTGGGCAGCTGGCTGCACAGCCGGTTCGTCGCCATGGGCGCCGTCCCGGCCACGCTTCAGCACACGGTCAGCGTCTTCCCGTTGTCCGCCGCTATCACCGCCACTCTTCTCGGCGCCTGGGCTGCCGCGCGTATCTCGTCCCGCCGCATCACCCGGATCCGCCCGGCCGAGGCGCTCGCCGAAGCCCAGGTCGAGCGCACTCGCCCCGCGTGGGGACGCGTCCTCGCCGGTCTCGCGCTGCTCGCCGGTGGTGCCGTCCTCGTCGCCGTGCTCAGCGTGCTGCGCACCGAGCCCGCCTCAACCCCCGTGACCTTCCTGGCCGTTGTGGTCCTCGCCTCCGCCGTGGCGTTGCTCGGTCCGCTCCTGGTCAAGGCGGCCGCGGCCGTCCTCGCGGGTCCGGTGCGGCTGACCGGTCCCGGCGGCCGTCTCGCACGCGCCAACCTCCGCGGCAACGCGGCCCGCATGGCCTCCGTCGTCACTCCCCTCACCCTCCTCATCGGAATGACCTGCACCGTTCTCTTTGTCCAGCCGACCCTCGGCGACGCGGCCCGCGCCCAGGCACGCGAGGGCATCCGCGCCGACTGGGTGCTCGCCGCCCAGGGCCCCGGCGTCCCGGCCGAGGCCGCGCGTCAGCTGCGTACGCACCACGACGTCGTCACCGAAGTGGTCCGTACGACCGTCCGCGTGGGCCTGGACAAGTACGCGGCCCAGGGCGTCACGCCGGCCGGTCTGACCCGCACGTGGGACCCGGACGTCACCGCGGGCTCCCTGAACGACCTCAAGGACAGCACCGTCGCCGTCAGTGAACTCGCCGCGGACCAGCTCCACTTGAAGCCCGGCGGCACCCTGAAACTCACTCTCGGCGACGGCACGCCCGTCTCGCTCACCGTCGCCGCCGTCTACGCCAAGGGTCTAGGGTTCGGCGACCTCACTTTCGCCCATGACCTGGTCGCCCGACACATGGACAACCCGCTCGCCACCTCCGTCCTCGTCGGCACCGCCCGTACACAGACACAACTCGCGACTACTCTCCGTGAGTTCCCGGCGGTCCATGTCCTCGCACCGGCCGCAGCCGATTCGATCCAGGCCGCGCGCCAGCAGGCGAACGCGGAGGTCAACTACCTCGCCATGGGGTTGGTCCTGGCCTTCACCGCCATAGTCGTCGTCAACACGCTCGCCATGTCGGTCTCCGAGCGGGTCCGCGAGTTTGCGATGCTCCGGCTCGCCGGGGCGACCCGCCGGCAGGTGCTGCGGATGCTGCGGATCGAGGCGCTGTCGGTCCTGCTGCTCGCCACCGCGCTCGGCAGCGGAATCGGGCTGGCGGTCCTGACCGCCTTCAGCGTCGGGATGACGGGCAGCGCGGCTCCGGCGGTCACGCCATTGGTGTACGTGACGGTCGTCGCCGTCGCCGGAGTGCTCGCCCTCGTCGCCACCGCGCTGCCGGGCCGGGTCGCGCTGCAGGTGCGCCCCGTCACGGTGGCCACGGCCAAGGAGTAAGGGGCAGCACGCAAGGGTGGGCGCCCCTTACATCAAGGGGCGCCCACCACTACGTAGGCCTTGAAGAACCTTCTGTACGACGTGGAGAGCGTTCCGCACGACGTGAAGACCCTCCGGATGGCCGGAGGAATTCTCTGTGCGGCCTAGTACTCCAGCAGCGTTTCGCTATCTGGCCTGGTCAGAGGCGTCGTCCGGAGTGTAGTTGGCTGATGATGCGTCAGGGGCGGTCTTGCCG
>NZ_JBVHRI010000050.1:0-30079 GCF_055566975.1 Streptomyces sp. NPDC027189
CTCGGCTGGCATCACAGATGCATCGGCGTCCCGGACGGACGCGGGCCCATTTTCCCGCCTCCACGGCGGCCCGCGAAGCGGCCTGGATTACTGACACGAAAAGTTGAGTGAGTGTGCTGGTCAGGCCGTTGCTGCGATGGGCTCGAAGCGGACGGTGAGGCCGAGGCGGTTGGCTTCCTTGGTCATGCGACGCATGGCGCGTTCAGGGTCGCGGCGGGTGAAGTAGTCGGCGCCGAGGTCCTGGTAGCGGGTCTTGTGGCGGAGGATGTGCCAGATCGCGACGGCGAGTTTGTGCATCACCGCGACCAGGGCCCGCTGCCGTCCGCGGCGGGCGGCGATGCGCCGGTAGTAGGCGCTGAGATAGCAGTCCTTGTTCCGGGTCACCGACATCGCGGCGATGCCCAGCAGTCGTTTCAGGTTGCTGTTGCCGTTGCGGGCACGGGCGGACTTGGTGACGCCGGCGGATTCGTTCATGCCCGGGCAGACGCCGATCCAGGAGGCGAGATGGCCGGCGGTGGCGAACTGGGCCATGTCCCCACCGGTCTCGGCGATGATGATCTCAGCCGCCGCGGGGCCGATGCCGGGGATGGTGTCCAGGTTCTCGACGTCCTTGTTGTGCTCCAGACGGGTCAGCAGCGCGGTGATCCGCTGGTCCAACTGGTCGGCCGTGGCGGTGAGGTGGTCGATCTCGTCGAGGTAGTGCCGGCACATGAACGCGTGGTGCTCGGTGAACGTACCGTCCAGTGCCTCAACCAGGGCCGGGATCTTACTGCGGGCCCGCCGGATGGCCAGGTCGGCCAGCGCCTGCGGGTCACGCTCGCCGCCGATCAGCGCGTTGATGATGGCACGTCCGCTGGCCCCGGTGATGTCGCTGAGCACCGAGGACAGCTTCATGCCGGTGTCCTCGAGTTCCTTCTCCAGCCGCTGGGCCTCCTGCCCGCGTGCCGTGATCAGCTGCGTGCGGCGGCGGGTCAGGTCCCGCAGTTCGCGGATCTCCCGCTCGGGCACGAAGGAGCCCATCACCATGCCCGAGGCGCCCGCCCGGGCCAGGAACGCGGCGTCGCTGGGGTCGCTCTTGCGCCCCCGAATGCCCTTGAGATGGGCCGGGTTGACCAGCATCAGGTTCAGGTGCGGCTGCAAGGTGTAGTAGAGGTGGCGCCAGTAGTCCGAGGTGGCCTCGAGCACCACCACCTCGACCCGGCGCTCGAGCAGCCAGGCCAGTAGCCGCCGGATCTCGGCCGGGGTGGTGGCGAACCGCTCGGTCTCCAGCGTCCAGGTCCCGGGCCGCTTCAAGCACGGCGTGCGTACGCACGCCAGCAGGAACCGCTTGCCCAAGTCCAGCCCCGCCGCCCGCAGATAGAGGACCTCGTCCTTCACGTCCTGTCTGGCCATCACCGTGTCCCTCCCGCACGCGTGCCGATTGAACGGGCGCCCGGAGGGATCCGGGAAGTCGCTGAGTCTGACACACGCGCTGCCGGTCACCCGCGGTGGCCGTGGCGCAAACCGAAGTCCGCTAGCGGATCCCCATCGCCAACCTGTTGGGCGAGCTGACCGGCATCACAGAATCTTCGGCTTACCGGGCGCCCGCCCCGATTTTCCCCCCACCGAGGAGGCCAGCGCAGCCGGCCTGGCGAACCTGTTGGTGATGTTGTCCGGGGCGCCGACGGTGGGGCCGTCGGATGGTTCGCTGGAGGAGTGCGGGGTGGCCTCGGATCTTGGGGTGTGGGGGCTGTGGCGTTACGGCCAACGGATTCCGGTGAGGACGGTGCGGACAGCGCGGGCGGCATGCCCGAAGGGCACTGCGGCGATGCTCATCCGGGCCCGGCTCGATGTCCTGTTCGAGGACGAGGAGTTCGTTGGGCTGTATCCCCCTGATGGCAGGCCGGGGCTGCCCCCCGGACAACCGGCGCTGGTGTCGGTGCTGCAGTTCGCGGAGAACCTCTCCGACCGTGCGGCGGCAGTGCGGTCCGTACCAGGATCGACTGGCAGTATGCCCTCGGCCTTGAGCTGGAGGATCCGGGGTTCGACCACTCGGTGCTGTGCGAGTTCAGGGCCCGGCTGGCCGAACAGGACGGCGCCGCCGACCAGTTGTTGCAGCTGGAGCTGGAGCGCCTGGTGGAGGCCAGCCGGCTCAAGGCCGAGGGCGGGCAGCGTACCGACGCCACTCATGTGCTGACCGCGGTTCGCACCCTCAGCCGCCTAGACCTGGTCGGGGAGACGCTGCGGGCGGCGCTGGAGGAGCTGGCCGAGGCCCCCCGCCTGGCTGGCGCCGCTGATCGAGCCGGAGTGGGGCCAAGCGGTACGGAACGGTACGTTGATCCGGATGAAGGTCGAGCACCTGCCCGGTGACCGCGACCCGAGCCGGTGTGGCTCTGGTCCTCGCGCACCGGGATGACTGGTGCAGACGTCGACCTGCGCTGGCAGGCGTTCCTCCGCAGATTCGATCTGGAACATACCTTCCGACTGTTCAAGCAGACCCTGTGCTGGACCGTCCCCAAGGTCCGCGACCCGCACACCGCCGACCTGTCGACCTGCCGACCCGGCTGATTATCGCCGCCCACCCAACTCCGTCTCGCCCGCCCCTTCGCCGAGGACCTCGGCCGCCCCTGGTAACGGCCCACCGAGCCGCGCCGGCTCACCCCGCCCGGGTCCGCCGGGGGTTCCGCCACCTCCCGTGAAGACCGCCCGTCCCGCCGACGTGCCGCAACCCTCCATGCCCGGCCCCCGACGCCCACCCGGCTCGAAGAACCGCAGGCCAGCCCCACATCACGAGCCGGGGAAGACCGTGAAACGAAACGAAACCCTCACCGAACACGTCCGCCTGAAACAGCAGCGAGGTTAATGATCAAGCTGAGGAGTCGTCGCCATAGGTCCAGCAGATTGTTGAGGTGCGGCCCAAACAGGTCAGGTCTGGCCAATACACCAACGATGCTTTGTTGTCCATACCGGTGCCTGTCCCACATCCCGGTAGCCAGGGGGTTAGCTTGTCCTGACCATGATTTTTATGCTCGACCTGTGTATTCGAACAATTCCCCTCGCAACGGTCGGCACCGAGGCCACCGTGTGCGCACACTGCCTGCCTTGGTTGCCGCCGCCGCGCTCGGTGTCGGCGCTGTAACCATCATGATCCAGTCGGCCGAGGCCACAGCGACGCATCCATCGACGCTTAAGTGGGGCGCGTGCCCCACGGACGCCCCGGCCCCGCAGCAATGCGCCAGGCTCAAGGTGCCGCTGGACTACAAGGATCCGGCGGGACAAGGGATCGCGATCGAAGTGTCCCGGATCCCTGCAGCCGATCCGAAGAAGCGCAAGGGCGTCCTGATGCTCAACGGCGGGGGCCCTGGTTCCAGCCTGGACGTTCCTACCGCGATGGGCAGTCTCCTGCCTAAGGCGGTGCGAGACAGCTACGACCTGGTCGCTTTCGACCCTCGCGGCATCGGGCACAGCACTCCGATGAACTGCGGCCGGGACGCCGATGAACTCGTCCGCGATGAGCAGCTGGAGGTACTGTCCTTCCCAGGCGCGGACGGTTCGATCCACGCCAACGTGGCATACGCCAAGCGAATGGCACACCAGTGCGCAGTCAACTCAGGCGAACTGTTGCCGCACTTGACCACTGCGAACGTCGCCAGGGACATGGACCGGATCCGCAGCGCGCTCGGAGAGCGCTCCGTTTCCTATTACGGCATTTCCTGGGGCACCTACCTGGGTTCGATCTACCGAGCGCTGTTTCCCGAGACTGTCGACCGAGTGGTGCTCGACAGTTCGGTCGACCCCAACAAGCGCGGTTACGACGACTTCCGCACATTCAGTGAAGCCATGGAGGACCGCTGGCCCGATCTTGCCCGATTCGCGGTCGCCCACAAGGACGCAGTCGGCCTCGGCAGCACGCCCAGTGACGTGCGGCGAAACTACCTTGCCCTGGCGGCCGAGCTCGATCGTCGTCCCGTCTCGCTGCCGGGCACCAAAGCCCCGATCAACGGCAATCTCATACGGTTCTTCACCTGGCAGCTCTCGTACAACGACGCGAGCATGATCGCGACGAAAGAGTCGCCAGTGCCCATGCTGGCCCGGCTGTGGCAGGCCGCAGCCGGCGTCGCAGCAGGAAATCCCAGCGACGCCGACCGTACCTTCCTCACGGAACTGACCAACGACTTCGTCGCCAGCGGCACGATGCAGGGAGTTCCGCAAGACAATCTCTATTCAGCGGGCTGGGCGATCAGCTGCGGGGACACAGCCTGGCCACGCAACATCAGGACTTATGCTCACAACACCGCTGTCGACCGGGCGAAGTTCCCACTCACGGCGGGTGCTCCGGCCAACATCACGCCCTGTTCGGCCTGGGCCTCGCAACCAACCGGCCCGGAGCCGAAGGTTCAACCCATTGGAAAGCGCAATGTACTGATTCTGCAGAATCGACGCGACCCGGCCACCCCTCTTAGTACCGCTCGTGGCATGCGCCAGGCAATGGGTGACGATGCAGTCTTGGTCGACGTCGATGCAGGGGGCCACGGAGTGCTGGTTCATCCTGAGCCGAATGCCTGCGCTATAGGCGCCTTGGACGCCTTCTTTGTCTCGGGTGAACTGCCGCGTGGTGACACGTCCTGCACGTAAGAAGCTGTTGTCTTTTCGATCTTGAGTGGTGTCCGTCGACGGAAGTCTCGACCGGGTGATTACGGCCCGTCGGGCGTGGGAACAGGGCCTCTTGGGAGCTCGGAGGGTGTCTACGCCGACTCGCCTGTCAGGAGGCCCTGTTGTTGCAGTTCTATGCCACCGGGCAGACGGAGTCCACTTCGGTCACTATCTCCTGTGACTGAGCTCCTTCCAACCTGGCTGCGAGGTCGAGGGGTTGCGGTGACGGGGCAACGAAGCCCGAGGTAGATGAGTTGTCGACCAACAGCGGCCTTCTCCGCCTAGAGCCCCGAGTCCTTGCCCATCCATCCGGCCTCATCTGTCCACTTCCGCACTGCGGCTGCTGCGGCGGGGCTCGGCGACGACAGAGAGGCACCCGGCGGCGGCTGACCTGCAGCCGCCAGGCGCTACAAGTATCGACGAATTCCACCGGAAGATCACAAGGCTGGAGCAGCACAACGTCGAACTGACCTCCGCGTTGGAGGAGGCCCGATCCGATCTCGATGCCGCGAGGGCGGCCAACCGGGACCTGACCACAGCGCTGAACCAACGCGGCTGGGTCCGACCCGGCCGACCGCCAGGACCGTTCACGAGGCCAGGTGTGACTGGTTGATGAGATCCCGTCCTATCGCATTGATCGGGCGGGATCTTGGCGTTTCCGGGGCCTGCTCAAGATGGGGTCCGAACGCCAACGTCGGCTGAGGCGATTGCTGGGAAGGTCCAGGCCGTCGCTTTCGGCTACATGGTGGCCTGGTTCAAGGTGGCGTGGATGGAGCCGAGTAGCGTCGTCGGGCCGCCGAGCGGTGGTTGGGCGAGCTGCTGGCCGAGCTGCGCGGCGTGCCCCGGCCCGGCTACCGCCTGGGACCCGCGACGGTGTAGGCCGTGGTGCCGGCGACCGCGAGGACGAGGGCCGTCCAGGTGCCCGCTGCGGTGCCGGGTGGCAGCAGCATCCAGGTCGCCACCTGCATTGGCGCACTCGTCGGGGGCGGGGCGAAGAACGAGAACGAGAGCCAGGCAAACGGCAGCGTCCATGCGTACTGACCGCCCGAGAGCGCCGCGCCCAGGGCGACCAGTCCCATCAGGCCCTCGCTGTTCCGGACGACGAACGCGGTGGTTGCCAGGTCCTCGCCCAGCGTCTGCACTGTCAGCAGCACCGTGCCGACGACTGCGCCGATGAGCAGCACATGCGCCGCCCTGCGGAGTACCCAGGGGATCGCGGCCGTCCGGTCCAGCGCGAGGTCCTGCCCGCCGAGCCCGATCGAGGCTGCCATCACCCCGGTAGCGAGGACGAGCAGGGGCGGCCGCAGATCACTGGGCCCCTCGCCCCCGTCCCGGGCGAGTGCCCACAGCGCCACAGCGCTGATCACCACCGCGGCGAGCGACGCGGGTACCTGCCGCGAGCGCGCATTCAGCATCAGCCATCTCACCGGGACGCACCGCCCTTCAGCGCGTCGAACGCGTCGCCCTTGCAGGAGAGCGCGGCGGTGTGCATCGCGTTGATCCGCGAGAGCTGCTCGGCCCGCGGAAGCGCCTTGAGTTCCTTCCACACCGGGCGGGCCTCGGTGTCGACCTCAGGGCGCAAACCTGCTGACAACGTGCCGGGAAGCGGCTTGAGGTCCCCGAGGACCCAGCCCACCGCGACGGTCTGCGCGAATTCATCTGTCCCAAAACCGCTCCAGCCGGTGGGGGTGCATCCTGGCACCATGCCTTTGGCGATCAGGGCCCAGGTCACTTCCTTGCCCTTCGCGGCGGCGACGATGTCGTCGTCGAAGTCGAAGAGCACGGTCTTGCGGGACCACTGCGGCGTGGAGCCCTCCGGCAGTACGGCGGTGTTCTCCCGGACCGAGACCGGCGCCTGATCACCCAGGGCACCGTGCAGCAGGCGCAGCGCCTCCTTGCCGGGACCCGCGAGGTCCGCGAGTCGCCCCTGCTGCGTCTTCGTCACGCACACCGGCCCGTCGCACACCAACTCCGCGGCGGCCTCGTCGACGACGTACATCCGGCGCGGGTCGGAAGGGAGGATGAGCAGGGCGATCACCGCGCCCGCCAGGACGGGCGTCAGGGCGATCAGCCGGACGCGCGGAGTCGCGGCGACCAGCAGCGCGAAGCCGGTCGCGGCCATACCGAGCAGCCAGATCGTCTGCCCGACGTGCATGGAGGCGGAGAGCGTGACGAACGCCTCGCGCACCTCCTCAACCGCCGGTGACAGCAGCGAGATCCGGTTCGGCTCCGTGACCGGGATCCCCACCGCAGTGGTCGTCTCCGTCCGGCCCAAGGACATGTGCATGAGCTCTGTGAACACGAAGGCGCCCATGGCCAGCGTGGGCGGGGTGAGCACGGACGGCAGAGCCCGCCCGGCCCCCATGCCCAGCACGGCCCCCGCGACCCTGGTGGAAAACGACCTGGCCCTGACCCTGCTCGGCAAGTCCCCGGCATACCGCGGCCCGACGTCTCGGGCGGGTAGATCTCGCGCGCCTGCGGGTCGGTGAACCAGCGGTACACAAAACTTGCCGTCGGCATACGGACCGTCGGCACATGTACAGCCGGCGCTTCTCGGACTGCTGGACCGGCTGTCCAACACCCCCACGCACCTGGACAGCGATCTGATCCGGACCGACCCTCGCGCTACCGCTCCCGGCTCTGGACGTGCCGCCGACAGCCCTGCACGGGTAGTCGGTCGAGCTCTACGGGGCGGTGGCGTGGATGCCGGCGAGGACGATGTCGACGATCTTCTCGGCGACTTTGCGGGTGAAGGGGTGGCGTCGCCGGTTGACGTAGAGATACACCGGCCCAGACAGCAATTCGGTGAGGAAGTAGCTGTCGACCGGTGGGATCTCTCCTTGGCTGGCGGCGCTGTCGAATCGCCGGCGGGCGTGGGCGAACTGCTGGTCGTAAGCGGCCCGAACCGCTTCGTCGAGGTCCGTGTGCTCGGGAGCTGCGATGGCGGCCTGCAGCAGTGCCCGGCCGGTCGGGCTGGTCAGGCGTTCGGCGAATATCAGCAGGAACTCGACCAGATCCTGGCGGAGGTTGCCGGTACTCATTTCCGTGACCGAATACGGGAGTTGGGGCTGCGACAGAGCTGCGGGCGCACCGGATCATGTTTCGACAACGCCGCCGCGGAGAGTTTCTGGGCCCTGCTCAAGGAGGAGATCGGCACTCGGATCTGGCCCGACCGGGCTACCGCCCGCGCCGAGGTCTTCACCTTCATCGAGACCTTCTACAACCGCCGCCACATGCGCAAACACAAGATCTTCGGCTACCTCACCCCGGCCGAGACCAGGCAGCGGCATCACGCCCTCGCGGCATAACGATCACGTGTCCGAGATCACGGGGAAACTTCCAAGGCCGGGTAGTTAGCGTTTTTGCAGGTCACACAAGGGAGTTGAGGAAGTCCTGACGCGCAGCAACGGAGCTCGTTGGTACAGGCAGTCGTCCAAGACAGCTTGTTCCCGAAGGAGCTCCGTTGCCCGGTCATTGTGTCCTGCCGTCGCCGCTGGCGACCATCACCCGTACGGTCACTGTGGCCGCGAGTCGGTTCGCGCCGGGCCATCTGGGAGAGCTGACGCCGGTCGTGCCGTTCGAGCTGGTCGATGCCGTCTTGTCGGAGACGCGGACCGTGCAGCGGCGGCTGCGGGATCTTCCCTCACGGGTCGGGGTGTACTTCCTGCTGGCGACGTGCATGTTCCCCGAGGTCGGCTATCGGCTCGTGTGGGCCAAGCTGACGGCCGGCCTGTCGGGGATGCCGGTTGTCCACCCGAGCACGAAGGCACTCCGTGATCTGCGCCGCCGACTCGGCAGCGCGCCGGTGCGTGCGTTGTTCGAGGTGTTGGCCGGGCCGTTGGCTAGGCCAACCATGCCGGGGGTGCGGTTCGGCCCGTATCGGACGGTGTCGTTCGACGGCTGCAGCTCGATCAAGGTGCCTGACAGCGAACGCAACCGGGGCTGGCTGGGGCGGTGCCCGCACGGCGGGTATCCCCAGGTCGAGCTGATGACGCTGGTCGAGACCGGCACCCGGGCCGTCATCGCGGCGGTCTTCGGCCCCACCCGGGAGGGCGAAACCTCCTACGCAACCAGGCTGTTGCACCATCTGGGCCCCGGGATGCTGGTGCTGTGGGACCGGGGCTTCGACAGCAACGACTTCCTCACCGCCGTGCACGCCACCGGCGCACAGGTCCTGGGCCGCATCCGCCAGCGCCGCCGCCCACCAGTCCTTCAAACTCTCGCCGACTCCTCCTACCTCTCGGTCATCGGCGGCGTCCCGGTGCGCATCATCGAAGCCCAGGTGAGTATCACCTGCACCGATGGCAGCAACTTCGAGGGTTCTTACCGTCTGGTGACCACGCTCCTGGACGCCCGCCGCTACCCCGCCGAACGCCTCGTGCGCCTGTATCACGAGCGTTGGGGTGCGACACGAAGTCGCACGAGATTGAGTGAATTACCTGACAGGAGGATCGACTTGATGTCGACAGCGTAGTTCCGGGCCAGTGCTCAAGGCCCGTCCCCACTTCGACATGCGTCGCCGGCAACGGCGGGGTGTGAAGCTCGGAGGAGAAGCCCAAGGGCCCTCGTTCCATCCTGGGGTTACAGGCAAGGGGAAGACCGGACGGGTGAACGCAAGTGAACCCCTGATGATGCTTCGTAATCGTGACCCCCGCCGATGGGTTGTTCCAGCGGGGTGCAGGACTGGCCGCTGAGAAGCGGCAGGCGCCGGCTGAATCCCCAACGTCAGCCGGGAGAGCATCGCCGTCCCGGAGTTTAGGGGGCACCCACCCCGGTCGTGTCTCACTCGTGTGGAACGTGGAAACCCCGTTGGGGTCCGGTGCCGGAAGGCGCCGGTCAGCCGACCGCAAGGAAGGTCCAACTCCCCAGCGGGAACAGGATGGCCCAACAAGCGAACGCCGGTGGCTGAAAGGCAACGGGAACCCGCGGCAGATGATCAGCACCTCCGCTGGTCGCCGCGGACAACCGGCCGGATACGGGCACTGCCCGGACCCGAAAGGGTGCTGACGTGGGCCAGGTGGGCCTGTGAGGAATCGATGACCTTCAGCACCGGAACCGAAGGGCAAGTTGGACACCGTGACGATACGAACAGCCGAGGCGCGAACCGCTTCGGATGCCGACGGCGTGGTGAACGGACCGGAGGGCGACTCCACCGATTGGCGGTCGATCGACTGGCAGCGTGCGGAGGAGGAAGTACGGCGGCTGAGGCAGCGGATCTTCACGGCATCGCAGGCAGGGGACCTCAAAAGGGTTCGTAATCTCCAGAAATTGATGCTCCGTTCCCGTTCCAACACGCTGGTGAGCGTGCGGCGGGTGACGGAGGTCAACGCTGGCCGCAAGACGGCAGGTGTCGATGGGCGGGTTGTCCTGCTGCCCCAGGGGAAGGCCGAGCTGGCCGACTGGATGCAGCACCGGGCGGCCCCCTGGAAGCCCTTGCCTGTCAGGCGGGTGTTCATCGACAAGGCCGATGGCCGCCAGCGCGGTCTGGGAATTCCTGTGATCATCGACCGGTGTCTTCAAGCCGTGTCGCTGAATGCGTTGGAGCCTGATGGGAGGCACGGTTCGAGCCGAGGTCCTATGGATTTCGGCCCGGCCGGGGCTGCCACGACGCGATCGGAGCGATCTTTCTGGCCGCCAAGGGCAAGGCCCCGAAGCGGCAGTGGATTCTTGACGCGGACCTGGCAGCGGCGTTCGACCGAATCGACCATGATCGCCTACTGGCCGCCATCGGACAGTTCCCCGCCAGGGGACTGGTCGAGCAGTGGCTCAAGGCGGGAGTGATCGATCGCGGCTGCTTCGCCCCGACCGAGGAGGGGGTCCCGCAAGGCGGGATCATCTCCCCCGCGCTGATGAACGTGGCCTTGCACGGAATGGAAGAGGCCGCCGGAGTCCGCTACCGAATCACCGGCCCGCGTGCCGGTGAACTGGCAGTGGGCTCACCGACCTTGATCAGGTACGCCGACGACCTGGTGGTGCTCTGTCACAGTCGTGAGGAAGCCCAACAGGTCAAGGAACGGCTCGCCGCATGGCTGGCGCCCAGGGGGCTGGCCTTCAACGAGGACAAGACGCGCATCGCGCACCTCGACGAAGGCTGCGACTTCCTGGGGTTCACCGTCCGCCGCTTCAACGGCAAGCTGCTGATCAAGCCGAGCAAGACGGCCGTGCGACGAATCCGGGCACGGCTCACCGCCGAAGTACTGGCCCTTCGGGGACAGAACGCGGCAGCGGTGATCGCCAAGCTCAACCCGATCATCCGGGGTTGGGCTGCCTACTATCGGGGCGTGGTCTCCAGCAAGGTGTTCACCTCGCTGGACAACCACGTGTGGAAGCTGGTCTACAAGTGGGCCAGGCACACGCACCCGAACAAGCCGAGGGGCTGGGTGACAGCCCGGTACTTCGGCCGGTTCAACACCTCCAGGCAGGACCGGTGGGTATTCGGCGACCGGGAGACCGGCCGCTATCTCGCCAAGTTCGCCTGGACAAAGATCGTCAGGCATCAGCTGGTCATCAAGGCGAGTTGACCGTCATGCCGCGCGTCAACGACAACCGGGCGAGGGCCAAGTCCCCATCGCCCCGCACCGTTCCCGTCGGCCCCGAGATCGTACGGCTCTACGCCGACTACCTCCACGGTGAGTACGGCGACCTCGACAGCGACTACATCTTTGTCAATCTGTGGGGTGGCTCCTACGGGCGCCCGCTGACCTACGCGTCCGTCTACGATCTCGTCCTGCGACTGCGCCGCGACACCGGCATCGACTTCGATCCCCACTGGCTCCGGCATACCCGAGCGACCTTGCTCCTGCGGCAGGGCGTGCCGATCGAAGTGGTCAGCACTTTGCTAGGACATTCCTCGATCGCCACCACGCACGACATCTACGGCCACCTGTCGGTGGAGGACGCCCGCCGTGCTCTGGAGGCCGCAGGATTCCTGACCGGCCGGGAGGTGCGCTGGTGAGCCAGGAGACTTCCGCCGTTCCGTCTCCCGGCGCCGGACGCAAGCTCAAGATGCTGCAGCATCGGCCCCAGTTGCTCGACGGCTGTCTTGCTGGCACCGGCCTGGCCCTCGACGAGTGACCTGCTAGGGAGCCTGCCATCCGAACGCACGTTCAGTAGCATCACGACGCCTGGATGAGGTTCCCGCCCGACGAATCGAGTGAGCCCATGAGCGACGACGTCCTCTCTATCATTCCGACCGACCCGCACTGGCAGCCCGAGCAGGTCGCGGCTGACCGTACTGCGTCGATCGTGGAGGACCTGGCCCCCGGCCTCCCTGACGGCGTCGACGTCGAGATCGACGTCACCTGGCACGACACACTCACCGTTGTCGACTGTGGTCAGAATCTGCAGAAGATCGGTTGTCCCCACTGCGGCGCGTCGATCGACATCGAGTGGTGGGCCGACCTACTCGAAGCCCACTGCGACGACGGCTTCGCAACCCTCGCCGTGGTGGTCCCCTGCTGCGGCACCGCGACATCGCTGGACGCACTGGACTACGACTGGCCCTGTGGCTTTGCTCGATTCGAGATCGCCATCTGGAACCCCGAGCGTGTCTGGTTCAGCGACGATGGCCTGACTGCCATCGGGCATGCACTCGGACATCCAGTCCAGCAAGTCAGAGCCCACATCTGACGCACGTCAGCCCGCGAGGAACCCGACATCACGAGTTCAAGTTCAGTAGTTCCGCCCGGGGGCGCACAGTTCGCCCTCGATCAGGTCGCTCTGCGCCTTCTCCGTCGCGTCGTCCTCGCGGCTCACCCCAGGCGGCGTACGTCCTCCAGATACCGCAGGACCGCGGCCACCCGTCGGTCCACCTGGTCCGCAGGGGACAGGTCCAGCTTGGCGAAGATGCTGCGGATGTGCTTGTGGACGGCGCCCTCGGTGACGACGAGCCGGTCGGCGATGGCGGAGTTGCCCAACCCCTCGGCCATCAGGGCGAGTACGTCCCGTTCGCGGGGGCTGAGCCGTTCCAGCCGGGGGTCCTGGCGGGAGCGGGTGAACAACTGGGCCACGACCTCGGGGTCGATCGCGGTGCCGCCGTCCGCCACCCGGCGCAGGGCGTCCAGGAACTCCTCGACCCGTCCGACGCGTTCCTTCAGCAGATAGCCGAGGCCGCTCACGCCACCGCCGAGCAGTTCGGCGGCGAAGCTCTGCTCGACGTAGGCGGACAGGACGAGGACGGCGAGGCCGGGCCGTCGGCGCCGCGCCTCGACCGCCGCGACGATCCCCTCGTCGGTGTGGGTCGGCGGCATCCGTACGTCGAGGATGGCGACGTCCGGTTCGTGGGCGTCGATGGCGTCCAGCACCCCGTCGGCGGTACCGGCGGTGGCCACCACGTCCAGGCCCTCGGCGCGCAGCAGCAGGGCGAGGCCCTCGCGCAGCAAGGGGTCGTCCTCGGCTATGACGATCCGCAGGTCACCGTCCGTCTTCGGGGTGCGGTCCATCCGCTGGTCACCGTCCGTCCTCGAGGTGGGGTCCGTCCGCAGGCCGCGGTTCATCCGCTGGTCACGATCCACAGGGGAGGTCCACCTCGAGGGTTGTCGGGCCGCCGGGCGGGCTGGCCAGGGTGAGGTTACCGTCGAGCGCCGCGATCCGGCGGCGGATGCCCGTGAGGCCGGAGCCGCCGTCCTCGTCGGCGCCGCCCCGGCCGTCGTCCTCGACGCGCAGCCGCAGCCGGCCGCCGCGGCCGCGGGCCGTGACGGTGACGTTCCGGGCCCCGCTGTGCTTGGCGATGTTGGTCAGCGCCTCGGCGACGACGAAGTAGGCGGTCGCCTCCACGGCGGCGGCGCAGCGTTCGGGTACGTCGACGTCGATCGTGCAGGGCACCGCGCTCTCAGCCGCCAGCCCCGAGAGCGCACCGGCCAGCCCCCGGTCGTCCAGGACCGGCGGCAGGATGCTCCGGGAGACGGTACGCAGCTCGGCGAGGGCCTGTTCGGCGGCGGACTGGGCGCGTTCGAGGAGTTCGTCGGCGCCGGCTGGATCGCGGGCGACCATACGGCGGGCCGCGCCGAGCAGGACGGTGACGCTGACGACCCGGTTCTGCGTGCCGTCGTGCAACGACCGCTCGATGCGCCGCAGTTCGACGGCGTGGGCGTCCAGGGCGGCGGCCCGCGTGGCCGTCAACTCCGCGACCCGCAGGGAGAGATCGACGTCCGGGCCGGCCGCGAGGAGCCGCTGTCCGGGCCGCATCTGGAGGCGGGCCATACCGGGGCCCAGCCCGAGGATGATGATGATCCAGCCCAGGCCCAGCAGGGACACGGAGAGGGCGTCAGGCCAGGAGTGCGCGCTTCCGAAGCCGAGTGACGTGGCGTCCGCGTCCCTGGGAGCGAGCTGCCAGTACAACGGGAACGTGGTGTCACGGACGGCGAAGAGCGGCAGCAGGACACCGACCAGCCCCAGGAGCAGCCCGAGGGTCGCGTGCCGGACCAGCCAGTGCAGTTCCCGTCGGGTGGCGGGGTCGACCAGGGCGAGCCGCAGCCGGGTCGGCGGCGGGTCAGGCGCGACGACCGGGCCCCAGCGGTCGAGCCGGGCACGTTCCTTCCCGGCCAGGGCGTGCAGGGCGCGCAGCACGGCGGGCGCCGTGAGCAGCCCCACCCCGACCAGGCTCGTCACGGCGGTGACGGCCGCCCACAGCAGCAACAGCAGCGCGAGCAGGGCCGTACTGAGCCCGGAGGCGAGCTGTCCGATCGCGGTGCCCGCGGCGCTCAGGGTGCGTACGACGACGTCCTTGAGGCCCACGTCCTCGGCGGCAGCGGTGTCCTGGTGCGTTGCCATCCCACCCTCCCTCTGTCGCGATCGACCATATGCCGAACGGCGGTTCACGGAGGGCTCCGGGGCCGGGAAGTACAGCCTGCTGTACCTCGAACCGGGCGGGCTGCGGGATCGGCCCGAGGGGGTGCTGATCCATAGCGTCGGTGACGACAGCGCGAACGGCACCGGACCACGGGAGAACCCCATGCCGCACACGGACATGAACACGAACCTGGCCCCGAGCACCAGCACACCCGGCGCCCCCGACCGCCTCACCCGAGGAGAGGTCGCCCGCACCCTGCTCTGGTCCGTGGTCGTGATCAGCGCGGTCGCGAACATGGCTGCCTCCTACTCCGGCGCCGACACCTGGGTGCACCTGGTGTGCGGCATGGTCACCGTGCTGTGCGGCGGAACCCTCGCGGTGCGCGCTCTGCGGGGCCGTCGATGACCGCCGCGATCACCCTCAGCGGGGTCAGCAAGGAGTACGCGGCGGGCGTACGCGCCCTCGACGATGTGTCGCTGACCGTGGAACGCGGCACGTTCCTCGCCGTGATGGGCCCGTCGGGCTCCGGCAAGAGCACGCTGATGCACTGTGCCGCCGGGCTGGACTCCCCGACGTCCGGGAGCATCCGCATCGACGGCCAGGAGATCGGCGGTCTGAACGAGACCCGCCGTACCGAACTGCGCCGGGAACGGGTCGGGTTCGTGTTCCAGGCGTACAACCTGATCCCCTCCCTCAGCATCGAGGACAACATCACGCTGCCGCTGCGCCTGGCCGGCCGCGCCCCCGACCACGACTGGCTGCGCACGCTCGTCCAGCGGGTCGGGCTGGCCGACCGGCTCACCCACCGTCCCGCCGAACTCTCCGGCGGCCAGCAGCAACGGGCCGCCGTCGTACGGGCCTTGGTGGCGAGACCGGCCGTCGTGTTCGCCGACGAGCCGACCGGCGCGCTGGACCTGCGCAGCGCCCACGAGGTCCTGGACCTGCTGCGGGACCTCGTGGGAGACCTGCACCAGACGGTGGTGATGGTCACCCACGACCCGGCCGCCGCGGCCCGGGCGCACCGGGTGCTGGTGATGGCCGACGGTCGGGTGGTCGATGCGCTGGACGCCCCGACGGCGACCCAACTTGCCGACCGTCTCGTCGCGTTGGGAAAGAGGTAGCCGATCATGCTGCGTCTCGCGATACGTATGGCCGGGCACCGGATCACCGCGCTGATCGCCGTGGCCTGCGCGGTCCTCGGCGGTGCCGCCCTGATCACCGGCACCGGCGTCCTGGCCGAGTCCGGCCTGCGTTCCCATCTGCCGCCCGGCCGGCTCGCCGGCGCGGACGTCGTGGTCGCCGCCGACCAGGAGTTCCACCCGAGCGGCGACCTGCCGATCGCGCTCCCGGAGCGCCGCACCGTCCCGGCCCGTCTGGTCACCGAGCTGTCCGCGCTGCCGGGCGTCGAGGCCACGGTCGGCGACATCGACTTCCCCGCCGCCCTCGTCGACGGCCGGGGCAGGGTCGTACCGGCCGCCGACCCCGTGTCCGCCGGGCACGGCTGGTCCTCGACCGACCTGCTGAAAGACCCGAAGGTCGAGGGTGGTGCACCCGCCGGTCCGGGCGAGATCGCCGTGGACAGTGCCACCGCCGCCGCTGCGTCGGTGACGGTCGGCGACCGGGTCCAGGTCGTCGCGGCCGGCCGGCCCGCCGCCGGATACCGCATCTCCGCGGTGGTCGACGCGCCGGGCGCCGGTGTGCTGTTCGCCGATGAGACGGCCGTACGACTGTCGGGCCGCGACAGCGGAGCGCGCGCCGGAGCACGCGCCGGAACCGTCGACCTGATCGGCCTGCGCACCGCACCCGGCGCCGAGGAGAAGGTCGCCGCCGAGGTCCGTAGGAAGCTGCAGGGCACCGGACTGGAGACGGTCACCGGTGCGGACCGCGGCGACCTCGTCTCGCCCGGCGCCGGCGCGAGCCGCTCCCTCCTGATCCTGCTCGCCGGCTCCCTCGCCGGGGTGATCCTGCTGATCACCGGCTTTGTCATGGCGAGCGCACTGGCCGTGTCGATCGGCGGGCAGCGCCGCGACCTGGCGCTGATGCGGGCGGTCGGCGCGACGCCCCGGCAGATACGACGGCTCGCCGCGACCCAGGCCACCGTCATCGCGGCCGTGGCACTCGTGCCCGGCGTGGGCGTGGGGTACCTGCTGGCCGGACAGTTCCGCCGGCTGCTGGCGGACCGGGGTGTCATACCGCTCGAACTCCCCCTCGCCATCAGCCCGTTGCCCGCCGTCGCGACACTTCTCCTGACCGCCGGGGTGGTGCAGCTCTCGGCGCGGGGCGCGGCCTGGCGGACCTCGCGCATGCCGGCGACGGAGGCGGTCGCCGAGTCGCGCAGCGAACCCCGCGATCCGTCGAAGGTCCGCACGCGGTCCGGCGTACTGGTGATCGCCGCCGCCACCACGATGTCGGTCGTCCCGCTCTTCTCCCGTACCGTCCTCGGCGCCGCCGCCACGTCCATGGCCGGCATCATCGGCGCGATCGGCCTGGCCCTCGTCGGCCCCGCCCTGGTACGGGCCATCGGCGCCGCCGCCTCCCGGCACACCCGCTCCGGCGCCTCCGCGCCGACCTGGCTGGCGATGTCCAACGTCCGCGCCTACGCCCTGCGCAGCGCGGGCATCGTCAGCACCCTGGCCATGGCGGTCGTGTTCGTCCTGACGTACACCCTCACCCAGACCACCGTCCTGGCCGCCACCACCCAGGACACCCGTGCCGGCACCCTCGCCCAGCAGCGCCTGAGCGCACCCGCCCTGGGCGGACTGCCCGACGGCACCCTGACCGACGTACGGAACACTCCGGGCGTACGGTCGGCGGCCCCCGTCGGCAGCACCACGGTCGTGTGGACGTACGAGCAGTTCGGCGATCCCGTGTCGGAGTCCGGCTCCGCGATGATCCTCACGCCGGACGCGCGGGGCGTCCTCGACCTCGACGTACGGGACGGCAGCCTGAAGGGCCTCACCGGCGCCACCGTCGCCGTGAGCGGCGACGTCGTCCGCACGCGCTCCGCGGGAGTGGGCCGTCACATCACGCTCGTCCTCGGCGACGGCGCCCGCGTCGACGCCAAGGTGGTCGCCGTGTACGACCGTGGCCTCGGCTTCGGCACGGTGGCCCTCTCCCACGACCTGGCGGCCGGACACACCACCACGGGGCTCGACCAGAGCATCCTGATCCGCACGGACGGCACGGCGGCGGCCGACCTGGCCCTGGCCGCCCTCGCCGCTTCCCGTCCCGGCCTGGCCCTCGCGGACGCGAGCCCGGCATCGGCCGACGGCCTGAAGGACGCCCCGCCCGAGGTGTGGATCAACCTGGCGACGGTCGTGGTCCTGCTCGTCTACCTGCTGCTGAGCATCGCCAACAAGCTCGTCGCCGCCACCGCCCAGCGCAGGATCGAGATGGCCGCCCTCCGTCTCAACGGCACCACGCCGCGCCAGATCCGCGCGATGATGCGCCGCGAGGCCGCGGTCACCGCCGCGACCGCCCTCGTCACGGCCCTCCTCCTGTCCGCGCTCCCCCTCGCCCTCCTCGGCCAGGGCTTCCTCGGCCGCCCCTGGCCCGCCGGCCCGCCGTGGCTCCTCCCGGCCCTCGCCCTGACGGTCACCGTCACGGCGTTCCTCACCATCGAGCTGCCCACGCGGCAGGCCCTGCGGATGCCTCCCGCCGAGGCGGTCCGGGCTCAGTGAGACGGCGGGCGGCGGCCGGGGGCAGCAGGGGAGCTGCGCCCGGGCGCACGGGGAGCGACCATGTCCATGAGGGGCCGTGGGAGGGAGGAACAGAGGGGGACAGAGGAGGACGGAGGGAGGAACACCATGCCGGAGCTGCCGGACGTCGAGGGAAACCGTTGCCAACTCGCCGTGTACGCCATCCTCCTGGAGGCCGTGACCTGTGATGCGGTCTCCCCTCGTTTCCCTGCCGTGGCGTACTCCGCTCGCCCGGAGTTCGATCTGGTCCCGGTGACCAACGGCGGCATTCTCCTGAACCACACTCCTCCGCAGCGAACCAGGCGAACGCGGTGCGACGACGCCACTCTCACCCGCCAGCGTGAGACGCCGATCGAACGGCGTCTCACGGTTAGAGCACCGGATCCGCGCCGAGATGCATCCGCTTGGTTTCCGCGCAGGCAAGCCCTCGATCGGATGACGCCCCCCTGCGCGAGTGATCGAACGCCGGATCACGGCCGCATCACCCAGTTCCCCTGCGGTCGCCGAGGCGATCACTCCAAGCAAAACGACACCTTCACCGTCGGCGGCCACCGTTAATCTTGGAGCTGGGACACCGGGGCCGCGGAGTCAGCACAGACGGCAGTGACGCAGATCACGTCGAGTCGGTGAAGATTTATTGCCGGAACGGCCTGCTCCCGCCACCAGGAAGTAGAGACACTTCCGAATCAAGGAGGGCCGAGTGGCCACGTTGTTCCCCCTTCTCAAGACTGTCCCCACCTCCCCCAGTCTGGGAAAGGTGCTGGCCGACATGTCACCGGCGCTCAAGTTCACCGCTGCGGCGTCCGCGCTCTCATCCATGGGCACCTCGAACACCGTCGGCGGGCAGCCCGCGGAGGCGGTCGGCAAGCAGCTGACAGGTCGCCCGCCAGCGGTCAGCATCGCCTCCACCGCGCTGGAGAAGCTGTCCCTCATCGATACGCCCGCCACACGCCTTGCTCAAGTCGGAGCTATGGGCAGCGGCCTCGCTTCGCTCGGCGACGCGATTGCT
Organism: Streptomyces sp. NPDC027189; assembly: GCF_055566975.1. Taxonomy (NCBI): domain Bacteria; kingdom Bacillati; phylum Actinomycetota; class Actinomycetes; order Kitasatosporales; family Streptomycetaceae; genus Streptomyces; species Streptomyces sp. NPDC027189. Next base: position 19,130 of record NZ_JBVHRI010000050.1, read on the forward strand.
TCGGCGAGGTTCGCGACGCTGGCCGGTAGCCGCCTCGCTGACTCCTCACCGCTGTTCGGCATCTCCTCCGCATTGAAGGAGTTGTCCCTGTTCGACACTGGGATCGCCCGGGGGACGGGAATCACCCGGCTGAGCACGGCCCTGGAAACCTTCGCCCAAGCGACGAACAACTTCGCCCGCCGGTCACCGGCGTCAATCCTCGGCTTGTCCTCCGCGCTGGAGAAGTTGTCGCTGTTCGAAATGCCTGCTGACCGGCTTGCGTCGGTCGGAGTCGTGGGCAGCGGCCTGGCTTCGCTCCGCCTAAGGATGCCCGAATTCAATCCGTTCAACGACGCAATGTCTGCGGCATGGAACCGCGTCTTTGACATGCCCGGCTTCACGGGCCTGCTTCGGGGGCTCCCGGACGGCCTGCTGGAGCCGCTGCGATCCGTCACCCGGCTGCTTGAGAATCTTGGGGCGCCGATCGTCTGGCTCGCAAGGGCTGCTCTGGATGCCTACCTGCACGGCGACCACGAACCGATGCGCGAGTTCCTCTACACGCAGCTCCGTCTCCGGCCACCCACGGAGGACCATGCCCAAGCCCTGGCGATGGCGCTGTTCCTCCGGGAATGGGAGGAACAGGTCGATCTCCAGGACGCGGATGCAGTCCGCGTCGTTCTACGGAAGTGCGCTCGGGAGGGCAACGACCTCGACGGCGACCACCAGGTCATGGGCCACAGGATCGGTCATATGGACGTGGGGATCGACCTGCTGTCACCCGGGCCAGGGCCGGAAGCCTTGGCCATCGCCACGGTCGTGCCCTGGGCCGAGCACTTCGACAACCGGCACGTCCGCTACGCGACCGGGCGGCTGAAGGATACCGAGCAGAAAGTGGCGCGCGTCTGGGCCGAGAACCCCCGGCTCAACTGGCGCCAAGCACCCCCACTGGCCGACGAGGATGTCGCCATGGGCGACCGAGTGCGGCGCAAGCTCCTGCGGCTGGGCGACGACATCGTCAGGCGGGCCAAAGCTCAGATCCCAGGGGCGAACTGATGGCGAGCAACGACAGGTCCCAGGAGCCGCTGCTGAGCCTGCGCTCCGCGGTGGTGTTCCTGATCAGTCTGCAGGCCGCTGCGGCGGCTGGATTCCTTACATACGCGGGTGGCAGCCCCTTGGCCACCGCCGCACTCGCCGGCGGAGCCGCCTTCGGCGCCACGGTCGCCTTTGCGCGCTCGGCGATCGGCTGACCTGCTCGAAGTCAAGCAGAGGCCTCTGACACCGCCGAGCCATGAGAAGCAGGCCCCCGGGGGCCCTCCACGAGGGCCCCCGGCATTACCGAAAGTCACCGCAATGGCTCTGACGTCGGCAAGCGGCCCCAGCATGTCGGCTTGGGTTGGCCCCGTTCGGTGAAGATCCTGTATTGCCTTGACGTCTTCAAGTGGCCCCGGGTCTTGGCTTGTTCTGGGACCACTTGTGCTTGATCCCGCTAGGGTCGGGGGCATGGCAATCGACGAGGATGCCCTTCTGGCGGAGCAGGTTGCTTACTACCGGGCCCGCGCGCCCGAGTACGACCGGGTCTATGCCGAGCGTGAGGACCTGCGCGAGTTGCTGGCCGTGGCCGACGATCTCCCGATTGCCGGGGACGTGCTGGAGCTGGCCTGCGGAACGGGGCAGTGGACGGGGGCGCTGGCTGCGCGGGCGCGCTCGGTGACCGCGGTCGACGCGTCGCCGGAGGTGCTGGACATCGCGCGAGCGCGGACAGCCTCCTCCAACGTCCGGTTCGACCGGGCCGACGTGTTCCAGTGGCGGCCCCCGCGCCGCTTCGACACCGTGTTCTTCGCCTTCTGGCTCTCGCATGTTCCGCCGTCCCGGCTGGGCGACTTCTGGGACACCGTCGCCGCCGCCCTCGCACCAAACGGCAAAGCGATCTTCGTCGACGAAGGCCCCGCCGCGGCCGCCCGTGAGGAAGTGGCCGCGGTGGTGCGCCGGCTCGACGACGGCAGCCAGTACCGCATCGTGAAGGTTTTCCATGATCCGGCGGCACTCACCGGCGAGCTCGCCGCATTGGGGTGGTCGGCCGACATCCGGCTGCGGGAGGAGTTCATCGTCGGCATCGCAGAGCCACGTTCCGTCAACTAGCGGGCCCAGCCGATTACTTGGGCTCTTCTCGTGACGATCTACTTTGTCGCGCCGTTCTGCTTGGCTTTGGAACGGGCCAGGCGGTAGGACTCGGTGCCGGTCTCGATGAGGGTGGCGTTGAAGGTGAGGCGGTCCACGATCGCCGCGCAGAGCCGGGGGTCGGTGAAGGTCCGGCTCCAGCCGGTGAAAGCCTCGTTGGAGGCGATCGCGATGCTGCTCTTCTCCTCACGCTCAGTGAGAACCTGGAAGAGCATTTCCGCGCCACGGCGATCGAGTTCGAGATAGCCGAGCTCATCGATTTCGAGAAGGTCGACCCGCCCGTAGCGGGCGATGGTCTTGCCCAGCTGCTTGTCGTCTGCCGCCTCGACAAGCTCGTTCACCAGGGCTGCGGCGGTGGTGTAGCGGACGCGGTAACCGGCCATGGCCGCGGCGGTGCCCAGCCCAATCAGCAGGTGCGACTTGCCGGTTCCTGAATCACCGATCAGACACAGTGGGTAGCCCTTGGCGATCCACTCGCAGGTCGCGAGATTGTGGATGACCGCCGGGTCGACGTGGGGATTGACGCTGTAGTCGAACTCCCGCAGGGACTTCTCGCGGGGGAAGTGAGCCGCGCGGATGCGGCGTTCGGCCCGGCGCCGGTCCCGGTCCTCGCACTCGGCCATCAACAACTCGGCGAGGAACCCCGCGTAGGACAGGCCCTCGCGTTCGGCCCGGGCGATCGTGTCGGCGGCCTGGGCCCGCATGGTGGGCAGCCTCAGCAGGCGGCAGGCGGTGTCGATCGCCGCATCGGATGCCTGTGCGGTCAGCGCGTGATGGGCGGTGGTCATGATGAGTCCTTCCGGCGAAGCTGCAACAGCTCGTCCCACTGCTCCAGGCGGGGCAGCGGACGCTGGTCGGCGGGCAAAGCACGGGCGAGACGGCGCGGAGTCAGGGGCGTGACCTGCGCGGAGTCCAGATCCACCGGCTCCGGAGCGGCAGTGCCGGCGGTGACGGTCGGTGCCCGCCCGGCCGTCTGGGCCGCCTTGCGTGCCTCCAACGCAATGACGTCCTCATTGAAGGTGCCCGCCGCGAGCGCCGCGCGGATCCCGGCCACCACGTCGGCATGCTGCTGATGGCGGTGCAGCAACAGCACCTTGACGAGGGCTTTCGTTCCCTCGATGTCGCCGAGGGCCTTCTTGGCCGCGGCCCAGAACGCTTCGTGGACGGCCGTGAAGGTGCCTTCGGCGCGCGCCTGGTGGAGGGCCTCGGAGCGTTCCAGTGCCCCCGGCTTGGTCAGCAGGGCTTCCAGGTAGTGGTCCAGCACGAGGTGTTCGGCGCCGCGACCGGCCAGCCGCCGGTGGCGGGCGATCTCCCGCCGGCCGTCATAGACGGTCAAGTCGTCGCAGGTGAGGGTGACGGTGACCTTGCGGTCGATGAACCGGACGGGGACTGAATACCGGCACATCTTCACGGTGATCAGGCCGTAGCGGTCGACGCGGGGCGTGAGGGTGATGCCGGTGGCGAACGGATCGTCCGGCAGCGGCAGCAGATGGCCGACCTCGCGAGCGAAGTCCTGCGCGATCGTCAGCATCCTCGCCCCGATCCGCCGCTCGTCCTCCTTCGCCTCGGACTCGGCCAACCGGGCATTGAGTTCGTCCAGGCTGTCCACCTGCGGCGTGTTGACTGAACTACGGGACCTTCTCTCCTTGTTCTTCGGACAGGCGAGAAGCGGGGTGGTTACGGTCCCCTGCCATGGCTGAAGGTGAGGATGTTCCAAGGAACTTGAGCTCGCTGGTGGTTCCTCGGGTGGGCTCGCTCGTGGAGGCTGGCGATCTATGGGAGCCGTATCAGCTGGTTGATCCCGCGGGGTTCCCGGTGGGTGCGGTGACCGCGTATCTGCACGAGTTGCAGGCAGCGGGTCGGCCCGCGACGACGCAGCGTTCCTACGGCATGGATCTGCTGCGGTGGTTCCGCTTCTTGTGGGCGATCGAGATGCCGTGGAACGAGGCGACGAGGATCGAGGCCCGCGACTTCTCGCGGTGGATCCAGATCACCGCCAAGCCTCCCCGCCGCCGACGTACAGCTCAACGTGCACATCCGCGTACAGACCGGGCTGTGAATCCGATCACCGGGAAGCGGCCGATCGGGACGACCTACGCCTCCTCGACGGTCGCGCACAGCGAGACGGTGCTCCGCAGCTTCTACGCCCACCACCTGGAGGCCGGAACTGGTCCGCTGGTGAACCCGTTTCCACTGGCCAGGGCGCCTCGGGTGAACTCGCACCACAATCCGATGGAGCCGTGGCGCCCGCAGCGGTCGGGGCTGTTCCGGCCGCGGCAGCCTCAGCGAATTCCCCTGATGCGGATCTCGAATTTTCCTCGGACCTGCTCTTCGCCTCAGTTGGTTCACGGAGTGAACCAACTGAGGAAAGCGGTGAGCGAGGCCGAGTACAACTGGTTGCTCATCGAGTGGTGTCAGACCCGTGGGCGATGATCTGGCCATGCTGCAAGCGAGAGATGAACACGGCCGACGGGTGAGGAACCCAAAGGACTCAGCATTGAGCCGAATGGTGACGAACCTCAGCCGGGGCAACGCCTTCGTGATCGTTGAGCGAGTCGATGACGAGGCGGACGGCGACTGGTATGTGCAGGTGTGGCTGAGGGATGACAACACGTATCAGCTCGAGTTCCGCGACGGGACCGCGGCGGAGCACTACCAGACCCGGACGATCTCCCAGGAGAAGGTGATCGCCGCCTTGAGCGGCTGGGTTGAGGAACGTCCGGGGTGGAAGGACGCTTTCATGTGGAGCAACATCAGCACCATGTTTGCGGACGCGGACTGACCCTGCCGTCCAGGGGTCGGCAGGGTCATGGACCTGTTCTTTCAGTTGCGGCGCATTGGGATGACGTCCGGGTTGGCCATCGGGATGGTGGGTCGTGCGGCCTCGGGGGTGGCCAGCAGGGCGACGATGGTGACCGGCTTGTCGCAGTGCGGGCAGTTCCGGACGGCCGTGGGCGCCAGTGGTGTCGGATCTGGGGACGCTGCCGTCATCACTTCGCTTTCAGCAGCGTCGGTTGTTTCGTCGCGTTCACGGCGCCGACGCCGGCTTGCTTCTGCTTTGCACCGAGGGGTGCAGTAGGTGTGCCGGGCCCCCGCACTGGGGTTGACCTGGAATGATGTCCAGCAGATGGGGCACTCCCTGAATTCAGCCAGCACGTCCGGTCACCCCTTTGCGGAGGTTGTCGGCGTGGGACTGGTGCGAGCGGAGGCGGTAGGACGGTCCGTCGATTCCGACCACGGCGGCTCGGTGAAGGAGCCGGTCGAGCATGGCGGCGGCAACGGTTGCGTCGCCGAAGGCGCCGGCCCAGTCGGCGATACCGACGTTGGTCGTGAGGATCGTGCTCGACTTCAGATACCTCTGGTTGATCACCTGGAAGAGGGCCGAGGCGCCGTCGCCGGGCAGCGGAAGGTAGCCGAGTTCGTCGATCACGAGCAGGCGGGGTCCGGCGAAGAACCTCATGATGCTCGACCAGCGGCCTTCGAGTGCGGCCTTGTGGCACTTGGCGGCGAGTTCGGCGGCGGTGGTGAAGTAGACGCGGTGGCCGGCGTCGACTGCTGAGCGGGCGAGGGCGACGGCCAGCATGGTCTTGCCGACGCCAGGCGGGCCGACCAGCAGGACGTTGGAGGCATTGTCGAGGAACCTCAGGGTGGCCAGGTCGCGGATGAGTTTCTCGTCGACGCCGGGCTGGGCGGCGAAGTCGAAGTCGTTGAGGGTCCATGGTTCTGGCAGGCAGGCGAACCGCAGCCGGGAGGAGAGTTTGCGTGCTTCGGTCGCCTCGACTTCGATTTCGAGGAGCTTCTCCAGGGCGGTGGTGAGGGTCATGCGCTCGGCGCGGGCCTGGTCCAGGATGCGGGGAAGGGCTTCGGCGGCATCGTTGAGTTTCAGGTAGGACAGGTGGCCTCGCAGCTGCTGGTAACGGCGGGCCTCGCTCATCGGCATGGTGTCACTCACTCTCACGCTCCTGGTCTTCGTGGGTGGGGGCCTGCCGCAGCCGGTCGGCGACGGCGGCGTAGTGGGACAGGTCGATGACGACCCGGTTCGCGACGTCCGATTCAGGTCGGCCGCGAAGCTTTTCTGCTTCCGCTTGGGCCGCCGCCGAAGGGGGCCGCCGGACCTTGGTGCGGCAGGGTGCCTTGTCGGAGAACGAGGCGAGAACGGCTCGTTCAAGGGCGATGACGTGGCCGGCGTCACGGATGGTCCGCCCGGCTCCGTCCGGTGCCCGGCGGTGGTGGGCGATGACCGCTCGGCCGGCGGTGATCACATGGAGGTCGTCCTCTCCGAGGCGGGTCCGGACCGTGACGTGGGCGCCGGTCAGCCCGGGCGGGACCGAGTAGTGGTTGCCAGCGAAAGAGACCAGTCCTTGCGGGCTGACGACTCGGACCTGCTCCAGCTCGGCGGGGAACGGGCGGGTCGGCAGTTCCAGCAGCGACTCGGCCTCGGCGAGCGCGGCAACGGTCGTCGACGCTCCGTCGAGCTTGCGTTTGCGCAGGTCCATCTGCGCGGCCAGTTTGTCGATGCCGTTCTGGCCTGCCTCGATGCTGATGCCGTCCGGGACGGTTCGCCACCAGCGTTGGGCCGCGGAGTGGTTGGCCTTCTCGACAACACCCTTGCGATTGCCTCGTCGCGGTGGACAGATGTCGACGCCGGCTCCGTAGTACTTCGCGACGGCGGCGAACGTCGGCAGGATCCGTCTGGTCGGCGGGTGGCAGACGGTGGCCATCCGGTCGAACCGCCACCTTCGAGCGGTTCCGCCCAGTCGCCGCAGCACCAAGTCGACGGCCTGGACCAAGTGCGGGAAGGTCTCCGCCTCCGCGAGCACGGCCCGCCATCGGCCCGAGTGAGCCAGGGCACCGACCAGGAGATGCGCGTTGGCCCCGACGCCCCACTCCGCAGGCGGGTCCGGGAGCTCGACCCAGTCGAACTGGATCTCCTCGCCCGGAGGATGCGCGATGATCGCCACGTCCCGACCGCTGGAGGCTTGGCACGGTTCGCAGTGTGGGCGGGCGTCGTATCGCCGCAGAGCCCTGGTGAAGGTGGAGTAGCCGCCCGCGTAGCCGAGTTCCACCACTTCGTCGAAGAGCGTCGAGGCCCACAAGTGAGGGTCGTCGCTGAGTCGTTGGCGGCAGTACTCCAAGAAGGGCATGAACGCGTCCGGCGACTGGCGGCGGTATCCAGGGACTCGCTCGCCGTTCAGATAGGCGCGGATCGTCTTGCGGTCGTGCCCCAGATGCCGGGCGATCGCCGAGATCGACCAGCCCTGACGACGCAGCGCGTGAGCATCCACGTCTTCCTCCCAGGTGAGCATTCAGGCCCCTCGAACAGGCCGAACTCTGTGCTCACGCAGGCTCTCCACGACACGCCGACACCAGTTCGACACGCCGAGAAGGATCACGCAAAGGGTGGGGAGATCACCTGAGCAGGTTTGGCCACCTGTAGAGCGACACCTGGGGAGATTCAAAGAGCGCCATCACCCCGGCAGATCCCCGATGAGGTCTTCAACGAACTGTTCGCGAGGCTGTCCTCGGACCGCGACCGGGCTCTGGTCGCCTTCTGGATCTCGACCGGAGCCAGGGCCTCGGAACTGCTCGGCGTCGTGTCCTCGGGCACCGATCCGGGGCGGCAACTGGTCACGGTGGTACGCAAAGGGTCACGCGCGATGCAGCAGCTGCCGGCCTCGCCGGACGCGTTCGTCTGGGTGCGGCTCTACCAGCAACAGATGCACGGGCTGGTGCCCACCGGCCCGGATGTCCCGCTGTGGTGGACGCTGCGACGGCCGTTCCGCGCACTCAACTACCATGCCGCGCGGGCGATGTTCGTCCGCGCGAACACTGCGCTCGGGTCGAACTGGTCGCTGCACGACCTTCGGCACACCGCGGCCTACCGGCTGGCACGCGACCCGCTCATGCCGATCACAGACATCCAATGGGTCCTCGGACATGCGCGTTTGTCCACGACTCAACGGTATGTCACGCCCACCGCGGAGGACGTCGTCGAAGGAGTCCTGGCCCACCACCGCCGTCAGGCGGAGAGGCAGACAGAGCCCGCGGCGCCGTCGCTGCACTACCGCCCGGAGAGTCTGGACGTCTTGTTCTCCCGGGGGCGGCCGTGACCACCCCCGCGATCACTGCCGCGGTGGCCACTCGGCCCTGGCATCTCAGCGCGGAGGCCGTGGCCCTCTGGAAGAGGTTCCCGCCTCGCACCAACCCGAAGAGCTGGCCCGCGACCCGACAATCGCGGGCCACTGTGGTGGCCCGGATGCTGACGCCGCCGTTCCTGGGACACGATTCCAAGACGCGCTGCAATCGGAAGCTGACCCTGCTCAAGGTGCTCGACTGGCTGGAGATGCAGCCCGGCAGCACCTGGCAGGAGCGGTGGGATGCCAGCGGGGCGGGCATCGACGGACACGTGGACTGGCGGATCCGCCTCATCAGCGACCTGAAGGGTGTCGACAACCTTGGCCCTCGCGGCGAGCGGATCTTCAGCATCCTCGGCATGGGCCTGGTCCAGCTGATCGGTGGCGATGTCCTGCGGCCGGATCTGGGCTGGCTGATGGCCACCAGCTCACCACTTCGGATCGCGAACGAGATGGAGCGCGTCCGCGACGGCGAGGCCATCACAAAGCTTCGGGCCCTGCGGACCGCGAGCACGGTCGGCGACTCCACAGTGCTGCCCGCGATCGAGAAGATTGCGCTCATCATGGCGGCCAAGGGCGGCACGGTTATGGACGTCACCCCTGGCGACTGCCTGGAACTGCTCAAGACCAGCCGGGAAGTCTTCCCAGGGCCGGCCAAGTCCACCCGACACAGTCCGTTCTTCTACCAACTGCTGCACTCCTCGGCGTTTTCCCCGCCGACGCGCCGTCTTCGGTCCGCATGTTCAGCACACGCTTCCCTGGCCAGCTCGCGGTCGAGCAGCTCGTCGACCGCTACGACCTGGCCTGTCGCCCCGTCCGCGACCTGTTGGTCGACTACCTGCGGGAACATCAGCCGTCCGTCGACTACAACACCCTGACCGGTCTGGCGACCGCGTTGGGGCTGTGGTTCTGGAAGGACCTGGAGAAGCACCACCCTGGCATCGACTCGCTCCGGCTCGCACCGGACGTCGCCGCCGCCTGGAAGCGGCGCCTGCAGACCCGAACCGTCCGCACCTCCGATGACCACGGCCAGGTCGTGGAGACCACGGTGGAAAGGGCCACCGCCTCCGACACCCTGATGACGGTGCGGGCGTTCTACCTGGACCTCGCGCAGTGGGCGCTCGACGAACCCTCCCGCTGGGGCCCATGGGCCGTCCCCTGCCCGGTCCGCGCCGACGACGTCCAGCATCGCAAGATGAAGTCCCGGCAGAAGGCCCGCATGGATCAGCGCACCCGCGAGCGACTTCCCGTCCTGCCGTCCCTATGCGAAGCGGTCGACCGGAACCGCAAGGCTGCCGCCGCCCGCTTGGAGGCCGGCGGACGGGCCCGCCCCGGCGAGTTGTTCACCGCCGAAGGGCAGACGCTGCGGCGCGCGATCCTCAAGCGGCACTCGCCGCACCTATGGGCTGAAGAACCCGCCACCGGCCAGCGCCGCAACCTGGCGCGGGAGGAGAGCAACGCTTTCTGGGGCTGGGCCGCGATCGAGGTCCTGCGCATGACCGGCATCCGGATCGAGGAGCTGAGCGAGATCTCGCACCACAGCCTGCTCCAATACCGGCTGCCGAGCACCAGCGAGCTCGTTCCGCTCCTGCAGATCGCCCCGTCCAAGACCGACGAGGAACGGTTGCTGGTCATCTCGCCGGAACTCGCCGATGTCCTCTCCGCGATCATCTGCCGCGTCCGCACCACTGACGGCGGCGTCCCGCTCGTAATCGCCTACGACCACCACGAGAAGGTCTGGAACCCGCCCATGCCGCTGCTGTTCCAGCGCAAGATCGGGCTGGAAGACCGGCCGATCCCCATCGCCGGCATCCGTGACCTCCTCCAGGACGCGCTCGCGGCCACCGGATTCACCGACGCGACCGGCAACCCGCTGCACTTCGCCCCGCACGACTTCCGGAGGATCTTCACCACCGACGCCGTCATGAACGGCATGCCGCCCCACATCGCCCAGCTGATCCTCGGACATCGCGACATCAACACGACCATGGGCTACAAAGCGGTCTATCCCGAAGAAGCCATCAACGGGCACCGCGCCTTCATCGCCCGCCGCCGGGAACTACGCCCGAGCGAGGAATACCGCAGCCCCACCGAGGAAGAGTGGGAGGATTTCCTCGGCCACTTCGAACGACGCAAGGTCGCGCTCGGCGACTGCGGGCGAGCCTACGGCACCAGCTGCATTCACGAGCACAGCTGCATCCGATGCCCGCTACTGCGGGCCGACCCGGCCCAACGGCCACGGCTGATCGAAATCCGCGACAACCTGATCGCCCGCATCGCCGAGGCCGAACGCGAAGGTTGGGGCGGTGAGGCCGAAGGGCTCAAGGTCAGCCTGGCCGCAGCGAACGCCAAACTCGCCCAGCTCGATAACCTCATCGCCCGACGCACCGCGGCCGTCGACCTCGGCATGCCCACCTTCGCTGACATCGCCGTCCGCACTACATAGGCCGACCCGCACCAGCTCTGAATATCCGTCGCCGCCGCGAAGCCGCACCGCCTACCCTCCATCACATGCGCAGCGTTTTCGTGTTCCCCGCAGGTGAGCGAGCTGAGACCATCGCCTTAGAAGTCCTAACAAAGTGGGAGGTTTCTCAGTCGTCGCCAGCAGATGATGCTGCAGGCGAGGCTGAGGAAGGCTTGGTGGATGTCGTCGCGGATC
>NZ_JBVHRI010000051.1:0-21779 GCF_055566975.1 Streptomyces sp. NPDC027189
GTGTCCGGCGAGAACCGCACCACCCAAGAGAAGTTCGAGTGCACCCGGTGCGGGCATATCGCCAACGCCGATCAGGTCGGTGCACTCAACGTTGCCATCAGGGCCGGGCTGGTCCTTCCCGACGTGGCCTAGCCACCGACGGGAGAAGCCCCCCGGATTTATCCGGAGGGAGGAGTCACGGCGTTCCGGTACGTCCCGCCATGGGGCACCAGTGCGGGTCCGCCACCGTATGCCGTCTATCAGCTGCCGCCGCGTCCACAGCGGCGGACGGCCTGGCTTGACGCCCTGCGGCAGCAACGGCTCCAGCCGGGCCCATTGGCCATTCGTCGGATCACCACGTCCCACAACGCGTGATCATTCACGACCAAGATCCACTTTCGCGGCACGCCCTAGTCGGCGGTGAGGAATTGTTCGGCCCAGACGGTTTTGCCGGTGGGGGCGGGGCGGGTGCCCCAGCGCCTGGTGAGCTGGCCGACGAGGAGAAGGCCGCGGCCTCCTTCGTCGTAGGTGCGGGCGCGTCGCATGTGCGGGGCGGTGCTGCTGGAGTCGAAGACTTCGCAGGTGAGGGTGGTGTCTTCGTGGATGAGGCGGAGCTGGATGGGGGGGCGGCCGTAGCGGATGGCGTTGGTGACGAGTTCGCTGACGACGAGTTCGGTGACGAAGGCGGCGTCGTCGAGGTGCCAGGTGGTGAGCTGGTCGGTGGCGTGCTTGCGGGCGTGGGCGACGGTGGCGGGGTCGAAGGGCAGGTCCCAGGTGGCGACGCGGTCGGTGTGCAGGGCGTGGGTGCGGGCGATGAGCAGGGCGATGTCGTCGTCGGGGCGGTGGGTGAGCATGGAGGTCAGGACGCGGTCGCAGACGGTGTCGAGGTTTTGGGCGGGGCGGGCGAGGGCGGCGAACATTTTGTCGAGGGCGTCGTCGATGTCGTGGTCGCGGGCTTCGAGGAGGCCGTCGGTGTAGAGGGCGATGAGGCTGTTCTCGGGCAGTTCGGTCTCGAAGGCTTCGAAGGGCAGGCCGCCCAGGCCCAGCGGCGGGCCGGCGGGCACGTCGAGGAAGTGGACGGTGCCGTCGGGGGTGACCACGGCGGGTGGGGGGTGGCCGGCGCGGGCGAGGGTGCAGCGGCGGGAGACGGGGTCGTAGACGGCGTAGAGGCAGGTGGTGCCGATGCCTCCGGCGGTTTCCGCGGTGGGGTCGGTGCCGGCTTCGTCGGCGGACAGGTGCAGGACGAGGTCGTCGAGGTGGGTGAGCAGTTCGTCGGGCGGCAGGTCGACGTCGGCGAGGGTGCGTACCGCGGTGCGCACCCGGCCCATGGTGGCCGACGCGCGGATGCCGTGGCCGACGACATCGCCGACGACCAGGGCCACCCGTGCGCCGGACAGCGGGATCACGTCGAACCAGTCGCCGCCGACGCCGGCGCGGCTGCCGGCGGGCAGGTAGCGGGTGGCGATGTCGAGGGCGCCCTGCTCGGGCAGGGTCTGGGGCAGCAGGCTGCGCTGCAGGGCCATGGTGGTGGTGTGCTGGCGCGGGGAGTCCGGGGGGGAGCGGCGGACGGCACGGATGCCGGCGGCGGCCTTGGCGGTGAGTTCCTCGGCCAGCCACAGGTCGTCGTCCTCGAAGGGGTCGGGGTGCTGGTGGCGGGCGAAGAGGGCGACGCCGAGGGTGGCGCCGGCGGCCCGCAGCGGTACCACCATCAGCGAGTGGGTGCCCGCCTGGCGGATCCAGGCGGCCTGGGGGTCGGTGGCCGTCCACTGGGCGAGAGCAAGATCGCCTGCCTGGTAGAGGGCCCCGTGGCCCTGGGCCAGGCACTGGGTCACCGGGGAGTGCGCCGGATAGCGGGATGTTCCGCCCGCGGCAAGGGGGTGGCCGGGCAGTGAGCGGACGGCGGTGCGCTCCAGGGTGAGGGGCCCGGCCGGCGGCGGGGGCGGCTCGCCGCCGTGCGGGGGAGCCCGAAGCAGGTCGACGGTGACCAGGTCGGCGAGGCGGGGGACGGCGAGGTCGGCGAGTTCCTGTGCGGTGCGCCGGCTGTCCTGGGTGGTGGCGATGGATGCGCCTGCCTCGCCCAGCAGGAGCATCCGCTGCCGGGCGGGGCGGTCCGCCGGCACGGGGTGGGCCGCCAGGCACACGGCACGCACCCGGCCGGCGGGGTCGGTGACCGGGGCCAGCGAGGCCTGCCAGCGGTGTTCGGCGCCGGCGCCGGCGGGGCGGAGGCAGACCTCCGCGTGCTGCGCCTCGCCGCTTTGAAGGACCCGGCGCATGGCTGTTTCGGTCTTCTCGTGTGCCGGATGCGGGGCGATGTCGGGCAGGCGCAGTCCGCGCATCCGGTCCTCGGCGAGGGACAGCGCCTGCTCCATGCCGGCGCTGGCGCGCACCAGCCGCAGGTCCGTGTCGAAGAGGGCCTGGATACAGGCGGACTGGTGGAACACCCATTCGCCCAGTGCCTCGCCGCCGGGCGGGTGCGGCCTGCCCGGCACGGCGGACACCACCAGCCACTCGGCGGCCGGCCCGCCCGGACCGGCCGGGGCGTTGGGGGCGTTGGCGTTGGCGTTGGCGTTGGGGGTGGGGGTGGGGGTGGGGGTGCGGCGGTGCGCGAGCAGGGCCTGCTCGAGCCGGCGGCCGTCCCGGTGGCGCAGCGCCACGGTGCCGCTCCACCGCCGGCGCCCGGCCGTCTCACGCCGCGCCGTCTCGCCGCTGTCGTCGGCGAGCAGCCGGGCGGCCGGCTGTCCCACGACCTCCTGGGGTGCGTAGCCGAGCAGCCGCCCGGCTCCTTGGCTCCATCGGGTCACGATGCCCTGCTCGTCGACGGTGGCGGTGGCCGTCACGGCCGGCTCGGGCAGGGCGGCCGCCTCCGCCTGCTCGCCGGGAGGGGTGGGAAGTCGCTCCATCGCCGCTCATCTCGCCCTTCGGGAACCTACGGCCGGGGCCCTCCTGACAAGCATGATCCCGGGGGGCACGGAGCACCAACCCGGACGCCGGCACCAGGGAGCCCGCCCCCGCCCCCCGGCCCCGAGCCGCCCGCCCCCGCCCCCCGGCCGCCCGCCCCCGCCCCCCGGCCGCCCGTGCCCGTGCCCGCGCCCGGCCGCGGGCCCAGCCCGGGAGGCGGCCGCCAGCTCACGCGCCGGGCCCGGCGCGGCCACCGGCCCCTGTCGGCGAGGCCCGGCCGCGCCCCGGCCGGACCGCGGCCCGGTGGCGGTCACGCCCCGTCCCGCCGCCGGCACACCCCCGTGCCGTGCACGCGGCACGGGCGGCGATCAGGCCAACTCCGAAGACCGGCAACCCCGTTGAGGGGCTGCGCGGCAACGGGACGGGCGGGAGGCCATCTCCGTGGCGATACGGCTGTGGTCCGCCGGCGGGCCGCGGCGCGCCCGCGGATGTGGCCTGTGACACGCCTGTGACAGTCGGCGGACACCGTCATGACGTCGCCCCGGCAGTCTTTTCGAAACGGACAAATTGCAGCAATCGGGCATTTGTTCTCTGCTTCCGAGGGTGTGAGCAGCGATGACCGAGACGATTCGTCGGAGGAAATCCCATGAGCCTCACCCTCGCCGCGCCGCAGACCCAGGCCCCCGCACCTGCGCTGGCCCCGCGTGAACGGGAGACGCTGCGCCACATCGCCGCCGGGTGCACCTACCTGCAGGCGGCCCGCCAGATGGGGCTGTCCAAGCACACCATCGACGCCTATCTCCGCCGGATCCGGGCCAAGCTCAACATCAACAGCACCGCCGAACTCACCCGGCTGGCCATCTCCCTGGGCCTTTGACGGCCCGCCCCCGGCAGGAAACCGCCCCGAAGACGATCCGGCGCCCGCACACATCCACCGCGCCCCCGCAGCGCACCGCGCCACCGTGGTGCTGCTCACCGGCCCGCGCCGAGTCTTTCCGCCTCGGCCCGGCCCCGTCGGCAGCGCGACTGCGGCGCCGTGACACCGCCGCGGACCGGGCGGCCGCCGCGCCTGCCGGTGCCTGGCCCGCGCCCGCCGCTGCTGTGTCCGCTGCACCAGGTGGCCGGGCCTTCGGCCGCGGCTGCACGGTCGTCTGCCGGCGCCGGCGCATGCGCCGGCTGCCGGACACATTGCTGGAGTCCGCCCCGGCCGGGAGCGCTGTGGACGGAATCGCCCGGGCCCGGCGCGCGAGAACCCGGCGGGGCGGGTGGCCCAGGGCGGCGGCCGGGCCGCCTCGCCCCGCACAAAAGGTCCCAGACGCGGAACCAGCTGTGGCGATGGCATCTGTGCAACTACATTTGGTGGCATGAGTGCCATCACTGTGCGGATACCCGATGCCATGGACAAGCCGCTGCGCGCCGCCGCAGCCGGCGCCCCCTCGCTGAACGAGTACATCGTGAAGGCGGTGCGCCGCCAGATGACGATCGACGCCGCCCGGCAACTCGCCACCCTCGAGCCCCTCGACCTCGACGGCGAGGGCGACGCTCTGTGACGATACGCAAGGGCGACGTGTGGGATGTCGACACCGGCAAGGGCACCCGCACGGTCCTCGTCGTCAGCCTCGACGGGCTCGCCGATGCCTACGGCGCGGTGGTTGCCCTGGTCGTGCACGCCCCGGCCGTGCACCCCGACACGGCGATGAGCGTGCGCCTGACGTCCCCGGTCGACGCCTCGGTCGTCGCCGTCAACCTCGTCCAGCTCGCCGCGTCCCGCTTCGACACCGCCATCCTGCACGGCAGCATCGGACCCGAGCAGCAGGCACTCGTCGACAACGCACTGCGCGCGGTCCTCGACCTGTAAATCCCTACCCCGCCGTGGCGGGGCCGTTCCGCCACGTCCGGGCCTTGAGGACTCGTTAGCCTTAAGAGAACCCGCACAACGGGGGGCGGCTCGGGCACCAGCCCAGGGAGGCCGGCATGGCTGAAGCACCCACCCAGGCCCCGGCGGACGACGCCCGAGGCGGTGTTCGCGGCAGTCCCCAAAGCCCCTGGGACGCCGGCAGCACCCCCCGCTACCTGCCGATCGCCGAGCACGGCCTGATCGGCGACCTGCGCAGCGCGGCCCTGGTCGCCAGCAACGGCACCATCGACTGGTACTGCTGTCCGCGTTTCGACGCCCCGAGCGTGTTCGCCTCGATCCTGGACGCGGACCGCGGCGGGTCCTTCGAGCTCGCCGCGGACGTCCCATCGCGCACCAAACAGTTCTACTTCCCCGACACCAATGTGCTCATCACCCGCTTCTTCGCCGACGACGGAGTCGGCGAGATCCAGGACTTCATGCCGGTCGTCGACGACTCACGCGAGGCCGACCGGCACCGGCTGATCCGCCGGGTGGTGTGTGTCCGCGGCGCACTGCCCTTCCGCGCCCGCATCGCCCCCCGCTTCGAGTACGGGACGGTGCCGCACACCGTGCACGCCGAGGCCGGCCACGCCCTGTTCGTCTCACCCCACCTCAAGCTCGCCCTGACCTCCACGGCACCGATCGAGGTCGCCGGTGGGGACGTGTGGTCGCTGTTCAAGCTGCACGAGGGCGAATCCGCGGTGTTCACCATCGACCGGGTCGGCGGGGACGTGGCGCCCCGCTTCTGCGCGGTGGCCGAGGCGGAAAGGGAATTCAACGCCACCGTGCGCTACTGGCGGCGCTGGCTGTCCCAGTCCCGCTACCGCGGCCGCTGGCGGGAGATGGTGCACCGCTCCGCCCTCACCCTCAAGCTGCTCACCTACGCCCCGACCGGCGCCATCATCGCCGCGCCGACCACCAGCCTGCCCGAGCAGATCGGCGGCGAGCGCAACTGGGACTACCGCTATGTGTGGATCCGCGACGCCGCGTTTGCCGTGTATGCGATGCTCCGCCTCGGCTTCACCGACGAGGCCGAGGCCTTCATGGGCTTCCTGTCCGAGTGCGTGTGCCTGGAGGCGCCGCAGGCCTCCGGCGACAGCGGCCCGCTGCAGATCATGTACGGCATCGACGGCCGCCGCGAACTGCCCGAGCGTGAACTGCCCCATCTCGAGGGCTACCGCGGCTCGGCACCGGTCCGCGTCGGCAACGCCGCCGTCGGCCAGCTCCAGCTGGACATCTACGGCGCGCTCGTGGACTCCCTCTACCTGTACGACAAGTGGGGCAGGCCGCTGTCCAGCGCGCACTGGGACTCCATCAGCATGCTCGTCGACTGGGTGTGCGAGAACTGGGACCAGCCCGACGAGGGAGTGTGGGAGACCCGCGGGGGACGCAAGACCTTCCTGTACTCGCGGCTGATGTGCTGGGTGGCGATCGAACGCGCCATGCGGCTGGCCCGGCACCGCGGCCTGCCCGCCGACCTGTTCCGCTGGGGCAGCGCCCGCGACGCCATCTACCGCCGCATCATGGCGCGCGGCTGGTCGGATGAGCGCCGGGCGTTCGTACAGTACGAGGACAGCGACATCCTCGACGCCTCCCTGCTGATGATGCCGCTGGCCAAGTTCATCTCCCCGACCGACCCCAAGTGGCTGGCCACCCTGGACGCGCTGGGCCAGGACCTGGTGTCCGACTCACTGGTCTACCGCTACGACCCGCAGGCCAGCCCCGACGGCCTCAAGGGCGAGGAAGGCACCTTCTCCATCTGCTCGTTCTGGTACGTCGAGGCCCTCACCCGCGCCGGCCGCCTGGACGAGGCCCGCCTCGCCTTCGAGAAAATGCTCACCTACGCCAACCACCTGGGCCTGTACGCGGAGGAGATCGGCCGCACCGGCGAACAGCACGGCAACTTCCCCCAGGCCTTCACCCACCTCGCCCTGATCAGCGCGGCCTTCAACCTCGACCGCATGCTCGGCTAGAGCGCACAACGCGAGCCGCCCCCCTAAGGCGCCGCCGACGGCGATGAGCGAGGCGGCGCCCGGGCAGCGCTCCCCGCCCCCCAACGCCCCGGCAGCGCCGGGGCGAGGCGGCCCCTTGCGGGCGGCGCCGGCCGGGGGAGAGGCACGTCACATCCGGTCCTGTCACACCGTGCCGAGCGGCTGCGTCAAAGAGGTGTAACCACCGGCAACGGCACAGGAGTCCACCATGGATGCTCGCTTGAACCTCTTCACCAGCCCGCTCGCCGCCAAGTTCCTCAGGCACATCAACTCGGCGGGCAAGGCGATCGCGGACTCGGCACTGCCCGCCGCGACCCAGGAGCTGGTCAAGCTGCGCGCCAGCCAGATCAACGGCTGCGGTTTCTGCACCGACATGCACAGCAAGGACGCCGCACACGCCGGGGAGACCTCGCAGCGCCTCAACCTGGTCGCCGCCTGGCGGGAGGCCACGGTGTTCACCGACGCCGAGCGCGCGGCCCTGGAGCTGACGGAGCAGGGCACCCGCATCGCCGACGCCGCGGGCGGGGTCAGCGACGAGGCGTGGGCGAACGCGGCCAAGCACTACGACGAGGAACAGCTCGCCGCCCTGGTGTCGATCATCGCCCTCATCAACGCCTACAACCGCATGAACGTCCTCGTCCGGCAGCCCGCCGGCGACTACCAGGTCGGCCAGTTCGGATAACCCCGGCCCGTTCGGACAACGAGGAGCACCCGGGCCGGAGCGGGGACCTGTGGTGCCGGTGCCGTCTTCCACCGGCGCCGGCACCCGCCCCGGCTACCCCTCGCCGCAGGCCCGGGGCGCGAAGACGGCCCGCCCGGCGGCCCCACCGGAGGAAACGGGCCGACCTGGGCAGCGGCCCGCGGCGAGATCTTTTCGCGGGCGGTCCCGGATCGCCCCCCGGGACACGGGGCCGCAACGGCACTCGCCCACACGGCTCACGGCTCACGGTTCGGGGCGCGGGCTTGCGGCTCGGTTTGGGCGCAGGATTTCGCCGGCCGCGCCTCGGCACGCCGGCCGGCTGTGACGCAGGTCCTGTCACCGCGCGGGCGCCCGCCCGTACCGTTGCCTGCCCCACCCGCACCCCCTCCCCGGGAGGTGGGTGAGCGCCCCGCGGCCGGATCACACACCGGCCGGGCGGGCACCCGCACAGGACGGTCCGCCATGCCCAGTGATCTCTCGCCCCTCATCGCCGCGTCCGCGCGCTGGCTGCTGTCGGCGTTCCCGCCGGCCGCGGGCCCGCTCGACGCTGCGCTGGCCGAGGCCCAGGCCCGGCACGCGGCCACCATCGCCGCCGCGCTGCGCTACCCGACCGCGCTGGATACCGAACTGGTCATGCTGCTCGGCCCCGGCGGCTGCGCCGGGCTCGATGCGGTCACCGGCGCCGGCGACCGCCCGCGGCCGGGCCCGGCGCCGGCCTGGCGCACCCAGGTGGACGAAGTCGTCGTCAGCTGGGCGGCCTGCCTGCTGGCCGATCCCGATCTTGCCGCACGGGCGGCGGCCTGCCTGGCGGCCACCCATCACGGCACGGACGGTGTGGGCGATGCGCGCCGGCTGACCGTTCCCAGTCCGCGCGATCACCGGGCGGCGCCGCTGCTGCGCCACCCGGACCTGCTGGGCCCGGTCGCCAGCCTGCACCGCCACACGCTGCTCGGCCTCCTTGACGCCGGCCCGGCCGTCGGCTCACCCGGACGGACATGACCCCCATCCCGCGCCGGGTGGCCTCAGGGGGGTGTTCAGGCCTTGGGCTGGGTGAAGCGGATGCTGTTGCCGAAGGGGTCACGCAGACCGCAGTCGATTCCGTACGGGCGGTCGGTGGGCTCCTCGGTGAACTCCACGCCCCGGCCCCGCAGCGTCTCATACGTCTTGCGGCAGTCGTCGGTGCTGAAAATGAGCGAGCCGCCGGTGGCGCCCTTGGTGACCAGTTCGCGGACCTGCTGCGCGGTCTGTTCGGACATCGCCGGAGGGCCCGGCTTTTCCAGCAGGATCTGGCGGTCGGGGTGGCCGGGGATGCTGACGGTCAGCCAGCGCATGAAGCCCAGGTCGACGTCGGCGCTGACCTCCAGGCCGAGCTTGCCGACGTAGAAGTCGAGGGCCTCGTCCTGGTCGAGGACGTAGATCTGTGAGTGCGTGATGGCGTTGAACATGCCTTCGACGCTACTGGCCGGGCGGGGCGGAAACTTATCCGAAACTGCTCAGCTGTTGGACCGGCCGGGGCGGTGGCGGGGCGGGCGGCGGTGGTGCGGGTCAGGTGCTGGGCCGTGTCCACGCCATCGTGAAGCATGTCGGCACGTGGGTGGCCGCCGCCTGCCTGCGGTAGGTCCTGGGGCAGTGGCCGACGATGGCGCTGAAGGTGCGGCTGAAGGTTCCCGGGCTGGTGAAGCCGACCTGGAAACAGATGTCCGTCACGCTGTCACCGCTCTCGCGCAGCAGGAACATCGCCCGCTCGACCCGGCGGCGCTGCAGGTAGCGGTGCGGTGTCTCGCCGAACGTGGCCCGGAAGGTGCGCGTGAAGTGCGCCGGTGACACGTGGGCGATACGGGCCAGGGCCGCCACGTCCAGCGGCTGCGCGTAGGCGCGGTCCATCGCATCGCGTGCCCGCAGCATGCGGCGGTTGCTCTCTTCGGCGGCGCGGCTCACGACGCCATCACACCACGGGCCCGCACCGGCCGGGCCAGCCCCGCCGGCCTGCCCGCCCCTCCCCGGCAGCACGGTGCACCGTGCCGGGGCGCGGCCGGCGGTGTTCAGGGCGCGGTGAACAGGGCGGGGAAGCGGGGAGCGAGCCAGGGCTTGCGGCCCCGGACGAGGATGCGGCCCCCGGCGAGGGCGCTCGCCTGGCTGCGGCGGCCGAGCGCCATCAGCAGGAAGGTGACCGGCTCGATGAGGATGGTGCAGTCCGGGCGCTGCGGCGGCGGACCGACCGACACGCCACCGTCGGCCACGGCCACGCCGAACTGGCCGCTGCCCCACAGGCGGATCGTGTAGCAGGCGCGCAGAGAGGCGGTGCGGTCGGTGTCGGTCACCCGCGGCATGGCGGTGAGCATGAACGGCAGGGTCAGCCCCACCCGCACGCGGTCGATCATGTGCGTACGCCCCAGCGCGCGGGCGAGGTCCCAGCCGTGGCCGAGCATGTGGGTGAGCAGGTAGGACCCCAGCACGTCCAGGTCCATCGGCCCCAGCGGGGTGACGACGCCTTCCTGCGCGCCGCGCTCGGTGAGCGCCGTCAGACAGGCCTCGGCCTGCGCCACGATCATCGCGGCCAGCGGTTCGGCCCGGCGCTCGCCGAACTCGGCGAGTGACTCCTCGTTGGCCGCGGCGAGGCTCTGCGGCGTGCCGTCCCCGTAGCGGCGGGGGCGTCCCGCCGCGATATCGGCCATCAGCTCGTTGGCCAGCGCCAGGTGCGCCGCCGCCTGGCCCACGCTCCACTGCGACCCGGGCACCCGGCGTGCCATGTCGGCGCCCTGGCGCAGCAGCGCGGCGATCTCCTGGGCGGTGTCGCGTATGGCCACATCCAGCCCCTGGGGCAGAGCCCCCCGTACGTCCTGCCCGGCCACTGACTCCACGCCGCTTTTCTCCCTGCTCCCGCGTCCGTGCCCGGATGCGTCCTTGCGCCCGGGCGCACGAACGCGTTCTCGATCACCGGGCGTACAGGAGACCAGGCAATGCATGCGGCGGCAAGACCTGGGACCGTGGGGCCGGCGGCGGGTCCGGGCTGCCATGCCGGGGGCACAGCCCATGTGAGGGGGCGCGGCCGTCGACGTCGTAGGTCACCTGGCGGGGGCGGGTGCCTTGTTCGAGGGAGAAGGTTTTTTTTCCGCGCAGGAGCAGCGGGGCCTGGATGCGGGTGCCGGTGAGGCCGAGGGACCCGGCGCCTGGGAGGTCATCTGAAGATTCCAACTCGAGGGCGACGAGGGCCGCGCGCCAAAATTCTACCGGCGGTAGAATCTGGGCCATGAGTAAGCCGACGAGTATCAAGACGAGCGAGGCGGTGCGCGACCGGCTGCGTATCCTCGCGGCCGAGCGCGGTACGACCATCACGGACCTGCTGGAGGACCTCGCCGCGCGAGAGCTCACGGACGGCGAGCGCGAGCAGCGTGCGCTCGAAGCCGCCCAGGAGCTCGGCATCGACTACAGCGAACAGGTTCAGCAGGCCGGCCAGGACGCCTGGGCGAAGGTCCGCGCCCACCAGGGCGGCACCGCCGCATGAACTTGACGGCTGTACTGGACCACACCGCTTTGGCCGCCCTGTATCGCGCGGACGAGTTCTTCACCGGCCTCTACATCGAGGCCTCGCGCGGCACCGGCCGCGTCCTGATCCCCTCGCTGTCCGTCCTCGCCGCCGAGCGCCGGCTCCCCGGTGCCGGCGCACACGCCGCCGGGCTGCGCTTCGCGGAGAGCGTCCCCTTCACCACGGACCACGCGCGGGACGCGATGGCCTGGCCGAGCGTCGAGTGGCCGGTGGCGCACACGGCCGCGATCGCGTGGCAGGCCGCCAAGGCGGGCGAGCCCGTCACCGTCCTCTCCCTCGAACCTCAGCTGTATGCGGGGACTGGTGTTATGCCGCTGGACCCCACCTAGGGGCAGCCGGCTCACGCCGTGCTGCGGTTCCTCAAAGACAAAGGCCCCGGCGCCGCCCCACGGGGGGAGGGCGGCGCCGGGACTGGGTAACCACGTGAGTGGCCCAGGCCATGGGACCTGAGTAAGTCTGTCCGGATCACGCCGGTGAAGGCCCGCGGTCCGCGCGCCCGGTTCTGGTCTGCGGCCTGCACGGCCTCGGTGGTGTGCGCGGCGGGGACGGCGCCTGGGGCGTGCTAGAGGTCGAGGACGACTTCGCCGGCGGGCCGGCTGCAGCAGACCAGGACGTTGCCTGTCTCAGGGGGCTCGAGGGGCTGGGGGGTGTAGGTGACGTCGCCCGAGACGAGGGGGGTGATGCAGGTGTGGCACACGCCGGTGCGGCAGGACCAGCGGGTGGGGATGTCGCAGGCTTCGGCGAGTTCGAGGAGGGAGGCGCGGGCGGGTGACCAGGGGGTGGTGATGCCGCTGCGGGCGAAGGTGATGAGGGGGCCGGCGGCGAGGGGGCCGGGAGGCTGGTGCGGCCGGAGTGCGGCGGCGGGGGTGACGCCGGGGTTGATGGCGGGCAGGGCGGTGAAGGCCTCGGTGTGGATGTGCTGGGGGCTCAGGCCGTGCTCGCGCAGGTAGCCGCTGATGGTGTCCATGAAGGCGGCCGGTCCGCAGAGGTAGGCATCGGCGTCGGCGGGGATGTTCAGGGCTGCCAGTGACCGGGGGGTCGGGCGGCCCGGGGTGATGCGGGGCTCGCCGGGGTGGGGGAGAGGTGTGTGGGGGGCGGGTGCGGGGGCTGCGGTGTAGTAGATGTGCTCGTGGCCGTGGGGGAGTGCGGCCAGCAGGGCGTGGGCCTCGTCGGCGAAGACGTGGTGGTCGCGGTCGTGGGCGGTGTGGATCCACCACACCGGGCGGGGGTCGGCTGCGGCGGCGAGCCGGTGGAGCATGGCCAGCACGGGAGTGGCGCCGATCCCCGCGGAGATGAGCAGGACCGGGTTGCTGCCTTCTTCGAGGACGAAGGCCCCGCGGGGGCTCGCGGTGTCCACGAGGTCGCCGGGGTGAAGGCGTGTGTGGAGGTAGCTGCTGACCTCGCCGTGGGGTTCGCGCTTGACGCTGATGCGGTAGGTGCCGGCTGCGGGCGCCGAGGACAGGGAGTAGCTGCGCACCGTGGGGGCGCCGCCGACGGCGAGGCGGAGGGAGAGGTACTGGCCCGGGCGGGCCTGGGGCAGGGGGGTGCCGTCGGTGGTGTCGAGGTAGACCGAGGAGACGGCGGGGGTCTCGGGGACGATGCGGGCCACGCGCAGGGGCTTGAAGCCCGGCCAGCCCGGCGGGCTGGGCTCTTGTCTGGGCTGGCGGGCGGCGGTGCGTTCGCCTGGCCATCCCGGTTCCTGCCGGGGCTGCTGGGCGGCGGCGAGTTCGCGAAAGGACTGCTGCCATCCGGGGCTGAGGGCGGGGATGTTCAGTGCGGTGCGCAGCGTCGCCAGGTCGCGGCCGGGCAGGTAGAGCAGGGCGTCGGTGTCGGCGACGCTGAGGTGGTGCGGGCCCTTGCGGGTCAGGGTGATCTCGTCGCCGGCCTGGACGTGGCCCTCGGTGATCACGCGCAGGTAGAAGCCGGGGCGGTGGTGGGCGACCAGCAGGGAGGCCATGGCGGGTTCGCCCAGGCGCATGCCGACGCGGTAGCAGGTGACGCGGGGCTGGGTGACTTCGAATTCGGCCTCGCCGATGCGGTACCGGTCGCCGATGCACACCTCGTCGTCGGGCAGGCCGTCGACGGTGAAGTTCTCCCCGAAGATCCCGAAGGTCAGGTCGTCGCGGCCGAGCTGTTTTTGCCAGTACTGGTAGGACTGCAGCTGGTAGACGAGGACGGCGCGGATGTCGCCGCCGTGCCCGGCCAGATCTCCTTGACCGTCTCCCTCGACGTTCAGCCGCCGGACCATGCGGGGGCCCTGGACGGGGGCCTTCCAGGCTCCGGTGCGCACCGTCCTTCCCTGCCAGGGGACGTCCCTTGGCATACCTGTGTTGACAGACAGCAGCGTCGCCATCGCGGACCTCCTGCCAGGTGGCCGGCCGGGGCACCCCCTCAGGGCGCGCTGTGATCTGTGCGCTGCGCTTGATCTGTGCGCCGGGGCCGATCCTAGTTCTGGTGCCGGGGCCGCCGCGATTTCGCGGCCTGCGCGGGCCGAGCCGGCGCAGCGCGGCGTCGATGTCGGGGAGATCCGGCACAAGGAGCCCGTCGACACGTGGCAGGGCGGCCTCGGGCCCGGCGTCGACCTTCTGCCCCTACAAGGGCCTGTGCGACTACTACGACATCGGCGAGGCGCACCGCGCCGCCTGGACGTACCGCGACGCCTACCGGGAGGTCGACCGGATCGGCGGCATGGTGTCCTTCGAACCGGACCGGGTCGAGGTCTTCCTCGACGGCAGGCGCCTGGAACCCGAGCCCGGGCAGACGGTCGTCGCGCACGGCGTCGACCGCGGCCTGGACGCCGGCGAGGCCAGGACCCGCTGACCCCCGCGAGCGCCCGTGCCGCAGGCCCCTTTTTGCGCTGCGGAGCATCTGGGACCGGACACGCAAACGATGCGTGCCGCAGCCGTTCGCCGCACAGGCGGGTCGGGTGGAGGGGCAGGTGGCGGGGGCCGCGGGGCAGGGCGCCCGCCCCGGCGCCGGGTGGACCAGGACCCGCTTTGGGGCGGCGCCCGGGCCGCTCCACCGGTCCAGGAGCTGATCACCCGCCAGGGCCCGCGCCGGCGGGATCCCTCAGGCCGCGGCACATTGCACGACGGCGCTGAACCAGTTCTCCCCGTTCTTCGGGGACAGGCCCGACACCGGCCGAACCCCACCGGCCCGCTGCGGGCCGGGGAAGTGCTCGGCGTGCGCCGTCCGGTCGGGCGCTCGCCGGCCCTGCGCAGACGCCCTCTGCGCCAGAAGGGACGCGCACCGCACGGGCGGCGTCTGTGCGGTGGGTCAGGCGGTGGTGGCAGGGGCGTGGAAGTAGTGGCCCTTGTCGAGGTCCTCGAGGAGGCCGGGGTGGGCCGGCTGCCAGTCCAGCAGTTCGCGGGTCAGGGTGTTCGACGCCGGGGAGTCGAGGCCGAGGAAGGCGCCGAGCCAGGCGAAGTGCTCGGCCGCGGCCTCGGGGGCCACGCGGGCCACCGGGAGGCCGAGGTGACGGCCGATCACCTCGGCGATGTCGCGGATCGATACGCCCTCCTCCGCGACGCCGTGCAGCACTGATCCCGCCGGGGCCTTCTCGGCCGCCAGGCGGAACAGCTGTGCGGCGTCGAGGCGGTGGACGGCCGGCCAGCGGCTGGCGCCGTCGCCGATGTAGCCGCAGACGCCCCTGGCCCGGGCGATGGCGACCAGGGTCGCCATGAAGCCGTTGTCCCCCTCGCCGTGGCAGGTCGGGGACAGCCGCACCACGGACGAGCGCACGCCGCGCGCGGCGAGTGCGAGCACCGCCTGGGCGGTGGCCGACCGGATCGAGACCGGCGAGCCGTCGATCGCGGGCATGTCCTGCTCCGTCGCCACACGCCCGGGCGCGAGGCCGACCACGCCGGAGGCGATGACGAAGGGGCGGCCGGTAGCGGCGAGCGCGTCGCCGAAGGTGTCGACGGCGCGGCGATCGGCCTCGGCAGCGCCTTGGAAGCCGCCGGTGAAGGCGATGTCGTGCTTGAAAGCGAGATGGATCACCCCGTCCGACGCGGCAGCGGTGCTCCCCAGGACGTCGAGGTCGTCCACGGTGCCGCGGACCACGTCCGCCCCGGCGGCGGTGAGGGCGGCGGCGGAGGCGTCGGAGCGGGCGAGCCCGACAACCTGGTGCCCCGAGCCGATGAGCTCGGGAACGACGGCGGAGCCGATCCAGCCGGACGCGCCGGTCACAAAGATGCGCATGGGAGGAACCCCAGACTGTTGATGTCAGTTACTGTCATCGACCCTAGCATCTGATGTCAGTCACTGTCATCGCGTAGGATCTGCGCATGGGTAGATGGGAGCCGAACGCGCGCGGACGCCTGGCGAAAGCGGCGTTGGAGCTCTATGGCGAGCGCGGCTACGAGCAGACCACCGTGGCGGAGATCGCCAAACGGGCCGGCCTCACCGAGCGGACCTTCTTCCGGCACTACGCCGACAAGCGCGAGGTGCTGTTCGACAGATCCGATGCGCTGCAGGAACTGTTTGTGACCGCGGTCGCCGAGGCGCCCAAGTCCGCGGCGCCGATCGACGCGATGGCGGCGGGGCTTGAGGCGGTCTCCCAGGTGTTCGCCGGCCGCCGCGAGCACTCCCGGCAGCGGCAGGCCGTCATCGTGGCGAACGCGGAACTCCAGGAGCGCGAGCTGATCAAGCTCGCCTCGATGTCGGCCGCGCTCGCCGACGCCCTGCGCCGGCGCGGCGTCGCGGAGCCGGCCGCGAGCCTGACTGCCGAGACGGGGGTGGCCGTCTTCAAGGTCGGCTTCGAGCTCTGGCTCGCGGCGTCCGGGGAACGCGAGATGGCGCAGTTGATGCGGGAAGCACTGGACGAGCTCAAGGCCGTGACCGCGCGCGGCTAGGACCCGTCCGGCCGGCCAGGTCGAACGCGGGTTTGCCGGACAGCCCCGATCCGGCCCCCGTGGGATTGCGGGGGAGAACGAACCCGGCAGCCTGTCACCCGCGGTGACGCAGCGCGCTGCCCGTCGCGGGCCGCCGCTCTCTCGCCCGCGGCACGCAGACGCGCCGACGCCGGCGAGGAGCGCTTGCCCCGCTCCGGTGGCCGGCACGGGCCGGTGGGACCGGCACGCCGGCGACGTCCCGCAGGTGCGCGACCGTGCGGTCCGGCGCGGCACCGATCTCGGTGATCAGCGCGATGGTGAAGCCCTCCGGCGAGATCGCCGAGCCGGACGCGGACGAGGAGTGGATCACCGTGCCCGGCGCTCTCACCGGCTCGGTGAGGGCCCGCGCCGTCAAGCCCGTCGGCGCCACCGGCACTCGGCCGGTCATCCTCAACATCCACGGCGCGGGCCGGGTCTTCGGCGATGCGCACACCCGCGGCCGGCTTGTCCCGCCGCCGCAGGGCCCGCGTTCGGGCGCCGGCCGGGGCAGTCCGGGATCTTGCGTCTCGTGGATGTGCGCGGGACATGACGTCACCGCAGGGGGACGGCAGGCCGTCGGGTGGGAAGCCGCGGAAGACCTCGGCGGGGGGCCGAGGTCTTCCGCGGGCCGTTGCCGGGGACGAAGGTCAGGCGGCGGAGCGCTCGTCGGGCAGGCGGCGGCGCAGCGCGGCCTGCTGGACGGCGGGTGGGTGGTAGGCCATGTCGAGCGTCCCGATGTCGGTGCCGGGAGGCACGATGGCGTCGATCTGGTCGAGGACTTCGTCGCTCAGAGCGGTCTCGGCGCCGGCGAGCAGGTTGTCGAGGTGGTCCATGGTGCGCGGCCCGATGATCGCGGAGGTGACGCCGGGGTGGGCGATCGAAAACGCCATGGCCAGGTGCGTCAGCGGCATCCCCGCCTTTTCGGCGAGCAGGACGAGCTGCTCGACGGCGTCGAGCCGGCGCTCGTCGCTCAGGTGCTTGAAGCCGAAGCCGGCCCGATGGGTGTCGGCCTGCCGGCCCTTGCGGTAGCGGCCGGTGAGCAGGCCCCCGCCCAGCGGGCTGTAGACCAAAGTGCCCATCCCGTAGCGCTCGCAGACGGGCAGCACCTCGCGCTCGATGCCGCGGTTGAGGATCGAGTACGGCGGCTGCTCGGTGCGCAACCGCTGCAGGCCGCGCCGCTCGGCGACCCACTGCGCCTCGACGATGTCCGAGGCGGGGAAGGTGGAGACGCCGATGGCCCGGACCTTGCCCGCGCGCACCAGGTCGGTGAGGGCCGAGAGGGTCTCTTCGATGTCGGTGTCCGGCGCGGGCCGGTGGATCTGGAACAGGTCGACGTGATCGGTCTGCAGCCGGCGCAGCGAGTCGTCGAGTGCGCGCACCAGCCAGCGCCGCGAGTTGCCCTGCTGGTTGGGGTCGTCCCCCATGGGCAGGTGCGCCTTGGTGGCCAGTACGACGTTGTCCCGGCGGCCCTTGAGGGCCTTGCCGACGATCTCTTCGGACTCGCCGCGTGAGTAGATGTCGGCGGTGTCGACGAAGTTGATGCCCGCGTCCAGCGCCCGGTGGATGATGCGTATGGAGTCGTCGTGGTCGGGGTTGCCTATGGCGCCGAACATCATCGCGCCCAGGCAGTAGGGGCTGACCTTGATGCCGGTTCGGCCCAGCGTGCGGTACTTCATGATTCTCCTCGTCGGCCGGTGCCTGCTGCTGCGCGCTACGCTTGTGTAAGCGGAACACTGTTCCACCACCGACGATACGGAACGCTGTTCCGGTTAGCAAGGGGGACACACATGACCGACGGCCCGACGGACGGCGGGCGGCCCCGCCAGCGCGTGCGCGCCGACGCGCAGCGCAGCATCGACACCCTGCTCACCGCGGCGGCAGAGGTGTTCACCGTCTTTGGCGTGGACGCCCCCGTACGGCAGATCACCGCCAAGGCGGGTGTGGGAGCAGGCACCCTCTACCGGCACTTCCCGCAGCGCTCGGACCTCATCGCCGCGGTCTTCCGCCACGAGGTCGACGCCTGCGCCGACGCCGCTCCCGCCCTCGCGGCCCAGGGGGAACCAGTCGAAGCGCTCGCCCGGTGGCTGCAGCGCTTCGCGGCCTTCATCGCCACCAAACGCGGGCTCAGCGCCGCCCTGCACTCGGGGGACCCGGCCTACGACAGCCTGCCCGCCTACTTCCAGCAGCGCTTCCTGCCGGTCCTCGGCGCACTCCTGGACACCGCGGCGAAAGCCGGCCAGATCCGCTCCGACATCGACCCCGAAGACCTGCTGCGCGCCGTGGGCAACCTGACCCTGCCCGCCCAGGACGACAACGGCCACACCCGGCGCATGATCGCCCTGCTCGTCGACGGACTCCGCTACGGCGCCCACACCGAATCCGTCTGAGGAACGGCGCCCGGCCGCCGCACGTTGCCATCGGCAACTCGGTCGGCGAGCAGGCCGCGGCAGGGCATCTGGTCCCTGCCCCGCCCGGCCGGCGGTGCCGGCGGATTTGCTGCGGACCGACGAAAGCCGCAGCAGACGGCATACGGCCTCGAGGGCCGTGATGGCGGAAGCCGCCGCCACGAGCGGCTGATCGCGAAAGGCGGCCGCCGCCCGGAGCCGGACCACCGCCCCCACGCCCTGATCCGCAAGCCGGGCGCCTTCCCCGGGCACGACCGCACCCGAACAGGCATGCCCCGCCCAAAAGTTCACCCCATCCACGACACGTGGCTTGCCTGGTCCTCGCCCGACGCGCCTGGCCAAGTCCGCGCACGACGCCCGATGGGCACAGTTCGTGCCCTTCCCGGCGTACCAGGCCGCGCAGTACGGCCAGACCTTCCTCAAGATCGGCCGGTTCGGGCCGGTCTCTCAGGTCTGCTCGGCCTGCGGCATCAAGGACGGCCCCAAGCCCCCGCACATCCAAGAGCGGACGTGCGGGGCATGCGGGAGCGCCCCGGACAGAGACATCAACGCGGCGGACAACGTCGCCCAGGCCGCCGGACCGGCGGTGACAGCCCGTGGAGCGCAGGTGAGTCGGGGCTTGGTCCCCGCACGGCGCGATGAAGCAGCCCCCGAAGCCGCACCCGGCAACGATGCGGCAGGCGGGAATCGCTCTCGCCTGGCAGGGCGAGGAGGTCAAGCGCGTGTCGGCGCCGCCTGCTGCACGACGTCGAAGGACCACAGCGTGGACCCGCTCGCCGCCGGCCTGGGACGTTCGCCGCTGTCCGCGTCACCGCCCTGGTGGGCCGCCTTCATGGGGCCCTCCATCCAGGCCTGGAAGGAGTCCTCGTCACGCCACCGGGTGTAGACGAGGTAGTTGTCGGTGCCTTCGACGGGGCGCAGGAGTTCGAACCACTCGAACCCGTCGGAGCCCTCCACGGCATGGGCGCGGGAGGCGAAGCGCTTCTCCAGCGTCTCCCGCTGCTCGGCGGGCACGGCCAGTACGTTGATCTTGACTACGCTCATGGCCTCATCCTGCCGCACCGCGGCCGCGAGGAGGAGGAGCGGCTCGTGCCTGACGCGGTGGTGCAGGGGCGCCGCCGGGATCGGGACCAACACCGGGACACATCACGGCGCCCGCGGCTTCCAGGCCGTCCGGTCCGGCCCGAGTCCGCAGCGTCCGCGGGTCGGTGCGCACAGCGCCGCGCACCGGCCGGCGAGTACCGCCGGCGCGCCAAGGCCGGGGGCGGGCCCGCAGGCCAGGAGGGAGCCGGGGCGGCAGCCGGCGCACCAGGACCGCTCATCCGTACGGGGCAGGCCCAACCATCGCTCAGATTGACCCGCGCGGTCCATCGGCGGCGCAAGGTGCCCAGAGCTGCCGAACGTGCCCGCCGCGCACGCGAAAGCACCGACCTCACATGCCCGACAACCCGGCCGACGAAGCAATCACCGTGGCTCAGCCGAAGACCGACGACCAGCCAGGCGCTCTCAAGCCCGCGCTGGAGTCCATGACCCTGCTGGTCGCCGCCGTCATCGTCCATGACCAGGCCACCAACCGCGTTGTCCTCCTGCAACGCTAGTGAAAACGCCAAGTTCGCCCAGGGCATGTGGGACCTCCCCGTCGGCAAGAGCGAACCAGGCGAGCCCATCACCGAAACCGCCGTACGCGAGCTGTACGAAGAGACGGGCCTGACCGTGCAGCCCGAGGCGTTGAACGTCGCCCACATCATCCACAGCGCCCGGGGCGTCGAAGCACCGGGCGGTTTCCTCACCGTCGTCTTTGCCGCCCACGAATGGGCCGGCGAACCCGAAAACCGGGAACCGCGCAAGCACGCCCAAGTCCGCTGGGTCGCCGCCGACGCCATCCCCAACGAGTTCGTGAACACTACCGCCAGCGCTCTGCACGGATACCTCGCCGACGGCCCTCAAGTGTCCCTCAGCGGCTGGAACTAGCGCAGGCTGCAGCAACTCCCGACGCCGACGTTCGGCGGGGTGCCATCGGGCCGCGGCCCGGCGGCGGTGCGATGGCGCTGGTGGGAGTTCAGCCGGCCACCGCCTCCTGCTGCTGCGGCTCGGCCGCAGCGGGCTTTTCCGCGGCCTGCGTGGTGTAGAAGACGGATGAGCCCTGCTTGGTGCGGTGTGCGTGGCTCTTGGCGACCAGATTTTCCAGGGTGGTGCGCACGACGGTTGTCTTGATGCTGCGGTCGGGGTGGGCCTGGGTGAGCGCGGCGGAGATTTCGGCGGCGGAACGCGGCTCGCTCTGCTGCCCCAGGTGGCCGCGGATCAGGTCGATCAGGGTCGGCTTGGCGGCTGCCTTGGATGCCTGTGCGGGTGGGGCCTTGGCGGCGGTCTTCTTGGGTGCCGTCTTCGTCGCACCTGTGGCGGCCGTCTTCTTCGGCTTGCTCGGCCTGGGTGCGGCGGAGGCCTGGTGCGGCACGGCAGGCGCGACCGTGGTGTCTGTCTCGGTGGCGGGGCGTGCGCCGCCGAGTGCCTGCTGCATGTTCACCAGCACGGTGTGGTCGTGCTGCAGGGCACGCAACTGCTCCTGCAGGGCCTCGATGTCCGCAGCGATACGTTCCTGCTCCTTGGCATTGCGCTCAAGGTCGCCCGTCACCTGGGCGAGGTACTGCGAGGTCAACTCTGTGGTGTGGGTCTGGCTTTCAGGCATGACATGGGTCCTTCTTCTAGTCCGCGGGCACGGCGGTGAAAGCAGGGGCCTGTCCGCGAACGGATGGAGAGTGTGTCCGGTCGGTGAAGGCCAGTCCACCCGCGAGACACAACTGCCGCGGCCTGCGGAAGTGTAGAGATAGTACGCACGAGTGGAACCGGATGTTCCTGTCGCGTGGGCACCGGGGAGCTCCATCCCGTAGTCGGCGCACACTTGTGCCCTGCCGTACACGGGCGCCCCCTGCGCCGTGCCGCTGTGCCCCGGCGGCCGCGCAGGCACGAGAACCAGGCCGGCAGCCCTCGGCTGCAGAAGTGGGTCAGGTTGTGAGCCCGCCGAAGGGCTGACGAGTCCGGGGCCGGGCCGGCCTGAGCTGTTTTCGGACCGGGTGCAACTGCTGAGCAGCGCCTGGCGGGCAGCAGCACGATGTAGGTCACCAGCCGCCGGCCACCGGCACATGCCTGCTCAACCCCCCGTGCGCCGCCCGCATTTCGTTCGGGGACAGGACCAGCTTCGGCATGAGCGGGCGGTGGCGCCGGGCCAGGGGCCGGTGATGTCGCAGGGACGGAGGCGGCGCGCCGCCGGCAGGGGAGCTGCAGGGCACGCTGGGCGTCGAGGCGGCCCGGGCGCCGGCGCGCCTGCCGCTGTCCTGCCGGCGGGTTCGGGCCGCCGCCGGTCCGAACAAAAAAATGGGGGGCGTGGGCCAGGCGGGGGGGTCGGGGGCGCGCCTCCCGGGCGGGGGGTGGGGCGGACGTACCGCTCGGGTCGAGACGTAATGGCCGTGGTGGGCGCCATCCCGACCCTCCTT
>NZ_JBVHRI010000051.1:21789-29197 GCF_055566975.1 Streptomyces sp. NPDC027189
GGGGAGGGTGGGGTGGGGGGGCGTCCTGGTTGCCGTCTCTTTTTCTTTTTTTCTGTGTGTTTTTTTTTCCCCCCCCTGCGAAAAAAAAAAGGGGGGGGGCGGCCCCAGGGGGGTGGTTTGTCCCACGCCCCTCATGGACGCGGGCTGCGGCTAATGCATCGCCTGGGCCCGGCCGTAGTGGCCGTGGTGGCCGCCCTCACGCCCCTTCGTGACGGCCCTCGCGCTCGTCGAGGCCGCGGCGGTCCTCGCTCCAGGTGGGGGCGTGGCGGTCGTTGCCCCAGGAGGCGGTGTCGATGATGCGGCCGTGGTCGTTGGCCAGGGTGGCGGTGTCGGAGTGGTCCCACACATAGGTGCGGCGGTCCTGGTAGAGGTCACTGTCGCTGTCGCGGCCGATGCCGGTGTGGACGCGGACGGTGGAGAGGCCCTCCAGGCGGTAGTGGCGGAAGGTGTAGGTGTGGCCGTCCTTGTCGGACAGCGTCCAGCCGTCGAGGTTCACGCTGCGGCGGGAGGTGTTGGTGACGTCGACCCACTCCCTGTTCAGCGAGCGGTTGCTGCGGTTGCCGAGGCCGGGGAAGGTGTGCTGCACGTCGCTGATCTCCACCTGCGCGCGGTGCAGGCGCGTGCCGTTGTCGGCGGAGGCCGACGCGGCGGCGGCGCCGACCAGGGCGCCGGCCGCCAGGGCGGCAGCGGCCACGCGGCGGGCGGTGACAGACAGGGAAGCGGACAAGGTTGCCCCTCGTTTCGTTGCGGCAGACCCGTGCCTTGGCGCGTGAGTGCCGCGGGTCCGGTGTGCGGGGTCCCGGCCGGGTGGCCGAGTGGCCCGCAATCTGCCGCCACCGCCTGCCGATGTGGACGAGGCGTGAAGGGTGTTACGAATTGTCCATATTTCCGTCACTGTCGGATGTAACGTCCATGTATGTAGTGAACGAACCCGGGCGGTGCACCGGCGACTTGCCCCAGCCGCTTCAGCACTGACCGGGCCCCGCCATCCGCCCGCACGCGCCACCCCGCCACCCGCCTCCTGCACACCCGAAAGTGCGTAACAACCTCAGGGCGGCCGGTCGGAGAGCACGACGTGACGGCGTGGCGGGTCCGGCCGTGCCGGGCCCGGCGGCGCCTTGGGCCGGCCTGTCGCGGATCCGGCCGGCAACCGCCTTCGTGGCCGGGCGGGTTCGAGGCCGCGGGCCCGAACCGGCAGCGCGGTACGCCGTGGCGATGCGGGGGAGGGTGCGCCGTGCCATCGGTGCGCGCCCCCCTTCACCGTGGCCACCACGGGCCCCGCCGTCGCGGTGCTGGGCCGGCACTGCGCCTGCGGGCGGCTGCGCCGGCGCGTCCTGGCGAGGCGTTCACGTCCTCGGGGCTGCCCGTGCGCCCGCTCCTGTGCGGCCCGGTGCGGCGGGCGCACGGCGCGCGCCCGCCGGCCCGCAGCGACGGCGCGGGTTGGCGCTCTCCTTCGGCGGCCGGTCCCGCTGAGCCCGGCGGGCGCGCCACGCTGCACAGCCGTCGGTGCCGCGCTCGTGTCGCAGGCCCCGAGTGCGCCGGCCACCCCGCGGCGCCCGACTTGGTGAGCGGGCCGCCGGCGGCCTCGCCGGCCCGGTTCGCGCCGGCGGCGCTCCGCCGCCGGCGCCCTTCCCGGGCCGGAGCGGAGGCGGAGCCGGACCGGTCACAGGATTGCGCCGCAGGAAAGACCTGATCGCCATGAGCAAGTTTCCGCCTCATTTCGCATAGCACCTGGTAGAGTTGACGGTATGGGGATGACGCTGGGCGAGCGGGTGAGGGCCACCGTGGCCGCCCTGATGCAGATCACCGGAGAGACACAGGCCGACCTCGCTGCCGTCCTCGGCGTGAGCCAGACGCAGCTGAGTCGCCGTCAGTCCGGCAGCGCCGCCTGGAGCCTGGACGACTGCGACGCCCTGGCCGCGCACTACGGCCTCGACGTACTCGACCTGCTGGCCGGCCCCACCCGGGCCTGCGAATCCCTGCCCGCCGCCAGACGGCGGCGCCCCATGAGCGGCCGCAGGACACCCAACGCCGTGGCGGCGAAAGGGGCGGCGCGATGACGGACTTCGAAGCGATCGACCAACTGCTGGCCGCCGCACGCCAGGAGGCGCAGCTGCCCCCCACCGGGCAGCGGCGCCCGCTGCGGGAGGCACTCGGCCTGTCGCGCACGCAGGTGGCACGGGCCCTCGGGGTGAGCCCCTCCACGATCGGCGGCTGGGAATCGGGCCGCGACCCGAGCGGTCAAGTGCGGGAGAAGTACGCGTACTTCCTTCAGGGAGCGCAGACGAAACTGGAGGCTCAGGCCTCGGCCGTGACCGCTGCGGCACCGGCCGAGGAGGACGCGGCGGACGCGGACGCGGACGGGGATGCGGAGGGCGGGACGGCCTGCGACGCCGACGAGGTCCACGTCCTCCCGGAGCCTCAGCCGTGTGTCCTGTGCGGGCAGCCGGCCCGCCGGCACGTCGCCGGATTCCCCCAGCACCTCGACCCCGCCGAATGCGCCACGACCAGCCCCGCACCGCTCTGCGCCGGCACACCCCCGCCCCCGGACCCGGTGCCTGCTCAGGCCGGTGCGCACCGTGTGGGCCGCAGCATGAAAGTTGTCCCCGCGGGCCGCCGGATGCAGGCCGTCTCCGAAACCCGGGACGTGATCGCGGAAGCGGTCGCGGCCGCACTGGCCGAACACGCCGGTGACCTGGAGGCGGCAACGGCCGCACTGGTGAAGCGGGCGATCCCGGACGTGATGGCCCTGCTGGACACCTGCCGCAAGGGCGGCCGGTACGAGATCGTGGCGCACCCGTGGATGCCCGACGTCCTGCGCAAGCAGACCGCCCGCGGCCCCGACCAGATCTGGGAAGCCCGCCCCAGATGGGCCCGCCCGCAACTGCCCGCAGGACGCCACGACGTGACCGTCCTCGACGTCAACGCCTACTACCTGTCCGCGTTCAAGACCCATCTGCCGATCGGGCAGCTCGAGCACTCCACCGGCCCCGGACACGACCGGCGCCGCGCAGGCGTCCACCTCATCACCCCGCCCGCCTGGGACCACGACGCCGTGCTGCCCAACCCGATCGGCAACCGCGACGAAGCCGGCCCCCTGTGGGTCACCGAACCCACCCTCCGCCTCCTGCTGCGCCTGTCGACACCGGCCTACGCACTGTGTGATCCCCCCGAGATCCACGAGTCGTACACCTCCGGCGCGACCGAAGGCCTCCTGGAAAAGTTCCGCATCACCCTCCGCGACGCCCGCGACAGGGCGATCGCCGCACACGACGAGGTGACGCTGGAGTACCTCAAGGCGATGTACTCCAAGTTCGTCTCGACGATGGGGGAGTCGAACTACAACCGCGAGATCTACCGCCAGGACTGGATGCACATCATCCGCTCCCAGGCGTTCTCCAACCTCTGGTGGAAGGCCTACAAGGCCTACGACGAGGGCCTGATGGTCGTCCGTGCGATGGGCACCGACGAACTGCACGTCATCGGCGACTGGCGCAGCGTCTTCCCCGAGGGCCGCGGCGTCAGCGAGATGAAGCTCAAGGACGCCTACACCGTGGGCAGCGAGCCCGAGCCGCCCGCCGGCGGCGCACCAGACTGAAGGCAGACAAGGCGGCCTGCACGGCGCAGGTCCCCCTCACGGGCCCAGGGCAGCCGGCGGCAGCGATACTGATCCGGTAGCCATCGGCGAGCGCAGCGACTGAGCGAGGAGGAGCGCACATGCCGGAGCGCACGATCGACTTCGGTAAGCACGGTGCCCGTGGCATCAAGGGGTACGAGGCGGTCGCCCGCCAACTCGACACCCTCGCCGGCTACATCGCCACCCCCATCACCGTGCGCCGCGGCCTGCTGGCCCGTCTGCACTACCTCACCCGCACCGACCACGCCCTCAAGGCCGCCCGGGAGGCGGGCCTGACGGTCACCGACCGCACCCTCAAGGCCTGGCTGGCGGGCAAGCGCTCCCCTTCCGGGAAGAACCTCGAGCGCATCGAGGCCGCCTACAGGACGGTGCGCCGCCACAACGTGGCCCGCTACCTGCTCGGCCGCCTGAACCGCGACGGCCGCGGCACGCGTGTGGAGATCCACCCCCTGAACCAGTCCCAGGTGCCCCGCCCACGCCAACGGATCGTGGAATACCGCACTTTGAACATCCGTCACTGGGACGCCGTCGTGCACGCCTGGGCGGCCGATGATGTCCAGGCACTGGACGACGCATGGGTCGAGCAGATCATCGACCTCGGCAGCCAGTGGGGCCAGTACGAGTACGTGACCACCGTGGGCTTCGCCGCCTGACACCCCGTGCGGGAACCACAGCTGTGCCCTGGAGGGTTCGTAACTGCTGCGGGCTTCGTCATCGGATCTCAGCGTTTGTCAACTTCAGTTACTGGTCGGGGTGTTGTCGGTGGCGGCCGGTAGCCTGACCGGGTGATCGTCACGCATGCCTACCGGTTTGCGCTGGACCCGACGCCCGGTCAGGTCGGCGCGCTGCTGCGGCATGCCGGTGCGGCCCGGGTGGCGTTCAACTGGGGTCTCGCGCAGGTGAAAGCGAACCTCGCCCAGCGGGAGGCGGAACGGTCCTACGGCATTGCCGAGGACGATCTGACGCCGTCGTTCAGCTGGTCGATGTATTCCCTGCGCAAGGCCTGGAACGCAGCGAAGACCGAGGTGGCGCCGTGGTGGGCGGAGTGCTCGAAGGAGGCGTACACCACCGGGCTGGACCAGCTCGCCCGGGCCTTGAAGAACTGGTCCGATTCCAAGCGCGGCAAGCGCAAGGGCCCGCGGATGGGCTTTCCTCGCTACAAGTCGAAGCGGAAGACCATGGCGTCGGTTCGGTTCACCACCGGCACGATCCGCCTGGAAGACGACCGCAGGCACGTCACGCTCCCGGTCCTGGGAACGATCAAGACGCATGAGTCCACACGGAAGCTGCACCGCCGGATCATGACCGGTAGGGCGGTGGTGAAGTCGGCGACCGTCCGCCGCGAGGCGGGCCGCTGGTTCGTGTCCTTCACCTGCGAAGTCGAGCGCGCCGAGACTACCCCGGGCCGGGCGGACTCGGTCCTCGGCGTCGACCTGGGCATCAGGCACCTCGCAGTGTTCTCCGACGGCCGCCCGGCCGCCGAGAATCCCAAGCACTACGACACCGCGCGCCGCAAGCTCGGCCGCCTGTCCCGTACGGTCGCCCGCCGCCTGGGCCCTGACCGGCGCACCGGGCAGCAGCCCTCGAAGCGCTGGCAGCGCGCGGATGCGGCCCGCAACCGGGTGCACCACCGCACCGCGAACCTGCGGCGGGACGCGCTCCACAAGCTCACCACCAGCCTGGCCCGCGAGTACGGCACGATCGTGGTGGAAGACCTCAACGTCTCGGGGATGCTCAAAAACCGCAAACTCGCCCGCGTCGTGGCCGACGCCGGGTTCGGCGAGATCCGGCGTCAACTCGCCTACAAAACCCAGTGGAACGGCGGAACGCTCGAAGTCGCGGACCGCTGGTTCCCCAGCAGCAAGACGTGTTCCGGATGCCAGGCAGTGACACCCAAACTGCCTCTGCGGATACGGATGTACGTGTGCGAACACTGCGGACTCGTCCTCGATCGGGACGAGAACGCGGCACTGAACCTCGCCGCGCTCGTGAAGCGGCACGTCGCCGGGAGTGGCCCGGAGACAGAAAACGGACGTGGAGCCGACCGTAAGACCCCGTCCCGCGGGGCCGGTGGCATTGAAGCGTCTACCCCGCATTGACACCTCCCGGTATTGAGTGAGACGGGGACTTTCGCCCAGCAATGGGCGAATCACTGAGATTCGTAGAAACTCGGTGAACGGTGTGGTACGCACTGCTGCCGCAGCCGTGATCATCACTTCGTGTGGACCGCGGCCGGCCCTGACCTGCTCGACCTGCGTAGAGGTCGTTTCAACGGGCGAGCCGGCGGTGGCCGGTGCACGCGGGCGGACGGCAAGGACACCGGCAGGTTTGTGGCGGTCACCAGATCTTGTGCGCCCGCATCCCGCAGGGCGCCGGCCCGCGCAGCCGGCGTGGCGGATGGCCGGGTACCGCATGCCGCGGCGGCCTCAGCCGACCTCGACGGACGTGCCTGCGGGCAGGTGGCGGTAACGGGCCCCGGTGCCGGGACCGTTGTCGCCCAGGAAGCCGCCGACCATCGCGGCGCCGACGTCGCTGAGGGCGCCGTCGTGGATGGCGCAGGCCTGTTGCGGGGCCACCTCGCGCACATAGTCGATCAGCTGTCCGGTGGTGGACCAGGGGCCGTGCACGGGCAGCAGCAGGGTGTCGACGGTGGTGTCCGGGACGGTGAGCGCGTCTCCGGGGTGGAAGAGGGCGTCGTCGATGAGGAAGCCGACGTTGCCGATGCGCGGGATGTCGGGGTGGATGGCCGCGTGCCAGGTGCCGTAGACCTTCACGTCGAAGCCGGCCGCGGTGAAGGCCTCGCCCTCGCCGACGGCGGTGACCCGGGCGCCGAGGCCGTCCAGCTGCCCGGCGACGGAGGTGTTGGCCCAGATGTGCAGGGCCGGGTTGTTCTGTGCGGCCCTGCGGAGCGTCTCCTCGCAGAAGTGGTCGAAGTGTTCGTGGGTGACCAGGACCGCGTCGGCGCCGTCCAGTGCCCGCGGTTCGGTCAGGCCGCCCGGGTCGATGACCAGGCGGTGATGGTCCTTCTCGATGCGGACGCAGGCGTGGCCGAACTTGGTGAGCTGCGTGACTCCTCCCTCCGGATAAATCCGGGGGGCTTCTCCCGTCAGTGGCTAGGCCACGGCGGGAAGGACCAGCCCGGCCCTGATGGCAACGTTGAGTGCACCGACCTGATCGGCGTTGGCGGTGTGTCCGCACCGGGTGCACTCGAACTTCTCTTGGGTGGTGCGGTTCTCGCCGGACACGTGCCCACACGTGGGGCAGGTGCGGGAGGTGTTGCGGGGGTCCACCGGGATCAGCTTGCGACCGGCGCTTTCAGCCTTGTGCGCGAGGATGCCCAGGAACACCCCCCAACCCGCGTCGTGGATGCTCTTGTTCAGCCCGGCTTTGGCGGCGGCCCCGTTCGGCAGGAATCTGCCGGGCATGTCGGGGTCGGGCTTGGGCTTGGGAGCGCGGACCATGTGCGCGATGCTCAGCCGCTCGTGCGCGATCACGTCGTAGGTGCGGACCATCACGAGCGCGGTCTTGTGTGCGTGGTCGGTGCGCTGCCGCCTGACCTTGCGGTGCAGAGCGGCAACCTTCTCCACCGCCTGCCGGTGTTTCGCGGTGCGGTCCTCACGCTTGCGCCGGGGAAACGCCTTGAGTGCACGCTGAGCCTCGCCGAGAGCGTCCGCGATGCGTTTGCCGTGCCTCGGGTTCGGCTGGTGCTCGCCCTGGGAGGTGGTGAGGAAGTGGGCTACGCCCATGTCGATGCCGCACAAGGCACCGGTC
>NZ_JBVHRI010000052.1:0-29166 GCF_055566975.1 Streptomyces sp. NPDC027189
GGCCGGCTGACCCCCATCGAATTCGAGACCGTCATGACCACACCGGCCCTCCAGCTCGCGTGACCGAACCTGTCACCCAAACCTGCAGCAGACCCACACCCTCGTCCATCAGGCTGGTTAGCCGCGCCTTATCGCAAGATCCGCTCGCGCCGCCGCATGAAGAGCGTTCAGGGCCGTGACCAGTGGAACCTCCTCGAGGGCGGCCTCCCCGTTGGCGGGATTGCGTGTCACTCGTAGTAGATCCCAGGCTTGCTGATTGACGACGTGGGCAGCAGTGGCAGCAGCTTCGTCGCTCAACAGGATGAAGCTCTCGAAAAGGATCGATCGTTTGGCCTCGATCGCCTCCATCTCCGCCAGCGCACCGGTTGTGTCCTCCTCCCGGTCACGAGCCCGCAAAGCTTCCCTGGCGGCTCTCATGATCTCTTTGACGCATGAGATGTACTCGATGTAGGTATCGAGCTTCCTCTCATCCCAACGGGTAGTCATCGTGCGTCGGAACTTTGCCCGCTCGGCTATCGCCGTCGCTAGGTAGGACGTCAGGGCGCCGATGAGGACGCCGACCAAGGTGACTATCTGGGTGGCCATGCCGATCAAGCTACTGGCCACCGAAGTCGCGTGTGCCACAGCCGTGCCACATGGTGCGGTCAGTCACGGCCAGCGATGGTTCACCGCAGTCGAGATACCCCGCTGGACGACGGACCCTCGGTGCGTGGCGTGACCTGCCTGCCTTCGCTATCCCGCACCACCAGGCTTACAAGGCGGTGGTGGCCGGGGCACCACAAGTGCAACAGATCCATTTGTAACAGCGGGATACCACAGCGATGGCACGCGCCGAGGCCGCGAACCAGCACTTCGCCCAGGTCAGTCTGCGAACACCCACTTGATCCACGCAGCGTCCCAAGCTGAGAGCGCGAGTTCGATCTGGACGCCGGATGCCTCGGCTTGATCCAATGGCGGATGACATCGTTCTGGACGGGCAAGCGGGTACGCCTGCGCGGCATCGAGCCCGACGACTGGACCACGTTCATGCGCTTCGCCGACGACGAGGAGCGGTTGGGAGACCTACTGCACCCACCCCGTTCCGCCGAGGGCTACCGTGCCTGGGCGAAGGAGCAGGCTGCTGCCAAGTCCGATGGCGACTGCTTCCAGTTGGCGATCGAAGCCGTCGACACGG
Source organism: Streptomyces sp. NPDC027189 (assembly GCF_055566975.1). Lineage (NCBI taxonomy): Bacteria > Bacillati > Actinomycetota > Actinomycetes > Kitasatosporales > Streptomycetaceae > Streptomyces > Streptomyces sp. NPDC027189. The sequence goes on from NZ_JBVHRI010000052.1 coordinate 1,175, forward strand.
GCGACATAGTCGGTGCTGTCGGCTCGCACCGGGCTGATCCACGTGCGGGCTGGTTCGAGTACGGCGTCACGATGGGCGCTGATCATCGGCGCAAAGGCTACGCGGCAGAAGCCGTGGTGATGCTGCTGCGCTTCATGTTCGCCGAGCGGCGTTTTCATAAGTGTGGAGCGCGGATCTTCGCGCACAACGAGGCATCGCTGGCGCTCCATCGTCGGCTCGGTTTCGTCGAGGAGGGTCGCCTTCGCGATCACGTGTTCCTCGCCGGTCGGCACCACGATCTCGTCATTCTGGGCATGCTCGCTGACGAGTTCACCCAACTGCACTCGATGAGCGAGCTCTGATGACTCGCCCCCTCGGGCGCTGCAACGCTGGTTGCGGTACAGCAGCGAAGTACCGCAACCCCAAAGACGGACCATGTACCGCAACAGCCCGCAGACGACTCAACGTGACCGGTAAGACCCTCGCTGACCGGACCGGCTAGAGCTACGGATCAGAAGGTTGCACCGGATCTGGCCCGCACCAATCGTCTCGTTCAGCGGCCTTCACCGTCGTTCAAGTGGGTCTATCAATAACGGGCATGATGCTGAAGGGCCCGCCGCGAACCGCGGGACCCTTCAGCATCATCTCCCGCGACTTGTCCACGGGCGCGTCGGCACCGGGTGCCCCTGCCTCCACAGATGCCGTGGCACGGCGCTAAAGTTTCGCCGCTGCCGTACGGACGACGAACACGATGCCGTCCGTTCGCCTCGGGGGAGGGGCAACGCAGCCATCCATTCACCTGTGGGGGCACATTGAACATCTCTACGCGTCGCGGATTCGCGGCGCTCACGACCGTCGCCGCACTCGCGGCCGGTCTCGTCGCCGGGCTCCCGGGCCAGGCGACCGCCGACACCACCGGCTGGCCGGCCACGGACGGCAGGCTGCTGTACAACGAACTCGGCTCGCTGCGCTACATCAACCCCGACGGGACCAAGAGCGTCCAGTTCTACGAGACCGCGAATCAGGCCGCCTGGTCCGCCGACGGCAGCCAGATCGCCTACGTGGGCTCCGCCGACGGCCGTCTCCGCACGAAGACGTACGCCCAGGAGTCGATATCGGGCAACGACATCGTCATGCCGGCGGGCAGTGGCTGGCATCCGACCGACCCGACGTTCTGGTACGGCGGAGGCGACATCGTCTTCACCGCCGGAGGCCGACTGCGGGTGGCCGTGGCCAACAGCGCCCGCGCTCCTCAGGCCCTGTTCGGCACCGACGTCGACGGCTGCGACTCCAAGGCCAGCGGCGCCGTCAACGGCAAACTGGCCTTCGTACGCACCGGCACGAGCTGCTCCACCACCGGCACTCCGGCCGTCTGGGTCTACAACGGCCCCACCAAGGCGTTCACCAAGGTGGCCGCCAACGCGGACGAGCCGAGCATGTCCCCCGACGGGCAGTCGCTGGTCTTCACCCGGACCGTCGCCGGACACAAACAGCTCTTCACGGTCAAGGCCGACGGCACCGGGCTGACCCAGGTCACCACGGACCCCGCCGACCACAACCGTCCCGCCTGGTCGCCCAAGGGCGACCGGATCGCGTACGACACCTACTTCACCGGCAGCCCGGACACCGGCCCCAGCGGTTCGCAGATATGGATCCACGACCTCGGCACGGGCACGGAGACGCATGTGCCCATGGCCGACGGGACGGACGTGGCCTGGCAGCCGCTCCGGAAGAACGCGATCTCCCGGGTCTACGGCTCCGACACCTACGACACCAACATCGCGTCGTCCAAGTGGACGTGGAATACCCTCGGCAAGAGCGTGCCGGGCCTGATGAACGCGAGCTCGGCCGTCCTGATCAGCAAGTCGGACTCCGCGTACGCCACCACCGCGACCTCGCTGGCCGGCAAGAAGCACGGACCGGTGCTGATGACCTCCCGCACGGGCCTGGACTCCTCCGTCCAGACCGAGCTGAAGCGCATGCTGCCCAAGGGCAAGACCGTCTACCTGGTCGGCGGCACCAGCATCCTCAGCAGCTCGGTGGCGTCCAAGGTGACCTCGCTCGGGTACGTCGCCAAGCGGCTGTCCGACGTCTCGCGCTACTCCACCTCGGTGGCCGTGGCCAAGACGATCACCAGTGCGCCGAAGTACGTGTTCCTGGCGACCGGCACGGACTACCACAACGCCCTCGCGGCCAGTTCCGCCGCCGGCGCCATGGGCACCTCGGGCACCGCGGTCGTACTGCTGACCGAGGGCTCGACCATGACCGCGTCCGTGTACGGCTACCTGAACAAGTACAGCCCGAGCACGACGAAGATCATCACGGTGGGGGTCGACGCCGAGTCGGCGCTGGCCAAGGCGTACAACGCCGGCAAGCTGCCCTACTGGCCCAGCAAGTACAGTTACTACCGCTTCGGCGGCAGTCCGGCGCCGGTCGCCGCGAGGCTCGCCGAGTTCTGGTGGTCGTCGCCGTCGGACGCCGCGGTGGCCTCCGTGGGCAGTTGGCGCGGCGGCGTCTCCGCGTCGTCGGCGATGACCACGTTCGGCCCGCTGCTGTGGACCGACGTCACCTCGCTGACGTATGACACCAAGTGGTACATGATGCGCACGTCGGCGAGCCTGAACCACGTGGCCGTGTTCGGCGGCAACGGCTCCGTCGACGCGAAGGTGGTCCCGTTGATCGGCAGGGCCATCGGCGTGGACAGCACCTACGTGTACACCCCGTACTACAAGGGTGACATCCCGCAGAGCCCGGCCTCCCAGCCGTTGTCCGCGAGCACTGCGAGCACCGGCAAGCCCGTTCCGAGCCCGGATCTGGCCCCGCTCAAGGTGACAGTCTCGAAGTGACCCCGTGTCCGGGTCGCCTTCCTCCCAGAGGGCGGCCCGGACCACCGGCGGATCGGCCGGGGACATCTCGCGAGCGCGAGCCGGTCGGGCCGGTGCGCGCGGAGGTGTGCGCCACCGCGACCCCTGCCAGCAAGAACAGGGCGACCAGCGTCGCTGGGACCGCTGCCGTCAGCCAGAAGCCGGCACCGGCGGGGGCCGCGGTCAGCAGGAGGGCCGTCGCGGCCGCGGCGAGGCCAGTGGCCAGCAGGCCCGGCATCCGTGAACCGCACTACCGATCCGCGTATGACGCAGCAGCGAACATCTGCTCCGGCATCTTCGACACGATCCCTGTGGACCTCCACGACGTCGTACACGAGGCGGTCATGGCTGGGTACGCGGCCGCTCTAAGCGACTTGGAGGAAGGCAAGTTGGACGACCAGGTTCGAGAACGCTCCGAGAGCATCGAGTAAGGCCCGATGCTTCGGGCCGTCTCAGTAATCCGGGGGCGTGACGGCCCCACCCGGTGGGCGTGAAAATCGGGGTGTGGCCGCCCGGCGGACGTCGAGGAAACTTGGTGCGATCCGGAGCCCGTGTCTCAGTAGGACGCTGGGGGTCCAACGTCAGGCACCCGGATGTGTTGCTTCGAGCACGTGAATCAGTTTCTTCTGCCTGCCGGACCCCCGTCGGCCGGTCACGCGCCCACGGCCGTGAACGCGAAGGGGGTGCCGGGGGATGGACGTGATCCACGAACGCTGTGCCGGGATCGACATCAGCAAGGTGGACGTGAAGGTGACGATCCGCTTGCCCGGACCGGGTAAGCGCCGCCACAAGGAGACCCGGACCTTCTCATCGATGACGTCCGGGCTGCTGGCCATGCGGGACTGGCTGCTCGCCGAAGGCATCACGGTCGTCGGCATGGAAGCCACCGGCGCCTACTGGAAGCCCGTGTTCTACCTGCTTGAACACGAGATGGAGTGCTGGCTGCTCAACGCCCGGCACATGAAGGCGGTGCCCGGCCGCAAGACCGACGTGAAAGACTCCGAGTGGATCGCCCGGCTGGTCGAACACGGCCTGGTGCGGCCCTCGTTCGTGCCCCCTCAACCGATCCGGCAGCTGCGGGACCTGAGCCGCTACCGCACCGAGGTCATCCGCGAACGCACCCGCGAGGCACAGCGGCTGGAGAAGCTGCTGGAGGACGCCGGGATCAAACTGTCCGCCGTGGTCTCCGACATCCTGGGGGTCTCCGGCCGGGCCATGCTCGAGGCCCTTGTCACCGGCACCCGTGACCCACACGTACTGGCCGACCTGGCCAAGGGCTCCATGCGGCGCAAGACCGACACCCTGATCGAGGCCCTGACCGGCCAGTTCATCGACCATCACGCGTTCCTGGTCCGCGTGATGCTCGACCGCATCGACGCCTGCACCGCCACGGAGAAGCGGCTTGATGCGCGGATCGACGAACAAATCGCACCTTTACGCCGTCGAATCGACCTGCTCGTGACCATTCCCGGTGTGAACACCCGCACCGCCGAGGTGATTCTCGCGGAGATCGGCGATGACATCGCCCGCTTCCCGACAGCCGCCGACCTGGCGTCCTGGGCCGGTGTCTGCCCCGGCAACAACGAGTCCGGCGGCAGAACAGGCCCGGGCAGGACCCGTCACGGCGACCCCTGGCTCAAGGCCGCCCTCGGCCAGGCCGCCGTTTCCGCCTCGCGCACCAAGGACACCTACCTCGCCGCCCGCTACCGGCGCATCGCCTCCCGCCGCGGCAAGAAGAGAGCACTGGTCGCCCTCCAGCACTCGATCCTGATCTCCGTCTGGCACATGTTCACCCGCGACTCGGAATACGCCGACCTCGGCGGCCGGTACTTCATCGAACGCACCGGCCGGGCCCGGCAGACACGGCGCCTAGTCAGCCAGCTCAACCAACTCGGCTACCACGTGACCCTGCAGACGGAAGGATCCGTCTGACCATCGGCTACCGATACGTGGATGGTGGATTTTCGAATCAGTTTCCGTCTCATTCATCTCCGTTCAATGCCGTTCAAGTGAGACCCAGGACCGTCGTCGTCGCGTTCGTCAACCGCCCATGAACCCAGGTGAATGCTCCCGGACGCAGCCCAGCGCCGCACCACCACAGTTGGAAAACGTGCACGTGATGCCATGTCGGCCGCTGCGCCGATCGTGGAGGGTTCGCTGTCAGTCCTGCCCTGTACGGTCCCGCCCATGGCTGAGAGACCAACTACTCGCTGGCGCAACGGCATAGTCAAGGAAGCCCAGGAGCTTGGAGTAGTTGTCCATTCCTGTGGATCGCTGGGTTAGGACAACGGGTTGGTGCCTTCGATGACTTGCCACCCGGAGGCCAAGGTGCCCGACTTGAGATGCTGAACGCTCTCTCCTCGGAGCGTCACGAAGGCGGTGAAGCCCGTGTCGAGTGCTGCCACTCGATCCCTGAAGAAGACGGCCTGCGTCAGCTTCAGGTCGAATGTTTGGGCTGAACCGCTGAGCCGGTTGAAGCGGGCACCGCGACGGACCGGTCCCCGCAGGCAGCGCACACTGACAGTGGCCTGTTCCAGGGATGCGACGATGACCCGGTCAATCTGCAGTTCTACGCTGCTACGACGGCTGCCGGGGCCGGGGATCTCGCTCACGCGGCTGTCCCCTCTCGCTCGACCAGGACGCCGTTTTCGAACCGGGCACCCGCGCGGACCAGGGGAACGAGGTGGGCGCCGGTGATCGCGCGCCAGCGAGCCTGAGCGGACTCGACGAGCTTGAACACCATCGCGAGGGCCGCGGCCGGGCTTCCTGCGCCGCGAGTGACCTTGGTGCGGAGCTTGACGGTGGAGAACGTCGACTCGATGGGGTTCGTGGTCCGTAGGTGGATCCAGTGCTCGGCCGGGAAGTCGTAGAACGCAAGCAGTTCTCCTATGCGGAACGCTGAAGCCCGCGTCACGTTGGGCGTCACGGCAGCGCGTGAGGGTGACTTGGAACAGGCACTCATCATGGGCGACCGGGCCCTCGAAGGTGACCGTCAGTCGGTGCCGTCGCTCATCATGACCAGCCGCGAACTCGCTGCCGAGATGCGGCGCCGGTACAGTCCGAACCGGCGGCACAGGACTACCTTGGACGGCTTCACTCGTTGGCACAGGAGAAGCCCGGTTTCATGCCGCGATGAGCCTGAGCACAAGAATCCAGCCCGGGGCTACGCCCCGGGCTGTTCCTTTTCCTCGCGGACAGTATGAGGAACGACTACCAGCGGACCGTTCCTCACGGGCACGCCCTGGGGAGTGAACGGGGAGTGGATCAAGAAAATGATGCCGCGCCGCACCCACGCCAACCAACGCACGCCAAGGCGCTGACCTGCCCATATACTCAACGATCCTGGTCAGCGATCTTTCCGCACATTATTCGGGACGAAGAGGTCGTGGGTTCAAATCCCGCCACCCCGACAGCTGTAACACCAGGTCAGGCCCGGTGCTGAGAGATCAGCACCGGGCCTGATTTGTTGTCCGGCCCCGTTTTGGGAGCCATTTGGGAGCCAACTGGGGGTGGGTTTCGGGATCCGCCTCCCAGGGGAGCCGTGCCCGGAGGTGCTCGTGCCCCGTCCGCGATCAGGTCGTGGTCATCCGGCTTCGTCGAGCAGGCGTGCCGGGTCGAGGACGGTGATGCGACCTCGGGCCAGGCGGAGCAGGCCGTGGTCGGCGAAGTCGTGCAGGACCTTGGTGCAGGTCTCGCGGGAGGTGCCGGCCAGGGCGGCGAGCTGTTCGTGGGTGAGGGCGATCTGAGGGTGGCGGGCGCCGGGGCGCAGGCGGCCCGCCGGGGTCCCGGGGTTGCGCGCGGCGAGAGTGGTCAGGGTGGTGGCGATGCGCTGCGGGACGGACTTGAACACGCTGTCGGACAGGCGTTGTTCGAGGTCGGCGAGGCGGTGGCCGAGGATCTCGGTGATCCGGGCGGCGATGCGGGCGTCGGCGAGCAGGAACTTGTGCACGTCGGCGCGGCTCATGACGCAGACGGTGACGTCGTCGAGGGCCTCGGCGAAGTTGTCGTACATGCGCTGGCCGAGCAGCGCCATCTCGCCGAAGATCGTGCCGGGGCTGATGATCGCGCAGGTGAGGGCGCGGCCGTCGGCGGAGACCCGGAAGATGCGGACCCGGCCGCGTTTGAGGATGAAGAGCACCTCGCTGGGCTGCTGCGGGGAGTGGAGGATCTCCCCGGCGGAGTAGGTCTTCATGGGGGCCGCGGCGGCGATGGCCTCCATCTCCGGCTCCGACAGGTCGCGGAAGATGTCGACCTCGGACATGCACCAAGTGCGGTCCGGATCGTCGGCAGCGTCGTCGCGCTCGATCATGTGCGTGGCCTCCTCACGTCGCCCTGGTGCCCACGGCGGTGGCGCGGCGCCCCATGGGGGGCTGGCCAGTGCGTCGGTGCCCTCGGTCAGACAGTAGGACACCGGGCCGGGGCCGGGGGTGCTGCCGCGCTGGACGGCACCCGGTGGCGGGGGCCCGGTGCCGTCCGGCGACGCGAGCGGGGTGGGCGTCATCGCCCGGCCGTGCCGGTCCGCTTGCCCATGGTCTGGGCGAGGCCGGCGTAGGTCAGGCCGGCGAGCAGCCCGAAGACCAGGTGGCCGCCGAGGCTGGAGCTGGTGACGTCGTTCCATTCGAAGACCGGCATGCCCATGTTGGCGGGCATGATCCACAGGGCGCCGAGGGTCCACCAGACGGCGCCGTAGGCCAGTCCGAGGACGACGGCGGGCGCGAGCCTCTGGGCGAACTCGCCCAGCAGGACGCCGAAACCGATGCCCGCGAACAGGGCGATGGCCAGGTGGATCAGCCAGCCGACGAAGGCGTTGGTGGAGCCGAGCAGTCCGGCCACCATGGTGATCATCGCGGTGTCCGCCATCGGGCGTGACACCGACATCCAGATGCCGAAGCCGATGCCGCCGACCAGCCCGGCCGCGGCGCCGTAGAGCGCGTGGACCGGGATGACGGCGGTGGTGGGAGATACCCGCAAGGTGGTGGTCATGGTGAGCTCCCTGTCCTGGCCTGGGTGTTCTGTTTCCTGTTCTTGGCCCTGTCGGCTTCGACGCTAGGAGCGGTGCAGGGTGCAGGTATGTGAGGGCGCTTACGTACGGGCTGGTAGGGCGTTGTCATTGTCAGCGGCGCCCGGTACGGACCTGGGCGGAGGCGGACGCTGGGGCGGCGCCCAGTCAGTGGGAGGCCGGGGCGGTGACCCAGAACGAGTGCTTGGTGTGTGTGCGCCCATTGAGCAGGAGCTCCAGTTCGTGGCGGCCGGGACGGATCGTGCGCGTTGCCATGCCCGGGCGGAGCAGGTGTCGCTTCGTGAGGGTGGCCTGCTCGCGCCTGGCGAGTGAGAGTCGCCTGAGCTTGTAGACCTTGCGGCCGGTCAGCCTGCCCTCGGTGTCCGGGTAGTGAAGCGCGTAGTCGGCGATCACCTCGGTGTCTTCCTCGGCGCGGATCGTGAAGGAGAATGCGAGTTCTGAGCCGAGCTCGACCCGGTCGGGGAGGGTGAGATTCGAGACCGTGACGGCTGGTTCCAGGGGGACGCCCAGCAGTTCCAGTGCACGCGGGTTGCCCCGTCTCATCAGGGATCGTGTGGCGTGACGGACGACGTAGTCCAATTCCTTGGCACCCTGTCGGCCGGACCTTCTCCACCGCTGGAGTGTGTCGACGGCCAGGTCGGGGTCCAGTTTCGAGAGGTCGTTGACGTGGTTGGCCACCGAGCGGGTCACGAAGCGGGTGGTGTCGGTGTACAGGCTGTCGAGGAGCGGCACCGCGTAGTCGACTGGTGTCCCGAGTCGGCTTGCCCAGGGGAGTCTGGGCCGGGTCCCCTCACTGCACAGGCGGCGCACGTGGTAGTGCTCGTCGGCCGTCCACTGGGTGAGAGTCATCAGGGTCTCGTCCGGGAAGGCGTTGATGAAGGCCCTCACGGCGAACTCGGCGGAGAACCTGGTGGTGAGGTCGCGGAGTGCGGCCATCGCCACCCGCTACGAAAAGACCGCGACCATCTACCTGGCCGGGCTCCACATCGCGGGTATCCTCCTCTGGTCCGCGCGGTGATCCAACGCCCGCCGAGCAGGTCCTTCCGACGAGTGCCACGTCCGGGGACGCGACGGCAGGGCGAGTGCGGGAGCCTTGTCAGCGGACGACGTCGAAGACGTTCTTCTGCAGGCCGTTGGCGTAGACCTCGTGCTCGACAAGCTTCAGCTTCTGCGTGTCCTTGTCCGTGGCGCTGAACAGACGCTTGCCCGCGCCGAGCAGGAGCGGAAAGACGAGCAGGTGGTAACGGTCGATCAGGCCGGCATCCGAAAGGCTCTGGTTCAGGGAGGCGCTGCCGTGGACGATGATCGGCCCGCCCTCCGTCTCCTTCAGCGCGGCGACCTCGTCGAGCGAGCGCAGGATCGTCGTCTCGCCCCAGTTCGAAACCAGGTCGTCCTCGGTGAGGGTGGTGGAGACGACGTACTTCGGCATCACCTTGTAGTCGGCGAAGTCCTCCATGTCCGGCCACACCGGGCTGAACACCTCGTAGCTGACCCGGCCCATCAACATCGCGGTGGCTTCCTTCTGCTCCCGGCCCTTGATGTCGAATGCCTCGGGGAGGAACTCCATGTCCTTGAAGGTCCACCCAGAGTTCCGGTAACCGGGCTCGCCGCCCGGGGCCTCCACGACGCCGTCGAGCGATATGAAGGCGGTGCTGATCAGGGTACGCATCTAAGGTTCCTCTGTGTCTCGTGTCTGGTTCTCAGCGGGTTCGGACGGTGCACGCTTCGACCACGCTCGTGACTGCGGTGCACCAACTATGATCTCTGACTGCGGATCACGGAGAAACTCATCGGCCGTCGCCCGCCCCTTCCGGCGGCCTCGGCCATCCGGATCACCTCGGCAAGCCACACATGTGCCCGATCGCGAGAACTACCGGCAGCGAACAGCGACGAGCGGTGCATGGCCGCAACCGGTGACGCGGCATCTTGATGTCGTCGGGCTCGGTGATCCAAACGAAACGGCCTAGGTGTAGGAGGCCACGACGTTGGTGACGCCTGTCGCCGGCCATCGGGAGCGAGGAAGAGGCCCACGGGTCTTCGTCCTTCCTGATCCGGTCAGTTGGTGAGGAAGGACAGCCGCGGGTCGGTCAGGTTCGGGTCGATCTCGATGACCTCCGCGGTCACGACATCGTGGACGACGAACGGATCCTCGGCGACTCGCGCCTGGAGCGCCTCGGGCGTCAGCCCCGTGGCGAGCACGGCACCGCCCTGCCCCGGCCGGATGCTCCCGACCAGGAGGAACACGCCGTCGTCCATGCCGCGGCGGATCCAGTCCTGATGCTCGGCCATGTGCTTGGGCGCCTCGGCTTTGTTGTCGGAAAAACGAAGCAGGACGATGTACACGTCGGTCTCCTTGCTGGGAGTGGAAAAGTGCCCTGACTGGGTTTGGTACGGAGGAGCAGCCCGGTCACGGAATGGCGATCTGCTCGGTCAGCCAGGTGTTGAGCCGAGCGACCTCGCGGCGCACGAAGTCGCGGTCGTGAAAGGCGTTCGACAGCGTCGCGACGCCCTGGCTGAAGGTCAGGACATGCATGGCGAGGTCGTCGGCGTCCGCCGTTCGCCCGAGTTCTTCGAACTGCCCCCGCAGCCAGGTGCGGAACACCTCGAACACGCCGACCGCGTGTGCGCGGGAGGGATGGCCTAGCTTGGCCAACTCGTTGGTCAGCGTCCCGACCGGACATCCGTAGTTCTCGATGTCCCCCTGGTTGGTGATGACGATCTCGACGAACCGACGTACCCGCTCCAGCGGGCCGGCAGGTCCCTCGCCCCACGCTGCCAGCATCTCCCGTGTGCTTGCCAGGCGAGCCTGGATCACCGCTTCGAGAATCTCGTCCTTAGTCTTGAAGTGGTAGTAGAAGTTCCCACGGGAGATCCCGACGGTCTCGGCGATCGCAGCGAACGAGGTCCGCTCGAACCCCTGCTCATAGAACAGGCGATTCGCGGCGTCCACGATCTGCTCCCGCGTACCCACCAGCATCCACCTCGCGGCACTCACCCACGCCTAGGACGGATGTCCTAGGCGGATGCCGGAACTGTAGGACATCCGTCCTAGGGGGGGTAAGGTCAGTGCCGTCAACAGCATCATGTCCAGCAACACCTAGGCTGCTCGGGGCTTCTCCGCGACGAGGAGGGCGTAGCCGAGGGCGCCGTCGGAAACGGCGGTGCGGGCCGCGTTCAGGACGGCTGGGGCCGCGTCCAGGTCCAGGTCGGCAGCGGCGAGTCTGTCCGCGGCGGTCAGCCGGAGCAGGTTCAGCCGGGCCTCGATCTGGTCGATCATGCGCAGCATCGCCTCGTCGTGGCGCTCGGTGCGGACGATGCGCAGCCCTGCGGTTGCCAGGATCTCGGCGTACTCGGTCGGCGGACGGGCGTCGGCGATGCAGGCGATCCGCGCGGCGAGCGTGGTGAGTTCGGGTGGCAGCCGGTCGGGGGCGGCCGTGACGTCGGTGATGCCGAGTCGGCCGCCGGGTCTGAGGACCCGGGCGAATTCGACGGCGGCCTTCGGCTTGTCGGGGAAGGTGCACAGGGCGCACTCACACACTACGGCGTCGAACAACCCGTCCGGGTAAGGCAGTTGCTCGGCGTCCCCAGTGGTGAAGGCGACCCGCTCGGCGTGCCCCGTGGCCGCCGCGGCGCCCTGGGCGAGGGCGGTGTTGGCCGGGGAATAGTCCACGCCGTCCACCCGCACACCGTAGGCGTCGGCGACGAGCAGGGCCGTGGTGCCGCGGCCGGAGGCGACGTCCAGGACCCGGATGCCCGGGATCAGCCCGAGGGCGTCGGCGAGGCGGCGGGTGAGGGTGGTGCCGCCCGGGTGGTAGGAGTCGCCGAGGAGCAGGGCGACCACGTCGGAGGAGTACGCCGCCGCGCAGCACGCCTTGAGGTCGTCATCGCCGGCCATCATGAACTCCCCTCGATGCGCGCCGTCTTCGAGCCGTACGGGGTGTCGGTGAGGCGGTCGGCGAGGGGCAGGGCGTTGGGGGCGACGTCGGCGACGGAGACGCCGGACATCTGCGCGCGGACCTGCTCGCGGTAGCCGACGGAGTTGTAGGCGCAGAACGGGATGAGCCGGCCGTCCGGGGTGATCTCCTCCACGCAGCACTTCATCAGCTGCTTGACGTTGAGGGTGTAGGGGTCCTGGAAATCCTGTACGACGATCATGAATGCCCTGTCGCTGAGGTCTTTCACCGCTTCCGGCAGGTCAATGCCACAGGCGTCCGCGCAGTCGAGGGCCTCGGCGGTGGCCCGCAGCTTCTCCTCGGTCGCCTCCGTTCCCATGAACGCGGACGCCGACCAGAGTTTCTCCAGGGCCTCGCGGATGCCGGCGTCGGGCAGGACGCGGTTGGTGACGTAGTCGAGGTAGTCCTCGACGTTCAGCAGGCGTGGGATGGGGACGACGGTGCGGTTGTCGGGTTCCCCGTCCACGAGGAGGTAGGTGACGGAGCGGCAGGTGGGGAAGCAGCAGGGCACGGGGAAGAAGTCGCCCTTGGCGAACCACTGCGGGCGCTGGGCGTTGATGAGCCGGATCACGTCGGGGTTGGTCAGCCGCTGCAGCGGGTCGAACTCGACGTGCCGGCCGGAGTGGGTGACCGGCTGGAACGCCACCGATCGGACGGCCGGGTGGTCGATGCCGTATTCGATGATGTCGCCCAACTCATGCTCGTTGAGGCCGCGTTCGACGGCGGCGACCAGAGTGACGGTCAGTCCGGCCTCGGCGCAGTTGTCCAGCGCCCGTTGCTTGAGGGTGCGCAGGTCCCGGCCCCGGATCTGCAGGTGGGTGCGTTCGTCGAAGCCGTCGAATTGGAGGTAGACGTTCACCGAGCGGCCGGGCGTCCGGTTGCGCTTGCCGAGCTCGGCGACGAAGTTCTTGTCGGTGGCCAGTCGGATGCCGTTGGTGTTGAGGGTGACGTTCCTGATCGGGCGGGCCTGGGCGAGGTCGACGAAGTCGAGGATGCGCTTGTGGATGGTGGGCTCGCCCCCGGAGAACATCACCACCTCCGCCTCGCCCTCGCTCGCGACGAAGACATCCAGCATCGTCGCGCACTGCTCCTGGGTGATGGCATAGCCGTCGGGCTGATGGCCGGAGTCGGCAAAGCAGATCGGGCAGTCCAGGTTGCAGCCGGTGTTGACCTCGATGATGCCCAAGCAGGCGTGCTGCTTGTGCTCCGGGCACAACCCGCAGTCACTCGGGCAGCCGTCCCGCACCTCGGTCTGAAAGGCCAAGGGAATCGTGCCGGGCTTGTTGAAGCGGGCCGAGGCCAGGTACTCCTCGGCGTCCCCGTAGACCAGGGCCTCGAACTCGCCGTGCTCGCGGCAGCGCTTGCGCAGATAGACCTTGTTCTCGCGGATGTTGACCTGGGCGTCGACGGGCGCCTTGCACAGCGGGCAGATCGATTTGGTGAACTCGATGAACACCTCCTCTCGGTCCTGCTTCGTACGGGCGCCGTCTGTCACTGCCGACGGGACCGGTCGGGCCGGATGGTTCACGGTCATCGGCTCCTCGCCTTCGCTTCACCGTGGTCGTATGCCTGGTCACCAGTGCTTTCGTGCGGGGCAGGCCGGGTACGGGACCGGCGGGCGCCGCGCAGCAGCACGGCTGCGTACAGCAGGGCCAGCCCGTCCTGGACCAGCACGAACCAGCCGAGCCGCTGGGTGAGGTAGCTCCCGAAGCAACCGCAGTTGGTCACGGTCAGCCCGCGCACGAACGCCTGCACCGCCAGCCCGCTCCACACCAGCGACACGGCCGTGTACACCCACACCGGCGCGATCGCCGTCGACCTCGGCCGGGCCAGGAACCACACCCCGCACACCAACTCGCCGACGATCAGCAGCACGGCCGACACAGTCGCGGCAGTCCCGTGCACCAGGCCGTGCGCGCCGAGGATGGCCGGCATCTCGCCGATGGAGGCGAGCTGAGCGATCCCCATCGTTGTGTAGATCGCGCCCAGCGCGAGCCGTAGCACCATGCCCCGACGCTACGGCCGTACAGCGGCCGCAAACTGTAAGCGCGCTCACCGAACCCGCGACTTGATCACCGGTGGCCGGGGCGGCTTTCCGCCAGCGTGCTGATCGGTGAGCGCGCTCACGTTCTCCACCAGGTCGGCCGCCTACCGTGAGCTCAGCAGACCGCCGGCACGAGGAGGGACCGCCGATCGTGTCCGTACCCGTATGCGAGCTCACCGACAGCCGTGCGGCGACCGACGGCCTGCTGGAGATGCTCCGCAACGGCCGGTGGAGACCGGGCGCCATCGGGCGGTTCCTCCGTCTGGCCGCTCACCGGTCGGTGCGCCAGGCGGCCCGGCGCCCGTACGCGTTCGCGCAGGCCGGCGCCCTGCACGGGCTGCTGTTCACGACAGCCCGAGCGCCCGGAGCCCGCGCGTGGGTGGCCACCAGCTGGACTCTCACCGTCCTGCATCTGGGCCTGCTGGAGCACCGCGACCGGCTCTCGTCGGCTGACGTGCTCACCCTGTTGCGTGGCAACCTCCCCGCCACGGCCCTCGGGCACAGCCGCTGGTCGGGCCCGCTGGCCATCACCCTCGACGTGGTCGACGGCCGCCTGGCCCGCCGCTGCGGCACCGTGTCCCCGTTCGGCGACTACGCCGACTCCCTCGCCGACGCCGCCTTCTGGACCTGGCTCGTCCTGCGGCACGAACCCAGCCGTACGGTGCGGGCCGCGGCGCTCGGCGCATGGCTGGGGCCCGTCGTCTCGGTCACCGCCGTCGGCATTCGCCGCGGCAGCATGCCCGATCGGCCCCGGCCCGTGCTGCTGCGTCCGGCCGCCGCGATGCAGGCCGTCGTCGCCGTGCGGCACCTTCTGCGCCGATGACAGCCGCGGTTCAGGGCGTCTTGTGCCTGGAGCGCCACCGGGACGGGGGCGCGGTACGGGTCCGCCGCGCGGACAGCCAGCCCGTGCTGGCGACCAGAAACGGCACCAGGTAGTTGACCGCGACACGCACCCACGTGGCGGCGGTGGCCTCGCCGGAGACGATCACCGTTCCCTGGTTCACGGCCGAGAGGACCGTACCGACCAAGCAGGCGACGGGCGCGGCGGTACGAGCGGTGTATCCGCGCACCAGCAGCCCAATGGCCTCCCTGGGCCGGGTCCACGTGACCGGATCGGCCGACTGACCGGATCGAGGCATCGACACCTCCTGCCCCTCCATTCTCGGCGCCCTGGCCACGGCCGTCGCAGCCTGTGCGGATGCCGAGCCGAAGCCCAACGGGGCGCGTCCGCCAACGATCACGGCCATGCTCGAGGTGGCGAAGCAGCACCGGCCGAAACCGGAGTCCGAGGTACGAGCACGAGGCGGCGATGCGATGGCGATCGACGTGACGGTGCAGCGCGTGATTCCGCTGCCCCCTGAACGGGTGGCGGGGTATGCCATGGACTGGCGCCACGACGCCTGGGGGGACTCCCATGCCCGTTCAGGGCTATGGGGGAGGACGCAGGGGATCCGTACGGCGGAGCTGACGCGGGAGGCGGACGGTGGCGGGTTCGGGACCGGCGCCGAGGTCACCCGCACCGCCCGCTTCCTCGGCCGGCGCATCGACTATGCGCTGCGCGTGGCCGCGTACGAGCCTCCGCGGCTGCTGGACATGGTCTCCGTGGTCGCTCCCATGCCGATGCACGTCACGTACTCCTTCGCACTGCAACCGCGCGGTACGCTCGCCGCCATCCGTGTCCGGGGAGGGCCCTGCGGTCTCCTCCGCCTGGCCGCGCCCCTGTTCGCCCGCCAGGTCCGTTCCTCCCTGGCCAAGGACCTGCGCGACCTCGAACGCAGGCTTACCGAGCAGCACGGAGGCGCCTGATGGCGTATGACGAAGGACTGGCCGAGCGGATCCGCGAGCGGCTCGGTGCGGATCCCGGCATCGATGAGAAGCGCATGTTCGGTGGGATCGCCTTCCTGTACCAGGGCAACATGGCCGTCGGCGTGACCGGCGACGACCTCATGGTCCGCGTCGGCCCGGACGCCACCGACCCGGCGCTGGCCCGGCCAGGCGCGCGGATCTTCGACATGACCGGCCGCCCGATGCGCGGCTGGGTCGTGGTCGCGGGCGAAGCCGTCGCGGAGGACGACGTCCTGGGTGCGTGGGTCGACGAGGGACACGCCTTCGCGGCGAGCCTGCCGCCCAAGTAGCAACCCTGCTCGCTCAGTCCAGTGCGTCAAGGGCGGCGAGGATGTCGGCCGGTTCGGCGCGGGTGGTGTAGTCGGTGTTGACGAAGGCCCAGCGGATCACGCCGTGGGGGTCGATGACGTAGGTGGCGGGCAGCGGGAGCGTGCGCGGGTGGCCGTCGTTGACGCGCTGGAGGTCGAAGCCGAGCTTGTCGTAGACGGCGGCAAGCTCGTCGGGCACGTCGAAGGCGAGGCCGTACTGCTTGGCGGTGTCGGAGCCGAGGTCGCTGAGCACGTCGAAGGCGAGGGCGTGCTTCTCGGTCAGGGACAGGGACTCGTCGGGGATCTGCGGAGAGAGGGCCACGAGGCGGGCGCCGCGTGCGGTGATCGCGTCGTGGTGTTGCTGGAGGGAGCGCAGGGCGATGTTGCAGTACGGGCACCAAGCGCCGCGGTAGAAGGCCAGGACGAGCGGGCCCGCGGCCAGCAGATCGTCCAGGGCCACCGTCTGCCCGGTCGCGGAGGGGAGCGTGAACCGCGGGGCCCGGTCTCCGACGGTCAGGGCGCGGTCGGCCTGGCCGGAATCGGCGAGTTCCTGCCCGGCCTGGCGCATGATCTCGCGTATCTCGGCGGGGATCTGCTGCTGGCGGGCCTCGTAGAAGGCGCCCAGCTCGGCGTTGAGGGTCATGGAAGCGTCCTCCTGAGGCATGGATCGATCAACTCGGAACGACCGTTTCAAGATAGCGCGGGTGAGCGTATCCTGAAACCCTCGTTTCAAGATGACGGGGTGAGACGTGCCGGACATCAAGCACTTCGACCCGGACACGGCCCTGGACACCGTGGTCCGGCTGTTCTGGCGCCAGGGCATGGCCTCGACCGGCATCCAGGACGTCGTGACCGCGACCGGGCTCAACCGCTCCAGCCTGTACGCCACGTTCGGCGGCAAGCAGGAGCTGTACCTCGCCGCACTGCGCCGCTACATCGAGCGGCGCTCCCAGCCGGCGTTCCGCCGCCTCGCCGAGGACGAGAGGGGCCTGCCCGCCATCACCGACTTCTTCGCCGGACTGATCCAGGCACGGTGCTCGGGCGAGTACGCCCGCTGGGGCTGCATGGTCTCCAACGCGCACGCCGGCGCCGAGAACGGCGACCCGGAAGTCCGCACGCTCCTCGACCGACACCACCAGCAGTTGCGGGACGCCCTGCACGCGTCGCTCGTCACCGCCGAGGGACAGGAGCAGCTCGGCCCGGACACCGACCTCGACGCCGCGGCGGATCTGCTGGCGCTGCTCGCCTACGGCGTCAACCTCCGCTCGCGCGCCGGAGCCGACGCGAGCGAACTCAGCAGGACGGTGGGCGCGGCACTCGCCTCGCTCGGCGTCCGGGCCGGGCCCTAGCAGCGCTCAGCGCCGGGCCCTGCGCTCCGCCTCCTGCTTCACCGAGGCGAGTGACCCGGCGACGGTCGCCTCCCAGCGGGCGACTACCTTTTCGCCCCACCAGGCGCCGGCTCGCCACAGGTCGGTGCCCAGCTCCCCTTCGTACACCAGGCGCGTGCCCGCCCCGTGCTCGCCTAGCACGAAGGACTCGGTCACGTGCGGCACCGGGCCCCGGACCAGGCGGAAGTCGATGCGCTCGGGCCGGGTGAAGCGCACCGTCTCCACAGTGACCGCCGTCAGCCGGCCTCCGGCGATCGGGGTGAAGTGCTCGGCCAGCACGAGGTCGCTGCCGCGCTCCAGCACGTTCAGCTTCTCCCGCATGGCCCGGGGGGTGCGCCCGAGATACGGCCCCGCCACCACGTCGAAGACCATTTCCCGGGGTGCTGCGATGTCCACGGTCTGCCGCCCCAGCGGACGGATCCGCCGCCCCACGCCCACATCGACGGACAACGACCCCGTCACCAGCCCCAGGTAGGCGGCGGCCAGCCCGCAACCGGCCCCTGCGGTCCACGCCGCGATCCGCGTCAGGCGGGCGCCGTTCACCGGTGGTCCTCCGGCACCGTTTCCTCCACCATGACGCCCTTACAGAAGGCGACATGGTGCTTGATCCGCCTGGCGAACGGGCTGGGATGCGGGTAGTACCAGGCGGCGTTCGCGTTGGTCTGCCCGTCCACGGTGACCGTGTAGTAGCGGGCGATCCCCTTCCAGAAGCACAGCGATCGCATCCGGCTGTCCGCGAAGTACCTGTGGTCGAGCGACTCGGGCGGGAAGTAGTGGTTGCCCTCCACCACGACGGTGCGCTCCGCCTGGGCGAGTACCGCGCCATGCCACACAGCGCGCATCATGAGCGTCCACCTCCGGGCAGGACGGGAGTCTTCATGCCGCGACGTTAGTGCGGCGGCTCCGTCCGGTTCGGTGATCCCGCTTACAGTGTGGCGCCGGTGCCGGTCGGCAGGCAGTGGCGGTGCGGTCAGGCGGCGGCTCCGACTCGTGCGTCCGCCCGCGTGTCCGGGCGGGATGCGGCGGCCAGTTTCCGCAGCGCGGTGATGTGCAGTGCCACGGCCGTCGGGACGGCCAGGGTCGGGATCAGGGCCAGGGGCATCACGGTCACGGCCTCCATCGACGGGGTGAGGTCCAGCAGACCGGCCACGGTTCCGGCGGAGACCGCGACGACCAGATCGGCGATGCCCAGCAGGTGGAACACCACCGCCCGCCGCGCCGCGAAAGCCGTGTCCGGCGTGACCAGCGAGAGCAGGAAGCGGAACGCGTCGTCCTCGGCGACCTCGGCCAGGTCCAGGCCGGTGAGTCGGCCGCTCGTCGCGCTCGGCCTGCCCGGGTGTGCAGGGGCGCCGGTGGCACCGGCGTCGCGTACGGCCATGAAGTAAGAACCGCCAGGCAGGAACCGGCCCTCGGCGCGGCCGTCGTCGGCGACAACCAGGCGCGCGGTCCCTCAGCCGACGGGACACACGATGAGGCTGGCGGGCCGCACCTGCTCCAGCCAGGCCGCCGGGATCGTGGTGAAACCACAGGTAGCGATCAGCCGGCCGCCAAGAGCACGAGTAGCCGGTAACGCGGCCCGATCGCGTCTGCGCCGGCGAAGACCTCCGGCACTGGCCGAGAGGGCGCGGCCGGTCCCGTGAGAGCAGTCGCGCCCGGGGCCGGCCCTGGCCCGGGCGGCTCAGCCCAGGTAGAAGTCCCTGCGGGCGGCGACGAACGCCTCGATCGACTGGGCGGGGATGCCCGTCACGCGCTCGACGTCGTCGGCCGTGCGGTCGTAGCGGTTGTCCCGGTGCAGCTGGGCCATGGTGGCGACGTGCTGTTGAAGGTGCGGGGGCATCCCCAGCTTCGGGAGCTGGGCCTCCCACCGCTCCAGCGGCACGTCCACATAGGTCACCGGACGGCCCAGCGCCGCAGAGAATTCCGCGGCCAGCTCCGTCATGTCGACCGAGCGCGGCCCGGTCAGCTCGTAGACCTGCCCGATGTGCGAAGCCGGATCGCGCAGCACGGTGGCGATGACCCGGGCGACGTCGTCCACGGCGACCGGCGAGGTGCGTCCGGTGCCGAACGGCAGCGCGATCGTGCCGCTCTCCTGAATCGACCGCGCGGCCAGCGTGGTGAACAGCGGAGTGTCCAGGAACGCCGTCGGCCGGATGTGCACCACGGGCAGGCCGGACCAGTTCAGTACCTGCTCCGCCAGCCAGTGCAGCCGCTGCTGGTGCGACTCCTCGGTGCTGGTGGCGGTCATCGCCGACACCGTCATCTGCGACAGGTCGACCAGGGCCTCCAGCTTCCCGTACTCCCTTGCAACGGAGGCCACCACGGTCGCCGCCAGCAGGTGGTCCGGCGACACGCGCATCGCGAAGTACATCCGCGCCACGCCCTGCAGCGCGGCCGCTACCGTCTCGGGCCGGGTCAGGTCCCCGATGACGACCTCCGCGCCGAGCGCCCGCAGCTCAGCCGAGCGCTCGTCCTCGCGACGGACCATGAAACGCACCGGCACATCGTGAGCACGCAATTGCTCGAAGACCGTACGGCCCACGCCGCCGGCACCGGGGATGAGAACAAGGTTGTCGGCGATCATCAGTCGATCTCCTTCGGAGTAATGGAATAACTGACCTGAGGTGTGGTCAGAGCGTCAGTGGAGCTGTCAGCAAGGTGTTGGCCGCGGCGACGTCACCGCCGATCCGGGCGGCGATCCAACAGGGGGCTCCAGTGCTGTCGGTGGTTCTGCGATTGCCGGGCGAAGGAGGTCAGCGGCACCGAAGTCAGCGCAGGCCGCCCGGTAGATGGTGGTCTTGCCGACGCCGGCGCTGCGGGCGATGCCTATCACCTGTCGTGGCGCTCTCCTCGAGCCGCAGCGCGGTCTCGATGACGGCGGTGTCCGCAGCGGCACTGCGGGGCCGTCCCCGCCGGGCGGTCGCCTCCGGTGTCCCGCGGGATGGTTCGCGATTACCGTCGGGCTCAGAGGGTCTGGCGCTGGGACTTATCACCGCCGGCGGCCACGGCGGTGTCCTTGCCCGGCAGGAAGAACAGCACGACGACCGCGCCGACCAGGGCGACGGCCGCCGACCCTATCGCGGTGATGTGCATGGCATGGATGAAGGCGTCGTTCGCGGGCTGCACCAGCGCCCTGCCGGCCGGTCCCAGCTTCTCGGCGACGGCCAGGGTCGCCTGGACGGATTCACCTGCGGCGTGCCGGTCGGAGGCGGGCAGTACGCCCAGGTGGCCGTCGATGCCGTTGCGGTAGGTGGTGGACAGCAGCGACCCCAGCAAGGCGACCCCCATGGCCCCGCCGACCTGCCGGAAGGTGTTGTTGACCGCGGATCCGGAGCCGGCCTTCTCCCGCGGCAACGACGACATGATCATGACGGTGGCGGGCGGCATCACATGGGCCATCCCCGTGCCCATCAGGAAGAACAGCACCTCCAGCACCCAGATGGGGGTGTCCTGGCCGAGCAGCAGGAAGCCGGCGAAGGCCACGGCGGTCACGACGAGGCCGGCGGCGCACACGGCTCGGGCACCGAAGCGGTTGACGACCAGCCGGGCCCGCGGGGCGAAGAACATCTGGGAGGCGGCCAGCGGCAGCACGAGCAGACCGGACTGCAGGACGCTGTAGCCCCGAACGCTCTGGTTGTAGAAGACGCTGAAGAACGTGACGCCCATGAGGGCGAAGAAGACCAGGCCGATGGCGGCGACGGACGCGGAGAACCGCCGGTTGCGGAAGTAGCTGACGTCGAGGGCCGGATGGTCACTGCGGGCCTCGTACACCACGAAGCCGGCGAGGACCGCCAGGCCGCCGAGGATCGTCGCCCAGGACTCGGGCCGGGTGAAGTCGCCCAGCTGGCCGCCCTTGATGATGCCGTAGACCAGCAGTGCCAGACCGACGATCGACAGCAGCACGCCGAAGGGGTCGAGCCTGCCGGGCCTGGGGTCCTTGGAGTCGGGGACGATCGCCACCATCGCGGCCACCGCGGCGACCACGATCGGCACATTGACCAGGAAGACCGAGCCCCACCAGAAGTGCTCCAGCAGGATGCCGCCGGTGATGGGGCCGATGGCGATGGCGAAACCGACCACACCGGTCCAGATGCCGATGGCCTTGGGCTGCTCGTCGCGCTCGAAGACGTTCATGATGATCGCGAGGGTGGCGGGCAGGATGAAGGCGCCGCCGAAGCCCATCACGGCGCGGAAGGCGATGAGCTGCCCGGAGGAGTCCGACAGCGCGGACAGCGCGGATCCCGCGCCGAACACCAGCATGCCGAAGAGCAGCACCTTCTTGCGGCCGAGCCGGTCACCGAGCAGGCCCGCGGTGAAGAGCAGTCCGGCGAAGACCAGCGTGTAGGAGTTGATCGCCCACTCCAACTGGCTCTGGGTGGAGCCGAGTCCGGTGGGAGCGGGCTGGGCGATGGTCTTCATCGCCACGTTGAGGATCGAGTTGTCCAGCATCACCACCAGGAGGCTGGACAGGAGCACGGTCAGGATGGCCCAGCGCCGGCGGTGGACCGCTTCGGAAACGCTTCGTCGCTGGGCAGGCGGCACGGGGGGCGTGGACGCCGCGGGCATCGAGGACTCGGTGGGGGTGGGTGGCGGTGCCACAGGGGGTCTCCAGTGCTGTCGGTGCTTCTGCGATTGCGGGGCGGAGGCCGTCGGCCTCAGACGGTGGGAGGCAGCGCAAGGCCCTGCTTGACCTGCTGGGTGATTTCATCGGCATCAAATAGATGTCGCTAGCAATCTAAACGGGGGCTAGGATAGATGGCAAGCGACTTCTATCCGAGGAGAGTGATTCCGTGGGCCGCGTGTCCCAGGCGCAAGCACAGGAGAACCGGCAGCGTGTCGTAGCCACCGCCTCCCGGATGTTCCGTGAGAAAGGCACCGCGGTCAGCGTCGCCGACCTGATGAAGGCCGCCGGGCTCACCCATGGCGGGTTCCACAAGCAGTTCGCCTCCAAGGGAGACCTGGTCGACGAGGCCATCGCTTACGCCTTCGACGATCCGGGGCCACACTCGGCGGTGGCGCTCGAGGAGCACGCCGGGGAGCACGAAGCCGCCCGCCGGACGCTGATCGAGCACTACCTCTCCATCTGGCACCGCGATCACGCCGGCGACGGCTGCCCCGTCTCCGGATTCGCCGCTGACCTGGGGCGCGAGCCCGACCAGGCCGCCCGCGCCCACCACGTCTACATCAACGGGGTACGGAACCGCGCCGCTCGACTGGCCACCGGCGACGACGGCATGGCCCAGCTCTGCACCATGGTCGGTGCCCTCGTCCTCGCCCGCGCCACCCGGGGCAACCCGCTCTCCGAAGAACTGCTGCAGGCCGCGCGCGCGGCTCTCACCGAGAGCGGCACGGGGCAGTCCGAACCGCAGAAGCGCACGGACTGACCGGCGGCCGGCCGACGGCGTCGGCCGCCGCACGGAACCTTGCGCTCCGCTCGCGCTCAGGAGCAGAGATTCACGTGCCGGACGGCCAGGACGTGCCCCGCCGCGTCGATGAGGCGGCTGCGGGCGAGGTGTCCGCCGGCCACCGCATTGGTGATCGCCGTGGTGATCGAGGACGTTTGGGAGCTGACGTTGCTCCCCAGGTCGAACATGACCATGTCGGCGCCGGAGCGCAGGGCCTGGACGGCGGCGGCGGGGACGCTGAAGCCGGCGGCGGAGATCGCCTTGGCGCTGAGCGAGTCGGTGACCACCAGCCCCTTGAAGCCCAGCTTGCCGCGCAGCTCGTAGCTGATGGCGGTGGGTGACAGGCTCGCCGGATTGGTGCCCAGGCCCGGCACGATGTTGTTGGAGACCATGACGGCCGGGGCACCGGCCTTGATGGCCGCTGTGAACGGCGGGATGCCCACCTTTTGCAGGGTGGACCAGGGCAGGGTGCGGGCAGGGCCGAAATCGGAGTTGTAGCTGGAGCCGCCAAGGCCCGGGAAGTGCTTGACGACAGGTATCACGTGCCCGGCGCGCAACCCGTTCATGTACGCGACACCGTCCTTGGAGACCACCGAGGTGCTGCCGCTGAAGGACCGCCATCCGTCGGGGTTGGTCCGACTGGGGGCCTCGTTCCTGCCGTCGACGTCGACCACCGGCGCGAGGTCCATGTTGACCTGGGCGGCCGCCATCTTGGTGGCGACCTTCGTCACGTTCTGCTGGATCTGGGCCGGGGTCCAGTGTGTGCCCATGTACGCGGGCCAGGGCAGGGACCCGACGAGGTTCGCCATGCGCTGGATGCCGCCGCCCTCCTCGTCGGTCATCACCAACAGGCCCAGGTGGCCGGGTACATGGGACTTCAGGGCGGTCAGCCGGGAGCCGAGGTCGGACGGCGCCTTACTGCCGAACAGCAGCACACCGCCCGCACCCGCGCTCACCTCGGAAGTGGCGTCGGACACCGAGGTCTCCGACACCGGGACGGCGATGGTCAGCATGGCCAGCCGGCGGTTCGACCACCCGGCCAGCTTCGTGCTGTTGGTGCACGCGGTGGCGGCGGTGAGGTCCGGAGCGACGGACGAAGGGGAGGGGGAAGGCTTGGCGGGCGGGGCGAGGGACACACCGGGACCAGTGGAGTGCGGGGCCGCCTTGGGGGTGCCCGTGCCACAGCCCGCCAGGAGCATCGCCGCCACGGCGGCAGCGGTGCTCAGTCTTCGTGCGTTCCTGGCCCGGCCGGGGAGCCGCGGCGGTGGTGTCGCGCTTCTGCGGTCACGGTACGACAGGAGATTCATCGCCCGGCCTCCTTCGGGAAGGCGCGACGGTACCCGTCGCGCTGAGGGCCGTATGAGCATGAGGTGGGCTTTACGACGCGTGAGAGGCGCACCAGCCCGCACTTGTTCGCTGGTCCACGGTCGGAGTACCAGGATCTCGCGCCTCAGAGCCGGACGGAAGTCCGGCCGACGTGGGTCAGGACTTGCCTTCGACCGCGCTTCACCCAGGTCGCAGCGCAGTTCACCGTGGGACGGGTGCGGTCAGGGGACCAGTTACTCACGTGAGTAACTGGTCCCCTTTCCGTATGGAGCCCTCCTGGGAGCCGGGCATAGAGCGCCGCCTCCCACTCGGCCGTGAGGTCCCCATCAGTTCCTCGCGCATCTGCCGAGGGATGTGCGAGTACCCCGCCTGCACCGATCCGTCGATGTGCCCCATGCGCTCATCCATCAGCTTCGGCGGACCGCGGAAGCCCCCCATGCATGTCTTGACCGTCTGGCGCAGCCCAAGAGGTGCGAGCCCCTTCGCGGACTTCTCACCGACGCTCCAATCCAAAAGGGCGCCGTCAACGTACTGAAAAGAGAGCCGCAACCCGGGGATACTCCTCGGCCGGCTGGTTCCCGTACAGCGGGGATCTTGGTTGCAAGACGTGCTCCTCGTATGTGCGAGGCGTATGTGCGAGGCGACGCCTGCGACCACGCCGCGTCGCGCCTCGCCTTCGGGCTGCGGCTATCCATCTCGTGCCGCTGAGAGCTGCGCGAGACGATGGAGGAAAAGGTGCATCCATCATGCGAGCACAACGCGCGAGGCGTCTCGCCGCGGTGTCCGCGGCCGGCATTCTGATGGCCAGCGGCGCTGCGATCGGCACAGCAGGCACGGCCGCAGCAGCAGCCCCTGCCGCGCACACTCATGTGACCACCAACTGGTGCGGCGACCGCGGTGACTGGGGCGGAAACTGCTTCGACAACCGCTTCGACCACCACGGGTTCCGATTCGACCACCGCTTCGACCACCGGTTCGACCACCGCTTCGACCACCGCTTCGACCACCACCGCTTCTTCAACCACGGAAGTATCGTGATCATCGTGCTCTAGCACTCCCCTGGACAGGGCGTCGAGTCAGTGCGCGCCGCAATGTCTCGATCGGTTCACCGGGCGTCCGTTCCACGGCTGGCGACCCGGGGGAGGCGCGGGGAGAAATCAGGGAGGAGATCTTGGCTGAGGGTCGCCTTAGTCCGTCCCTCAGCCCCCAGCCATGGGCTCTCAGCCAGCCGCACCCACCTACGTGATCAACAGGAGAAGCACCACATCACGCCGGCCAGGAGCGGAGGCCCATGGACGGTAAGCGGCATGGAACTGAGGCTGCGCAGATGTCGGTGGCCGGGGCGGTCGGCTCGTTTGCAGGGTTGGCTTTCCCGGGCGGGTTCAGACCCGCTCGCCCGGAAGGTGGCGGGGCACGAAGACCAGTCCGTAGATGACGAGCACGGAGAGTGCCATGGTGGCCACGGACCAGAGGGGGAACGTGGACAGGAAAATCAGCTGGCCGACCATGCAGGCACCGGCCAGCACGATGCCGGCGATCCGCGCGAATCTCGACCCCATGAACACGCCCAGACTGGCCAGGATCTGCGCAATGCCGACAAAGATCCACACCCAGCCCCAGAAGTCATAGTTGAAGATGAGAAGCCGGTTACCGTGTTCGACAGTTGTGGAGTAATAGCCGTCGTCCAGCAAGGCGACGAAGCCATTGATGATGTCGAACAGACCGCTCAGCATCAGCATGATCCCGGCGAAGGCCACCCAGTGCGACCGCTCGACCGGCGGCCGGTCGGGCGGCCCCGCACCGCCGTCTGAAGCGAGAGACTCCTGCTGCATAAACCCCACCACATCCGGCTGCGTGGGACGCCGCAACCATTGATGAGCCATTGCAGTGAGGGGCGGCATCACGGCCGGTGGCCGTGCTCGATCGAGCGATGGCTTTCGGGCCGTCGGCTCGAGCCGTGCGAAGCCCCGCGCTCGCGGACCTTCACGTGAGTGCCGGCGGGCCGCCCTCCGTCGGGGGTCTTCCCGGGCGGGGGCGTACCGCGATGCGGGGCTGGCGGCGCTGGGGCGCGTAGTGGATCAAGGTGGGGGACGGTACGCGGGGGTAGAGGCGGCCGTAGCGCGGGTAATTGGCGCGGACCGTGGCGATGCCGTTCTCGGTGGGGGCCAGGTAGGACTGGTCGCCGCGCTGGAGGAGGGCGACGTACTGGCGGATCTGGAGGGCCATGACGTCGTCGAAGGGGGCGTAGCGGGAGGTGCTGGCGAAGGAGATGCCCTCCATGCCGGCGTTGGCCAGCGTGACCATCAGACGCCACTGACGGACGTTCATCGCTTCGGACAGGAACCGGGTCAGATGCTTCGCGGCGGTCGGTGCCGCGTCCTTGATGAGGAGTTCGATGCGTGCGTGGGCGGCTCGTGCGCGCGTGGCGGCCGTCCTGTTCTGGGCGTAGGCCTCGTCGACCTCCACACGGGCGCGGTCGCGCAACAGATCGCGGTACGCGTCGAGTTCGGCGTTGATAAGGCGACAGGCGACCTGGGGTGGGCGTTGCAGGAGGGGGGCGATCTCCTGCAGGAGGGGTTCGTCCACGTCGACCACGGCGGGGGCGTGTTCCCGGTGGGCGCGCTGGAAGACGACGCGCAGATGCTCGGTCAGCTCGGTCTGCCGGGCGACCGCGGCGGGGTGCCGCAGCAGGGCGCGGTCGATGACGGCGGGGCTGACGTTGAAGACGCGGGCCAGGCTCATCCGGACGGTTCCGTCGTCCCGTACCGGAAGCAGCGCCTCCCGCTCGATGTTGGAGTAGCTGCTGCGGCTTATGCCGACGTGTTCGGCCGTCTCGGTCACCGTGAGGCCGGCCTGGCAGCGCAGCCCGTGGATGTCCGCCAGCGCGCGCTTCGTGCGCAACTCGCGGGCGGGGATACCGAAGAGACCGCTCAGCTCGGCGATCCGCTGGGGGTCCGGCTTGGAGGTGTTGTTCTCGTACGCCAGGATCCGGCTCTTGGACGTGCCCAGGCGCTTGGCGACGGCCGCCGCGCTGAGCAGTCTGCCCTCCACCGGACGCGTCAGCCGCGCGAAGCGCAGCGCCTCACCGTCGAAGTCCGCGGTACCACGAGCCACTGACAACGACCCCTCTCGTCATCGCTTCAACAACCGCTACGGTACCGTTTAGGGACAGAATCGCGTCTAGCGATTCATCCGGGAGAGTGGTTCGACCACTTTTCGCAGCTCAATCCCTGTGTTGTGGTACCGCTTAGAGCTGAATTGGGTTCACGGCATACGGCGCGAGCGAGAGGATTGGGCACAAGCGGGGAGGCTTTCCGGGGGGATCTCTATCGTGGGGACCAACCCTGGAGCGCGTCGCTCCGCGACGGCTTACCGAAAGTGACCGTGGACCCGTGTCCGGCGGGAACCTGAGCACGGGCCCACGTACCGGCTATTCGGTAACTGACGGCGGGTGAGGTCCCATCCTCATCCGCCGTTGCCGTACAGGTCGAGCAGCAGCCGGATCAGCCAATACAGGCACTCCCCGACCACGCGCACCCGATGCCTGCGCG
Organism: Streptomyces sp. NPDC027189; assembly: GCF_055566975.1. NCBI lineage: Bacteria > Bacillati > Actinomycetota > Actinomycetes > Kitasatosporales > Streptomycetaceae > Streptomyces > Streptomyces sp. NPDC027189. Next base: position 28,855 of record NZ_JBVHRI010000052.1, read on the forward strand.
ACGCGCTACCGCGGTCCGGCTCTGCGGGGCCGCGCGAGCGAGAACCGTCGTCCCGGTCCAGGGTTTCCGGGCCCGATGGGTCCGGATCATCCGGGTCAGGGGGGACGGCATCGTCCCGGTCGCTTGGCCGCTCAGAGCTAGCCACGTACCTGCTCCTCTCTGTTGGGATCCGGGCCGAATGAACCCGCGCGGAGCCCACCGGAACCGGCACTGAGAAGAGCTAGTGCCGCATCAGGCAACGTTTGCCCTGTTGTGATGTGACGCGCCGGCTCGATGCTGTGCCGGGCGGCGTGGGTCCGTCACGCTGTCCGG
>NZ_JBVHRI010000053.1:0-28829 GCF_055566975.1 Streptomyces sp. NPDC027189
CTCCGCGATCGCGGGCAGGCGTTCGGCGGCCGTACGGAAGGTTCCGTGAGGCCGCTCCGGGGTGCCCTCCGAGCGCGGGAAGAACTCGTACCAGGAGCCGTACAGCGCCCGCTCGCGCTCCACCCGCAGGGGCAACGGCTCCGAAGACGTGACCAGTTCACGCAGCGGATGGCGGGCGAGGATCTTGTCGACCTCGGGGGTGAGGGCGGCGGCGAGCCGGGCCGAGGCGGGGCGGTCGAGGTCGCGCAGCGCGTCGGCGGCCCGCAGGATCGTGTCCCGGCGGCCCTTGCTCTTCGGCACTCCGGTGGCCACCCGCTCGTACAGCCGGGCACCTTCCTCCAGGACGAGCTCCGTGTCCATCCCGGCCGGGATCTTGATGCCCGCGTGGTGCCGCCAGGTGGTGATCGGATCGCCCCATGCCTCCACCGTGTACGTCCAGCGGCCTTCCTTCCCCGCGGACACCGTGGCGCCCCAGCGGTCGGTGCCGGGAGCCAGTTCGCGCATGGGGGTCCAGGGGCCGGTGCGGCCGTCCGGATCACGCAGGACGACGTTCGCGGCGACCGCGTCATGGCCCTCGCGGAAGACCGTGGCCGAGATCTCGAAGGACTCGCCGACCACCGCCTTCGCGGGCCGGCGGCCGCCCAGGACGATCGGGCGGACGTCGACGACGGGGATGCGCCCAACGGTCGTGCCGGTGGTGCTGATGGTGCCGGTGGTGCCGGCTCGGGTCTCGGCCCTGGTCTCGACGGAGGGTTTCTCCGTGGTGCGGGAATCGGCGTCGGTCGTGCGTATGGGCGGTGCGTCGGGGGTGGTCGTCGGGGGTGGCGACGTGTGGTGCGTTGCGGGCATGACCGCTCCTGTCCGCGTCAACGTGGGTGGGCGGATGAGGGTGTGGGGAGGTGGGGCCTGCGGGGCGTACCGGAGGAGCCTTCCCACCCTATTCGGGTGGGCAATCCGGCACTTTGTTAACTACTCACGCGTATGTCTACACACAAGACCGGCCTCGTCCTGAGAGGTCGAGGCCGGTCGGTGTCCACGGGCCCGCTAGGGGTTGTCGACCTGCAGGAGCTTGTTCGGTGAACCGAGCCCCGCGCCCGAAATCTTCCCCGAGACGGCCTGTTTCACCAGCGCTTTGGTCACTTGGGCGGGCGTGGCCCTGGGATGGTCGGCCAGATAGAGCGCGGCCGCGCCCGCCACGTGCGGGCTCGCCATCGACGTACCGGAGAAGGTCGCCTTCCCCGTGTCACTCGCGTACGACGCCGAGGTGATCGCCACGCCGGGCGCGAACAGGTCGAGCGCTGAACCGGTGTTCGAGAAGCTCGCCCGTGCGTCCGTCTTGTCGCTCGCGCCGACGGTGAGGGCCTGGCTGACCCGGGCCGGGGAGTAGAGACCGGCCGGAAGCCCGTCGTTGCCCGCCGCCACGGCGTAGGTCACGCCGGAGGCGATGGAGTTGCGGACGGCGGCGTCCAGTTGTGTGTTCGCGAACCCGCCCAGGCTCATGTTCGCCACGGCCGGTTTCTTCGCGTGCTTGGTCACCCAGTCGATGCCCGCGATGACCTGCGCGGTGGTGCCGGAGCCGTTGTTGTCCAGGACGCGCACGGCGACGACCTTGGCCTTCTTGGCCACGCCGTACGTGGTGCCCACGATGGTCCCGGCGACATGCGTGCCGTGCCCGTTGCCGTCCTTGGCAGTCCTGTCGTTGCCGACGAAGTCCCAGCCGTAGCTGGCCCGGCCGCCGAAGTCCTTGTGTGTGATCCGGATGCCGGTGTCGATGACGTACGCGGTCACGCCGGCGCCCGCCGATTCGGGCCAGGTGTAGCCCTTGTCCAGCGGCAGGTTCGGCTGGTCGATCCGGTCGAGGCCCCACGAGGGCGGGTTCTTCTGGTAGTGGTCGAGCGCCACGCGGGTGTCCTGCACGACCGAGGCCACGCGGGAGTCCGCCGCGAGCCGCCGGGCCTGCTTCTCGTTGACCTTCACGGCGTAGCCATTGAGGGCCGTTCCGTAGGTGTGGCTGATTCTCGCCCCGTACTTCTCGGCGATGCTCTTTCCCGCCGACGACGGAGCCTGTGTTCCCCCCTTGAGTGTCACGATGTAACTCCCGCTGACGGAACCGGGATCGCCGGCGCCGAGTATCTGCCCCTCCGGGGCGGCGTGCGCGGGCAGGGTGATGGCCGAAAGCACCGCGGCCGTCGTGACCGCGGTGAGGCCTCCCGCCCAGCGCAGACGCCTCTCTCTCGTCTGTGCCATGACTTGAGTTCCCCTCCTCAACTCGGCGTACGGAAATCGGAGCAGACCAGTGTGGGCCGGGTCCCGCCGTACGCCACCTGGCGAGCCTCTCGTGCGGTGTGAAGCGCCACAAGGCCGCCCAGGAGGGCGGAATCGGCCATATCGGCCGTGACGTACACGTGAAGGTTGCGGCGAGTTCCCGCCGAAGTCGCACAGTCGGCCCGGTCGACCGACCGGGCCTCGATGCGCCGTGTTGCGAAGCCACCCTCGCCGCTACCGTCGTGGGTGACGAAGGACGCACAAGGGCGTGTGTCCCTCTTCGGCGCACGTCCCGCCACGTGCGCCCTCCTGCTGCCTACGTCCTCCGTTACGTCCTCCGTGAAGGTGGAACTCGTGAAGGCAATCCGCAGATTCACCGTTCGCCCCGTCCTCCCCGAAGCCCTTCACCCGCTCAGTGACCTGGCGCGCAACCTCCGCTGGTCCTGGCATGCCGAGACCCGCGACCTCTTCCAGTCCGTCGACCCGGAGCGCTGGGCCGCCTCGGACGGCGACCCCGTACGCCTGCTCGGCAGCGTGTCGACCGTGCGGCTCGCGGAGCTCACCGAGGACCGCCGCTTCCTGCGCCGTCTTTCCGCGGTCGCCGACGATCTGCGCGACTATGTGACCGGCGACCGCTGGTACCAGTCCCAGTCCTCCGAACTGCCCACCGCCATCGCCTACTTCTCGCCCGAGTTCGGCATCACCGCCGCGCTGCCGCAGTACTCCGGGGGCCTCGGCATCCTCGCGGGCGATCACCTCAAGGCCGCCAGTGACCTGGGCGTTCCGCTGATCGGCGTGGGTCTGCTCTACCGGCACGGCTACTTCCGGCAGACCCTGTCGCGCGACGGCTGGCAGCAGGAGCACTATCCGGTCCTGGACCCGAACGAACTGCCCCTGACGCCCTTGCGCGAGTCCGACGGCACCGACGCCCAGGTCTCGCTGGCCCTCCCCGGCGGCCGAGCGCTGCGGGCCCGGATCTGGCTGGCCCAGGTCGGCCGCGTCCCGCTCCTCATGCTCGACTCCGACGTCGAGGAGAACGACCTCGGCGAACGCGGGGTGACCGACCGGCTCTACGGCGGCGGCAGCGAACACCGGCTGCTGCAGGAGATGCTCCTTGGCATAGGAGGGGTGCGCGCGGTACGGACGTACTGCCGGCTCACCGGCCACCCGCAGCCCGAGGTGTTCCACACGAACGAGGGCCACGCGGGCTTCCTGGGCCTGGAGCGGATCGCCGAACTCGCCGACGAGGGCCTGGACTTCGAGTCCTCCCTGGAGGCGGTCAGGGCCGGCACGGTCTTCACCACCCACACCCCGGTCCCCGCCGGTATCGACCGCTTCGACCGGGAGCTGGTGGCCCGCCACTTCGGTACGGACGCCGAACTCCCGCGCATCGACGTGGAACGGATCCTGGGCCTCGGCATGGAGACCTATCCCGGAGGCGAGCCGAACCTCTTCAACATGGCGGTGATGGGGTTGCGCCTCGGCCAGCGGGCGAACGGGGTCTCGCTGCTCCACGGGCACGTCAGCCGGGAGATGTTCTCGGGCCTGTGGCCGGGATTCGACCCGGAGGAGGTGCCGATCACCTCGGTGACCAACGGTGTGCACGCGCCGACCTGGGTGGCTCCGGAAGTCTTCCGGCTCGGCGCCCGGCAGATCGGCGCCCAGCGCACCGAGGACGCCTTGACGGTCGGCGGCTCGGACCGCTGGGACGCGGTGGCCGAGATCGCGGACCAGGAGATCTGGGATCTGCGCCGGGTGCTGCGTGAGCAGTTGGTGCTGGAGGTGAGGGAGCGCTTGTACGCGTCCTGGCGCCAGCGCGGCGCGGGCACGGCCGAACTGGGCTGGATCGACGGGGTGATGGACCCGGACGTCCTGACCATCGGCTTCGCGCGCCGGGTGCCCTCGTACAAGCGACTGACCCTGATGCTGCGCGACCGCGACCGTCTGATGGACCTTCTCCTGCATGCCGAACGCCCGATCCAGATCGTGGTCGCGGGCAAGGCCCATCCCGCGGACGACGGCGGAAAACGTCTGGTCCAGGAGCTGGTCCGGTTCGCGGACGACCCGCGGGTACGCCATCGGATCGTGTTCCTGCCGGACTACGGGATGGCGATGGCGCAGAAGCTGTACCCGGGGTGCGACATCTGGCTGAACAATCCCCTCCGTCCGCTGGAGGCCTGCGGGACGAGTGGCATGAAGGCGGCGCTCAACGGCTGCCTGAACCTGTCCGTCCTGGACGGCTGGTGGGACGAGTGGTTCCAGCCCGACTTCGGCTGGGCGATCCCGACGGCGGACGGCACGGCGACCGACGACGACCGCCGCGACGACCTGGAGGCGGCGGCACTGTACGACCTGCTCGAACAGCGCGTGGCCCCGCGCTTCTACGAGCGGGGCCAGGGCGGCCTGCCCGACCGCTGGATCGAGATGGTCCGCCAGACGCTGACCCATCTCGGCCCGAAGGTGCTCGCGGGCCGGATGGTCCGCGAATACGTGGAGCGCCTGTACACCCCGGCGGCCCGCGCCCACCGCTCGCTCACCGTGGACGCGGCCCGCGAACTGGCCGTCTGGAAGTCCCGCGTCCGCTCCGCCTGGCCGCAGGTCACCGTCGACCATGTCGAGGCCTCCTCCGCCACGACCACCGCCGAACTCGGCACCACCCTGTCCCTGCGTGTCCGCGTCGGCCTCGGCGACCTTGCCCCCGACGACGTCGAGGTGCAGGCCGTCGCGGGCCGCGTCGACTCCGACGACCGCATCGCGGACGCGGTGTGCGTGCCGCTGAAACCGGCGGGCGGCCCGGACCTGGAGGGACGCTGGGCATACGAGGGCCCGCTCTTCCTGGACCGCACCGGCCCCTTCGGCTACACGGTCCGGATCCTGCCCACACACCGCTTGCTCGCGTCGAGCGCGGAGGTGGGGCTGGTGGCGGTGCCGTCGGAGGAGTTGGGGGAGGGGGCCGGGGTCTTGATGAGGTGAGGCGAGCCCGTCAGCTGTCCAGGCCCGCGCACAACCGGCGCAGTACCTTCCCGCACCTCTGGGCGTACGCGTGCTGGAGCCCCCTCGTGGCGGCTCCGCCCGCGCGGGCGTACCACTTCGCCGCGCGGCTGAAGGCGGTGATGGTGAGCCAGACGGTGCCGTCGCCCGTGCGGGTGATGACGAAGGCCTCCTCGCCGCACTCGGGATGGCCGGAAAGCGTGCCGTAGGCCCAGGCGGTGCGGCGGGGTTCCTCGGCCGTCCAGACCACGCGGCAGGGGGCCTTGATCGGGCCGAGGCCGACCGTGACGTCGACTCCGGGGGCCGGCTTGTCCGCGTCGGCGGTGATGCCGACGCCCAGGGAGCGGTGCATTTCCCAGGTCATGAGGGCCTCGGAGGCGCGGCGGAAGACGGCTTCACCCTCGCCGATCCGGGAGCGGACGTGCAGTCGGTGGAAGCCCGGCGGGCAGCGGTCCTCGCGGGTCGCGCCCACGTCCTCGTACGTGTAGGGCATGGGGGACAGCGTAAGGCGGTACCCGGAGTTGCCCTCTCTCCGGGTACCGCCCTGGCTCAACCAACCCCAGAACTAGCTCACGTTGACCGCGGACCAGGCCGCGGCCACCGCGTTGTACTCGGTGCTTCCGGAGCCGTACAGGGCCGCCGCCGCGCTCAGCGTGCCCGTGCGGGCGGACTTGTAGTTCGTCGTCGACGTGAAGTACGTCGTCAGCGCCTTGTACCAGATCTGCAGCGCCTTGGCGCGGCCGATGCCGGTGACCGTGGAGCCGTTGGACGTCGGGGAGTTGTAGCTGACCCCGTTGATCGTCTTGGCGCCGCTGCCCTCCGAGAGGAGGTAGAAGAAGTGGTTCGCGACGCCGGACGAGTAGTGGACGTCCAGGTTGCCGACGCCGGAGGACCAGGAGTCGGCGGAGCCGCCGTCCTTGCTGGGCTTGTCCATGTAGCGCAGCGGGGTGCCGTCGCCGTTGATGTCGATCTTCTCGCCGATGAGGTAGTCACCGACATCGCTGGAGTTCGCCGCGTAGAACTCGACGCCGGTGCCGAAGATGTCCGAGGTGGCTTCGTTCAGACCGCCGGACTCACCGCTGTAGTTGAGACCCGCGGTGTTCGACGTGACGCCGTGGCTCATCTCGTGGCCGGCCACGTCCAGGGAGGTCAGCGGGTGGGTGTTGCCGGACCCGTCGCCGTACGTCATGCAGAAGCAGCTGTCGTCCCAGAACGCGTTGACGTACGCGTTGCCGTAGTGGACGCGGGAGTACGCGGCCGTGCCGTCGTTCTTGATGCCGCTGCGGCCGAAGGTGTTCTTGTAGAAGTCCCAGGTCTCCTGGGCCCCGTACGCGGCGTCGACGGCCGCGGTCTGGTCGGTGGTGGAGCTGGAGGCCGCACCGGTGCCCCACGTGTCGTCCGCGTCGGTGAACAGGGTGCCCGCGGACGAGGTGGTGGTGTGCTTCTTGTTGTACGTCTTGTGGCCGCCGCGCGTGGTGTCGTACAGCTGGTACGTCGAGCCCGACAGGGTGGTGTTGAGGCTGACGGTGCCCGAGTAGAGGCTCTTGCCGGTGCCGGTCTCGATGCCCTGGTACTCGTAGAGCTTCTTGCCGGTGGCGGCGTCGGTGATGACGTGCAGCTGGTTCGGGGTGCCGTCGTCCTGGAGGCCGCCGACGACGGTCTCGTAGGCGAGGACCGGCTTGCCGCTGCCCGCCCAGATGACCTTGCGGGGCGCCTTGTCGGCGGTGGTCTTGTCCGAACCCGCGGACTTCGCGGCGGTCAGCGCCTGCTTCTCGGCCTTGGCGGCGGCGATCTGCGGCTTGAGGGAGGCGACCTTGATGGTGGCCTTCGTCGCCTTGGTCACGCTCTGGGTCTTGCCGGGCTTCTGGTGGACGACCAGGTCGCCGCCGAGGACCGGAAGGCCGTTGTACGTGCGCTCGTAGCGGGTGTGGACGGTGCCGTCGGCGTCCTTGACGACATCGCGGACGACCAGCTTCTCCTTGGCGCCGAGGCCTATCTCCTTGGCCGTCTCGGTACTGGCGGCCTGGGCCTTCTGGATGAGGGTCGTACGCGCCGCCGAGGACAGCTGGACCGGGGCGCCGGCGAGGGTCGTCGTGCCGGCGGGGGTCGGCTCGGTCTGGGCGGACGCACCGGTGGTCATACCGGTGGTGAGCAGGGCTCCGGCCGCGACAGCGGTGGCGATGGCCAGAGTGGTGCGCTTGTGACGCGCGTAGAGGGGGGTCACGCAAGCTCCTTCTTGTGGGGGCGACCGAACGGCATGGGGTGGCCGAACGGACGTGTGAAGTTGCGGTGCGGGTGAGCCGTGCGGTGGAAGAGTGTCATCTGAGGCGCGTACATGTCAGGAGTCCATAAAGACCTTGGCCGAAAACCGTCCTCCGGGTGAACAGTGGGGTGCCCTTTGCGTGAGGTCGATCTTCGTCAAGCGGCAGCAAAGCCCGGGGCGGGACCTGGCAAAGAGGGCGCCGCCTCGGGGAGTTGAACCTCCGGGACGGCGCCCTGTCCTTGCCGCGGAATTCACCAGCGGTCTACGGGAACGTCAGCTTCCAGCTGTTGATGTAGCCGGTGTCCTGTGCCGCCTGGTCCTGGACCTTCAACTTCCAGGTGCCGTTGGCGACTTCGGAGGACGCGTTGACCGTGTAGGTCGCGTTCACGTTGTCCGCCGAGTCGGAGGAGCTGAAGTCCTTCAGGCGGTACGTCGACCCGTCCGGAGCCACCAGGTCGATGACCAGGTCGCCGCGCCAGGTGTGCACGATGTCGACGGAGACCTGGAGGTTCGACGGCGCGTTGCCGGTGCGGCCGCTGACCGTGATCGACGACGTCACCGCCGCCCCGTTGTCCGGAATCGATACGTCGCTGGTGTTCTCGAACGACGTACCGCCACCGCCGCCGCCGGGACGGGAGCCGACGTTCACGCCCGCCCACGCGTTCTGCACGGCCGTGTACTCGGCGCTCGTGGTGCCGTACAGCTCACCCGCCGCCGCGAGCGTGCCGGTGCGGGCCGCCGCGTAGTTGGTGGTCGAGGTGAACTTGGTGGTGAGCGCCCGGTACCAGATCTGCAGCGCCTTGTCGCGGCCGATGCCGGTGACCGGAAGGCCGTCCGACGTGGGCGAGTTGTAGCTCACGCCGTTGATGACCTTGGCGCCGCTGCCCTCGCTCAGCAGGTAGAAGAAGTGGTTGGCGACACCCGACGAGTAGTGCACGTCGAGGTTGCCGACACCCGAGTACCAGGAGTCGGCGGAGCCGCCGTCCTTGCTGGGCTTGTCCATGTAGCGCAGCGGGGTGCCGTCGCCGTTGATGTCGATCTTCTCGCCGATGAGGTAGTCGCCGACATCGCTGGAGTTCGCCGCGTAGAACTCGACGCCGGTGCCGAAGATGTCCGAGGTGGCTTCGTTCAGACCGCCGGACTCACCGCTGTAGTTGAGACCCGCGGTGTTGGAGGTGACACCGTGGCTCATCTCGTGACCCGCGACGTCCAGCGAGGTCAGGGGGTCGGCGTTGCCGGACCCGTCGCCGTACGTCATGCAGAAGCAGCCGTCGTCCCAGAACGCGTTGACGTACGCGTTGCCGTAGTGGACGCGCGAGTACGCTCCCACGCCGTTGTTCTTGATGCCGCTGCGGCCGAAGGTGTTCTTGTAGAAGTCCCAGGTCTCCGCGGCGCCGTAGTGCGCGTCGGCGCCGGCGGTCGCGGCGTTCGACGTGGTGCCGTTGCCCCAGGTGTCGTTCGTCTGGGAGAACAGCGTGCCGGTGCCGGACGTCCCGTGGTTCAGGTTGTACGTCTTGTGGCCGCCGCGCGCACCGTCGTTCAGCGTGAAGGTGGAGCCCGACTGGGTGGTCGTCAGGGTCACCTGGCCGCTGTACTGGGTGTTGCCGATGCCGTTCTTGATGCCCTGGTACTCGTAGAGCTTCTTGCCGGTGGCGGCGTCGGTGATGACGTGCAGCTGGTTCGGGGTGCCGTCGTCCTGAAGGCCGCCGACGACCGTCTCGTACGCCAGGACCGGCTTGCCGCTCGCCGCCCAGATCACCATGCGGGGCGCGCGGTCCGCGTCGGTCCTCTTCGACCCCGCGGCCTTGGCGGCGGACAGGGCCTGCTGCTCCGCCTTGGAGGCGGCGACCGCGGGCTTGAGGGTGGCGACCTTGAGGGTGGCCTTCGTCGCCTTGTAGACGTGCTCGGTCCTGCCGGACTTGGCGGTGTCGACCACCAAGTCGCCGCCGAGGACCGGGAGTCCGGCGTACGTCCGCTCGTAGCGGGTGTGGACGGTGCCGTCGTGGTCCTTGATGACATCGCGGGCCACCAGGCTCTCCTTGGCCCCGAGGCCCAGGTCCTTGGCGGTGGTCGCCTTGGCGGCGTTGGCGTCGCGTATGAGCTCGGCGCGCTGCGAAGCGGTGAGCTTCATGGCGACCGCGCCCGGGTTGATCTTGCCCGCCCGAGGTGCCTTCTCCGGGGCGGCGCTCGCGGCGCCCGACTGGACGGCCGCGGCCAACAGGGCGGACACGCCGACGAGGGCGACGCCCGCGACACGGCGCTTGGTGATGTGGGAGGTGCGTCTGTGGGGAGAACTGCTACTCAACACTGACTCCTTCTGCGTGGCCGCGGGTCGCGCGGCCAGGGAGACCGGACGATGGGTGACCCGTCCGGGCAGAACAGGGCGGTACGCGGAACCAGGTGCATGGGGGTCGTACGGCACGGCACAGCTGTGGGATTGCTGTGAACTAGCCGTGGGAAGAGTGGCAGGGGATCACGCTCCTTGTCAGGAGCGCATCAAGAACTTGGCCGGAAATGGTTCGTTGTCCGGGAGGTCATGTTCGGTATACGAACCCTTTGTTGGATGGTGTGCGGATCTTCCCCGGCGCGTGAGGAGGAGTTCGCTCTGCCGACATGCTCCGGGAAGAACAAGGTCGACGACGCGCTCGGGGTCGTCTGCACCCACGGCATCGCGGGCCTCGCGGACGGCGCGCGAGGCCGGGATCCTCGCCGACCCGCGATGGCGTACACCTCAACGAGGACGGCTCGACGGCCCGGTCCACCAGCGCCTGGCTGCACGGCAACCTCGACCAGCTGTGGAAGCAGGCGGGGCCGCGGGCACGGTCACCGCGTACGACGCCCTGATGGCCTTTCTCGTCCTGCGCGCGATTGGCCTGTTCGTGAAGTTGCCGACGCCGGACGAGGTCCTGGCGGGCGGAGGCGTCGCGATGCACGAGGAGGAGGCGTATCCGGCTCAGGCGGCGGTGGCGGGGCCGGCGCCTGAACCGGTGGCGGCCTACGCGTCGGTGGCCCGGAAGACCCCGGAGAAGCAACCCGCGGTGGATACGGACTCCGGCTGGCCAGTGGGAGTTGCGGACCCCGTGAAGCCCGGAGTCGGCGTCACACCGTCACGACGACCTTCGCGCGGACGTGCTCCACTTCCATGTACCGGATGGCCTCCGGCACCTCGCTCAAGGAGCCGTACGTCCGGTCGATCACCGGAGCGAGCTTCCCGGCCTCGACCAGTTCCCGCAGTTCGACCAGATTCTCCCGGCTCGGCTTCGCGATGAGCCGGCCGAGCTTGTGGCGGACGAAGGGGGCCAGCGCCTGTGCCTTCATCATGAGCCCCATCGGCCCGACCAGGCTGCCGCCCTCGGAGACGCCCCCGCCGGACAGGATGACCATGCCCGTGGGCGTCAGCGCCCGCCGGAAGTCGGTCAGTGAGCGGTTCCCCACCAGGTCGAGCACGAGGTCGTACCGCCGTCCGTCGCGGGTGAAATCCTCCTTGGTGTAGTCGATGACGCGGTCCGCGCCGAGCGACCCGACCAGGTCCGCGTTCCGCGCGCTGCACACGCCGGTCACTGCCGCGCCGTATGCCTTGGCCAGCTGCACGGCGAACGTGCCCACGCCCCCCGATGCGCCGTTGATCAGAACCTTCTGCCCGGGTTGCACCTGCGCCACATCGCGTAGACCCATGAGGGCGGTGTTCGCGGCCAGCGGCAGCGCGGCCGCCTGCTCGAACGTCAGGCCGGCCGGTTTCGTTTCCAGCGCGTCCGCCGGCGCCGACACGTACTCGGCGAACGCCCCGTCAGCCTCGCCGAACACCTCGTCCCCCGGGCGAAGCCGCTTCACGTCCGGGCCGACTGCCTCGACCCGTCCGGCGAAGTCGGTGCCCAGAATCTGCACCTTCGGACGGCGGACCCCGAACGCCAGGCGCGCCAGATACGGGTCGCCGCGCATGATGTGCCAGTCGCGCGCGTTGACGGACACCGCGTGCACCCGCACCAGAACTTCATTCGCGGCGGGCACCGGCTTGTCGAACTCCCGCAACTCCAGCACGTCGGGAGAGCCGTATCGGTCCTGGGCGATTGCCTTCATCGGGCCTCCCTCATGGGCACTCCTCACGACGGTAGCCGCGCACACCGGGCGCGGGAATCGGGGAGAAGCCCTAGGGGGCGCCGGAGTGGCGCAGTCCGCGGGCGGGGTGTCTCAGGCCGGTCAGGCCAGGCCCAACTCCCGGCGCCACCGCCACGTCAGCGTCAGACACGCCCGGCCCGCCGGCAGGGTTCCGGTGTGGCCGGCGTAGCCGAGCACGTTGTCCGGGGTGAAGGGGATGCCTCGGTAGCCCTCCGCGGCGCGGGTGCCGACGACGAGGACGCCTTCCTCGTTGCGCTCGCCCATCGCCCTGAAGATCTCGTCGAAGGTCGGCGCGTCCCACACGCAGACGAGGCAGATCTCCGGTTTCCAGGTGAGCGGATCGAGGCCGAGCCCGAGAAACCGCACGCGCGCGTGGCCGTCCCGTACCGCTCGTGCGAAGTCGGCGTAGGGCGCGTCGCGCGTGTAGTCGACGGTCACCCCGCCGCTCCCGGTGGCGTCGGAGGCGCCCAGGAACTCCTCGGCGTACTCGCGCATCGTGTTGTGCCACAGGTCGAGGTCGGACCGCCACACGGGCAGGACATCGGCGTGCGGCTGGAACTCCCCGGCGGGAGCGACATGCGTGGTGTCCATGGCCACGGCGACCTTGCCGGCTTCGCGCCGGTGCATGAAGAAGTACGCCTCGCCGTCCTCGACCCGGATCGTCAGAGTGCTCACCCCCGGGAGCGCGGCTCTCCTGTCCAGCGCGAAGGGACTTCCGAGGCCGCGCCGGAACGGACCCTGCAGCGGCCTGGCCTCGCCCTTCAGCTGCCGCAGTGCCTCCTCGTACGCGAGCGGCTCGGTGGTGTCGAGGCCGTCGAAGTAGCGGCCGAGCGCGAAGGTGAGGCCGAGTCCGTCCTGGGGATGCTCCGCCGACGGGGCTGCGACGTCGAGCAACCGATAGGACGGACCGTTGAACCAGACGGCCGGCCGGTCGAAGGCCTCGATCGCGGCCGAGTAACTCTCCGTGCGCCGGGCCCCCTGACCGTGCGGCCAGTACCGACTCAAGTCCGCCCGACTGCGGTCCAGTTGCTCGTCCTCCCGGAGTTCACGCAGGGTCAGGCGAAGGGCGTCCAGGGCGAGCGGCCGGGGCGGAATCCAGCCCGGCCGGGTCAACAGAACGAGCTCCGCGTCGGCGCGGTGCTCGGTCTGGCCGTCGGCGCACGCGGTGCTCAACTCGGCGCGGCGGGACTTGAGATGGCTCCGGACCCGGACGAACAGGTCGACGCCGCGGTCCCGGCTCGCCAGCCGCTGCGGCGCCCAGGCGAGCGCCGCCGCCACGATCGCCACCAGCAGCCCCGCTACGGCGATGGTCGTCTCCAGCCCCATGTCTCCCCCTGGTCCGACGGGCTGATCATTCAACCAGGGAAGGTGCGGCCGGAGGGGGCGAAAGACGCTATGGCCGGCCCCAGCCGCCTGGTCAGTCGCCCGAAGGCCGTCGCTCCCCGTGCCACGAATGCCACAGCGCCGCATACGCCCCCTCGGCCGCCACCAGCTCGTCGTGCGTGCCGAGTTCGGTCAGCCGGCCGTCCTCCATCACGGCCACCCGGTCGGCGTCGTGCGCGGTGTGCAGACGGTGCGCGATGGCGATGACGGTGCGTCCTTCGAGTACGGCGGCCAGCGCGCGTTCCGTATGGCGGGCGGTCGTCGGGTCCAGCAGAGCCGTGGCCTCGTCGAGGATCAGCGTGTGCGGGTCGGCCAACACGACCCGGGCCAGGGCAAGTTGCTGGGCTCGCGAGCCGTCCACCCGGTGGCCCTCGGGGCCCAGCCGGGTGTCGAGACCTGCCGGCAGCTCCTCGGCCCAGTCCTCGGCGCCGACCGCGACGAGAGCCGCCCACAACTCGGCGTCGGTGGCGGCGGGTTCGGCGATCAGCAGGTTGTCGCGGACCGTGCCGAGGAACACATGGTGCTCCTGGGTGACCAGGACGACCTGCCGGCGCAGCTGCTCGGGGTCGAGCGCGACGATCGGCACCCCGCCGACCGTCACCGTGCCGGTGCCCGGCGCGTCCACGCCCGCCAGCAGTCTGCTCAGGGTGGTCTTCCCGGCGCCGGAGGGGCCGACCACGGCCAGCCGCTCACCGGGCCGCACGGTCAGATCGACCCCGCGCAGCACCTCGCCCCCGCGGTCGTAGGAGTAGCGCACAGCGGTCACGTCGATCCGGTCGTCCACCGGGGTGGGGGAGCCGGACGGGACGGCCCGCGGAGCCCGGCCGAGGCCCTCCACACGGGCGAAGGAGGCGCTGCTGCTCTGCAGTTGCTCGACCCGCACCAGGATCTGGTCCAGCGGCTCTCCCAGCTGGCGCATGTACAGGGCCGCGGAGACCACGACACCCAGGCTCATCGCGCCCCGCGCGTGCAGCACGCCGCCCACCAGCAGTACTCCGACCACGGGAATGACGTACGAGATCTCCACGGCAGGGAAGAACACGCTGCGCAGGAACAGCGTCCACATCCGCTTCCGGCGGGCAGTCTCCAGCGCGTCCCGGCTCGCGGCGATCCGGCGCTCCTGCAGTCCGAACGCCTCGACCGTGCGGGCGCCGGACGCGGTCGCCGCGAGGATCTCGGCGACCTCCGACGTGGCGGCGCCCTCGGCGAGATAGCCGGTGCGGGCCCGGCGCAGGTACCAGCGCAGCGCGAACCGGATGCCGACCAGGCCGAGCACCCCGCAGCCGCCGAGCAGCGGGTCGATGACGAAGACCGCGCCGAGGATGAACAGCGCCTGGGCGGAGGCGATGAGCAGCTCGGGCCCCGCGTCGCGCAGCGTGTTGCCCACCACGGTGACATCCGCGGTGCCGCGCGCGGTCAGGTCGCCCGTGCCCGCCCGCTCCACGACCGAGGCCGGCAGCGTCAGCGCCCGATCGACGAACTCCTCCCGCACCCGCGCCAGCGTCCGCTCCCCGAAGCGGTGCCCCACATACCGGGCCCATCGCGCCAGCAGCAGCTGCGCCAGCGAGCACACCAGGATGACGAACGCCAGCCGGTCCACGGCGTTCACACCGCCCCCGGCCCGTACGTCGTCGATGATCCGCCCGAGCAGCCAGGGGCCGACCAGACCGGCCCCGGCGGCCAGCACGTTGAGGCCGAGCACGGCGGCGAAGGCCCGCCCGTCCGCCCGGATGAGCCGCGCCGACGCCCGGCGCACATCGGCGGGCTCGGCGATCGGCAGATGTGCGCTCATCGCACGACCTCCTCGGCGTCGACGGCCGACCGCGGGTCCGCGTCCGCCTCCGGGTCCGCGTCCGCCTCCGGGTCCGCGTCCGCCTCCGGGTCCGCGTCCGCCTCCGGGTCCGCGTTCGTCTCCGGGTCCGCGTTCGTCTCCGGGTCCGCGTTCGTCTCCGGGTCCGCGTCCGCCTCCGCGTCCGCGTTCGTCTCCGGGTCCGCGTCCGCGTCCGTCTCAAGGTCCGCGTCGCGGGCCACCAGCGCGCGGTAACCCGGCTCCCCGTCGAGGAGTTCGCGATGGGTTCCGACGGCCGCGACCTTGCCGTCGACCAGGAAGCACACGGTGTCCACCTGATCCAGCAGCAGCGGCGAGGTGCTGGTGACGACCGTCGTGCGGCCGGAGCGCGCGGTGCGCAGCCGGGCCGCGACCGCCGCCTCGGTGTGCGCGTCGAGCGCCGAGGTGGGTTCGACCGCGAGCAGCACCTCGGGATCGGCGAGGAGCGCCCGCACGAGACGTACCCGCTGCCGCTGGCCGCCGGAGAGACTGCGGCCCTGCGCATCCACGGCCGAGTCGAGACCGTCCGGCAGGCCGAGGACGATGTCGTCCGCCACGGCCGCGTGCACGGCCCGTGCCACGGCTTCGTCGTCGTGCTCCCGGTTGCCCGAGACCAGGTCGCGCAGGGTGCCCGCGAACAGGTCGGCCTCGTTGTCCGCGACCAGGATCCGCTCGCGCACCCGCGGCAGGGCGATCGCGTCGAGCCGTACGCCGCCCCAGGTCACCGCCGATTCCGCATACCGGCCGAGGCGGTCCACCACGGCCGCGGACTCCGCGGGGCGGGCACCTGCCAGCGCGGTCAGCCGCCCCGGCACCACCCGGACGCCGGACTCCGGATCGTGCAGCACCGCGGGCGACGAGGGCGCGTCCAGCGCGTCCGGGCGACTGGCGGCGGGCCGCAGGGCCAGGAACCGTGCGACGCGCCGGGCGGCGACCACGCCCCGGCTGAGCTGGTAGCCGCACTCGATGACGAAGGCCACCGGCATCACGAGGACCGCGACATAGCCGTACACCGACACCAACTCGCCGATGGTGATGTCCCCTTGGGCGGCCAGCCGGGCCGCGAGCCATGTCACCACGGAGAGGAACAGCGTCGGCAGCCCCGTGCCCAGTGCCTGGAGCCAGCTGGTCGCCGACCCGACCCGGTAACCCTGCGCCCGCAGCGCCTGCGAGTCGCGGCGGAAGGCGTCGGCGAACAGCCCCTTGCCGCCGAGGCCGTTGAGGACGCACAGGCCGCCGGCGAGGTCGCCGATCCGAGCGGTCAGCACGCCCTGCCGTTCGCGGTACTCCGTCTCCGTGCCCTGCAGCCGGCTCATCAGCGGTCCGATGAGCACGGCGATCAGTGGCACTCCGAGCAGGATCACCACGGCCAGCTGGAGCGAGACCGAGAGCAGCAGCGCTGCCACCACGCCGTAGGTGAAGAGGGCGGCCAGACCGGGGCCGACGACGGTCAGCGACGTACTGATCGTCTGCACGTCGCCGACGCCGATCGTGACCACCTCCCCGGCCCCGACCTGCCGCGACAGCGCGGCTCCCAGCCGGGTCGACTGCTCGACCACGACCTTGACCGTACGGAAGTTGGCGTCCATCCGGAGCTTGGTCATGGTGCGGTGCCGCAGCACGCCCAGCCAGGCGTTGAACACCCCGACGCCCAGCACGGCGGCGGTCCAGCCGACCAGCGCGGACTGGTCGCCCGGCTCCAGGCCGTCGTCGATCGCGCGGGACAGCAGATACGGCGTCAGCGCCAGGAGCGCCATCCACACGCTGGCGATCAGCGCGCCGGCGGCGGACCGCCCCGCCTGCCGGGTGACCAGCCACCACAGATACCGCCAGCCGCCACGACAGTCCGGCGTCCCGGGATCCTCGTACGCGTCGATCATCAGCTCCCCCTTCTTCTTTCGCGCTCGCCGCCCTTCCCGTCCCGCCTTGGGGCTGCCGCCCCCAGATCCCCGCATCGGCCTTGACGGCCTCGTCCTCGAACGCCGGACGGGCGGAAATCAGCCCCTCCGGCGTTCGAGGAGCGGGGTCCGGGGCGGAGGGGGCGAAAGGATCCTGCTCAGGCCAGGCTGTCCCGCCAGGCTCGATGCAGATCCGCGAACCGTCCCGTCCCCGCGATCAGTTCGGCCGGGCCTCCGTCCTCCACGATCCGGCCGTGCTCCATCACCAGCACCCGGTCGGCGATCTCCACCGTCGACAGGCGGTGCGCGATGACCACGGCCGTACGGCCGCGCAGGACCGTCGACATGGCGCGCTGGACGGCCCGTTCACCGGGGATGTCCAGCGAGCTGGTCGCCTCGTCGAGGATGAGGACCGCCGGGTCGGCGAGCAACGCCCGTGCGAAGGCGACCAGTTGGCGCTGACCGGCCGAGATTCGGCCACCCCGTTTGCGTACGTCCGTGTCGTAGCCGTCGGGCAGGGCGCTGATGAAGTCGTGGGCGCCGATCGCCTTCGCGGCCCGCTCGATCGCCTCGCGTGACGCGTCGGGGCGTCCGATCGCGATGTTCTCGGCGACCGTGCCGGAGAACAGGAACGCCTCCTGGGTCACCATCACCACACCGCGCCGCAGTTCGGGCACGAAGAGGTCGCGCAGATCGACGCCGTCGAGGAGGACCCGGCCCTCCGAGGGGTCGTAGAAGCGGGCCAGCAGCTTGGCCAGCGTCGACTTGCCCGCGCCCGTCGAGCCGACGACGGCCACCGTCTGCCCGGCGGGCAGCGTGAGGGAGAAGGAGGGGAGGACCTCGCCGCCGGTCCGGTACGCGAAGCGGACGTCGTCGAAGACGACCTCGCGGCCGGGGTGTTCGGACGCGAGAGCGGGCAGCTGCTGCGGCGCGGACGGCTCCGGCACGGACGGCGTCTGGGCCAGCAGGCCCGCGATCTTCTCCAGCGAAGCCGCCGCGGACTGGTAGGAGTTGAGGAACATGCCGAGCCGGTCGATCGGGTCGTACAGGCGGCGCAGATAGAGCACCGCGGCGGCCAGCACACCCAGCGCCAGCGAACCCGAGGCCACCCGGTAGGCGCCCCACAGCACGATCCCGGCGACCGCCGTGTTGGCGACAAGGCGGGAGCCGACGACATAGCGCGCCATCTCCAGCAGCACGTCGCCGTTGGTCTTCTCGTGGCGCTGGTTGAGCACCCGGAAGTCCGCGTCGTTGGCGGCCTCGCGGCGGAACGCGCGCACCGGGCGGATGCCGTTCATCGTCTCCGCGAACTTCACGATCACGGCGGCGATCGCGGTCGAGCGCAGGGCGAAGATACGGCCCGCGCGGTGCTGATAGAGGCGGATGAGCAGATACAGCGGTACGAAGGACGCCACAGCCATCGCGCCGAGGCCGAGGTCCAGCCAGAGCAGCATCGCCGAGATGTAGACGAAGGACAGGATGACCGTGACGAGCTCCTGGAGGCCCTCGCTGAGCAGCTCGCGCAGTGACTCGACGTCCGTCGTGGAGCGGGAGATCAGCCGGCCCGAGGTGTAGCGCTCGTGGAAGTCGATGCTGAGCGCCTGCGCATGGCGGAAGATCCGGCCGCGCAGGTCGAGCAGCACGTCCTGGTTGACGCGGGCCGAGGCGATGATGAAGGCGTACTGGAGTCCGCCGGAGGCCAGCGAACACAGCAGGTACCCGACGCCCACCGCGATGAGCGGGCCGTGGTCGTCGTGCCGGAACGCCGGTACGGCGCGGTCGAGGGCGTACGCGACGAGCAGCGGGCCCGCCTGCACCGCGGCCTGCTGGAGCAGCAGCAGGACGGTGGTCACGGCCACGCGGGCCCTGAGCGGGGCGAGCAGGGAGCGCAGGAGAGCGGCGGTCGCGCCCGGGGGAGCGGGGAGGACGTCGCGGTCGAAGGGGTCCTTGTACTGCGCCGGGTCCTGCGCCGGCCCGTCCTTGTCCCTGTCCTTGTCCGGCGCGGTTGTTGTGGGCGCCGTCATCGGTGGGCCTCCTCGTCGCCTGACATCAGATGGGCGTACTCGGCGTTCGTGCGCAGCAGTTCCTGGTGGGTGCCGACCGCGGCGATGCGGCCGCCGGAGAGCAGGGCCACGCGGTCGGCGAGCAGGACCGTGGACGGGCGGTGCGCCACGATCAGTGCGGTCGTCTCCGCCAGCACGCGGCGCAGGGCGGCCTCGACCGCGGCCTCCGTGTGGACGTCCAGGGCCGACAGGGGGTCGTCGAGGACCAGGAAGCGGGGGCGGCCGACCACCGCCCTCGCCAGGGCGAGCCGTTGGCGCTGGCCGCCCGAGAGGCTCAGGCCCTGTTCGCCGACCTGGGTCGCGGTGCCCTGCGGGAGGGCGTGCGCGAAGTCGGCCTGGGCCACGGCGAGGGCGCGCTCCAGCTCCGGCCGGCCGGCGTCGTCGCTCCCGCCCATGAGTACGTTCTCGCCGACGGTCGCCGAGAAGAGGGTGGGCTCTTCGAAGGCCACGGCGACGAGTTCGCGGAGTTCCTCCCGGGGCATCGAGGTGATGTCCCGGCCGTCCAGGGTGATGCGGCCGGACGTCACCTCGTGGAGGCGGGGGACGAGGGCGGTGAGGGTGGTCTTGCCGGTGCCGGTGGCGCCGACCAGGGCCATGCTCTCGCCGGGGCGGATGTGGAGGTCGATGTGCTCCAGCACGGGGTTCGCGTCCGCGGGGGCATCCGGATAGCGGAACTGGACGTTGTGGAACCGAAGTCCGCCATCCGTCTCAGCTGCGGGCAATCGTGCCGCTGTGGCGGCACGGGTGGGCGCAGCGGCACCTCGTAGCGCCGAGTTGCGCAACCTCTTCCCGGCCGGCACCTGCGCCGAGTCAGTGGAACACCCCGCTTCCTCGGGAGTCTCGTCCATCACCTCGAAATACCGCTCCGTAGCCGTCGCCGCCTCCTGGCTCATCGCGAGGAGGAAGCCGATGGAGTCGATGGGCCAGCGCAGCGCGAGGGCCGTCGAGAGGAAGGCGACCAGCGTGCCGGCGGACAGGTGGCCGTCGGAGACCTGGACGGTGCCGAGGACGAGGGCGGCGCCGATGGCGAGTTCGGGCAGCGTGACGATGACGGCCCAGATGGAGGCGAGGAGGCGGGCCTTGACGAGTTCTGTGCCGCGCAGGGTGCGGGACAGCTCGCGGAAGGCGCGGGCCTGGCTGCGATGGCGGCCGAAGCCCTTGATGATGCGGATGCCGAGCACGCTCTCCTCGACGACCGTCGTCAGATCGCCGACCTGGTCCTGCGAGCGCCGGGCCACCTCCGAGTAGCGTCGCTCGAACATCCAGCAGACGATCATGACGGGGACGGCGGGAGCGAGCAGCACCAGCCCGAGCGTCCACTCCTGGGCCAGCATGATGGCCACGCCCACCAGGATCGTCACGGCGTTGACCAGCAGGAACGTCAGCGGGAACGCCAGGAACATGCGCAGCAGCATGAGGTCCGTGGTGCCCCGGGACAGCAACTGACCCGAGGCCCAGCGGTCATGGAAGGCGACCGGGAGGCGCTGCAGATGCCGGTACAGATCCGCCCGCATCGACGCCTCGACCCCGGCCAGCGGCCGCGCCACCAGCCACCGCCGCAGCCCGAACAGCCCCGCCTCGGCGAACCCGAGCAGCAGCAGATACAACGCCCCCAGCCAGACGCCCGCCGGATCGTGGCCGGCCACCGGACCGTCCACCATCCACTTCAGGACGAGCGGGAACACCAGCCCCGTACAGGAGGCGACCACCGCGACGAACGCCGCGCCGAACAGCCGCACCCGCACCGGCCGCACATACGGCCACAGGCGCAGCAGACTGCGTACGGTCGAACGGCCGGCACGGTGCTCGGTCCCCGTACGGTCGTCCTGGTTGTCGGCACGGTCCTTGGTCGTTGCATCTGTTGTGGGCATCACCGGCGAGCCTACGGTTCGGCACTGACAGCGCCCACCGAGTTTTGGCCGGACCCGAATCGTTCATCACCGTCCTCCTCGTCACGCACTTCATGGAGGAGGCGCAGCGCCTGTGCGACCGGATCGCGGTCATCGACAAGGGGCGGGTCGCCGCCCTGGACACCGGCGGGCCTGATCCGCCGCTCGGCGGGCTCGACCGTCATCAGCTTCACGCCGTCGGCGCCGCTGGACGAGCGGGAGCCGACCGCGCTGCCCGCGCTCGCCCCGGTGGAGCACAAGGACGGCCGGATCACCCTGTCCGGCACCGATGAGACGGTCAACGCCGTCATCACGCTGCTCGCCCGCCACCACATCACCGCCCACCGACTCCGCGTCTCCGACGCCACGCTCGACGACGCGTTCCTCGACCTGACGAAGGAGGCAGCGGCATGAGCACCGCCGTACTGAAGACCGAGGTCCGCCTCTTCCGCCGCGAACCCGGCAGCATCTTCTGGATCCTGCTGTTCCCGACCCTCCTGCTGGTGATCCTCGGCTCCATCCCGTCCTTCCGGCAGCACCAGAACTCCCTCGGCGGCTTGCGCACGGTCGACGCCTACGTCCCGGTGGCCGTGCTGCTGGGGCTGATCGTCGGCGGCCCGCAGTCGATGCCGCAGACCCTCACCGGCTACCGCGAGCGCGGCATCCTGCGCCGGATGGCCGCCACGCCGGTCCGCCCGTCCGCCCCGCTGTCCGCGCACATGCTGGTGTACGGCGCAGCCTCCCTGGCGTCGGCGCTGCTCGTTCTCGTGGTCGGGCGGCTCGGTTTCGACGTACGCGTGCCGAAACTCCTCACCCCACCACCCGCAGCAACAGCACCGCCCGGGCCGGCACCGTTACCCCCGCCCCCGCCCGATGCACCACCCCCGGCGCCATCCCCTGCTCCTCCCGAGACGTATCGACGACCACCTCGTACCGCTCCGCCCAAGGCGACCCCGGCAGCACAAAGCTCACCGGCCGGTCCCCGGCGTGCAGCACCGCGAGGAAGCTGTCGTCCACCACCGGCACACCGCGCGCGTCCCGCCCGGGAATGTCCCGCCCGGACAGATACATCCCCAGCGTCGCGGCGGGCGCGTACCAGTCCCGCTCCGTCATCTCCGTCCCCCGCGCGGTGAACCACGCCAGGTCCCGCAACCCGTCAGCGGAATGAGCCCGCCCGGAGAAGAACGCCCGCCGTCGCAGTACGGGATGCTCGTGCCGCAGGGCGATCAACCGGGACGTCAGATCGAACAGCGCCCGCCACCCGGGATCGTCGAGATGGGACCAGTCGACCCAACTGATCTCGTTGTCCTGGCAGTACGCATTGTTGTTGCCCCGCTGAGTCCGCCCGAACTCGTCCCCGGCGACCAGCATCGGCACCCCGGTCGACAGCAACAGCGTCGTCAGCAGATTCCTCAACTGCCGCCGCCGCAGGGCCCGTACGCGCTCGTCCCCGGTCTCCCCCTCCGCCCCGCAGTTCCACGACCGGTTGTCGTCGGAACCGTCCCGGTTCCCTTCCCCGTTCGCCTCGTTGTGCTTGCGCTCGTACGAAACGAGATCCCGCAGCGTGAACCCGTCGTGGGCGGTCACGAAATTCACCGAGGCGTACGGCCGCCGCCCACCCCAGGCGTAAAGGTCACTCGACCCGGACAGCCGATAGCCCAGATCCCGCACATCGGGCAGCGCCCCGCGCCAGAAATCCCGCACGGCGTTCCGATACCGGTCGTTCCACTCCGTCCACAGGGGTGGAAAGGATCCCACCTGATATCCACCGGAGCCCACGTCCCAGGGCTCCGCTATCAGCTTCACCCGCCGCAGCACCGGGTCCTGGGCGATGACGGCGAGGAACGGCGACAGCATGTCGACGTCGTGCATCGACCGCGCCAGCGCGGCAGCCAAGTCAAACCGAAAGCCGTCCACCCCCATCTCCGTCACCCAGTACCGAAGCGAGTCGGTGATCAGCCGCAGCACATGCGGCTGCACCACGTGCAGCGTGTTCCCGCACCCCGTGTAGTCCGCGTACCGGCGGGCGTCCGACTGCAGCCGGTAGTACCCCCGGTTGTCGATGCCGCGCAGCGACAGCATCGGGCCCAATTCGTCGGCTTCCGCCGTGTGGTTGTAGACCACGTCGAGGATGACCTCGATGCCGGCGGTGTGCAGCGCCCGTACCATCCGTTTGAATTCGCCGACCTGCTGCCCGGTCGTTCCGGCGGCGGCATACCCCGCGTGCGGCGCGAAATAGCCTATCGAGTTGTAGCCCCAGTAATTGCGCATGCCCTTGCGCAGCAAGTGGTCCTCGTGCGCGAACTGGTGCACCGGCAGCAGCTCCACGGCGGTCACCCCGAGCTTCACGAGATGCTCGATGGCGGCCGGGTGCGCCAGTCCCGCGTACGTGCCCCGCAGTTCCTCCGGAATCCCGGGGTGCAGTCGCGTGAACCCCCGCACATGCAGCTCGTAGATGACCGAGTCCGCCCACGGCGTCTTCGGGCGGTGGTCGTCCGACCAGTCGTCGTCGTCATGGACCACGACACCCTTGGGGACGTACGGCGCCGAGTCGCGGTCGTCGCGCACCGTGTCGGCGACCTGCTGCTGGGGCCAGTCCCGGACGTGCCCGTACACCTCGGGCGGCAGACTGAAGTCGCCGTCGACAGCACGGGCGTACGGGTCGAGGAGCAGCTTCGCCGGGTTCCAGCGGGCGCCGGTCCACGGGTCCCAGCGGCCGTGCACGCGATAGCCGTAGCGGCGGCCGGGCAGCACGCCGGGGACGAAGCCGTGCCAGATCTCGTGGGTGAGTTCGGTGAGCGGGACCCGGGTCTCGTGTGTCTCGCCGTCCCGTTCGTCGAAGAGGCACAGGTCCACGGCCTCCGCGCCGCCCGCCCAGAGGGCGAAGTTGGTGCCCGCGGCGCCGTCGGGGCCGACGCGGAAACGCGCCCCGAGCGGGGTCGGGGCGCCCGGCCACACGGACACGGCGGAGGCCGGCGTCCGCCGGGCGCCGTTCAGCGCGGGGGCCGGCTGCGCGGGCAGCCCGCCGCCCGCGGCACGTCCTTCCTGGACTGCCTCCTGCTCGGGTGCGCTCGACACCGGTCAGCCTCCCGCGGCTCGTGGAACGACCCGGAAAGAAGCGTGCGGCGTCCCGGCCGCGGCTCCCCTTCGCGTCGTCCTCCCCACTGTTCTGCCCAGAGCGTGGCTCGCACTCACGTTTCCCCAGAGGGGCACAGTCGTTGGGCCCCCTGTGAAGCACGTACAGACGCGCGCGCGGCGCGCAGGGGCCGCGCTGGCCGCCGTACTGACCTGGGCCGGCCTGCTGGCCGGAGCCTCCGGCTGCACCTCGCACGGGTTCGACGGGGTGTTCGGCAAACCGCAGTCGCCCGAGGACGCCATCCGCGTCTCGCCGGCCGACAACAGCAAGGGCGTACGCCCGAAAGAGGCAATCAAGGTATGGGTTCCCAGCGGGCGCCTGGAATCCGTCAAGGTCGTCAAGTCCCAGGACGCGCAGGAGTCCCCGGTTCCGGGGCACTTCACCGACGACGGCCTGACCTGGAAGGCCGACGACGCACGGGTCGCGTTGGCGGCCAAGTACACCGTCGACGCGGTGGCCCTCGACGGACGCGGGCGGCGCTCGGCGCGGCACACCACGTTCACGACGGCCGTCCCTGACGAACGGTTCATCGCCTACGTCACCCCGGAGAACCGATCCACCGTCGGCACCGGAATGATCGTCTCGCTCGCCTTCAACCGGGAGATCGAGAACCGGGCCGCCGTGGAGCACGCCATTCAGGTGAACGCCGAACCCGCCGTCGAGATCCGCCCGCACTGGTTCGGCAAGAGCCGCCTCGACTTCCGCCCCCAGCAGTACTGGAAGCCGGGCACGAAGGTCACGGTCGGGCTGCATCTGCGGGACGTCGAGGCCGCACCCCGCGTCTACGGGCTCCAGTACAAGACCTTCTCGTTCACCATCGGACGCAGCCAGGTCTCCCTCGTCGACGCGGCCACGCACACCATGGAGGTACGCCGCGACGACGACCTCGTCGCCACCGTGCCGATCACGGCGGGCGCCCCCGAGAAGGCGACGTACAACGGGAAAATGGTCGTCATGGAGATGCTGGAAGTGACGCGGATGAACAGCCGCACGGTCGGTTTCGGCGGCGAGTACAACATCGCGGACGTCCCGCACGCGATGCGCCTGACCGATACAGGGACCTTCCTGCACGGCAACTACTGGGCGTCGGGCGTCTTCGGCAACGCCAATGTCAGCCACGGCTGCGTGGGCCTGGAGGACGTGAAGGGCGGCAGTTCGGACACCCCGGCGGGCTGGTTCTTCGACCGCAGCCTCATCGGGGACGTCATCGAGGTCGTCAACAGCAATGACAAAAAGGTCGCTCCCAACAACGGGCTCGGCGGGTGGAACATGGGATGGAAGGAGTGGAAAGCGGGGGGCGCGGTGAAGTAGCCCGATTTGGGGGTACGCGCACGACGCACTCCAGCGGCGCCCCGTTCGGCCGAAGTTGGGACTGAACAGTGACATTCCCGGGGAGCCATCACTCCAGGTCGTGTGATTAATTAGCGCGATACGCGCGTGGGACGCGCTGGAGTGCGGGCCTGATCAGGCCGTGCGAGGGGAGAACAACTTTGAACGGGCGACCGATATCGGGGGCGTCGGTTGGCGCGCGGACACACGGGAAGCAGGGGGTTCTGGCGCTGCTCCTTGCCGCCCTGCTGCTCGCCGTGACCGCCTGCGGCGGCGGAGGGGGCAAGGACTCGGGGTCCGGCTCGGGGGGCGGCAAGGGCAAGGGCTCCAGTTCGGCGGACACCAAGGCCTCGCAGGCCGTCGTGACCATCGCCCCCAAGGACGGCGCCGATGATGTGAAGACCAGCGGCGCCCTCAAGGTGACCGCTGCCAAAGGCAAGTTGACCGAGGTCAAGGTCGAGGACACCAAGGGCAACGCGGTCGACGGCGAGATAACGGGCGGGGGCGCCACCTGGACGCCCTCGACCCACCTCGCCTCGGCCACCAAGTACAAGGTGCACGCGGTGGCCAAGGACTCCGACGGCCGTGAGGCCGCCGAGGACTCCGCGTTCACCACGCTCACCCCGAAGAACACCTTCGTCGGCATCTACACGCCCGACGACGGCTCCAAGGTCGGCGTCGGGATGCCCTTCTCGATCCACTTCACGCGGGGCATCACGCACCCGGACGACGTCGAGAAGGCCATCAAGATCAAGACCGAGCCGGCGGTCGACGTCGAGGGCCACTGGTTCGGCAACGACCGCCTCGACTTCCGTCCCGAGCAGTACTGGAAGGCCGGTACGAAGGTCAGCGTCACCCTCAACCTCGACGGCGTCGAGGGCCGGCCGGGCGTCTACGGCAAGCAGGCCAAGACGGTGAACTTCACCATCGGACGCAGCCAGGTCTCCACGGTCGACGCCAAGACCCACAAGATGGTCGTCAAGCGCGACGGCAAGGTCATCAAGACCATCCTGATCACCACGGGCAAGCCGGGCTACGACACCTGGAACGGTCAGATGGTCATCAGCGAGCGCCTCAGGGTGACCCGCATGAACGGCGAAACGGTCGGCTACGGCGGCGAGTACGACATCAAGGACGTGCCGCACGCCCAGCGCCTGACCAACTCGGGCACCTTCATCCACGGCAACTACTGGGGCGGCGGTGCCTTCGGCAACTACAACGCCAGCCACGGCTGCATCGGCGTACGCGATGTGCGCGGCGGCTACGACGGCAAGGTGCCGGCCGCCTGGTTCTACGACAACTCGATCGTCGGTGACGTGGTGGTCGTGAAGAACTCCCACGACAAGACGGTCGCCCCGGACAACGGCCTCAACGGCTGGAACATGTCCTGGTCGGACTGGACGAAGTAGACGCTCGCCGTACGGGCCGGGTGTGCTGTGACTCAGCACACCCGGCCCGTTGTCGTTAACGCCCACTAACCTGCTCCCATGACTGTGCATCTCGAAGTGGCCGAAGGCGTGGGCACCATCCGTCTGGACCGCCCGCCCATGAACGCGCTGGACGTCGCCACCCAGGACCGGCTCAAGGAGCTCGC
Organism: Streptomyces sp. NPDC027189; assembly: GCF_055566975.1. Lineage (NCBI taxonomy): Bacteria > Bacillati > Actinomycetota > Actinomycetes > Kitasatosporales > Streptomycetaceae > Streptomyces > Streptomyces sp. NPDC027189. Next base: position 26,756 of record NZ_JBVHRI010000053.1, read on the forward strand.
CGAGGAGGCCACGCGCCGGACGGACGTCCGCGCCGTGGTGCTGTACGGCGGGGAGAAGGTGTTCGCGGCGGGCGCGGACATCAAGGAGATGCAGGCGATGGACCACGCCGCGATGGTCGTGCGGTCCCGGGCCCTGCAGGACTCCTTCACCGCCGTCGCCCGCATCCCCAAGCCAGTCGTCGCCGCCGTCACCGGGTACGCGCTCGGCGGGGGCTGCGAGTTGGCGTTGTGCGCCGACTACCGCATCGCCGCGGACAACGCCAAGCTGGGCCAGCCGGAGATCCTGCTCGGCCTGATCCCCGGCGCCGGCGGCACCCAGCGCCTGTCCCGTCTGATCGGCCCCTCCAAGGCCAAGGACCTCATTTTCACCGGCCGTATGGTCAAGGCCGATGAAGCCCTGTCGCTCGGCCTGGTGGACCAGGTCGTCCCGGCCGACGAGGTGTACGCTGCCGCGCACGCCTGGGCAGCGAAGCTCGCGCAAGGTCCGGCGATCGCGCTGCGCGCCGCCAAGGAGTCGATCGACGCGGGCCTGGAGACGGACATCGAGACCGGACTCGCGATCGAGCGGAACTGGTTCGCGGGCCTGTTCGCGACGGAGGACCGGGAGCGGGGGATGCGGAGCTTCGTGGAGGAGGGTCCGGGAAAGGCGAAGTTCCTCTGAGCGGGCGGCGCCCGACGACCCCGGGCTCCTCGCCCAAGCGGCGAATGTCACTCGCCAAATTCCGCTGATCCACTTGCAGTTGACGCAATGTCTTACCCGTTGTCCCCCGAAGGGGCGGTTTATGCAAGCCTTAAGGCAACCTTAAGCCTGCCTTGTCGGGGGGCGCTGGTGATTGCCCTCAAGTGGTCAGTACCAGCAGGTCAGGCGGCCTCCGGCACCCCCTGAACTGCCTGCGGCATATGCCGATCGGATGGTGCGGAATGATGCCTTCCGGGGGGCTTATTCCTTCGGAACGGCCCCGAAGAGGGCTCTGGGCGGCCATGATGGGGGCATGGCGGGGCTGGAGGGTATCGAACAGCCGCGGCGGCACGGGAGTGCGACCGCGGCGCGCTGGACGCCTGCGGTCGAGGACGAACGGGCGCTCAAGGCACTGGAGTTGTTCGGCAATCCGACAGAGGCGGAGGTGCCGTTGCCGTCCCGCCCGGAGTCCGCGGCCACCGCGCGGAGGCTCACGCAGGTCGTGGTCCTGCGGCACTGGGGGCTGTCGCCCAAGATGACGGAGGACGCCGTCTTACTCGTCTCCGAGCTCGTCGGCAACGCCGTACGCCACACCGGTGCCCGCGTCTTCGGGCTCCGGATGCGCCGCCGCCGGGGCTGGATCCGCATCGAGGTCCGCGATCCCTCCCGTGGCCTGCCCTGTCTGATGCCGGTCCAGGAGCTGGACCTGAGCGGCCGGGGCCTCTTCCTCGTCGACAAACTCTCCGACCGCTGGGGCGTCGATCTGCTGCCCCGCGGCAAGACCACCTGGTTCGAAATGCGCGTGGCCGACCGCTGACCCCCGGCACGCGGAAACCCCGGCCGCTGAGCAGCCGGGGCTCCTGGGGCACCGCGGAACGAATTGGGGTGTGAACCGCGGCGCCGACGACAACCGTGGCCCGGGTCAATGGGTGGAGGTCGCACCGCTGACTATCCCAGACGCGGTCGATTGATCCAAAAGCATCGCCCCGCCGAACCACATGTCCATGCAGGAACTTTGCGCACCCTGTACCCGAACATCTCCGGCTGCGGGGAACTTTCTTCGCCCCCTCCGCCCCTACCCGTCCCGCACCTGGGGGCTGTCGCCCCCAGCCCCCCGCATCGGCCTGAACGGCCTCGTCCTCAAACGCCGGACAGGCTGAGAGTTCGAGCGCCCGCGGGGTGGGTGGGGTGCCGATCGGCGCCTGCCGGAATCGAGGGCGCAACCACGGGCCCCAGCCCGCGGCCGGGGCCGCACCGGCCGACGCACGTTCCCACGCACCGGGAGTGGCGACGCACGGCCCCACGCACCCGCACCCGCCGACGCACGGAAGGGGCCGTGCCGGTACATCACATGCCCCGTCGCTTACGTGGTTGCCAACAGGCAGGACCATGAAG
>NZ_JBVHRI010000054.1:0-26625 GCF_055566975.1 Streptomyces sp. NPDC027189
CATGATCCCGAGCGGGAACTGCCCCTTGTCAGGGGCAGACAGAAGCACCCCCAGCGCGCGCCAGGATTTACCGTGCCCCCGGCGCGCACCGAAGGTGCGCTGGACTGCTGACCAGCGAAAACGCCGCCCTCAGATTCGGAGCGACCACAGCCACTTAGGAGTCCTTAGAGGTCTTCGTCCCGCCAACGTTGCTCTTCCCCGTCCAGCAGCGCCATGTCGACCTCCCGATGGCGTACGGACTCCACCCATGCTGCGACGAGCCCGCCAAACGCTGCGACGTTCGACAACCCAAACTGGTCGTCCGCAGCGAACAGCGCGAGCAGCTCATCGGCGGCCGGCCCGCCGCCGTCGCACTCGGGGCACAAGACCGCTTCGCGAAAGCCGTGGACGTCCTCGCCGCGGGCGTTCTTCCACGAGTGCGCGAACTGGGCCAGGAACAGCCCCGGCCCTCCACACGGCGGACAGTTCAGCGGATCCGCGAGCTGGAGAACAATCTCCTCTTCCTGATCGCTCACGCCACGCCCATCCAGATGTCCGGGCCGAAGGTCACCTTGATGTCGGAAGCGAGCGAGGCGGGGTCCACCAGGAAACCCAGCTCGTACAAGACGGTTTCCGCGGGCGTATGGACCCGCATCCGTACCGGGCTCTCGCCCTTGTGCGTGGTGAGGATGCGCTTCAACTTGGCGACCGTCGGCTCGTTGATCTTGTGGGCGGGGAACGACAGCATGACCGGTGGCCGGCCACCGCTCTCCGCCGAGGAGACATCAAGCACCTGAATCTCCTGCCCGAAGATACTGACCGCCCCGTCACGGTCGTTGAGGCGTCCCTGGACGGAGACGACGGAGTCGGGGATCAGGGCGTGCTGGACGAGGGTGTAGGTGGCCGGGAAGAACAGGATCTCCATCTCGCCGTCACGGTCCGCGAGGTTGATGATCGCCCAGGGGTTTCCCTGCTTGGTCATCCGGCGGTCCACACTGGTGATGAGGCCGGACAGCTGCACGACACCTTCTGTGCGGCCTGAGCCGAGGAGTTCGCTGATAGTGGTGTCCCGGTTGCGGGACAGGATGTGCTCGGTGCCGTCCAGCGGGTGCGCCGAGACGTAGAGGCCGAGCATCTCGCGCTCTGCGGACAGCAGTTGCTTGCGCGGCCACTCGCTGTCGTCGATGGGGAAGTCCAGGCCGAAGGCCGGCTCATCGCTGTCGCCACCGAGATCGCCGAACAGGTCGTCCTGCCCGATCGCGGCCTGCTTCTTCACCGGGATGATCGCGTCGATGGCGTCCTCGTGCACGGCCGACAGCCCCTTGCGGGTGTGCTGGAGAGAGTCGAAGGCGCCGGCCTTGATCAGTGATTCGACAGCCCGCTTGTTGAGGGCGCCGATGTCGGCCTTGTCGAGGAAGTCGGGGAAGGAGGTGTACTTGCCCTTGGACTTACGGGAAGCCACCAGGGACTCGATGACGCCTTCGCCGACGTTGCGTACGGAGCGGAGACCGAACCGTACGTCGTCGCCGATGGCGGTGAAGTCGGCGACGGACTCGTTGATATCCGGCTGGAGCACCTGGACACCCAGTTTCCGGGCGTCTGCCAGGTAGATCGCGGCCTTGTCCTTGTCGTCCCCCACGGAGGTGAGGAGCGCGGCCATGTACTCGGCCGGGTAATTCGCCTTCAAGTAGGCGGTCCAGTACGAGACGAGCCCGTATCCAGCAGTGTGGGACTTGTTGAACGCGTAGCCCGAGAACGGGAGCATGACGTCCCACAGAGCCTTGGTCGACTCCTCGGAATAGCCGTTCTTGTTCATCATGCCGTCGGAGAACTTGTCCCACTCCGCGGCCAGCACCTCGGGCTTCTTCTTACCCATCGCCCGCCGCAGCAGGTCGGCGCCACCCAGGGTGTACCCGGCGAGCTGCCGGGCGATGGCCATGATCTGCTCTTGGTAGATGAGCAGGTGGAAGGTGTTGCCGAGGATTCCTTCCAGGGCGTCCTTCAGCTCGGGGTGGATCGGCTCGATTGCCTGACGTCCGGTTTTGCGGTGCGCATAGTTGGTGTGCGCGTTGGCCGCCATGGGGCCCGGCCGGTACAGGGCGAGGGCGGCCGCGATGTCTTCGAACCGGGAGGGCTCCATGAGCTTCAGCAGGGTGCGCATGCCGCCGCCGTCGAGCTGGAACACACCGAAGGTGTCGCCGCGGGCCAGGAGTTGGAAGGTGGTGGTGTCGTCCAGCGGGATTGGCTGGGCGCCGTCCTGCGGGACCGTGTCGGTGGTGATGTTGATGCCGCGGTTTTCCCGGATGTTCTGGATCGCGTGGTCGATCACGCCCAGGTTCCGAAGCCCCAGGAAGTCCATCTTGACCAGCCCCATGTCCTCACAACTGGGGTAGTCAAAGCCGGTGATCTTGACGCCGTCCTTGGCGCGCATGTGAAGCGGAATACGGTCGGTGAGACGGGTCTTCGACAGGATGACCGCGGCCGCGTGAACGCCGGTGTTACGGATCAGGCCCTCGACGCCCTTGGCGCCATCAATGACCCGCTTGACGTCCGGCTCGTTCTCGTACAGTGCCCGGATCTCGCCGGCCTCCCCGTAACGGGGGTGGCTCTCGTCGAAGATCCCGCTGATCGGGATGGACTTGCCCATCACATCGCCGGGCAGAGCCTTCGTGATCCGCTCACCGTGCGAGAACGGGTAGCCCAAGAGCCGCGACGTGTCCTTGATCGCGTTCTTGGCCTTGAGCTTGCCGAAGGTGTTCACCATGGCGGTGTAGTCGTCGCCGTACTTGTCGACGACGTAGCGCACCATCCGGTCACGGTGACGGTCGTCGAAGTCGAGGTCGACATCCGGCGGGTTGATGCGCTCGGGGTTCAGGAACCGCTCGAAGAGGAGACCGTGCTCCAGCGGGCACAGCTCGGTGATCCTCGTGGCGTACGCGACGATCGAGCCGGTCGCCGATCCACGGCCCGGACCGACAGGGATCTTCTGGTCACGGGCGTACTGGCAGATGTCAGCGACGACGAGGAAGTAGCTGGAGAAGTTCATCGGGCCGATGACCTTCATCTCGGTCTCGAACCGCTCCAGAACCTCGGCCGGGATCGGGGCGCCGTAGCGCATAGCGAGGCCCTTGAGACACTCCTTGCGCAGCCAGGACTCCTGCGTCTCGCCCTCGGGAACACCGGGGAAGTTCGGCATCTCGTCGACGTTCTCGAAGACCGACTCGTACGACTCGATGCGCTCCGCGATCAGCAGAGTGTTGTCGCACGCCTCGGGGATCTCGGAGAAGAGCTCCCGCATCTGGGCGGCGGTCTTGAGGTAGTAATCGGTGCCGTTGAACTTGAACCGGCCCGGGGCGTCCTTGTTCTTGCCCACGCCGATGCACAGCAGGTTGTCGTGCGCGTCCGCGTGCTCTTCGAGGACGTAGTGCGCATCGTTGGTGGCCAGCAGCGGGATGGCGAGTTCCTTCGCCAGACGCAGCAGGTCCCCGCGGACGTTGCGCTCCAGGTCCAGGCCGTGGTCCATCAGCTCCAGGAAGTAGTTCTCCCTGCCGAGGATGTCCTGGTACTGGCCTGCGATCTCCCGGGCCTCGTCGTACTGGTTCAGTCGCAGCCTGGTCTGGATCGCGCCCGAAGGGCAGCCGGTCGTCCCGATGATCCCCTCGGCGTGCTCGGAGATCAGCTCCATGTCCATGCGCGGCTTGCCGGCCGGGAACTGACCCGTGTACGACGCTTCCGTCGACAGATAGAACAAGTTCTGCAGGCCCGTGACGTTCTGCGCCCACATCGTCATATGGGTGAAACGGCCACCGCCACTGACGTCCTTCGAGCCCTCACCGTCGTCCGACATCGCCCTGACGCCGCCGGGGCCCCAGAACTCCTGCTTGCGGTTCCGGCGCGAGGACGGGGCGACGTACGCCTCGATCCCGATGATCGGCTTTACACCCTGGAAGCCTTTGGCCACCTGCTGGAACTCGTACGCACCGAACATGTTGCCGTGATCGGACATCGCGATGGCGGGCATGCCCTGACGCTCGACCTCGGCGAACATTGGCTTGAGCCGCTGAGCCCCGTCCAGCATCGAGTATTCGGTGTGGTTGTGCAGGTGCACAAAGCTGTCGGCCACCGGGAAGGCACCTCCGAGGCTGTCCTGGGAAGCAGCCACCCTAGCGCTCGCACGTGCCCCAAACCGCCAGCTCAGAGGCCCGAGTTCGAGATCCACAGACGGGAGGAGCGATGACCTCAGAGAACTACACAAAGTTGTCCTCGAGTCCCCCGACGTCACAGCCACTCGGCCGCTGCCGATAGTCCGTTCCAACAACCAACCGCTGGAAGAGACCACCCGCAGGCTGCCCAGACACGCGCTGCAAGCGGCCGTGGCCCGCTCTCCGGATTCGTCAATGAAACTGGCCCTGTTCAAGCGATTGCGTTCTCGCCGGACTCCTCGGTGCTGGCGGTGGCAAGCGGGAATGAAGTTTTCCTCGTCGCCTGAATCCGGCGTTGTGCTCACGTCCTGGGGCGAGGGTAGGTAGTCACGCACAACCTTCAGGGGCTTTCGTGTGTCCAGTGGGGCGACTGAGTTTCAGGCTCCGTCACTGTCGTCACTCTGCGGTCCCCGCCGCCCCGCCAAGGAGTTCCGTTGCACAGAGCAGTCACGGCCGCGGCCGTGCTCGCCTCCCTCCTCGCCGTCACCCTCAGTCCGGCGACGGCTTCGGCAACTGCCCCTTACAAGGGGGCCAACACCGCCGCTGTCCAAGACGACTTCAACGGTGACGGCTACCGAGACCTGGTGGTGGGCGCGCCCTACGCTGCCAACGGCAGCGTGGAGGAAGCCGGCGCCGTCGTCGTCCTGTACGGGGCGGCGTCATCGGTGAGCACCACACGCCGGACGGTCATCACGCAAGCGACTTCCGGGATCCCCGGTGACCCCGAGGAATGGGACGCCTTCGGCACGACGGTCGCCAGCGCCGACCTGGACCGGGACGGATACGCGGATCTGCTCGTGGGCACCCCGGACGAGGCCGTCGGCGGCAAGAACTCCCGAGGCTCCGTGACCGTCGTGTGGGGCGGGGCCAGTGGGCTGCAGGGCGGGTCGAGCATTTCCCCGCCCGCCGGATACGGGGACGGCAGGACGTACTGCGGCTTCGGGATGTCCCTGGCCACGGGCGACATGGACGGCGACGGCGCCCCGGAGGTGGGTATCGGCTCGCGCTGCGAGGGTGCCTCCTACAGCGGGCCCTTCACCCGCACCGGCAAGGCCGCCTCCAACTACCGGGAATGGCGCGTCGGCGAGACGCGCGGCGTGGTGATGGGCGACGTCAACGGCGACGGCATGGCCGAGCGTTTCTGGCTGCCCGGGCCCACGGACGGCGACCTCCGCGGGCCGGTGCACGTCGACAACGGACCCCCCAACGAGGACGGCTCCGCCAACTGGCCCACCAAACTCCCGTACGCCGACGGCCACACCGGCCAGATCGGCGACATCAACGGCGACGGCTACGGTGACCTGGTCACCGGCATCGCGGACGACGACTCCCTCCTGAACGCGACCGGCGCCGCACACCGCGGCGGCGAAATCCAGGTCCTCTACGGCAGTGCACAAGGCATCACCACCGACCAGCGGCCAAAAGTCTTCCACCAGGACACGGCGGGCGTCCCTGGCACCGCAGAGAATGGCGACCAGTTCGGCCAGTCGCTCAGCGTCGGTGACGTCAACGCCGACGGATACGCCGACGTCCTCGTCGGCTCTCCCAGCGAGGCGGTCGGCACGCGCGTGTACGCCGGTACAGCCGTCCTGCTGCGCGGCTCCGCAACCGGCCTGACCACAGCCAAGGCGGTCGGATACACCCAGAACACGGCGGGCGTACCCGGCACCGCAGAGGACGGCGACCTGTTCGGCGCAGCCGTCCACCTCACTGACCTCAACAAGGACGGCAAGGCCGAGACAGTCGTCGGCGTGCCCAGGGAGAACAGCGACGGCTGCCTGTGGATCGCCCGCGGCTCGGCCTCCGGGCCCGTCCTGAGCGGGTCGGTCAACCTGTGCGGCAAGAGCGCCGGCATCACCGTCCGTAACACCAAGGGCTACTTCGGAGCCGCGCTGACGAGCCCTCACGTTTCTTCCTAGGGGCGGCGTACGGCCGGATGAAGGCGTGCGGTATCCCGTGGCCGTGCGCCTCCGGCCAGCGTGCCGTCAGGCCTCGCTGACCTCCGTCCGGGCTACCGTGGCCGGCATCGCGGCGGCCGTCGGCAGCCGGGGCATCAGGATTCCGTGTCGGAACCCCATCGCCGTGCGCACCGCCGCCCGCAGCCCCACGGTCGCGTCGCCGGCCCAATAGGCCGTCAGCCACCCGCACTGCTGGGTGAACCTGTTGCCCTTCGGTTCACCGCGCGGCGTGGCCGTGGTGCTCGATCTCGTGCAGATCGCGGCTGCTCATCGGCGCAGGGTCGGGCCAGGTCGTGCTGTCGTCACCGGCCGCTCGGGTGTCCTGGGTGCCGAAGACCTCCGCCAGGCGCCCGACACGGTCTTCGGCGTCACCGAGGGCCTTGATGAACGGGTCGTCGGCGGCCGCGAGTGCGGCGTCACGGACGAAGACCTGGGGGCTTGCCCACGACGTCGGCGGCCTTTTCGACACGCGCGTACTGCTCCGGGTCGAACCCGGACACCGGGGTACCGTTCTGGTCCATATGAGCGACGGTACCTGCGTGTCCGCCCTCGAGCCGAGGGCCCGCCATTCCCGGCTGCCGTCGCACCGTCACAGCCGTCCTCGCCGTGGATGTCCTTTGACAAGGAAGTTTGTCCAGAGCGGCGCCCTGACCTGGAGCGACTGAGTTGGATGTCAAACGGCCCGCCGTGCCCAGCTCGCCCATGGGGTTGTGCGGACGTGTTGTGAGGGCCTGTGCAGCGTCGAGGGGGTCCGTGACACCCTTTGGTAATGCTCTTGGGTGATCAGGCAAGCAGTGTCGAACTCTGCCCGTTGCGGTACCAGTTCTCCGCCGTCCGCGGCGACTCATACGATGACAACTGGCTGGTCATCGGTGGCTCGGTGACGACTCCGAAGGGCATCTGGGCTTTCACTGATCCTTGTCTGCTGATCGATGAAGCCCGCCAGGTGTCCGATTGGCTGCGCGCGGTGGCGGCGGGGACGATCGCGGTGACCGGACCTGATGCCGATGGCTCGCTGTCCCCGGACACGTGGTTCGTCGAGCCGGTCCTGGCCTTCAGCCTCGCCGACCGGAGCGAGGACGGTGCAGTGATTCGTGTGCACCTGTCCATGGAAGCGGCACCCCCATGGCAGCAGGGTGAAAACGGGGCAGACATCTACCAGTACTTCGTCGAGGCCCAGGTAGATATAGCCGCCCTGCTTCGCGCAGCTGACCAGTGGGATCTTGCTCTGGCTTCGTTCCCCACCCGCTGATCAGTATCAACTCAGCAGGAGACGATGGACTGGATGTGGTCTGCGGCTCCTCGATCGAAATTCGACGGGTTAGTCAGGCCGTAGGTCCTCGCGTGAGCCCAGCAACTTCGCCGGGTCTTCGAGGTGATACCAGTCCTGGGTGATCGCCCAGGACTGGTAGGTCCGGAAGATCCGGGCAAGGCCGTCCGGCTGTTCTCGTGTGGTGAAGAATTCCCCGAGCTGGTAGAGCGTAGTCACGGCTGCAACACCGGTCTGTGCGGAGAGCGGGTGGGTCCAGCCTCCGGGGGCGAGGTGGCGGACGAGAACGGGCCAGGTCAGGTCGTGTCCCGTGCCGAGTCGGACGACGAGCCATTCCTGGAATCCGGTGAGCATGCTCCACGAGCTTCCGGCGTCGAGGCCGAGGATGAAGGCCGTCGTCTAGGACGCTTCGCACTCGCCGGGGAACGGCGGCAGGGTGATGGGAAGCGGGCGGATGAGTGCCGGGTGGAACACGGTCACCCGCTTGACGTCCAGCGCGGAGTTCCCGGCATGAAGCTGCTCAGCCGACGACTTGTCGCTCGTAGAGTGGCTTGCCGAGCCAGACGGGGAGATTCATCGTGACCAGTAGCACTCATCAGGCAGCCGCGTCGGCAGCCGAGGCCCGCAACACGCCCGCTCGGATCAGCATCTGGGCGGCCATTCTGGGTGTCAGCCTGATCGTGGCCATCTTCGCGACGCCGATGTTCTGGCTGATGTACGGCAGCTGGTACACGTGTTCGTGTTCGGTCTTGTCGCCATCCCGGCCGGGCACCTCGGCCGACGTCGTGGCAAGCGCCTGGGCGGTCGCGACCGCGGCCTGGCCCTGCTCGGCATCGTGACCGGCTGGCTGCTGATCTTCTGTAGCTTGCTGCTGGTGTTGGTCTACGCCGGACTGTTGGCAGGACTCGCGTTCCTGGTCAACTCCGCGAGCTGAGCTACGCGGACCGAAGACCAATCCGGCGCTTCGTTAGTGCTGCCCCGCAGAAGTTCGTGGAGGGGGGTTCGGCGTGATCATCCGGTCTTGAGCGGGGTCCCGAAGGTCGTCGACGAGGCCGGGGTCTTCGAGGGTGACGAGGAAAGAAGAGGGCTGAGCGGCCGTGGCGGGCTGGAAGGGTTGATCAGCCGCTGACCGTGCGCAGAAAGTGATCGGCGTCTTCCGGCTCGCCCAGTCGGCCCACCTCCAGCCAGGAACCGTCGGCAAAGCAGAGCCGGAAGGTGGCGTACCCGCGCGGCTGGCCCGCCTCGCCCTCGATACGGGCCTGGTCGAGGGCGAACTCCGTGACGGTCCGGAAGTCGTCGGCCTTGGTCGGCGACAGTCGGCGGCGAGGGGAGGCGGCCACGCAGATGCGGTCACGGGCCAGCATGACCAGGCGCTTGGGGTTGGGCGAGTGGCCGTACCAGCGCAACAGCAGCTGGCCGGCCGTCAGGTTCCAGTCCCCGTCGAAGACGCCGTTGGTCGGATCCTGCCTGCGATCGCTCTCAGGGGCGTGGCCACGGCTGGAGCGCTGTGCGTCGGGTGGAGTCCGTGGCTGTCCGGTCTGACGGCCGCGGCTCCGTCCCGACAGCAGTTGGTCCAGCTTGCGGCCGAGTTTGTCGATCAGGATCATCGGCACGACCACGAAGAAGAACACCACGGCCCCGGCGTACCACAACCAGTGGTGGCGCGATTTCAGGCGTCCCTTGCCCGCGGCACGGTGAACGTCCTTGGGCGGTATGGGGATGGGCTTGTGGATCTCACACCAGACCAAGGCCACGGGTTCCTCGCCCAGGATCTTCCGCGCCCGCCGCTGCACCTTGCGCTTCGCCATGCCGAAGATCCTAGTGAAGCTCCGCAGACGTTCGTGGAGGGGTGTTGGGCAGGGCTTGGGGTCGCCGAGGTAGAAGCCGCAGGCGCAGTCCAGAGCGTCTTCGAGGGATCCGAAGGGCAGTCCGGTGGGCAGGAAGTTGTCGTCGCACTTGCCGCGGCTGGCGAGGTGGAGGGCGAAGCCCCAGGTGTGCAGGACGCCGGTGAAGCGCAGGCGGCACAGCGTCAGCGGTTCCTCTTCGTCCGGCAGTTCCCCGGCCACGTAGGCGAACCCGGCACGAAAGCGCACCTGGATCCCTACGAGCAACGCGCCGAGAGTGGTGCGCGGCTCTCGATGCGGGGCACAGTGTCGAGTGGATGCTCGGCGACGGGGGCCTGTATCCGATCGGGCAGGACTGGGGTACGAAGAAGGCGGACGCCTACCAGCTGGTGTTGCTGGGGACGCGGGCGTACTGCCCGGAGCGTGTGGACGCGGTGACGGATGAGTTGAAGGCGTCGGGCGAGTACTGACCCGCGACGTGGTGAGGCCCCGCTCCGGTTGTCCGGGCGGGGCCTTCGTTATGCGGTGGGCGCGTGTTCGGGTATCCCGCTGGTCTCGCACTCCATACACATGAAGCCAGCTGGCGGCGCGCCGTGGCAGGTCTTGCAGTCTGCGGGCGGCTGTAGCAGCTCCTCTATGCCTAGGTCGAAGACCGCTGCCAGCGCGACGAGATCGTCAACGTCGACGTGTCGTTCCCCGGTGTCGATCGCGCTCAGCCCGAGTACGGGGATCGTGCGGCCCACTCGTGCGAGGCGTTCCTCCATTTCTCTGTAAGACCATCGGCGCTGCTCTCTGAGGCGCCGGACATTGCGCCGCACGTTGTGCCCGGCGGGGCCGAGCGGGCTCCAGGCTGCCTCGCTCATGTGGCCGGCTCCTGACCTTCCTTCTCCAGCGTCGGCTCGCGGCGTGGGACGTACGTGGTGTCGGCCATGCGGCGAGCCTAGCCGGGCTATGCGACCGGCGGCCGCAGTTCGCCGAGGCGTAGCGGGTGGCCGAGGACGCTGAGGGCCAGGCGGCGGTGTGCGGCGTGGAGGGTGCGCACGTGGGCGCGGCGGGCGCCGAGCGGGGGGATGGTTTCCTCCGGCCGGCGGCGGGGGTGGCCGGGCTCCTTGGTGGGGATCCACAGGTACCCGGGGTCGGTGCCTTCCAGGCTGGCGGTGATGGCGGCGCGTTGGCGCAGCCACCGCCGCAAGGTGCGCACGGTGTCCTCGTCGAGCTCCTCGGGCCCGTCTTCGAGCATGAGGACGGGAGGCCGCTGCTGGAGGTGGAGGTTGCTGACGTCGAGCTCGGCGAGCTCGCTGACGGTGCGGCCGGTGGCGCCGACGAGGGCGGCGAGGGCGGCGGTGCGGATCCAGGTGGGTTCGTTGGCGGCCGCGGGGCGGCGTACGGCGAGGGTGCGGATGACCTGGGGGTCGATACATTGGAACGAAAACCGGCGTCTGTACGCTCCGTGACGATCTGCCACGCATAACAGGCGGCGCTGACAGCCGCGTTCCGGACGGCCTACCTCGCCCGCGGACCACGGGATGACGCTCTGGGCTAGAGCAGATAACCGTAACCGCCTTGAACGGTGAGGTCGACGAATCGTCGACCCGGTCTGGAGTGACAGTCACGTTCCGGACGGCCGAGCGACTGACCTGCCTTCAGCGCCCGGTGGGCCGGATCAGCGCCGAGGCGAGGGCCTGTCGGTCTAGAGACCTGCAGGGAATAGCTCGGGGAAAGGATGCTCCTCCATCCTTTGGTCAAGATAGGCGACCCCGGATGTCTTTCCAGTCCCCGGACTCCCACCTATCATCTGAAACGCTACTTGAGGATGTCGCCAGGCCCAAGTCATCCATCCGTCGGCAATGTCTCTGAGGCCATGAAGGACATCATAAAGACCGGGGTTCAGATCCGGCTCATTAAGAAGTTCAGCTACGCCTAGGCCCTCAGTCTTCAACCTCTCTTTAAATGCTTCATAGAGTGGACTTCGAGTATTTGATCCAGCTGGGCCAAGGGCCAGCCACCTTCGCAGCTCCCCTGCTCGATGAGATTCGGCTCCGCTGGCATTGCCCAACGCCCCCCCCGGAACTTCGCGAAGCGTTCCGGAGTCAAATAGGGGTACTGCAAGAGATCTACGTGGTCGGCCAGCTCGCCGAGTAGGCATGACGTTCGGCCCAGGTGTATTGCCGCCTGGGCATACCGGCCATCTTTCACATGCAGAGTTGCGGCGTGCAGATCATCCAGGACCTGCTGCAGATCGAGCTCCGATTTAATGTGCACACGCTTGAAGTGACTTTCATCGGCAATTTGTGGAGAGTGGCCATTCTCCGGGGTGACGCTGTAGCCCGCAGAAAATATCTTCTCCAGCCCCAAGTATTCCGCATACCGAACATCGGGTGATTCCATTGCCGCCTCCTGTCAGGGCGACCGCGTCACACCTCACGGTGGCTGATCCGGCTTTCCGCCCGTAGCACCGCCCAATCGCCAGTCGCGGCGACCCTCAGGTATCACTACTACTCTCCAGCCTGACCCCGGACAGGTCTGTCGTCAAACGCCTGGAAGTCCGTGCTCTCATGAAAACGGCCCTCTTCAACAGTTCTGGCTGAAAGCTTTTCTGAGGACTGGATTGGGACATCGTCACGGGTGCTGCGGCTCGCCACCACCATCCCCCCACCATGTCAGGTACGGCACCTTCGCCGCCCGCGATACCGAGTGGTGGGGCCGCGGAACGGCGTGCGCGTCGGACTCGAAGAAGTTCGGCTCCTGGTCCAGCAACTTCATGACCGAGTACCACGCCCGCTACGGCGGCAACGGCGTGATGATCTACTGGCACGTGGAGCGGAAGAACGTCTGCATCTACTCCCAGCTGAAGTCGTGTTCGTCGTCCGAGGTCGCGGCGATGATCGAGGGACTGCTGCGGCACTGCACGGACGCCGAGATCGAGGCGAACTACGTCGACACGCACGGCGCCTCCGTGGTCGGCTTCGCGTTCACCAAGCTGCTCAAGTTCCGGCTGCTGCCCCGCTTGAAGAACATCGGCAGCATCCGCCTGTACCGCCCGGATGACACCCCGCCGGGCTGGCCGGCACTCGGCGCCTCGCTGACGCGGCCGATCCGCTGGGAGCTGATCGAGCAGCAGTACGACCAGATGGTGAAGTACGCGACCGCGCTCCGCCTCGGGACGGCGGAGGCCGAGAAAGTGCTGCGGCGTTTCACCCGCGGAGGCCCCAAGCACCCCACCTATCAGGCACTTGAGGAACTCGGCCGCGCCGTGCGCACGATCTTCGCCTGCGACTACCTCGCCCACCCCGGCCTGCGCCGCGAGATCCACGGCGGGCTCCAGGTCGTGGAGAACTGGAACAGCGCGAACACGGTGCTCCACTACGGCAAGGTCGGCGCCCTGACCGGCCCGGACAAGGAGCACGCCGAGACGTCGATGCTCGCCCTGCACCTGCTCCAGTCCGCGCTCGTGCACGTCAACACCCTGCTGGTGCAGCAGGTCCTGGCCGAGCCAGCGTGGGCGAAGAAGCTCACCGGCGAGGACCGGCGCGGCCTGACCGCCCTGCTCTGGTCCAACGTCAACCCGTACGGAACGTTCCGCCTCGACATGGACAAGCGCCTCGACCTGGGGCTGCCCACTGCCGTGCCCCACCCCCGCACTACCCCCTCCGCTCGATCGACCGCGGAGCCACGATGAAGGACTTCGCCGACCGCACCGACCCCCGGATGAACGGGGCCGCGTGGCGCGCCCTCGACCTGACGCGCGCCTACGTCGCACGCGACCGCACCGCGATCGTCGAGCACCTCGCGGACCTGGAGGAGGACCAGCTGACGTTCGCCGGAGGCGTGCTCATCACGATGTACAACGACACCCGCGAGGTCCTGCGGAACACCGGGCGCCCGCACAATCCGGCGATCGTGGTGCGCGAGGTCGACGCGGTGGCCCGATTCGCGCCGACCGAACACGAGTTCGCCGTCACCACGGCCGCCCGGCGCAAGGTCTTCGGCCTCGCCACCGCAGACGTCCGTCTCGCTTGACCTCTTGCGCGTCAGTCCGGCAGCCAGTGCAGCTCGTGCGCCAGGGTTTTGGCGACGGCACGGATGCGGCGGTGTAGTGGCGACTGCTCGCGTGGGAGGACCAGGTGGATCGTCAGGCTGGGCGCGCCCCGCAGCGGTCGCCAGGTGAGACCGGCCGGTGATGCCGTGACCGCGGCTTCTCCGGCCGGGGCGAGGGTGACCCTGTCGCGCAGGTCGCGCTGAGACATGTCGAAAGAGACTGCGGGCGTGTGGAATCGGGGGTGTGGTCGGGTGTCTCGGAACAGTGCGGACAGCTGATCGTGGATCACGGGGTTGGCCGCACGGTCCGGGAGCCGCAGCGAATACGCGGCCGCGTCGGCGATCTCGATCTCCGGGTGTTCGGCCAGCGGATGGTGCTGCGCCAGCTGGACCCCGATGCGCTCACGCCGCAGCAGGAACCGGCGCACGCCACGGCCCGGCTGTTCACCGCGGGTGATCCCGGCATCGATGCGGCCGTCGGCGACCGCGGGGGAGATCTCCGGTGTCGCCATCGGGACCGCGCCGACCTCGAGTCCGCTGTTGCCGCGAATCAGCCTGTCCACCAGGGCCGGTGCCGTCTCGGCCCCGGCGCTGAGGCTGTATCCGATGCGCAGCGTGCCCAGTTCACCGGCCGCCGCGCTCCGGGCGGTGTCCCATGCCCGGTCCAGCGCCGCCAGCGCGGGCGGCGCGGACTCCGCCAAAGCCGCACCGGCCGTGGTCAATACGACGCTACGCGTGTTGCGGACCAGCAGGGCCGTACCGAGTTCCGCCTCCAATCGGCGCATCCGGGCGCTGAGTGCGGGCTGTGCGATACCGATCCGTGCGGCCGCGCGGGTGAAGTTCAACTCCTGCGCCAGCACCAGGAAGTACCGCAGGCTCACCGTATCCGGCGCCACGTGCCCTCCCTGCCGATTGATAACGATCCGTTCTGAGCCTATCCCGTACCGGTCTTTCCCTCGACCGCACATCAAGCCCTAACCTGCGCATATGACGATTCAACTGACCGCAGTACTGGACATCGCACTCACGCACACCGCCGATTTCGAGTCCGCCCTCACGGCTCTCGCGAAGGTCGCGGCCACCGAGCCCGGTGTGCTCGACTATGGATTCTGGCGCGACCCGACCCACCCGGGCCCTCCCCGATGTCGTAGCCTTCGTCGGCGACCTCCCGCTGTGGCTGGCCACCGACTCCCACGCGCTCCTCGAAACCACCTCCGTCCTCACCCAGATCCCGATGCTCCGCACCTAGCGAGGTCGGCGGCAGTTCTTAGCAGGAGCTCCCAGGTCACCCGGAGTGTTACGGTCTCGTCTCTGGACGGAGGTCGTCATGCATAAGTTGGTGGTCCTGTATTCCAAGCCCGCCGACCCTGACCACTTCCGCGACTACTACGTGACCAACCACCTTCCACTGGTCATGAATTGGCCCGGCCTGCTTGCGTGGCGCTACAGCTTCGACGTGGCGGCGACCAAGGGAGAAGCGCCGTATTTCGCGGTCTTCGAAGGCGACTTCGCTGACGCCGCCGCCATGGCCGCGGCGCGGGAGTCGCCGCAAGGCCAGCGGGTGGCCGCCGATGTCGCCAACTACGCCACCGGCGGTGCGGTCATCATCCACTATCCGGTGCAGGACGGCACCGGCTGAGGCAGGACGGTACGCTCCGGGACGCGTTCGGTCGGCCGTTGCGGCCAGGTCCGGCTATCGGCGGAACGCCGTTCGCGGTTGCCGGTTCGTTGAGCGTCAAAGGTGGGCCGATGTCCTGGCCGGATGTCACGGTGGTTGATGCGTGCGTGCGGCGCGACGGCCGGGGCGGCAGCCCCACGGCCGTCACCGACGACGACCCGGCGGCGACGGACGCGGACCGGCGTGCGGTCGCTGCTGCGGCCGGCACCTCGCACGCGGCGTTCCTCGGCCCGGGGCGGACGCCGGACGGTGGCTGGCCGGTCCGGTTCTTCACCGCCACCGCCGAACTGTCCGGCTGCGGCCACGGCACCGTTGCCGCGCAGGCCGTCCGGTTGACCCGCACCGCGCTGGGCGAGCTGAACGACCGCCAACACACCGGCGGGCGCACGTTCGACACCGTCGCGATCCGCCGCCCCGCCGGCATCGAGGTGTGGTTCGACCAGGGCCTCGTCGCGCTGCGTCACCCGGCACCGGACGAGCGCGCCGCGATCGTCGCCGCGCTCGGGCTCACCGCGGACGACCCGCATCCGACCGACGCGCCACGGATCGCCGCGCCCGGCGCACCACGCATGCTGGTACCGGTCCACGACCGGTCGGCGCTGCTCCGAGTCCACCCACACCTCGGCAGGCTGACAGCGGCGTGCCAGCGGTACGGGCTCCTCGGCTGTTTCGTGTACGCACCGCCGGTGGGCGACCGACCGGGGGCGGCGCGGATGTTCGCGCCGGTGATCGGTGTCGACGAGGACGTCGCCAACGCCAACAGCACCGGCTGCCTGGCCGCCCACCTGCTCGACACGACAGGGGCACAGACGGTCGCGATCGAGGTGGAGCAGGGTGACAGCCTCGGTCGACCGGCCAGCGTGCTCGCTTCGGCCCGACGCGGGCCGGCAGGCATCACGACCCGGGTCGGCGGGTTAGCGGTGGTCCGCGACGGACACTGAGGCGACAACTAGACCGTCCTCTTCTCGTGTCTGGGCTAGGACTTCGGGGCCTTGCAGGTCCGACCACGAATCACGACGCCGCGTTGCGCCAACTGGGTGACTCCTGCTCCATCGAACGGGTGGCGACGTCCAACGATGTCCGGGCAGCGGGGGTAGTGCCGCAATTACCGGGAGGCACCGGATGTTTTCCGAGCGGTTTTCGGTCGGCCTGGATGGCCACGCCCGCTCCACCACGGCCGGGGCGCGGGACTACGAGACGGCGAAGTGTTCGAGCGCCTCGTCTGGCTTCGTGCTGGCCCGGGCCCCGGACGAGATCGGCGTCCGGCGTGTGGTGGTGGCTCCGTCGAAGATGGAGCGGCCGTCCGGGGACCGGGTCAAGACCGACAAGCGCGATGCCCGGCGGCTGGCGAAACTCCGCACTTGGACGAACTGCCCGCGGTGTGGTGTCGGCCGTCGAGCAGGAGGCCGCCCGGGAAGACCCGGCCCCACGACGATGTGCGGGCCGATCTGATGCGGTCCCGCCACCGTTTGTCCAAACACTGATGGGACCGCATCGTCGCCGCTTGGGTGGTCGGCGACTACCAGGGCCTGGACGACGCGTGGGAGGACACGATCGTCGACCTCGGTTCGCAGTGGGGTCAGTACGAGTACTGCACTGCTTCACCGCATAGCAGCCCTGCGGCAGGAGATGGTCTGGCGGATGCGGGCGGTCCCATTCTGGCCTTCCTGAGCGCCACTGACCAGCACACATACGGCTGCGGTCCCGAACGCGGCGGGTGTTCGGGACCGCAGTCGTTCCAACGGAGCCGTCCTTGAGGGCGACCAGTTCCTTGGAGCCGTCGGCGCGGACCCCGATGAGGACCAGGACGCAGGCCTACCGCGAGTCGGGGGAGTCCTGGGCCGACCTGCTGCGCGACTGCGCCCGCCGGGGCATGCGCGCCCCGGTGCTCGTGTGGGCCGACGGCATCCACCTCAACGTCCGCCTGGAGGAAGCCAAAGCGCCAGATTGCGCCCGGGGATTCTGGTGGGGTTCAGCGGCGTGACACCGGATCCGCCGTACGGCCCGGGCTCAAGCAAGGGAACGGTGACCGGCGACGCGCCATCCGCCAGCGGAGGCACGCCATGGCCACTGCCTGCTGATCTCGACTGGAGACGGAGACACCGGCCTGCTCACGCCAGAGTGTCGGGGTCGATTCCCTGGGCCCGGGCCAGAGCGAACAGAACCCGCTCGATGCCATCCAACCGTTGCGTGATCGTGCGCTCGCCCGGAGCGCCGACGGCGTTGGCGAGTGAGTCGATGTTCCCGAACGCCGTGGCCTGCTGCTCGCGGATCTCTCCGAGCTGCTCACCATGCTCGGCCAGGGTGCGCCCCGTACGGAACGCCGACGCCTCCAGGTCCCGGAGCCGTTCATCGTGCGTCTTCGTCTCTCCCACCATGCCCCCATCCTGGCAGATGCCGACCAGAGCGGATGACGGTCGCCCGCCAGCCCAGCCGTGGCCGTGGCCCGTGGGCACCATCACACCGGTTGTCATCGTCATCCCAGCCGCAAAGGGACTGGGATTCCCCTATCAGGGGTTCGGCCGGTCGCCCGGCTTACAGGTTCCTGCTTCACCGACCGGCCAATGCCGTGCTGAGCTGGGGCTCTTTGTCCCTGACAGCGTCAGCGACATGCCGTTTCAGCCCCGGACCGCCGTATCGACGCGGTGTTCGCGACGCCGGGCGGCGAGGTCCTCGGCTGCGGCATCCCCACTGACCTCCCGGAGGCAGACCTCAGGGCCGCCGGCGACCATCTGCCGGTGCCGGCGGCCCTGCGGGTCCCGGCCGCGGGATAGCGGCCTACGGGCGCTGCTTCACCCGGTCGACGATCCCCCAGTCCACTACGTGCGACAGCTGGATGTACTTCTTCTTCCCGGAAGCCGAGGTCCGCTCGTCGCGGAAGCCCAGGAATTCATACGACGCCGGGTCGAAGATCAGGTACGTGCCTTCGTAGGACCCGCGCTCGGTATAGGCGATCCCCACCCCGGTCCGCCCGGCGGAGTCCTTCACTCCCGGGATCGTCTTGACGCCGGGCACAAGGGCCAGCGCCTCGTACGCCGCGGGGCGCAGTCCCTGGGGCAGCACCGGGTTCTTCAGGAGCTCGCCGAGCAGGAAGTAGGCCTGGAACCGATCGAACTTGGCGAGATCGCTGATCGACCGGTCGTCGGACCTGCCGAGGGAGATGATGGCCGAGATGAGCTTCTCCGGGTCTTGGGGCAGCTTCTTCAGCTCGCTCCACTTCCGGGGTGGCCACACCCCGCCGCCCTTCCCCGCGGGCTCCTCCCACATCTCGCGGCCCAGTTCCATGGTCAAGGAGCGCTTGGAGACGTCCACCGAGTCCCACATCTCGTCGGTGTAGGTCTTGACCTTGCCGGTCTTCTGCTCCGTCTCCTTGATGATCCGCTTCGAGTAGATGAACTGGTCGTCGCGCGGCGCCACCGGCTCCTTCTCCTGCTCGCGCTCCCACGCCGCCGCCCCGTTCAGCACCGTCGCGGCGGCGTTCTCCATCCGCGGGGTGCTCGTGCCCGGTGCGCCGCCCTCGCCAGAGCCGTCCGTGCCGATCAGCACCGCCGTCCCCGTAACCGCCGTGGCGACCACCGCGGCCGCCGCGAGGCGCAGTGCATGGCGGCGACTGGGGCCGGTGCCGGTGCGCTGGTCCGCGTGGGCCATCGCGTTGAGCAGCTGGTGCCGGGCCTGGTCCCGGGCCGGACCGGTGAGCGGGGCCGCGTCCGCGTCCCACTCCCTCAAGAGTTCGAGTTCGTCATTCATGGTCGGATACCTCTCGCAGTGCCGTCGGATCGGATCCGCCCAATGCTTCGCGCAGCTTGCTGCGAGCCCGGTGCAGCCGTGATCTGACCGTGCCCACGGGGATACCGAGGGCCTGGGCCGCCTCCTCGTAGCCGAGACCACCCCAGGCCACCAGCAGCAGCACGTCCCGGTGCCGAGCGGGCAGCGCGGCCAGCGCCGCCGCCAGCTCGCGGCGTACGGCCCGCGCCACCACCCGGTCCGCGGCCCGGTCGGCCAGCGGCTCGTCGTGGTCGGCGAGGGCCGGGACCCGGGCCATGGCCTTGAACCGGCGGGCCTCAGCCCGCCGGTGCCGGCCGACCAGGTTGGTCGCTATGCCGAACAGCCAGGGCCGGGCGTCGGCGCCCGCGCCGCGGGCCGGGTCGTAGCGATGCCGCTGCTGGAACGCGGTGGTGAAGGTCTCCGCCATGAGGTCATCGGCGACCTCGCCGCCGAGGCGGCGGGCCGCATAGCGGTGCACGGCGTCGGCGTGCCGGTCGAAGAGCGCGGCGAACGCCTCGGGCTCATCCCGGGACCGCGCGATCACTGAGGCGTCGCTCTCCGCATCGGCACGCGCGGTGCCGATGCCGACGCCTGGTCCGACGGTCATCGGGGCTCCTCTCGTCCAAGGGACGATGCTCGAATACTTGGGCTTTCACCTGTCCTTCGCCCATCGCGCCGAAGCGGTTCCCTCAGACCCCCTCGGCGACTGCCCCGCCTCCCGGCAGTTCGTCGTCCTCGTCCCCGCCGGGCCGCATCCGCGCCACCAGCGTGGCGAAGCCGCCCAGGAAGCCGCCGATGCCGACCAGCCCGGCCCAGTCGCGGTCGACGTCCTTCTCCAGGCCGTCGAGGCTCTTCTCCAGGTTGTCGAGGCCCTTTTCCGGATCGGGGTCCTCGATCTCCCGGGCCGGCCAGCCATCGGCCGGGCCGTCCGCCTCCGCGCGTGGCGGATCGGCCGGCTCCTCGCCGTACGAAGCCACGATCTGCGCCCAGATCGCTTCCTCGTCGAGCGGGTCCCGGCTCTCCTCCCGGTCGGGGTTACGATCCGTCACGTCGCCGCAGTTCCCTTCCGGTCCGCATCTTCGGGGGCTGCGCCCTTGCCCGGCGCCAGCCTGCTGATCAAAGCGTACGAGTCCGCGAAGATCCGCTCCGCGTCGTGGTCGAGGGTGGCCACGTGATAGCTGCGGTCCAGCAGCACCTCGGTGACGTCCACCGACGAGACCCGGCTCGGCACCCGGGCGGAGTCCACCGGCGGTACGACATGGCCGGTGCGGCTGTGGAGCAGCAGCAGCGGCTGCGTGACCTGCGGCAACTCGCTGTCGACGACGTCGAAGAACTGCCGCAGCGAGTGGGCGGCGTGCAACGGCACCCGGACGTAGCCGACCTCGTCGGGGCCGTCCTTGACGATGCCGGGGGCGGTACGGACCAGGTAGCGCGACCGGGAGCGCTTGGCGGCGAGGCCGTGCACCATGTTGCCGGGGCTGACGAGCAGGACGCCGCTGACCGCGTCCTCGTGCTTGGCGGCCAGCCGCAGGGCCAGCGCCCCGCCCGTCGAGAGGCCGGCGACGAAGACCTGCTCGCAGCGCTCGCAGCTCGTGGCCGACGGTGGCGTACCAACCCGCTGGAGCGGCTGAACCGGGAGATCAAACGGCGGGCCGACGTGGTCCAGGTCTTTGCCAACCCCGCCGCCCTGGACCGGCTCGCGGCCGCGGTTCTGGCCGAACTTCACGACGAATGGCAGGTCTTCGACCGCCGCTACCTATCGGAAGCCTCCATGGCCGAGCTCTTCACCACCAAGCCAACCGCACCCGAACCGCAGATCACTCCACAACCGGAACCGAACCAGCTGCCGTGACTACACCACCCCGCGGACACTGTTGGCGAATTCGGCGGTGTCTATGCGGGGCGCAGGCGGCTGAAGCGGGAGGTGCGGGTGTCGGCGAGTGGGGTCCCAGTCAGCCAGGCATCGGTTCGTATGAGGTTGAGAGCAGCAGCGGTGAGCATGTGTTGAAGGCGGGTCTTGTTCAAGCCGATGTAGCGGCTTCTGCGCAGGCCGCAGCGGCGTAACCCTTGAGCGATGGTGCCCTCGACGCCGGCGCGGGTGGTGTAGTGCCGCTGCCACTGGTCGGTTTGCTGTAAATGGCGCCTGGCGCGGATCGCGTCGTTTTCCTCGCGTGGGGCCAGGGCAAGTTTGCGTGGCTCGGTTGTCGAGCGGGTGCACTTCGACCGTACTGGGCAGACGGTGCAGTCGTGGCGATCGAAGAACACGTTGGTCTGCCAGTAGCCGGGCCGCTGCTGCTGGTGGGGTTTCCAGCGGACACTACGGTGTTCTTGGGGGCAGACAGCTGTGTGGGCGTCCCAGTCGATGAGGAAGCGTCGATGGCGAAGCCTTCGTCGGCCTTGCCCTGCCAGGTGATGTCTTCACGGATCGGTCCGGTCAGTTCGACGCCGTGGCTGCTGACGCTGGTGGCCAGCAGTTTGGCGTTGACGTAGCCGCGGTCGACGAAATGCTCGTCGGCCAGCAGCCCGGCCTGGTCGAGAGCAACGTGGATCGTCTCGGTCATCTCGACGTCGGTGACGGTGGCCTCGGTGGTGACGACGTGCGTGATCAGGTGTGGGTAGTTGGCGTCGCAGGTCTCAGTCAGGTGGACCTTGTAGCCGCTCCATTCGGTGGCGTTCTTGATGCAGTAGCGCGCCTCGCCGTCGAAGGGGGAGGCGATGCGGTCGCGGGAGGGCGGCATGTCCTTCGGGCCGCGCATCCGCACCCGGTCCTCAGCGATGGTGAACTCCTGGATCCAGCACAGGCGCAGGGCCTCAACAGCCGGAATCTGCCGCAGCCATGACGGGGCACCGGGAGCGAATACCGCTGTCAGCAGCCGTATTCCATCCTCACCGGTCTGCTCCATGTACTGCGTGCGCGGGCCTTCCCCGCGCGGCAGCCGGTAGTCCTCGATGCACCGCTGGTAGCGGTCGAACCAGTCGGCCGGCGCCGCCTGCAGCAGCCAGTCGGGAGCCGCGGCGGCCAGTGCGTTCAGGGCGGCGCGCAGGTGTTCCGCGGTGTTTTCCAGCCGGTCCAGCCGGCGCACCGCGGCCAGGACGTGTGTGGAATCGGTGCGCTGGCCGCCGGGCCGCGCCAGCAGCCCGGCCTCCCGTAGCCGGTCCAGGATCAAATCCAGCAGACGCCGCGGCGCCCGGTCGGCCATCAGACGGTCCCGGAACTCGCTCAGCACGGAATGGTCGAACCCGGGATCGGTTAGGTCCAGCCCCAGAAGAAGCTTCCAGTCGATGCGCCCGCGCACGGCGGCGGCCGCCTGGCGGTCCGACAGGCCCTCCACGAACTGCAGAACCGACACCATCGCCAACTGATGTGGCGACCAGGCGGGTTGACCACGCCGGGGGAACAGATCCACGAATTCTTCGTCGGCGAAGAGCGGCCCGATCACTTCCCGGATCCGCATGCACAGACAGCCCTTCGGGAACGCCAGCCGGGCCACCTCGGCTGTCTGAACCGGAACCTCGCCTGGAACGCGTGGATGCAGCGACACTCCGATCACCTCACGCTCGTGTCCCCGCACACCGAACGACGCCATCATCCCGCGGTCGGCAGATCACCAGCAGACGTCCGCCCGAATTCGCCAACGGTGTCCCCCGCGGGACATGACCCTTCTTCACCAGTGCCATGCCCGCCGCCCGGGTACGGCGGGCATGGCAGGGACCATCCACGCGGGCGCGGGGAGCACGGTGGTCATCGGGTTTCTCCTGTCGTTGGGTCGGGACCATCCCCGCGGGCGCGGGGAGCACTCTGGTCCGCTGACGACGACCGCTCGCCGGACGGGACCATCCACGCGGGCGCGGGGAGCACAGGACCGCGATCCTCGCCAGGTCCGCCTTCGGAGGACCATCCCCGCGGGCGCGGGGAGCACCTGATCCGCCGCTACTTCGCCGCCCGGGACGAGGGACCATCCCCGCGGGCGCGGGGAGCACCATCCGGCATGAGGAACGCCGCGTTCCCCCGGGGGACCATCCCCGCGGGCGCGGGGAGCACACGAGAGGCGCCGGATGTCCGTCGTGAGTGACGGGACCATCCCCGCGGGCGCGGGGAGCACACGCACGCCAGGCTCGTCGAGATCCGCGCTGAGGGACCATCCCCGCGGGCGCGGGGAGCACTCGCCCTCGCTGTCGTCAAGCCAGATCTCGACGGGACCATCCCCGCGGGCGCGGGGAGCACCGGTGCTCGGGGTTGAGGGCGTCGTTGCGGATGGGACCATCCCCGCGGGCGCGGGGAGCACGCGGCCGCGGAGTCTCCTCTGTGCCAGCCTCCGGGACCATCCCCGCGGGCGCGGGGAGCACGCGAGGTGGATGTATGGGTCGTCGCCGCTGATGGGACCATCCCCGCGGGCGCGGGGAGCACCTGGTGCGTCCGTCAACGGACTGCCCGGAGCCGGGACCATCCCCGCGGGCGCGGGGAGCACGTTGTAGCGGACGTCGCGGCTCTGGAAGATCAGGGACCATCCCCGCGGGCGCGGGGAGCACACTGCGCGACCTGCTGCTTTATGAGCGCAGAAGCAGATTTTCCATGACTTTCGAAGGATCAGGCATGAGTTGCAATTCGGGCATATCGCTAACTCTTTCCGAACCTGCGGCGCTTGGATGCTCGGCTCCAACCGGGTTGTGGTGCGTTCGTCTTCGGCAAATTGGTGATCTTCGGGCGCCGAATGAGCGTCAAGCCCTCATGCTCGACGGGGTGCCAGGAATGGTCATGGGTGCGAAATGTGAAACCCTGTTCATTGTTGGTGGTGTAAGCGAGCAGAACCCGTCCTTGGTCGGCGTACTGCCGGATCTCGTCCCAAAGCACGTCTCGAACGCGGTTGGACGGATTTCCGATGAAGACGCCGGCGGAAATCTCTAAAAGCCACCGGGTGAGGAACCCTCGCAGTCCAGGCGGGCAGTTAGTGAGGACGATCACGGTCACCAGAGCGTCGCCGTGTTCACGATTCCATCTCCGCAACTGTTCGTGTTTCCGCCTTCGTTGGCGTAGTTGTGGCCTGCAGGAACCTGCAGGCCACGATCGCTCTGGAGCGTGACACGGTCTGGGGCTTCGGCCTCGAGCTTCGCTGTGTCCGGCAGAAGGAGGCGTTTGATGTCATCGACGCAGCGATCGAGTAGGTCAAAGGGCTGGTGTGACCGACTCTCGGTTTGCTCGCGCTGGTCGTGGGCGGTTGTCTGGAGTGTAGATCGTTAGTCAGCGGTCGGCTTGTCGGTTCTTGAGGTACGTCTCGTCATCCCAGCCAGGTGCCTGGAGACGGGCTCAGGCGGCGGGGTTCGGGGCGGCGTCATGTCAGCCCCTCGCAGAAGGGCGGATTCGCACCTGGGACCATAAGCGGATGTCCGAGGAACCGAACCCGATGCCTAACCTGTGGCCGCTCGTGCCGTCTGGGGCCACCAACTGGCTGCTGGAGCTGTGTGGCGACGGTCTAACCGGGTTCATGCCTCCGGCGATGCCTGACGCGGTGTGGGTGCTCAACGCCATGTACGAGCACGAGCAGGGGCCACACGAAGTGTCGTACGACGAGTACCACCAGGCACGTCTTGCCGACGGGAGCACCCAGCCCCACATTGTCGGGGGCATCGACCTCGACGCCGTGAGCATCGCCACGGGGGGAGGTCTGGGCCGTGGCCAGCACCCCGGCCCTGGCTGGCGGCGGCTGCGCTGGACCGAGCTTGCCCGGCGGACCGGCGACCCGATAGTGCCTGACGGCCTGATGCCCTCCTACCGCTGCTTTCCCTCGGCCAAGAAGGAGGGCAGCTGGCCACTGGGCATGATCCCGCCGACCGAGGGGAGCCTGGACCGTGAGACCTGGAACCGGCTGATCGCCATCCTCACCCAGTACAGCCCTGCGGGTCCCGACACCCTCTGCCTGGCCTACTACAACCCGCTGACGCTCGGAGCCATCGACTTCGACAACCTCCACGTGCGTGAGGGTCGGCTCGGCGACTCCGAGATCCTGTACGACCAGTCCGAAGCAGACTTCAGTCCGTCCAACTTCTGGGCCGACGACCGCTCGTGGGTCCTTTGCACCGATTACGACCTGTGGGCCACCAAGGTCGCCGGTTCACCAGCCCTCATCAACGCATTGCTGAGCGACTCTGAAATCGAGGCGGTTCCTCTGCCCTGGGCACACTGATGACGAGCCGCCTTGTCTCCTTTCCCAGCCCTGGAGCGCGAGCGCATTCCAGTTCCTGCCCGCTGGGGCCGGATGGCCCTCTACGATCCGGTGCATGCTGGATCCCGAGCTGCTGGAACGGATCACCGCGCGGCGCGCGGAACTGGACGAACTCGAAGAACAGCTGGCCAAACAGCTCGCGGAAGTGCGGGCCGAGCGGGACGAACTCGCCGTCGCCGAACGCGTCCTTGAACGAATGACCGGGCAGCTCGCCGAGGAACGCGCCTAAGCCCGGCCGATGCCTGGGCAGGTGGCCGGACGGGCGGTGATGCTGATCCCGCACCGCAAACCGGGAGTGGAGGAGGACTCGCTCCCGTGGGACTACCAGCACATCATCGCCGCCGTGCGGCAGGCCGCCGGACCGGTCATGACCCGCGAGGTCGGCGAGGTAGTGTGTTGCCCCATTTGCCAGATTCGATGCAACTGCAGAAAAGCGCGCCTCCGACACGGAAGAATCGCAGGTGACGCAGCCTGCTCCCCGCGCGTGCGGGGATGGTCCCATGGTGTCCCCCCAAGGACGCTCTGGTACTGACTGCTCCCCGCGCGTGCGGGGATGGTCCCGAGGCGGCACGGATCGCGCCGGGCGCGGTGTCCTGCTCCCCGCGCGTGCGGGGATGGTCCACGTGCGACACCCCTCCTGAGAGAAGAGATCAACTGCTCCCCGCGCGTGCGGGGATGGTCCCCCGCGCGTGCGGGGATGGTCCCCAGGGCCCCAACGGCCGGGACGTCTGGTACCTCTGCTCCCCGCGCGTGCGGGGATGGTCCCCACAGAGTTCCGGCCTGCGCGGTGTTCGACTCCTGCTCCCCGCGCGTGCGGGGATGGTCCCCACAGAGTTCCGGCCTGCGCGGTGTTCGACTCCTGCTCCCCGCGCGTGCGGGGATGGTCCCGGCCGCCACGACTCCGACACGGTCACCCACGCCTGCTCCCCGCGCGTGCGGGGATGGTCCCAAGGTCTACGAGGCCGGAGGCCAGTACGACAACTGCTCCCCGCGCGTGCAGGGATGGTCCCTGCACCCGGTCACGGACGATGACGCGCTCGGAGTGCTCCCCGCGCGTGCGGGGATCATCCCGTGTGCCGCTGGGCCGAACTACCTGACCTGCGCTGCTCCCTGCGTCAGCGGCCCACTGCTGCCGGCTCCTACTGCGCGCGGGGGATGGTCTGAAGCCCCCCGACTCCGGCTCTCCGCTGTCACGGACCACTGTTGGATTGGAGGAGGTCCGGGACCTCACCGCCCCGCAGTGGCTAGCGGTGGTTTGTTGACGGCGGGTCTGTGTGGGAGTAGGCCGTTAGGTGAAGGCGTCAACTACGGCCTGGGGAGCCCGAGATGACGAGGCGG
The DNA here is from genome assembly GCF_055566975.1 of Streptomyces sp. NPDC027189. Lineage (NCBI taxonomy): Bacteria > Bacillati > Actinomycetota > Actinomycetes > Kitasatosporales > Streptomycetaceae > Streptomyces > Streptomyces sp. NPDC027189. The sequence continues at coordinate 26,294 of NZ_JBVHRI010000054.1, forward strand.
CTGCCGTGTCCACCCGCACCAGGTCCGCTGGAAGCGTACGCCGTCCGCTTCGATGATCTCTTCGGGACGCTGGCCCAACGGCGGGGGTTTCGCGAGTACCTGGCCGGGCTGCTGCTGCCCCGGGACCGCAACAAGACGCTGACTTGCCTGGCCGGCGCCGAACCGGTGGCCGGTGCCCAGCATGCGGCAGTGCAGCGGCTGCAGTTCTTCCTGTCCGAGTCGACCTGGAGCCAGGAAGCGGTCAACGCCCTCCGCCTGGAACTGCTGCTGGCCGACCCGGCCACCGCCCCGCACCCGGGCGGGGTACTGGTGGTCGATGACTCCGGCGACCG
>NZ_JBVHRI010000055.1:0-26223 GCF_055566975.1 Streptomyces sp. NPDC027189
CCGGCGGCCGCGTAGGCCGACAGGTCACCGGCGGCCGCGACAAACTCCGCAAAAGCCCCGCCGGGATGGTTCCCGACGGGGCTCCGCCGTATCACCCGCTATCACGCAGCGGTCACCAACTGGGCGGACGCTCCCGGACGTGAAGGCCATGACCTGCGATTTCGTGCCCGAGATGGAAGGACTGGACGCCGATGGACGGCCGTTACGACCTGTGGCGTGTTGTGCCGAGGGACGGTCCCAGGACCAGGACCGGGGCGTCTTCTGGCCCGTCAAAGCTGTATTCCAAGGGTTTGGTCGTCGTCGTGCTCACTCGCTCACGTTCCCACATCTCACGGATGGACCTGTGACGGGGGCGTGCGGCTGTGGGCCGGACCAAGGCTGAGATCTCTCGGGCGGCAGCGCCTGAGGCATCGGATGATCTCGCGTCGGTCTTGCCCTCGCTCATGCAGTCCTGGTGAAGGTGTCGCCGACCGTCACGCACAGCCCGTCGGCGTGCAGGCGCACGCAGCGGCTGAGGACGTGAGAGCACGCCCCGACAGCCGGTGCCGCCTCCTTCGGTGAGTCCTCAGGCCACGTTCGGGTGAGGGAGTCGGGCATAGGCCGTGCCGACACAGATCGGCCCGGCAGCCCCGAGAAGAGGGCGACGACCTCGCGTCGGTCATACGAGTCTGGCTCCGGAACCGGCACTCGGCCGCACGAGCAGCCCGACGCCTCAGCGAACGTGACGGCGACGGCTTCCCTGCCGTGCCGCAGACCTGCACCTCGACCTCCTACCCGCGCGCCGAGTGGTGTGCCGCCGCACGGGCAGATCCGTATAGCGGTCGGTCTCGAACTCCCTGACCCGCTCAGACAATCCGCATCAATCGCGTCACGACAACCTGCCGGCACAGCGCACACCGTGCCACCGCGCAGCTGGTTCTCCGTGCGGGCATCATCACGCCCGGCTCGAGCAGCCGGATCTTCGCGCTAGGTTCGCACCATGGCATACGACGGTGCAAGGCAGGTTGAGGTCGTCCACCGTCCCGGGGATCCACCGAGGTCGCCGATGGAGCTGCGGGTCGGGGACGAGGTCGTGATCACTCTGCAGGGATCGCTCGCCTACGGGTGGACTCCGGTTGAGGTGGTCACGGGACCCTTGACGGTGATCGAGGCGGAAACGATTGGGGGAACCGTACGGGCCATGGTCAGGGCGACCGGTACCGGTGAGGCGGAGCTGCGGTCGACGTCCTCGTTCCGCGGGGATCGGTTCGGGCCGCAGACGCGGCTGTGGCGGCTGCTGGTGCACGTCGAACCGTCGTAGACGTACCGAGCGCTACGGGACCACGGTGAGGGTCAGTTGCCAGGCCCGCGAGGGCGGACCGTGCGGGTCGGGGGTGTAGGTGTCGGCCGAGTTGAGGGTGGCGGTGCCCCGGGAGGTGGCGCGTGCGGTGGCGGACCGGGTGCCGTCGGGTGCGAGGTGGTCGTCGAGCACCGTAACCGACTTCGGGTTCGAGCTCGTAACCGGCGCCCAGCTGTAGTTGGGCGCCGGCTTGAGGGTGATGTGGATCGTCGTGCCGGCGTGGACGCAGGTGGTGCGCAGGGGGTTGTCGGCAGGCGGGTAGAGGACCGTGACGGTGTCACTGAGGCACAGGCGGGTGGAGCCGCCGGTGGTGGCTGATGGCGTACTGGGGGACGCCGATGTGGAGCGGATGGACGAGGCTGAGCCGCTGATGGTGGGGCCGGAGACAGAAGAGCCGGCGGGGGCCGTACTCCCGTAGGACGAACGGGCCGAAGCAGAGGCCGACGGCTCCTTCTTGGCAGGCACGGTGGCCCCGGCGCCGGACGCGCAGGCAGCGGCTGAAACAATGAGGGCCACAACCGCGAGTGAATGGGCGCCGGTGTGACGCTGTCTCACGATCCCCCCAGACGGAGTCGGGACAGGCCGAAGGTGGGACGCGGAGGAGCTGCGATGCGTTCCTGGTCCGGTAGGCGCTCACGCTCCCGCTACGGGCGATACAGGCGAATCCCTTTGGCGATACAGAGGAAACCCTCTGTTTTTACTGTGAGTTGACTGTACTCCGTAAATTCTCGGTTGCTTCACGTCACGCAGGCTCCGTCTCTCTTGTTGTGTGACATGTCCGGTGCAAGCATCCCGGATTGCGAACACGCGCTCCTTCGGCGTGAACGTCCTTCTACCCCACAGGCCGGGTGATCTCCGGCTGCCCGAGAGGATGTTCAATGTCCCGATCCAGACACAGACGCGGCCGGATAGCCGCGCTCACCGCGATCCTGGCCGCAGTTCCCGCTCTCTGGCTCTCCGCTCCCGCGGCCCAGGCCGATCCCGCACCGCACACCCCGGCGGCGCACCGCTCGGCCGACACCGGCCCCGCCGTCCGGCACGACACCTCTCCGACTCTGCGCTCCATGGCCGCCCACGCGCACCACGGCCACCACGGCAAGAAGGCGCAGGACGACGACCCCGGCGAGGAGCGGCTGCCGCACCCGCCCGCCTCCCCGATTCCCGACCCGGTCGTGCAGTCCAGCCCCGGCGGCCCGTCCGCCCCCTCGACGGGTACGAACTTCGAGGGCATCGGCGCCGGCAACTACTCGATCACCGGTGTACCGCCGGACCCGAACTCCGCCGTCGGCTCCAGCCAGATCGTCGAGACCGTGAACACGGCCTACGCGGTGTACTCCAAGTCCGGTGCCACCGTCCTCGCGCCGACCGACACCAGCACCCTGTGGTCCGGCTTCGGCGGCTCCTGCCAGTCCACCAACGACGGTGACGCCGTGGTCCGCTGGGACACGCTCGCCAACCGCTGGGTGGTGACGCAGTTCGCCAACGTCTCCTCGTCCTCTGGCCCGTACTACGAGTGTGTGGCCGTCTCCACCAGCGCGGACGCGACCGGCAGCTACTACCGCTACTCGTTCCAGTACGCCAACTTCCCCGACTACCCGAAGCTTTCGGTGTGGCCGGACGCGTACTACATCACGTACAACATGTTCACCGCCTCCGGCAGCTTCCTGAACGCCGAGGCGTGCGCGCTGAACCGGTCGGCGATGCTGACCGGCGCGAGCGCCACCCAGCAGTGCTTCACCACCTCGTCCTCCTACGGCGGACTGCTCGGCGCCGACCTCGACGGCTCGACCGCACCGCCGTCCGGGGAGCCGGAGCTGATGGTGGGCCTGGGCACGACCAGTACGACCCTGGCGTACTGGAAGTTCCACACCGACTGGACCACTCCGGCCAACTCCACCTTCAGTGGCCCGACGTCGCTTACCGTCGCGTCGTACACGACCGCCTGTGGCAGCTCGGGTACCTGCGTTCCGCAGAGTGGGACCAGCACACAACTCGACTCGCTCTCCGACCGGTTGATGTTCCGGCTGGCCTACCGCAACTTCGGCGACCACGAATCGCTCGTGGTCAATCACGCGGTGACCGCAGGCAGTTCGGTGGGCGTGCGCTGGTACGAGCTGCGCATGTCGGGCGGCAACCCGACCGTCTACCAGCAGGGCACCTACGCCCCCGACTCCACCTACCGGTGGATGGGCTCGATCGCCGAGGACAAGGTCGGCAACATCGCGCTCGGCTACTCGCAGTCCTCGTCGTCGGTGCACCCGTCGATCCGGTACACCGGCCGTCTGGCCGGGGACACGCTCGGGACGATGACGCAGGGTGAGGTGACCGCGATCACCGGCGGCGGGTCGCAGACCAGCTACAGCCGCTGGGGCGACTACACCTCGATGTCCGTGGACCCGGTGGACGACTGCACCTTCTGGTACACGAGCGAGTACATCCCCGCCAACGGCAACTTCAACTGGCACACCAGGCTCGCCTCGTTCACGCTGCCCAACTGTGGCTCCTCGGCGATCAACGACTTCTCGATGTCGGTCAGCCCTGCCTCGTCCAGCGTGACGGCCGGATCGTCGGCGACCACGACGGTCTCCACCGCGGTCACGTCCGGCTCGGCGCAGACGGTGAACCTGTCGGCCTCGGGGCTGCCCAGCGGGGCGACCGCGACCTTCAGCCCGACCTCCGTCACTGCGGGCGGCTCGTCCACGCTGACGGTGGCCACGTCCTCGTCGACCCCGGCGGGCACGTACAACATCACCGTGACGGGCACCGGTTCCTCGGCCACGCACACGGCGACGTACACGCTCACCGTCAACGGCAGCGGCGGCGGTTCGATCACCGACGGAGGCTTCGAGGCAGGCACGCTGAGCGGCTGGACGTCCGCGGGGACGACCGCGGTGGTCAGCTCCGGGGCGCACAGCGGCACGTACGCGGCTCGAGTGGGCGGCACCTCGCCGACCAACGGTGACTCCTCCATCGCCCAGACGTTCACCGCTCCGTCCGGGACCAGCACGCTCGGCTTCTACTACAACGTGACCTGCCCGGACACGCTCACTTACGACTGGGCCACGGCCACGCTCAAGGACAACACCACCGGCACGACCACCACGGTGCTCGCCAAGACCTGTGTGTCGTCCTCCGGCTGGGTCCAGAAGACGGCCTCCGTCACCGCCGGGCACAGCTACACGCTCACCCTGATCAGCCACGACGACAACTGGTCCGGTGACGCCACGTACACCCGCTACGACGACGTGACCCTCTCCTGACCGGCATCAGAACAGAGGTCGGTTCCTGAACGTCGTCCCTGGGGTGGATCACTGACTGTCGACCGGTGGTCCACCCCCTCTCAGACGCCCCGCCTGGGGCGCACCCCCCTCGACGACAAGGGGTCTTCTCATGTCGCGCACCGCTGTCCGCAGATCCATCGCGACCGCCACCACCGCCCTCCTCTCCTTAGGCGGACTCCTCCTCGCGTCACACCCAGCGCTGGCCGATGTCTCCAACGGCGGCTTCGAATCCGGCAGCCTCACCGGCTGGACCAGCACAGGCACCACCTCCGTAGTCAACTCCGGTGCCCACAGCGGCACCTACGCAGCCCGTGTCGGCGGCACCTCCCCCACCAACGGCGACTCCTCCATCGCCCAGACCGTCACCGCACCGACCGGCGCCAACCAGCTGTCCTTCTGGTACAGCCTGACCTGCCCGGACACGGTCACGTACGACTGGGCCACGGCCACGCTCACCGACACCACCGCCGGCACCACAACGACCATGCTGGCCAAGACGTGCACCAACGGCCAGGGCTGGAAGCAGGCCAGCGCCTCCGTGACCGCCGGGCACAGCTACACCCTCAAACTCGTCAGCCACGACGACAACTACACCGGTGACGCCACCTACACCCTCTACGACGACGTCGCCTTCACCACCGCCACCCCGCCGCCCGGCCTGACCCAGGTCAGCACCGACCCCTTCACCAACACCTCCAGCCAGCACGCCACCGAACTCGAACCCGACACCTTCGCGTACGGCAACACAATCGTCGCCTCCTCCCAGGTCGGCCGGTTCACCGACGGCGGTGCCTCCGACATCGGCTGGAACACCTCCGCCGACGGCGGCACAACTTGGCAGCACGGCATGCTCCCCGGCATCACCACCTACCAGGGCGGCAGCTGGGCCCGCGTGTCCGACCCGGCCGTGGCGTACGACGCCAAGCACGGCACCTGGATGGTCGCCGGGCTGGTCATCGACTCCAACGTCAACGGCGCGGGCGTGACGGTCAGCCGCTCCACGAACGGCACCAGCTGGCAGAACCCGGTCATGGCGGTCGGCAACGACGGCCAGGGCTACGACAAGGAATGGATCGTCTGCGACAACACGGCCTCCAGCGCCTACTACGGCAGCTGTTACATCGAGGTCGACCTCACCTCGTCCGGCAACCGCATCATCATGAGCCGCTCCACCGACGGCGGCACCACCTGGTCGAGCCCCGTCTCGCCCTCGGGCAACCCCAGCGGGCTCGGCGGCCAGCCGCTCGTCCAGCCGAACGGCACGGTCGTGGTCCCCTACTCCGCCAACGGCTCCTCCGTCCGGGCCTTCAGTTCGACCAACGGTGGCTCCAGCTGGTCCTCCAGCACGCTGATCGCCAACGTCTCCAGTCATGGCGTGGCCGGCAACCTGCGGGACGGTGAGGGACTGCCGTCCGCCGAGATCGACGGAGCCGGCAAGATCTACGTCGCCTGGCAGGACTGCCGCTTCCGCTCCGGCTGCCCGGCCAACGACATCGTCTACGCCACCTCGACCAACGGGACAAGCTGGTCGTCGGTGACCCGTGTGCCGATCGACGCCACCACCAGCGGCGTCGACCACTTCATTCCCGGCATCGGCATCGACCCCGCCACCTCCGGCACCACGGCCAAGATCGGCCTCTACTACTACTTCTACCCGACGGCCAACTGCACCTCCTCCACCTGCCAGTTGGACGTCGGTTACATCTCCTCCGCCAACGGCGGCAGCACCTGGAGCACGCCGACCACCGTCGCCGGGCCCATGTCCCTCTCCCAGATCGCCGACTCCACACAGGGCCGTATGGTCGGCGACTACCTCTCCACCTCCGTCATCGGCGGTAAAGCGGTCTCCGTCTTCGCCGTCGGCAAGACCCCGACCAACGGGCAAGCCTTCGACGAGGCCCTCTACACCGCCGGCCCGCTCACCGTCCCCGGCGGCAGCACACCCTCCACGACCCACGGCGCGGCGACCGTCGCCGCACCGCACAGGTCCGCTGGATCGGTTCCCTTGCCGGTCCGGCGCTGATCTCTCCGCTGTCCGCCCCGAGGTGCGTACCGGTGTCCACCGGTACGCACCTCGGCCACTTGCTGTGGTGAGAACTTGGCTGTGATGCGCTGTTGCCACCCCTCGGTCTCCGTGGCTGCTGCCATCCGGCGGGCCTGGTGTTGCATCAGTTCCCTTTCACGGGAAGGGAATTCGACCTATTTCGGTTCCTTTGCCCCGGCTCTTGGTGAGCCGGTCACGGGTCGCTAGGTTCGCTGGCGTGCGGCGGCAGTGCTCTGCCCGGCACGTGTGGGGGGAGTGGCGATCGAGGCCGTCGTGCATCCGATTCGTCCACCATCAAGGGGGTTTCAGCATGTCCGGTTCCATCCGCATGCCGCTGACCGGGGCCAGACGGCGAAGACTGTCCGTCTGGGCGGTCGTGCTTCTGATCCTGTCGTTCGGGCTGGCGGGCATCGAGTCAACGCCCGCGTCCGCCACCCCGCACGGCGATGGCAGTGCCGCCCAGGCGGTGACCGGCGGCGGTGCTCGGATGACGGCTGCCGTCTCCGACAAGCCGCGGCAGTACACGGCCGAGGAGCTCGCCCAGCTCAACGCCCGGCTGTACGACGAGGACACCATGGACAAGGGCAAGGCGGGGCCCAAGCCAAAGCACGCCCCTCTCGGCGCCGCGGTCGCCGAGCCGTCCTCAGTGCGGTCCTTCGCCAGCGTGGTCCGCGACAGTGCCATACCGACTTCCGGGATTTCGGGCGGCGCCTCGTACCTGTCGTCGACGCAGGAGCCGAGCACCGACGCCAACGGCTCCAACATCTTCCAGACCGGCAACTGGTACGCCACCCGCTCCACCGACAACGGCGCGACCTGGTCCTACCTCGACCCGTACTCGCTGTTCGGGTCGGGGTTCTGCTGCGACCAGGTCACCCAGTACGACCCGGCGACCGGCAGGCAGTTCTGGCTGCTGCAGTTCAGTGACCACCTGGTGATCGCCAACGCCTCGGCCTCCGGCTCGGGCGCGTACACCGGCTGGTGCTACTGGAACATCACCCCGAGCTGGACTACCGAAGAGTCCGATGAGCACCTGCAGCGGCTTCAGCTACAACTACCTGACTCGCACGGACAACCTCACCTTCAAGCTGGTGCCCGGGTCCACCGACACCCTGTACTGGGGCAGTAACTGGGGCCAGACCAACGGCAGCTCCTTCCGGGTGTTCGCGTGGGCGGAGAACTCCGGCAACTACTCCTGGTGGGACCGCACCGTCCCCTCGTACGGCTTCTACACCCGCAACAGCGGCCAGAACTGCGGCAGCACGTAGCCGGCGGCGACCCAGCGGGTCGGGTCGGCCTGCGGTCGAGGATCCCGGGCTTGGCTCGCGGCCGTCCTGGTCGCCTCGTCCTGTCTGCTGACCGCCTGCGGAGGCAGCGGTGGCAGCTCGGAGGCGGACTCGGCACCTCCGCGTCCTTCCTCCGATCCACCCACCGCGACTCCCTCGGAGAGCGACCCCAGCACGCCAGGAATCACCAGCTCGCCCTCTGTGACAGGGTCGGCAACGTCACCGTCAGGAACCCCAGCTCCTCATAGGACATCCTCCGCGTCCCCAGGCTGCGTCGCGGGCTCCACCACCGTCACCCACCGCCCTGGAGACGCCTCCGCCCGCAACCTATGTGTGCGGTCCGGCACGACCGTGACCGTGGTGCTGGATCCGCGCCCCGAGGGCCCCTGGCCCCAGCCGCGCAGCAGCAATCCGATGCTGGCGCTGGTGACCTCGACCGCCACCGACAGAAAGGGTGTCACCACGGTCACGGTGCGTGCCGCGAGCACCGGGTCGGTGACCGTCATCTGGGGACCGCAGAGCGCGCCGCTCTTCACGCTCCGGCTGAGTGTGGCGGCGTATCCGGTGCAGTGAGCCGAACACGCAGCGGCCAGTGCGTCCCTGCGAAGGGTGCACCGGCCGCCGTATGACCGAAGTCCGTCGTGATCAGTCCTTACGGCCCTTGAGGCGCCGTACGTCGAAGGACCACAGGCCGCGTCCGTGCGTGGCCGCGTACAGCTTGCCGTCGGGGCCCAGGCGCAGCTGCATCACAGCCGTGCTCGGCAGGCCATGGCCCAGGACCAGCCACTTCTTGGCGCCGGCGGGGCGGTAGAAGGTGGCCAGGTCGGTGCCGAGGGCGAGGCCGCCGTTCGGGAGGAGCTTGACCGTGTCGGCGGGGACGTCCGGCAGGTTCGCCGAGATGTCCGTCCAACTCGCGCCACCGTTCTTCGACTCGAAGACGTGTCCGACGCCCGCCCCCGGGCCCTCGGTGAACCGACGGGAGAAGCCGTTGACGGCCACGTAGACGTGCTGGGCGTTAGCCGGGTCGACCTCGAATCCGGAGATGTAGCGGTTCGGGATCGTGCCGTCGACCGGGAGGGTGAGCTGGTGCCAGCCGGTGCCGTCGGTGTTGCCGACCGCGATGCCCCGGGTGAAGCCCTGGTTGTTGCAGGGCCCGCACCAGCCGACGTAGACCGTGCCGCCCGAGGAGGCCACAGCGGTGGCCACGTGGCCCTCGCCGAGGTCGTAGGCGTTCGCCCACTCCTTGCCGGAGCGGATCGCGAAGCCCTTGGTCTGCACCCACACGTGCCGGCCGCCCGCGACCCAGGTGTTGGTGTCCTTGGCGTCGGCGGTGATCGGGGCGATGAAGCGGGCGCCAGCGCCGCCGAGGTCCTTGTCCGGCGGGGCGACCTCGTACTCGGTGGCCTTCGACGGGTCGGTCGTCCAGGAACCGTCGTTGACACCGCAGTTCTGGGTGACCCACATGTCGAGGTAGACGTACTCGGCGGCGATGTTGCAGCCGTTGGCGGGGTCGGCGATGGTGTCGCCGCCGTCGCCTCCGAAGTTGGATCCCATGACCTTGTCGTGGCCGCGCAGGATCGACTGGCCGTTGTCCTGCAGGCCGCCGGTCACCGAGACGCCGCCGTTGGCGAGGTCCTTGCCGACGCCCACGGAGTAGTACTGCAGGGCGTCGAGGGTGCCGTCGTTGAGGGACTGCCAGTCCTTGGCGTGACCGCCGGAGTCCACCGCACCGTTCAGCGGACGGCGGTAGATTCCGCCGTCGTTGCCGACGTACGCCCAGCTCTTGCCCTTGTAGCTGCCGAGCGCGACCGCGTGCTGATCGGAGTGCGTGGTGGGCGAACAGTCGCCGGTCTGCTTGGCCGGGTCGATGCTCCAGCAGGGGAAGGGGAAGTTCCAGTACGGGCCCGGAGTCGTCCAGGTGGAGCCGCCGTTCTTGGTCTCGAAGACCTCTTCCAGGCCGAGGTAGACATGGTCGGCATTGGCCGGGTCGACCTGGAGGAACTGGTTGTACCAGGACTGGATGCCAGGCATGTAGCCGTCGCCCTGGAGCGCGGAGCCGGACGCCTTCAGCTTGGTGTAGTCGGCGATCAGCGTCCACGGTCCGAACGGCGAGCCGTTCTTCGAGACGTACACGCCCTTGAGCCCGCTGTCCGGATTGGCGGCCATCTGCGCCGGCGACTGGTCGATGGCGTACAGGCGCGAGCCGTCGGCCGCGGCGGCGAATGTCATGTCGCCGACGTCGTCACTGCTGGTGGGCAGGTCACCGAGTCCGCCGACCGGCTTCCAGCTGCCGTCGTCCTGCTTGGCGTAGAGCCCGTTGTAGGTGTCGCCACCGCGCCAGCCGACCGCGAGCAGGACCTTGTCCGGGTCCTTCGGGTCGACGGCGATGTCGTTGGCGATGTTCTTGTACGGCGCGCTCGGATCGTCCGCCTTCGAACCGCCCGGCAGATAGTCCGGGTTGGGGGCGAACTCGTGCTTCCACGGTCCGGACAGGGTGGTCGTGGAGTGCGACCACACGCCCGTGCTGGTCGCCGCCCACACCTTGGTGCCGGCGAAGCGCAGCGCGTGGATGACCGCGGACTCCAGTTCGGCACCGCCGACGCGGTCGCCGGGCTGGAACTTGCCGTGGCGCGGGTCCTTCAGGACGTAAACCCCCGTACCGACGAAGGACGTCGCCCCGGTGTTGGACTCGCCCGTGGCGTACCAGAGCCGCTTCTTACGGTCCAGGGCGAGCGTGCCCGTCGACAGCGACGGCAGCTTGTCGGCGATCGGCTTCCAGTGCCCGCCCCCGGTCGTCGACCGGAAGACGCCACCGTTGGCGCCGCCCGCATACACATAACCCTGATCGTCGGCGGCGATGCCGGTGATGCGTCCGGTGACCTTGCCCGAGCCGCCGCTGGAGTTGGAGTTCTGATCGCGGTAGCGGGGGTCGTCGGAGTCGTACGGCTTCTTCGTAACGTGGTCCCAGCCGCCGGGCGTGTGCCGCATCGACTGCAACTGCTGCCAAGCCGCGCCGTAGGCGCCGGGCGCGACCACACCGGGCGCGGTGCGCGCCTCAGTGAACTGGGCCGTGGCCTCAGCGGAGTTCTCCGCCTCGTCGGCCCCGTCGTCATCGCCCTCAGCGGCGAACGCGGACATTCCATGGCCCGCGTGCACTGCCTTGATGTGCTGACGGCCTATCGCGGCCTGGTGCCGCGCCTGCCACGGCCGTGGTCTGGTGTCGGTCGACGCGGCGAACGACTGGGTGCTTACCAGTCCGAACGCGGCGGCCACGACGGTGCAGGTTATGAACCGCCGCTGATGCCTTGGGGGCAACATGCCCTCTCCTCCCTGCGGCGGGGTTTGGGGGTGCCCCGGCGCAGAGAGGATCTTGGCGTGCCCACAACAGTCACACAAAGGGCTCACAGGAAAAATGGCGCGGTGTTTACCTTGCGGCGCACATGAACCAGAACTTCCCTCTAGCCCCGGCTATTTGGGGCCATAGATGGTGACATCAGCCACATGTGTCGCGTGCTGGGCCGACCATGCCGACGCGTCATCTTCGCGGACGACGGTGAACGTGAGGTCCCGCTTGCCGGGGAGCATCTTGTCGCGCGGAATGGTCACCGTGCCGGTGGGGCCGCTCAGGGGGAGATCCAGGCTGTACGAGCCCGAGCCACCCAGCGTCAGATGCAGCCGGTACCCGTCGGAGGCGGTGAAGCGCAGGCCGCTGATCGTATAGCCGACCGTGGCGGGGAGGGTGACGGTCCCGCCGGGTCGCAGCGTGGTGATGCTGAGTTCGGGGGTGGTGGCGGGCCGTGACGCTCCGGCCGTGCTCGGTGTCCCGGTTACCCCTGGCGTTGAGTCCGTTGCCGATGGTGCCGTCTCCGTTGCCGACGGCGCGGAGGGCGTAGGGGTGCGGCTCGGCCTCGCGGAGGTCCCGCCGCCGTCTCCGGAGGAGCAGCCGGCGAGCAGGAGTCCGGCGGCAGCGAACGCGACCGCCATGGTCAGGAGTTGGCGGCGGGCAGGCATCGGTTCCTCCTTGTCCGGCCCGCGTGCGGGATGCCGGACCACGGCTGGTGTTGTCGGTTCGACGTGGGGGCGGTGTCCAGCGTTCCCTGCCGGGCGCCGCCCCCACGCACTGGGGTGGGATCAGACGCAGTTGTGCGTGTCGCTGGTGGCGGAGCCGACGATGACGTTGACGAGTCCTCCGGCGGCAGTGAGCTGGACGGCGTTCACGGTCAGACCGAAGTCCGCACCGGGAACAGGATTCTGCTCGTTGACGACGAGTTTGGCGCCGCCCCCGAGGTCGATGGTGCTGTTGGGAGCGGTGGGCACCGTGGTGGGTATGCCCGCGATGGTGAGGGTGAGGGTGGCGCTCCCGGTCGTCTTCTGGCAGGTGCTGGTGGAGGAGGCGGTCAGTCCGCTGATGCCGATGACCGGAAGGCCCGGGATGCCGATGGAGGCGTCCTTGACGGTGGTGGTGGCCTTCGAGGTCCCCGGCGCCAGCATGGTGACCACCTTCGGGCACAGCGCATGGGCCGTGATGATCACCGCGTCGACGGACGCCGTGCACGGTGTGTCGGTGCTCGACGCTTGGGCGGTGCGGATGGCGCCGGTGTCCGGGGTCGGCTTCAGGTCGAGCTGGGTCAGGAGCAGGTCGACCTTGCCAGTGATCCCATAGGCGCGTCCGGTGTAGTACTCCAGCTTGAGCTGGGCGGTGGCGCCGGAGGGCAGGTAGTAGGCGTCACCGTCGAAGGAGACCGTCATCGGGACGGTGGCGGCGTCGTTGAGCGGCTGGTTCGCCTGATCGATGGTGCAGGACGCGTGCCCCGCGGAGTCCGTAGTGCCGGTGCAGGACTGCTGGGACGTACCCGTGCCGAGCGTGAAGGAGACCTTACGTCCGGCGATCGGGGACGTGTCGTCCTCGGTGAGAGTTCCGGACAGGCGCACCCTTCGCGCAGTGGAAGGGCAGCACGCCGGAGGCGTTCGTCGGCAACGACGGCGGCGCCGCGGACGACACCACCCCGACCGACGTCAGCATGAGTGTCATCGGAGGAAGCGGTCCGGCCGGACCGTCCGCCACCTCCGCCGTCTCCGTCAAGGCGGTCAACGCGGAACGCCCGAATAGGTTCGTCCCCTGGTGCAACGACGAGCCCTTCAACCACGGTCAGCAGTGGGTCAACCGCTCCGAGGCATGCATCAAGGACGCCCCTATAACGGGGGGTCGGTAGAGACCGTCCTGACCAGGTTGAAGACCTCGCGGGCGGCATATCGCTTGAGGCATCGGATGATCTCACGCCGAGTCTTGCCCTCCTGGGTGCGGCGTTCGAAGTACGCCTGGGTGCGGGGGTCGTGGCGCAGCCGGGTGAACACGATGCGGTGCAGAGCGGCATTCGCCTGCCGGTCGCCACCATGGTTGAGCCGCCGTGAGCTCCGACCGCCCGAGGAGTACTCGATGGGGCTGACTCCGCACAGCGCGGCGAAAGACGCCTCGGTGCTCAGCCGCTCGGGATTGTCGCCCATGGTGATCAGAAGCGTGACAGCGCAGTCCGGGCCGATACCCACCGGCGCGAGCAGCTGCGGGGCATGGCGTTCAACGAGCCCAGTCAGTCGCTGATTCAGCTCATCGATCTGCCCGGTGAGCTGCTCGATGCGCTGAGCCAGCATGCTCAGCGTCATGAGAGTGGCCTCAACTACGGTGTCCTCGTCGCCCCCGCCGGCCCCGCCCTCGCGCGGGCTGAGACGTGCGCAGGTGCGGAACAGCTCGCGGTTGCCCAGGCTGGACAGTCGCTCCCGCAGGGCCGGGTCGGCTACGACCAGGACCGCCTTGAGCTGGTTGATCGCCTGAGTGCGGGCCTTGACCGCGGAATCCTTGGCCAGCTTGAACATCCGAGCACTCTGCACCGGACCGTCGCCAGATTTCGCCCGCGCCTGGGCGCGACCGCTGAGCACGGCCCGCGCAGCAGCCTGCGCATCAAGCGGGTCCGACTTCCCGAGCAGACGGCGGGCCCAGCGGTCGGGCCGGTTCACCTCGAACACCACGACATGCTGCGCCAGCAGGTAGCGCGACAGGCCCGCGCCGAAGGTACCGGTCCCCTCCACCCCGGCCCGCCGCACCGTCCCTAACTTGCGGGCCCAGACAAGCAGCCGACGGTAGCCGACCGCCGTGGCCGGAAAGGACTTGGTGCCCAGGATCTGGCCCAGTGGACAGACCACCGCGGCGACATGAACCTCGCCGTGCGTGTCCACGCCCAAGACGACCTCGCCCCAAGCGGGCGGGCCCGTGCTGGTGGAAGAGATGCTGCGCTGTCTGGTCGTCATGGTGGTCTGCCTCCCGCGTGGTGAAGTGCTGGGTGGCTGGCACCTGCCGGTCGGGCGGTCTGAACCGTGATGGCGCCTGAAAGACAGCAAGGCCCCTATGGGGACACGCCCTGTGGCTCGGTGACAGCAGGCACCACCCGCAACGGCAGTCGACACGCCCGTGACAAGACACTTTGGTCAAAGATGTCATGAGTCAGACCCCGCCCCGAACGGCGCTACGCAATCGTCCCACTGCCCCCGGCACAACCCCATGACCCGACCGCTCCCGGGAGACTTCGTCCGAACCGGCACTGAACCTGCTCTGGACGGGATAACGATGAGTTGACTCCGCGTCCACCCGTGACCGGCATTGACGGACAGCCGAGCGGCCCGGCGCACAGGCTGCTCTTCCTCGACCACCACACTGACGGCCTCGAACCCTCATCTTGGTAAACGGCCGACTCCAAGTCCTATAACTGCTGGGCGAGGTCCTCGCCGGCTTCCCCCAGCTCCTCCACGAGGTGGGTGCTCTACGCGGTCCTGGCCGCTGACGTGCGAGCACCGGCGGTTCGCCCCTACTCGATGTGCGGCGGGATCGCGCCGAGGGATCCTGCCCCCCAGCGGCTGCGGCCCTAAACCAGCAACGCCGAACGCACCGCCGCCCTGGCAGACTTCCTCCACACCTACAACCACCATCGCTGCCACACCGCACTCGGCGGCCACCCACCCATCAGCCGCGTGAACAACGCTGCGGGTCAATACACCGCTTACGTCTTGAACCACCCGGCGATCGGCCACGCGTACGCCGCCGATTCTTCGCGTCACAGCGACGTCGAGAATCCACAGAGTGGAGGTGGCATCGCACGTACCTCGAAACTCAGGGACCGTAGATGTCGGTGACGGCGCCCGCACCACTGTGGGCGCCCGCCGCTGCCGAAAAGACGTGCCGACTTCGACCGCAGCCGACTGATCGTCACCTGTGCAGGGTGCCGAGGAATTCCAGGAGCGCCGCATTCACCTCGTCGGGTCGCTCCTCAGCGATCCAGTGGCCGCAGCCGGGCAGGATGTGCGCCGGTCCGATGGTCGGGTGGAGTGTGGGTAGGGCGGGGATGAGTTGGTCCATCCCCGGGAACCCGTAGACCAGGTCTCGATCGCCGGTGAGGTAGCAGCCGGGCACGCGGTACTGTGCGCCGTCCCATGGGGCAGTCAGCTGCCAGTTCCGGTCGAAATTGCGGTACCAGTTGAGAGCGCTGGTGAACCCGGCTTCGGCGAACTCCGTCGCGAGTGTGTCGATATCGACTTCGGTGAGCCAGGCGGGCAGTTCCTCAGGGTCTTCGAAGAGGTCCAGGAATCCCCGTCCCGGTGGGACAAGCGGCTCGACCGGCGGGTCGCTGTGCGGGGTGTCGCCGGAGAGCCCGTACATCACGCGGCGGAAGGTGGTGCGCGGGTCCTTCGCGAGTTCGGCGTCCGCGACGCCGGGGGCCTGGAAGTAGTTCCAGTAGAACCGGCCTTCGAAGCGCTCGCGCATCGCTTGCAGCGGAGGGACAGGACCGCGTCGCGGCGGCGGGACACTGAGGCCGACGACCCCCCGGGCCACGTCAGGCCGCATCAGCGCGGTGGACCAGGCCACCCGGCTGCCCAGGTCGTGGCCGATGACCACGGCCTGCTGTACTCCGAGTGCGTGGATCAGGCCGATGATGTCGCCGACGAGGTGCAGGATGGTGTATTCCTCAACCGCGGGAGGCCGGTCGCTGCGACCGTAACCGCGCTGGTCAGGTGCAACAACATGGTATCCGGCCTCGGCCAGGGGCGTGAACTGGTGGCGCCAGTTGTACCAGCATTCGGGAAAGCCGTGGAGCAGGAGGACCAGAGGCCCTTCGCCCTCCTCCGCGATGTGCAGCCGAACTTCTCCGACGGTGACGCTGCGGTGCTCGACCATGGTCACCCCTCCCGCAGGTCGAGGGCGATCTTGCCGCGAACGGCGCGTTCCGCGATCAACTCGAGCGCTTTGTTGACGGCGCTCAGCGGCAGCGTCCGGCCGACGACCACGCTGAGACGATGCTCCGCAAGCGCCCGCAACGCCTCCAGCAGCCCGGCACGGTGCACGTTGTCCGGATCCCTGAGGCCCCCGTAGCCCAGGATCCGCAACGCGGAGCGGTAGATGGTCTGGAGGGGCACCGTGCCCGTTGGACCGGCTGAGGTCCCGAAGATCACCAGGCGGCCACGCGGGGCCAGCGCCTCGATCGCAGCACCGGTGAAGCCGCCACCGAGTGGGTCGAACACCACGCTCGGCTGCAATTCGTTCACCCGCTCGACAAGATCGTGGACATCACCCACCACTACCCGGTCCGCACCCTGGGCTCGGAGCCATTCGACGTTGCCGGGGTCACCGCTCTGACCCCAGACCGTTGCTCCGAGCCGGTGGACCAGCGAAACGATGGTCGAGCCCACGCCACCGCTCGCACCGAGGACGAGGACCCGGTCGTCGGGCGTCACTCGGCCCAGCTCGGTTACCGTCCGCCAGGCGGTCACCCCCGCGACGCCCATGACGGCAGCGTGCCGCAGCTCGACGCCGTCGGGCACCTCGATCAGCGCGGAACGTGGGACCACGGCGCGGGTCGCCCAGATACCGTCCCGTGTGGCTCCCACCCCGTGGCCGAAGACCACGAAGGGTTTGCCATCCACCAATCCCGCGCCCTCGGCTCCGAGAGTGCGCGGAACCGGTGATCCGGCGTCCACCTTGCCCAGGGCCCGGTAACGGTCGACCGGGTTCACCCCGCCGTACGCCATCTCCATCTCGACCTCGTCGGCGCTCGGCGCGGGCAGGTCGACCTCCGTGACCTCGAGGGGGCGACCGTGCTCCACCAGTCGCGCTGCCGTTGTTTTCATTCGCCACTCCCTAGTCGAGTCCCGGCAGGCGCTTGACGGCCTCGCGCTTTCTGACCGCGCTGCCGTTTTCCGGCGTACGCGGTGACTACCGCCCCCTGACGCTCAGGAACCGGACTCGGCGAGCCAGTTCAGGGCCCGGATGCCAGGCACGAACAAGTACTCTCCGCCCGTGGTGACCACGAAGCGGGGCAGCTGCTGCAGCCGTCGGCGGATGGGGCGCTTGGGGATGGTGAACACCCCGGTGCCGTCGTTGGCTCCCACCAGCGGGTCCTTTTCGTCCTCGAGTCCGGTGAAGTTGCCGTCGTTGATCCACTGGGACTTGATGAACTCGAACTGCCGTGCGATGTCGGTGCCCATGAAGATGAACACGATGCCGCGGTCTTCGCCGTCGTCCTCCAACTGTCCTTCGGGGAGTGGGGGGCCGTAGGTGGCGGCTCGGCGCAGGGCGCGGTGGATGGTCGGGTCGACGAGCCCTTCCACCAGGGAGTCGCGCGGGTAGGCGCGCCGGATGTGAGAGCCGAGGGGGCAGCGCAGGCCGCGCGGGTCCTCCTCGTGGTAGGAGAAGTCGTTGACGCGCTGCGGGTCGGAGGCGAGGGCGGGGTCGTCGTGCTCGGGGGCGAGCATGAGGGGCGCCCCGCTGCGCCAGCGGCCGACCATCTTCGCCGCGAGCAGCTCTTCCTCTTCGGGTGAGTCGGCGTTGGCGTTCAGGTACTGGCGGAAGGCCGAGACCCGGGTGTGCAGTTTACGGAAGGCCAGGTAGGTGCCGTTGCGGCCCAGGACCTCCGGCTGCGGCATGGGTGCGGGCTCGCCCAGCTGATTGACGTAACCCATCAGGAACTCGCCGGCCTTGATGGCGTCGCCGAAGCCGGGCAGGTAGCCGTAGTGGTCGGGGCTCGTCTGGAAGATGTCGGCTACGCCGCTGCCCTCGATGTCGGGTTCGCCGATACCGTCGACGAACCCCAGATGAGTACGCCCGGTGGGCAGTTGCGGCGTGTCGATCCGGTAGATCACCGAAACGCCCGGCAGATCGTGGTGAGCCTGGTGGGCGATGTCCAGCACGGACTGCAGCGTGGCGTCATCCGGGGCGAACAGGGCCAGCGCCACGTGCACGTCCGTGCTGCCCAGAGGAGGATCCCAGTGCTCGGGGCTGCTCTCACCGACATCACCGAGGGTCTCGGCACGGGCGGCCATCCCCTCGCGGAACTCCGCCGGAAAGCTGTCCAATGACTCCTGGGGGACGCCCAGGACACGCAGTCCGGAATAGCTCAGAGCCACGTTCAGCCAGGCCCGCTCCGGCGGATTCCACCAGTCGACCGCCGTGGCCACATCGGGTGCCAGACGCCGCAGCAGCCGGCGGCCGTCCGCGGGATCGTCGACGCGGAGCAGGAAGTAGGCGCCGGTGTAGGGCGAGGGCCGTTGCCGCAGCACCGTGCCCTGGATGTCCGCCAGCTCGAGTACCTGTTCCTGGTGCGTCGTCCCCGTCGTTGCCACGTCGCTCCTTCTCGCTCTTGCCGTGCCGCGTCGGCCCACTGCGGAAACAGGGGCGCCGTTCACGTCCTGGCAGTCAGGTCCCTACTGCAACGGAAGCACGTCGTCGGCGCTGCGGGGTTCTTTGCGCTCCTGGTCGTTCAGCTTGTGTCGAAGGATGGAGGAATTCCGGTACACCTCTTTGCGGACCCGCATGATGTTGCCGAGGGGCCGGTGTTCCGCCGTCACCCGCCACGGATTCAAGGACAGAGCGTCCAGTTTCCTGAGGTTGTCCTCGCCGGAGATGTCCTGCTGCGGAATCCGGAGCTTTGCCACCGTGACGGACGGGGACAGTTCCTCGGACCATTCGACGGTGACGTCTTCCACCGGCATCTGCTCCAGGTCGGCACAGAGCTGGACCTGGATATCGAACTCGTAGGGACGCTCACGCAGTTCTGCCACCAGAGCCGGCCGGAAGACCTCCGGTGCCGATGCCGGATCGACACTTCGCTGCACCACCTTGTCGGCGAAGCCGCCAGCGGGCGCCATGCGTACCTTGGCGATGTAGTCGCCATGCCGGACCGAGCCCATCGTCCAGTAGGTCGACAGCAGCAGGTTCACCAGCGGCCGCTGCGAGACGGAAAGGAACGCCCGGAGCTCCTCCCAGGCCCACTCCTCCGGAGGCAGGGATCCCTTCCCCGTGACGAAGTCGTGGAGAAACAGGTGGAAGCCGGGCTTGCCCTTGGCCAGATAGGTCGGCGCGTCAGCGACCAGCTCCTGGATGAACGCGTAGTGCTCCGCGGTGTTACAGAAGAAGATCGGCGCGTTGATGTTGGCGTAGTCGAAGGTGCGCGTGTCGGGCTCGTCCTCCAGCAGGGTCGGACCGTCGATGTCGAAGAGCTTCAGCGCCAGTCCGGCCACGCCGCCGAGCCGTGCATCGGTCCCGAGATGGCCGGAGCCGTTGGAGAAGCGGATGAGTGCGTCGTGGCGTCCCGGCGTGGCATAGATGCCCTGCGCGTACTCGGCCGGGAGCTCCTCGAGGATCTCCACCTCAGCCCTGACCAGGGCGTAGCCCTTGGCATGCGCGGAGCGGACAGCCTGCCCGGTACCTTCGGCTGTCACCGAGTCGGCGACGAACCGCCCCGAATCCCGCATCGCGATCTGCAGATTCTTGTCGAACTGCGGGTCATCGGCTTCGACGTCCGGTGTGTACTTCACGAATTCTGTGGCCATGACTCGACCGATCCTTGGTCGCTCGGCGCATCCCCGGGCAGATGCCGTGGTGTCGGACCATCTCTCGAACGGGCTCACTCCCGGCGGGTTCGCCCGCAGACTGTCCCAGTGCCCAGGGCCTCAGGCGTCACGACGAACAGAGCCAGGTGGATGCCGGGGGCGGTGGCCTTTCAGCCCTGGGCCGCGTCGAGAAGCTTGTCGAAGGCTTTGGTGATCCGCTGACCGCGGCGCACGTCCTTCACGGTGGCGTCCGGATTGGCGCAGTACCAGCCGTCGGCCGTCACCTGGTGCTCGGCGATGAAATCTGCTGTTCGCTTCGGGTTGTCGCGAAGGCCCGGCCACCCCTCGACTTCCTCGAAGACAAAGTCCAGCATCTCGGGAACCAACGTGGCGAAGTCATTGATGTAGGGGTCCCAGTCACCGTCGTAGGCAGTGCAGAACAGCAGCTTGGTGTCGTCGTCGAAGATCACGTAGCGCATGTCGTGCACGGTGCCGACGCGCTCCGCGGCTCCGTAGGCCCGCGGGTCGGCGAGCTTGGCGCGCAGTCGATCTGCGCCGCCCGGCTTGAGCGGCAAGATGGTGGTCAGCTCACTGACCTTGCCTTGGCGCCTGCCCACACGACCCGCGCTCTCCACGGGGGGAAGGTCGGCAGCGGGCATTTGGGTTTCAGACATGATGGCCGTACCCCTTCACTCGTCCGAGGAATGTTCGCGGACGAATTCCTCTCACCCCTACCGACGCTACGCCCCTGCGTAGGTGCCATGCCACCGCACAACACACCAGGAACATGGACCCATCTGCCTGAATGGTTAACCACCTGGCGTCTACTCAGTCAGGCCGGTTCAACGACGGCCCGGACGGGATATTTTCCTTTAGTTGCCCAAAGGGACGACGCCAATACCTACCGGGCAGTGACAGACGGCTGTGTGGCACCCGTCCAGCGCGGTGAGCGTGCAGGTCCCCGCAGGCTCTCCGAAGCTGGAATGCAGTGGTCACCTCTCGACCGAAGCGGAGACGTCATGAGCGTTGCCGTTCCTCCCGACCGGCGCCGGGAAGCGCAGTGTGCCTGCCTCGCCCGATCCGTCCGCCACGCACGGTGATGCGGCGCTGATGAACGGCCCGCAGCCCGGTGCCGGCGATACACCCGCCGAAGGATCGGTGAGCTTGCCATGACACTGGGGCCGGCACCCAGGAAACCGCACCCCAAGGTCCCACGGCGGCACGGTGAAGGCGGAAAGTCCCACCTGACAGTGGTCCAAGGGCTGGCCGCACTGTCGCTGGACGCCCTCAGCTCGGTCGCGTACGGCCCGGAAGCCATCGTTGTCGTACTAGTGGCCGCCGGATCGGGCGCGCTCACGGCGATGCTGCCGATCACGCTGGTCATCGCCGGACTGCTGGCCGTCCTGGTCGTCTCCTACCGCCAGGTGATCGCCGTACACCCGGACGGCGGCGGATCCTACGCGGTGGCGAAGAAGTCTGGGCAGACCGGTCAGCCTGCTGGCAGCGGCCAGCCTCATCGTCGACTACGTCCTCACCGTCGCCGTCAGCCTCGCCGCCGGCGCCGCGAGCCTCGCATCGGCGTTCCCCGTCCTTTCCGACCACCTTCTGGCCGTGTGCCTGATTGCACTTGCCGTCATCACCGCCGTCAACCTGCGCGGCATCGCCGACAGCGCACGGGTGCTGCTGCTGCCCATGGCCCTGTTCGTCATCAGCGTGATCAGTGTCATCGTCGTGGGGCTGTTCCGGTCACAGCCTTCGGCAACAGTGGGAACACACGAGTCGTTCCCCGCTGTCGAGGCGCTGGGCGTCCTCCTGGTGCTCAAGGCGTTCTCCGCGGGATGTTCGGCGCTGACCGGAGTGGAGGCCATCGCCAACTCCGTTCCGATGTTCCGCCGGCCTCGCGTCAGACGGGCGCAACACACCGAGCTGTTGCTGGGGTTGCTGCTGGGCGCCATGCTCATCGGGCTGTCCTTGGCGATCCGCCGTCATCACGTCGTGCCGCGCGGTGGTGTGACGCTGCTGGCCCAGCTGACTGCCGGTGCCTTCGGGACGGGATGGGTCTACTACGCCATCACCCTTGTGCTGGGCATCGCCGCGAACACCAGCTTCGGCGGTCTACCGGTCCTGATGAGTCTCCTTGCCAAGGACGACCGTCTCCCGCATATGTTCGCCCTGCGCTCGGAGCGGCCCGTCCACCGCTGGGG
Source organism: Streptomyces sp. NPDC027189 (assembly GCF_055566975.1). Taxonomy (NCBI): domain Bacteria; kingdom Bacillati; phylum Actinomycetota; class Actinomycetes; order Kitasatosporales; family Streptomycetaceae; genus Streptomyces; species Streptomyces sp. NPDC027189. The sequence continues at coordinate 22,026 of NZ_JBVHRI010000055.1, forward strand.
CGTCGCCGCTCTGGCGGTGCTGGCCGCTGTGTTGCTGATCATCGTCAGCGCCGACACCCAGCGGCTGATCCCGCTGTACGCCATCGGTGTCTTCGTCGGCTTCACCATCAGCCAGACCGGTCTCGTCCGGCACTGGATCTCGCAGCGCCCCGGCGTGTGGTTGCCCCGGACACTGGTGAACGGCATCGGGGCCGTGCTGACCGCCGTCGCCGGTATCGTCCTGCTCACCACCAAGTTCCTGGCCGGCGCCTGGATCGTGGTCATCCTCGTGCCGCTGCTGATGCTGCTGTTCTCCCGGATCGAGCGCTACTACACGCTCGTCGGGGAAAAGCTCAGCTTGGACGGCACCCCACCGCAGCCCACACGAACCCGCAGTCTGGTCGTCGTTCCCCTGGGCGGGGTCGACGCGGTCGCCGTCTCCGCCGTCAACGCCGCGTACACGCTGGGCGACGAGGTCGTTGTGGTCGCCGTCTTCGACGACCAGGCGAAGGCGGACGCCATGCGCGCCGGCTGGGCCCAGTGGAACCCTGGTGCGCGGCTGGACATCATCGACAGCCCGGAGCACTCCCTGGTGCGTCCCGTCGTCCACTACGTCGAGCGGATCTCCCGCGACGACCGGCAGGTCACCGTCCTCATCCCGCAGCTGGAACCCATGCACGACCGCTACCGGATCCTCCACAACCAGCGCGGCCTTCTCATGGCCGGCCTGCTGAGTTCCCGCACCGACGTGATCGTCTGCCTGCTCAAACTCCGACTGGACCTTTGACCCGGCCCTCACGTGAGGGCACTCATCCGGTGAGGCCCCCGATGGCCACGGGGAGGTGGCGGGGGCCGCGCAGCACCGCGTTGGCGCGGTACGGCGGAGGGTCCTGCCGCAGTTGGAGGTCCTCGACCCGCGGAACAGCTCGGGATGGGCGAGCTGCGCCTCCATCCGGGCGAGCGGGGCGCCGAAGCAGTAGTGGATGCCGGTGTAGAAGCCGAGGTGCTCGTTGTCCGTGCGGTCGGGATCGAACCGGTCGGGGTTCTCGAAGCGCTTGGGATCGCGGTTGGCCGCGGCCGGCATGAGCCAGACCGGCGCGCCCTTGGGGATGGTGGTGCCGGCGATGTCGATGTCGTCCAGGGCCGTCGTCCACGGGATGAACCGGACCGGGGGCTCGTACCGCAGCACTTCCTCGATGAGGGGGACGGTCAGGTTCGGTTGGCGCCGGTTGAGATCGACGACAAGCCTCATCTCACGATTGGATCGGCATGCCTCTCCCCCAGAATCACCCCTGCCGAAGCCGCTCGCAAAGCGGGAGCGGACCGCGGAGCCGCGCACTCGGCGCCGCCGCCATGGCGGGCGGTCGAGCGGTCGCGGCCGGTGGGTTAGGGCAGGACAGGAGGACAGCCGTGCCGGGCCCGCCCTGGCCAGGGACCTGGCCTGGTTTGCACCGACGACGGATGTTGTGCCCGGTGAGCGAGACCCGTACGGCCCTCATACAGTGAAGAGGTGGGCAGTTCGGCGGCTGGAACAGTGCGAGCGGCCACAGCGGAGGTCGACTACGCTGCGCTTTTCGCTGCCACCCCCAGCCCGTGCCTGGTGCTCCTTCCGAATTTGATGATCACCGCCGTGAACAGGGCGTACTGCCAGGTAACGGGGCGCGCCTGCGAGGATCTGATCGGGAAGCCCTTCTTCGACGCCCTCTTGGTGAACCCCGCGGACCCCGATGCGGATCACGTGCGCGCCCTGGTGGCGGCCTCGCTGGAGCGGGCGCTCTCCACCCGGGAGCCGGACACGACGGCGCTGCTGAGGTACGACATCCCTGTCGCGAGCCGACCTGGCGAGTTCGAGGAGCGATGGTGGTCCCTGATCAACACGCCGGTATTGGGACCAGAGGGGCAGGTGAGCTGGATTCTCCTCCATGTGGAAGACGTAACCGCCTTCGCCCGCGAAGGGCGCCTCCCCGACAAGCCCGGGGCCAGGCAGCGGACGGAGGCCGAACTGTACGAGCGCGCCCGGAAAGTGCAGCGTCTCAACGAAGATCTGCGCCGGGCCAACACCCGCGAGCGGCGGGTCGCCATCACCTTGCAGGAGGCGATGCTCCAGTCGCCCGACCTGGCCCGGCACCAGGATGTCGCGGTGCGATACCTGCCCGCGGTCGGCTCTTTGAATGTGTGCGGCGACTGGTACGACGCTGTCGATCTGCCGGACGGCCGGTTCTGGGTGGCCGTCGGGGACGTGGTAGGTCATGGGCTGGAGGCCGCGACCGTCATGGGCAGGCTGCGCAGCGCACTGTCCGCCGCCAGCCGGGCCGCGGCCGGGCCCGCCCAGGCTCTGGAGCTCCTGGGCGTGTATGCGCGCTCGATCGAAGGGGCCATGGCAACCACGGTCGTCACCGCGCTGATCGACCCGCGCTCCCGACTGGTCATGTACAGCAGCGCCGGCCATCCCCCTCCGGTCCTACTGCACCCTGACGGGCGCTGCACACTGCTGGACCGGGCCACAGACCCACCGCTGGGAGCCCGCCCGGAGCATGTCCCCCGCCCTCAGATCGGTATCGAGTACGGCCGCGGCTCGACCCTTGTGCTCTACACCGACGGCCTGATCGAGCGCCGTGACGAGGACATCGACACCGGCATTCACCGACTGACCGACGCCCTCGTGGAAAGGTGTGTCGGGCTCGCACCGGAGGACATCGCCGACACTCTCCTGACCCACCTCGGCGTCAGCAAGGGAGCCAGTGACGACATTGCCCTGGTCGTCGTCCGTCTCTGAGAAGCGAGTCCGAACATCACTTCGCTGCTCGTAACCCGTCGGCCCTCATCGGCGAACGGGTCACCGTGGCGGTTCCTCCCGTTCCCGGGCGGGTTCGACTTCGGCGGGCGCGGGTGGCCAGGCATGCGGTGAGAGCACCCCGTTCACGTAGGCGCGTGCCACCAGAGCCGTTCTGTTCATGACTCCCCAACGCCGGGACAGGCGCGCCAGGTGATAGTTGACACGTCTGCGGTCAGGCCGACCTCGGTGGCGATGCGGGTGCTCGTGAAGCCGCTGGCCGCCAGGGCGAGGATGCGTGCTTCGATGTCACTGGCCTGTCCGGATGCCTTCGTCTGCGAGACCGGCAGGTCGGCCGGTTCCTCGGAGACGCGCAGGACGAGAAGCAGGTTGAGCGGACCGTCGGGCGCGGTGCCGATCACGTCGATGGTCAGCTCGCCGCGTCGTTCCGCGCCGACCGCCGGGCACCAGGTCACCTCGACCGGATACCGCGCCCTGCGGCGCAGCCGTAGCGCTTCCGAGAGGGGATCGAGCCGGCGCTGCGCCGTGGGGTGGAAGAGGTCCAGGGCGCGGCGTCCGACGAGGCGGCCGGCGAGCGTGCCCCACTCCGAGGCCATGGCGTGGTTGGCCGAGATGACGGTGCCCTCCGCGTCGCAGAAGGCGACGGGGAGCGGAATTCGGTCGAACAACGCGATGGCCTGGTTGCGCCAGTAGACCGCCTGGTCGCTGTCCCGCTGCGGCGCGCGCGGGCTCGACTCGCCGCCCGCCCGATGCTCTGGAGTGTCCATTCGCTGCTCCCGCCGGACGTACATGTGGTGTGGAGGGATGGCAATCCCACGCGCACCGATACCTCTACAAGAATTAGTAGCAGTGGCGCGATCCAGGGCATTCCGGCGGAGTGACGGTGGAGGAGTGCCGCCCACCTAGGGCGACAGTCCCTGAACGATCCACCGCAGAGGGGTGCATCTCCATGACCGACACCCAGTCCTTGCCACAGGCGGCGAGCGAAGACGTTCCGGACGGCGTTCCCGTGATCGACATCTCCGCCACCGGGCCCGGCGAGACGCCTGTCCTCCAGCTGATGGAGCTGGCCCGGGGGCACGGCCCGGTCTTCGTCCAGCGCCTGCACGGCCACGACACGCTCTTCGTCAGTGGACTGGACCTGGTCACGGAGCTCGCTGACGAACAGCGCTTCTCCAAGGCCCTGAGCCAGGGGCTCGTGAACGTGAGGGAGTTCGCCGGCGACGGCCTGTTCACCGCCTTCAACGACGAGCCGAACTGGGCCAAGGCGCACGACATCCTCATGCCCGCCTTCGCCCTGGGGTCGATACGCGCCTACCACCCGGTGATAGGTCGATCAAGGCGCGACCCTTGGCCGAGGAGTAGGCCAAAAACGTCCCGATCTGGCAGTTCTCGGTTCTGCCCGCGGTGCCGCTGTACTGGCGC
>NZ_JBVHRI010000056.1:0-25551 GCF_055566975.1 Streptomyces sp. NPDC027189
AGAAGCCCTTCTGGTTGCCGACCAGTGCGGTGGCGTGCGTCAGGTTGCCGAAGTAGCCGATCTTCACGGAGTCGAGACCGTCGATCTTCTTCGACTCGGCGGCGACCTTCGCCTTGGTGTCGTCCTTGGCGTCGGAGCCGTAGCTGCAGGCGGCGAGGGCGAGGAGGGGGAGCGCGGCTATGACGGCGATGGTGCGCAGGGCGGTGAGCGGTCTTGCGGCAGACACGGAGGTGTCCTCTCAGGGGATGGGTGATCAGGGAGGTACGGAAATGCGAGGCGTACTGCTTGTCGGCACGAACCAACACTCCACTCCTCGGCCATCGGCGGCAGGCATGCCGTCGCGGCCTGAGAAGTGGAACGTGGGGGGCGTAGTCAGGCCAGGCTGTCCGATCCGCCGACGGAGGCGGAGCGGCGGGGAGGCAGCGCTGGTTCGGAGAGCGTCAGGTTCTGTGGCGTCAGAGGGGGCGACAGATGGCGCTGGACGTACGACCGAGGTCGATGTGACGACGCGAGGTCAGAAGGGGCAGCAGCCGGGCTGAGCGGTGGAGCGTTCTCATGGCCACCCCCACAGATGATCCCTAGTTTTCCTACCTGGTTGATAGGGATCGTGGCAGAAGGCGGTGCCCGTCCCAAGGGGGTGTTCACATCATGGACGGAACCATCTCGCTTTTTGGAATCAGCCGTGAGTGGTCCAGCCCGTCAGGGGTTTACCCAGGCGCTTGGGGCGTTGGTCAGCGCGGACACATCGGCGGGCAGTTGGGCCGATGCGACGTCGGCGAGCGACACGCCCTCAAGGATCTCGCGCACGTTGGACCGCAGCGCGATCCACAAGGGGAGCAGCGACTCGGCGGGGCCGGTGTAGGACAGTTCCGGGGGCCGGACCCCGCGCACCGAGACCAGCGGTCCGTCCACCACGCGTATGACGTCGGCGATGCTGATGGAATCGGCGGGCTTGGCCAGTCGGTAGCCGCCGTTGCCGCCGCGCTGGCTGAGGACGAGGCCGCCCCGGCGCATGTCGTTCAGGATGCTTTCGAGGAATTTGTGCGGGATGTCCTGGGCGTCGGCGATGGCCTCGGTCTTCAGTGGCCTGTCATCCCGTGACGCGGCGAGTTGCAGCGCGGCACGTACCGCGTAGTCCGCCCTGGCTGAGATCCGCATGTGTGCATTATCCCGTACGGCTTCGGTCGGTGTCCGCTGCGGCCGGCCGCAGGACAAGGGCAGGTGTCCCCGCCCGGCGGCCGAGGGGCTCAGGCCGCGGCGGGCGTGTAGTGGGAGGCGCCGTCGCCGTCGATGACGTGGCTGAGGGTGCCGTCGACACCGGCGGGGACGATGTTCGCCGACCGCGCCTACCTCGGCGCCGGACCATGGGTGACAACACCGCTCACACGCCCACCCGGCCGCGAGCTCCCGCCGACCCAGCGCACGCTCAACTGTGGAAGATGCGCGCCCTATCACTCATCCGGCGCTCCGGGTCGTCACGGTCAGACAGGCAGGATGAACGGAGGGTGCGCACCGTTGAGGAAGTAGTCCCCGACGTCGCGGAGTCGGTGGGCGACGGGCTCGTACAAGGTGTGGGTCCGCGCATTGCGCCAGAAGCGGTCGAAGCCCAGCCGCGAGGACGCGGAGCGGGAGCCGATGATGTCGAGGGCGCGGGCGGTGGATTCCTGCGCAGCCCTGGAGGCAGCGGCTTCGGCCATGGCCACGAGGACCGAGATCTCCGCGTACTCGTCGTAGGTGAGGTCTTCGCCGCGTGCCAGCCCGCCGTGCACGGCTTCCAGTGCCTGCTCGGCGAGTGCGGACGCGGAGCGGGTCAGGACGGTGAGTTCTCCGTAGGCGGTCAGCACCTGCGGGTCCTGAGGGGAGTCGACCGGCCAGGCGGGCTGCCAGGGTGAGTGGCCTGCCCGGCTGTACTCACGGGCTTCGGCGAGCACTCCCTCGGCCATGCCGAGAAGGAGCTGGACGGAGAGGAGACGTCCGACCGGCGAGGTGAGAGCAGTCAGGGGTGACAGGATGTCCTCGTCCGCGGACAGGGAGCCGAGTACGTTGTGGGCGGCGACCGGTACGGCGTCGAACTCCACGCTGCCGCCGGCCGCGAGCCGCTGGCCGAAGGTGTCGGCGTCGCCGTCGATCCTCACGCCGTGATGGGCGGGATCGACGACGACGGCGAGTGGTTCGCCGGTGTCGGCCCGCTCGGCCCGCACGGCGAGGCGGTCGGCGACCAGGACCCCGGTGGCGTAGCTCTGCCGACCGTCGAGCACATAGCCCCTGGCCTTCCTGGCCAGTGTCAGAGGCAGTTCCTGACGGGCGAAACCACCGCCCCAGCACCACTGCTCCGTCGCGGACTTCCGCTCGATCTGAGCGGCGAGAGAGGGCTCGGTGAAGAACCGGGCGTTCCACGACAGGAAGTAGTGACAGCCGAGCAGTTGACCGATCGCGCCGTCGGCGGCGGCGATCTCCCGGACGACTGCGTAGGCCGTGGGCCAGTCCGCGCCGCCTCCCCCGAGCTCGGCCGGTATGAGGAGCGTCAGCAGTCCCGCTTCACGCAGTCGGGACACCTCGTCGAACGGGGCCTTGCCCGCCTGCTCCCGGGCCACCGCGTCCGTGGCGAGGTCGTCCGCCGTCTCGCGGGCCACGCGCAGCCAGTGCGCACGGCCGGGCCCCGTCCGGTCGGATTCCGAGGCGGGGCCGGACGGCGCGGTGGCAACGCCCATGGCGGTGGTCTCCTCAAGGTCGGTAGCAAGGTGCGGTGTTGGGGATCTCTTGCTGGTCGGGCACGTACTTGTAGCCCACGCGCCGTACGGTGACGATCCGGTGCCGGTGAGCCCTGCCCAGCTTGCGGCGCAGCCGCGCGATGTGGACATCCACGGTGCGGCCGTCGCCGACGTGGTCGTAGCCCCAGATGCCGGCCATCAACTGCTCGCGCGAGTGCACCTGGTGGGGATGTAGAACGAGACGGGCCAGCAGCCCGAACTCCAGTTAGGTGAGGTCGAGTTCACGTCCGTCCACATCTGCGACATGTCGCGCGGGATCGATGCGGACAACACCGACGCCCGTCTGCTGCACAGAAGGTGAGTCCGTGTAGGCGACCGGTCGGATCTCCGGCCGCGGCACGTCCTTCGCGAAGAGCTCGGCGGCATCGGTGCCCTCGGGGACGAGCACGAGGTAACCGACGAGGGGTGCGGAACCGTGTTCCTCAGCGCCGCTCTGCGCGGTGTCGCCCACGAGGCGGAGATGGCGCATGTCGGGGAGTGGTGAATCCGGTGGAGTGGCCTGGGCCGGAAGTGCCGTGGTCATGGCGGTCGTCCTTCAGGAGTACGTCGGGCCATCAGGCGCAGTGGGTGGGTTCGCCTGATCACCTGGGAGGAGAAAGAAGGAGCGGAGCGGCACGCGCAACGTGTGAGCCGCGTGCCTTACACGCGACAGCAGGCGGCGCTGACGACGTGACCAAAGTCGACATGCCGACGGCGAACGAGTCGCTGCTGCGTGTGGGACATGTACATCATCCTGCGCACCCGCCGGGCAGGCCGTCAACATATCCCTAGTAATTCGATAGGAAATGTAGGGAACGCAACACCGTGGGCGGGCTCACCGGTCACCGTCGACCGCCGGGCGGGCGTCGGGTGCGCTCGCGCTGTCCAGCCGGGCACGAAGTGCGGCCGGACGGACGTTGAGCCTTTGCGGAGGCGTGGGCGGCAGCGCGCGGGCGGAGCCACGTGACCATCAGCAGCGGGATGACCTGGTAGGTCTAGTTGTAGACCAGCTGCACCGAGTACAGCAGGTCGGGCACGGCGGGCACGCTGGCGATGCTGGTGCCCTTCAGAGTGCCGATCAGCATGTTTCCCGAGGTCGGGACGATGGAGCGCATCGCCTGCGGGATGACGATCCGGCGCAGGGTGCGCCGTCTGCCGATGCCGAGGGCCTGGGCGACCTCCGTCTGGCAGGAGTCGACGGAGAGGATGCCGCCGCGCTCCCCCACTCTCGACTTCGCTCGAGCGCGGGACCCCCGTCCTCGGCGGCGTAGGCGACTTCGTGCAGGGTGAGGCCGATGACGGCGGTGAGGGTGGGGCCGAGCAGGTTGACCGTTGTGACGGTGACGAACTGGGGCCCGAAGGGGATGCCGATGCCGAGCGTCGGGTAGAGGGCGCCGATGTTGAACCAGAACAGCAGCTGCACCAGCAGCCGGGTGGCCCGGAAGATCCACGTGTAGCCCCAACTCAGCCTGCGCAGCACCGGGTTGGCAGATAGCCGTATCACGGCCAGGGGGTGCCGAGCAGGAAGCCAAGCACCATCACCACGCTGGTCAACCACAGGGTGAGCAGCAGCCCGTCGAGCACGGCGACGGTGGTGAAGTACCGGTCGACCACGTCCCACTGGAAGGCGCGGTTGCGGACGACGGAGTTGACCACCATCGCGAAGACCGGCAGCGCCGCGGCAGCCGGCGGCCGACATGCCGGCGCGGCACGATCCGTGACAGATCCCCGTCGGGGACTGGGTGGCCGGGGGCGTGGCCGGAGGCTTTCAGGCGTCCTGCGGGTGGGACGGAATCGGTGACGCGGGAGGGATCGGTGACGTCCGATGGCGAGACCGTCAGGAGGCTCTCCAGGGGAGGGACGCACGGGCGTCCGTAACCACCTGGCGGCGCACGTTCGTGGATGCCGCGCAGACACAGCGCGGTACGGGGCGGTGGCTGGGTTTCGCGTCATCACGCTCGCCGCGTTCCTCAACGCGGCCGGTACGGCTGCCGCGCGGGGCGGAGCCTGTCCGGCCTCGACCGTATGTATCCAACGCATGCATGTGTCAACCATGTACAGGAACTGCTCAACGCCGGTCCATCATCCGGGCCGTAGTTGACGAGAGGAGAGATGTACTGCTCAATTGATCGCATGAATGCCGAGCAGCGCCTGGTCACCCGCGACCACATCGACTTCGGTCGGGTGTGGTCCGCCGCGTGTTGCGCCTGATGCGGCAACGGGCCGTCCGGCCGGCCCGTTCCTCCCTCGGTGCCCCGTCGTGGGCTGAGTTCCTCCCTTCGCGGCACCGTAGTACAGATGCGCTGAACACACGCTGAATCCGCGTATGGACGGTCCCGCGTGACCTGACACGCGCTGCCGCCGCCTGACCTCGCCCGAGGCCCATTCCTCGGCATCATCACACCTGCCCACCACCTGGTTCCCAGCCCTCTGAAGCGCCGTCACACCCGGCCGCGCCGAGGGCTGCTGCGCCGTGCCCGCGTGCTGCCCACGGCACGGACCCAGAGGACTTGAGGAAAGGCAATCTCCCATGCCAGTGGAATTCCTTGGCATCGCCGCCACCAACGACGGCTCCGAAACGACCCCGCGCTCCGGCGATGCTTTCGACAAGGAGTACACGCTCCGGCTCGCCCGGGCCCACGAGGACCACGGCTGGGACCGGGTGCTGTTCGCCTACGGTTCCGGATCGCCGGATCCCGCGCCGGCCGCCGCCTACATCGCGAGCAGGCTGGACCGCCTCCAGATCTTGCTCGCCCACCGGCCCAACGTCTCGTACCCGACCTTCGCCGCAAAGACCTTCGCCACCCTCGACCAGATCAGCGAGGGCCGGCTGACCGTGCACTTCATCACCGGCGGCAATGACCTCGAACAGGGCCGCGAGGGCGACACCCTGACCAAGGACGAGCGCTACACCCGCACCCGCGAGTACATCCGGATCGTCAAGAAGATCTGGACCACCCACGAGCCCTTTGACCACGAGGGCGAGCACTACCGCTTCCATGACTTCGTCAGCGACGTCTTCCCGGTCCAGCAGCCCCGCCCGAACGTGTCGTTCGGGGGCTCGTCGCCTGCCGCGTACGCCGCAGGGGGCGCGGAGGCCGACGTCTACTGCCTGTGGGGCGAGCCCCTGGAGAAGACCGCCGAGCAGATCGAGGCCGTGAGGGCCGCCGCGAAGGCCGCGGGCCGTACCGACGTGCCGCGCATCCAGGTCGCGTTCCGCCCGATCATCGCCCCGACCGAGGGACCGGCCTGGGAGAAGGCCCACAGCACGGTCGGCGCGATCAAGGCCCGCAAGGAGAAGGGCGAGCCGGTCACCAAGCGCCACAACGGGCATGCACAACCGCAGAACGCCGGCTCGCAGCGACTGCTGGCCATCGCCGAGGCGGGGAGCGCTACGACCGCGCCCTGTGGACCCCGACAGCCGCCGCCACCGGTGGCGCGGGCAACTCCAACGCCCTGGTCGGAACCCCGGAGACGGTCGCCCAGGCGCTCCTTGACTACTACGACCTCGGCGTCGACATCCTCTCCGCCCGCGGCTACGACCTGCTGGGCGACGCGATCGACTTCGGTCGGTACGTGATCCCGATCGTCCGCGAGGAGGTCGCCAAGCGCGACGCCGAGCGGGCGGTGCGCGGCACGCAGAACCTCGCGGCGGTGAATGGATGACCTCCGTCGCACAACCACCGCCGCATGCAACCGAGCTGACGGTCACTCAAGTGACCGTGTCCGACCCGCGGGTGAGACCGCTGCTGCGTGAACTCGGCGACGAGTACTCGACGCGCTACGGCAAGGACGCCCACGCCGAACTCGCCCGCTATCCCGACCAGGAGTTCACTGCCCCGCACGGCGGAATGCTGCTCCTGCTCCTCGAACACGGCGAGCCGGTCGCGGGCGGCGCCTTCCGCCGGTACGACGCGACCACGGCCGAGCTGAAGCGGATCTGGACGCACTCCGCCCGCCGGCGGCGCGGCCTGGCCCGACGCGTCGTCGCCGAGCTGGAGCGTGAGGCGAGGGCCCGCGGTTACCGGCGGATCTACCTGACAACCGGTCCGCGCCAGCCCGAGGCCCGCAGCCTGTACCTGACGACCGGCTACACCCCGCTGTTCGACACCGAGGCCGACCCGGAAACCATCGGCCCCCTGCCTTTCGAAAAGCACCTGCCGGCCGCGCCATACCAGGGAAAGGCAGCCGACCTGTGAGCGTCCGTGGCATCAGAAGAACGACAGCGACACCTACCTCGCCCTTCAGCCCGGCCGGATGGACCTCTACCTCGACCCCAACCCGACCGCCGCCTGCCACGCGGTCACCACCGGGAGGGCCGAGGTTGTCGACACCTACTCCGGCGCCGGCGTCACCCTCCAGGGCCTCATCGTGGTCACCATCAAGAAGGACAGCGGCCTGGTCAAGCCGCTCGCCGACGCATTCAACGAGATCATCCACAACGGCACGTACGCCAAGGTGCTGGAGCACTGGGGCCTGTACGACGAGGCCGTGACCAAGTCCGAGATCAACCCGCCCCGACCGCCCGAGACCAACAAGTAGCCGTCGCAGGGATACGGGGCCGCAGCACGCCGTGGTACGCGGCCGCGCACCGCGATCCCACCCCTACCTCACGCTCCCGAAAGGTCCGCCATGGCCACCGTCCTGTCCGTCTCCGGAAGTCCCTCCGCCACCTCTCGTACCGCCCGCCTGCTGCGCCACCTGGACCGGCGGCTCACGGCCCAGGGACACGAGGTGATCCCCCTGGACGTCCGCACTATCCCCGCCGAGGCTCTGCTCGGCGCCGACTTCCGGCACCCGGCGATCGTCGAGGCGACCGCGCTGTTCGACCGTGCCGACGGGGTCGTGATCGGCACACCCGTCTACAAGGCCGCCTACTCCGGACTGCTGAAGTCCCTGCTGGACCTGCTGCCGCAGTACGCCCTGGCCGGCAAGACGGTCCTGCCGCTGGCGACTGGCGGGACAACGGCGCACGTCCTGGCGATCGACTACGCCCTGCGCCCGGTGCTCAGTTCCATGGGCGCCGCGCACATCGTCCAGGGCTGGTTCACGCTCGACAAGGACATCACGGCGAGCGACGACGGCACCCTGACCGTCGCCCAGGGCGCGGCAGAGGCCCTCGCACAGGTCGTCGACCAGTTCTCCGACGCCCTCGGCAGCCGTACAGCCCTGCTGGCGGCCGCCGGATGAGCACCGTAACCGTGGCCGCCCACGGCGAACGAGTGACCGACGACGACAAGCTGCCTGCCGCCCAGGTCCCCTTCGCCGGCTCTCGAACTCACCGATGAACCTCGTCCCCCGCGGTGCAGGCGGCCTTGGACCGTGGCGTGGCAGAAGCGCATCGCCCTAGGAACGACGCGTCCACAGCCGTACTCGATCGAGGAGCCGGAGTCCGTCGCCGGTCGTGAACCACCGGGTGTGGTCGACCAGATACCGGTACGCCAGATCGGCGTTGGCCCACGATCCGGTGATGCCGTGGAAGTATCCCAGCTCGGACAGGGCGAACTCCGCGTGCACGAGCGGCAGCAGCTCAGGCAGGGCAGCCGACTCGGCGGGGCTGAGCGGGCGTACCGAGGTGTAGCCGTCGAGGAGCGCGTCCACGTCGCCTGGGCGGACGGGGCGGGACGGGTCGAGCCACTGGACGGTGTTGCGCTCGATGGCGGTCGCGAGGTCGTGGACGGCGGTCGTGCGGTCGCTGAGGCCGAAGTCGAGGACGGTCGAGACCGTGCCGGTCGCCGGGTCCCACAGCAGGTTCGAGGCGTGCCAGTCGTTGTGCGTCCACAGCGGTGCGAGGCGGCCAAGGTGGGGCAGCAGGCGCCGGTGGAAGGGAAGATGAACCGCGCGCAGGTCCTCCCGCCAGGGACGGCCCGCCAACGCCGCGACCACTGCCGGTCGCTCGGCCGCATACGCCTCCACCGCGGCCTCGGGGTCGACCGCCGCGAAGATACTGAAGGAGGAGACGAGGGGCTGCGGGCGTCGCCTCGGGGCGCCGAACCCCTCAGCCGCCAGATGGAGTTGGGCCAGTGCGGCACCGGCGGCCCGGGCATGGGCCACGGACGCGAACGGCGACCACGACAGCGCGTCCCGGTAGAGATCCGTCCCCGTTCCGGCCGTATGGACCTCGTACACCCACTCCCCGCGCGCCTCGGCCCCCAGCACCTCCACGACCGGCGCACCCCGGTCCCGCAGATACCGCAGGAAGGCGTGCTCCTCGGCCAGACCTTCCAGGGTGCGTACGTCGCGGTGGTGCCGTTTCACGAAGAGCCGTCTTCCGCCCCGCTCGACCAGGGCGGCCGCCGACAGCGGGCGCGGGCTGCGCCACAGTACCTGCGCGGGACCGACGACGGCCTCGACCTCCGTCTCGGTGAGCGGCGGCCAGTCGGGGGCCACCGGTTCTGTACCCATGCCGTGGGCCAGGAGCCCGCTCATCCGGTCGTCACCGTGTTCGCCTGGCTCGCCCGGTCGCTGAGGGAGTCCAGCCGCCGCCGCTCGGTCGCCGCGAACTCCGGTTCGGTGAGGGCGTCGAGGCCGCGCGGGCCGGAGCGCGGCACCTCGATGCGCTCCACGACCGTGGCCGGGCGGGGCGAAAGGACATGCACCGTGTCGGCGAGCAAGACGGCCCCGCAAATGTCGTGCGTGACCAGCACGACAGTCCGGCGGTAGCGCTGCCACATGTCGGCCAGCCACAGCTGCATCTCGGTGCGGGTGAGCGAGTCGAGCGCGCCGAACGGCTCGTCGAGCAGCAGCACCGGCCGCTCCAGAACGACCGTGCGCAGCAGGGCCGCGCGCTGCCGCATACCGCCGCTGAGCTGGAAGGGATACGAGGACTGGAAGCCGTCGAGTCCGAAGGCGTCGAAGAGTTCGCCGGCCCTGCGCCGCGCCTCCTTCTTCCGCACTCCCTGGGCCTCCAGCCCCAGCGCCGTGTTGTCGAGCACTGTGCGCCAGGGGTACAGCAGATCCTTCTGGAGCATGTAGGCGACCTTGCCCGAGGCCACGGACGCGAGGGCGCCCTCTACCAGGATCTCGCCCGAAGTGGGCCTGTCCAGACCAGAGATCAGGTTGAACAGTGTGCTCTTGCCACTGCCGACGCGGCCACATCCCCGGCAGTCTCAGCTTGCCAGGGCATGGCCTCCTCGACGGCACGGGCCGGTTCCTGCCCGCCGCCGAACTCGCCGAACGCGTCGGCACGGTCCTCAAGGGCGAGGAGTCGCCGGTGATCCTCTACTGCGGCGGCGGCATCTCCGCCGCCGGCACCGCGCTCGCCCTCACGCTGCTGGGCCGTCAGGACATCGCCCTGTACGACGGTTCGCTGGAGGAATGGTCACAGGATCCGTCCCGGCCGCTCGCGACGGGCACCTGAGCCCCGGGGCTCACGCCGCGTCGGGCACCGCGTGGGTCCTGCCCCGGAAGGCGGGGTGGTCGCCGAGGCGGCGTACGTAGTCCCGGAGCCGGGGGTGCGAGCTGAGGGTTCCGGCTGGGCCGAGATGGACGAGCGCCACCCACAGGTCCACGTCCGCGGCCGTCAGCTCCTCGCCCAGCGCATAGGGCTGCCCGGCGAGCCGACGGTCCAGCAGGTCCAGTGCCGCCGATCGTCTTGAGGGCTGGGCGGCCGGGGTGACGTCCCGATCCAGCAGGTCATGGAGGGCGTCGATGTCCGCGGCAAGGGCCGGCGGGCGCAGCGCGGAGGGGCAGGCTCCGTCGTGGCCGGACAGCAGGCCCGCGAGGTCGCGGAGGATGTCCGGAGTGTGGTTGCTGACGATGCGCCCGCTCCACCGGTCGCACAGCGCGGGCGCCGTCAGTGGCCCGTCGTAGTGGTGCACCGTGGCCTCGTACGCACGGCGCAGCGAGGCGAAGGCGTCGGGTGTCTCGGCGGGGTGCGCCAGGAGTGTGCTGGCGACCGAGTCCTTCAGGCCGAGCAGGCCGAGGCTGATCGAGATGCGCAGCGAGCGCGGACAACTCACCGACAGGAACAGCTCGTAGCGGTGCGGTGCCGGGTAGAAGCCGCCGGCCAGACCGACGCCGATACGGCTGTGGAAGCGGTGGGGGAGGGGGGACGGTACGGCCGCTCTGGGGCGATGGCCCGAAGCGAACGAACTCTGGTTACAGACACTGGAGTTGTCTGTACTGGAACTGCGCGAAGCTGTCTCGGGCATGACTCTCCCTTTGGGAACGAGGAAGCCACCGCCGCCTTGTGGGCACCAGCGGCCGAATGCGGAGCGACTGCGCTTGTCGCACCGGTCCGGATCGCACGGACCGGTGGCGGATCAGTAAGCGCTGGAGACGCGCAACAGATCGATGTGCAGGCGCCTCGTCAAGCCGTTCCAGGGCATTCCCACCGGTCCCACCTCCGGGGCTCGCGAGACGCGAGACCACGCTTGCCCCGCCGCACCGGCGGGACCCGGTCGTCACCCGGGGCACCCCGTCGCGGTGGAAGGGTTGCCTGTCAGCGGGCCGGGGCCGATGACCACACGAGCGGGGCGAACCCGCGCCGTGGGCGCTGACAATCGTGACCGTCCACGTCAGTTTCGGCGCGCTCCGTGGCGCCGTCAAGAAGGCCGAGTATGCGGTCTCACCTGGTGGTCACTCGCATTGACATTCTTTTCGGGGCATGCCTAACTTGCGGCGCGCAACGAGATGCCCCAGGGCCGGAGAAGTGATGGTGACAGCGATGTACGCAGCTGACGGGACGGTCGCATGGCGCCGCCTCGGCCGCGTCCTGCTGTGCGCGGACCGCTCCGTCGACCTGCTGCGCGTCAACAGCGCGCTGTGTACGGTCGCTTGTTGCGCCCTCTGTCAAGGCTGACGGCTTTCTGAGTCTCTGACGACCACCGCTGTCGCGGTGTGCCCTCTCCCCGCCCAGCCCCCGTTCCGCGTGTACCCGTGCGTCGCCTCGTGCCGAGCCGCTCCCGCTCGGCGCGGTACTGCCGCATTCCGTGGTCCGGGGTGTCCGAATCCGCTGGAGCCCTCCATGAGTGAATCTCCGGGCATCGCTGTGTCCTCCGGATCAGCACCGCCCGCCGAGGCGATCCCCCGCCCCGACACCCCCGCCGAGCCGAAGCCCCTGGCGGCGCAGCGAGTCCTTCCGCTCCGGCGTCCCGGCCGCTGGATCATCACGGCCGTCGTGCTCGTGCTGGTCGCCCAGATCGTCCACGGCCTGGCCACCAACCCGTTCTACCAGTGGGACCGCTTCCGCTACTGGTTCCTGCGCCCCACCATCCTCGACGGGCTAGTCATCACCCTCGAAGTGACCGCGCTGAGCGCGGTGTTGGGGTTGCTTGGCGGGATCCTGATCGCGCTCGGGCGGCTCTCCGGGAGTCCGGTGCTGCGGGCCGTGAGCTGGGTGTACACCTGGCTGTTCCGGTCCGTGCCGCTGATCGTCGTGCTGATCTTCCTCTACAACTTCAGTGCCCTGTACAAGACGTTGAGCCTCGGGGTGCCGTTCGGGCCGGCCTTCGTCACCTTCGACGAGTCGCGGCTCGCCACCGACATGGCGGTCGCCGTCGTCGGCCTCAGCCTCAACGAGGCGGCCTACGCGTCCGAAGTGGTCCGCGGCGGCATCCTCTCTGTCGACCAGGGCCAGCATGAGGCGGCCGCCGCGCTCGGCCTGCCCAAGGGCTACCAGTTCACCCGGATCGTGTTCCCGCAGGCCCTCAGATCCATCACCCCGAACTACGTCAACCAGCTGATCGGCCTGATCAAGGGCACGTCCCTGGTGTTCTACGTGTCGCTGCTCGACCTGTTCGGCTCGGTGCAGACGATGGGCAGTACCTATCCCGGCGACATCGTGCCGCTGCTGCTGGTCGCCACCGTCTGGTACCTGATCCTCACGAGTGCCGTGTCCGTCGTCCAGTTCTACGTCGAGCGGTACTTCGCCCGGGGCGCCACCCGCACCCTGCCGCCGACCCCGCTGCAGAAGCTCCGCACCGGCCTGCGGGACCTGCGGGAACGTGCGCGCAGGGAGGCCGCCGTATGAGCACCGAGACAGCCGAGACCCTCGCGACCGCGCCCGCTGCCGTCGAGGTCCACGACGTGCACAAGTGGTACGGCGCCCACCGGGTGCTGGACGGCGTCGACCTGACCGTACGGCCCGGCGAGGTCACCGTCATCCTCGGCCCGTCCGGCTCCGGCAAGTCCACGCTGCTGCGGGTCATCAACCACCTGGAGAAGCCCGAGATCGGCTACGTCAGCGTCAACGGCGAGCTGATCGGCGTACGGCGTCAGGGGGAGCGGCTGAAGGAGCTGAGCGAGCGGGCGATCCTGGCGCAGCGCAGCCGTATCGGGTTCGTCTTCCAGAACTTCAACCTCTTCCCGCATCTGACCGTGCTGGACAACGTGGCCGCCGCCCCGGTCGCCACCGGGAAGCTCAGCAAGCCCGAGGCGCAGGACCTCGCCCGCGAACTCCTCGGGCGGGTGGGACTGGCTGACAAGACCGGTGCGTATCCGCGGCAGTTGTCCGGCGGCCAGCAGCAGCGGGTGGCGATCGCGCGCGCCCTGGCTCTGCGGCCCGGCGTGATCCTCTTCGACGAGCCCACCTCCGCTCTCGACCCCGAGCTCGTCGGAGAAGTCCTCGCCGTCATCAAGGACTTGGCGACCAGCGGCACGACCCTCGTCGTCGTCACGCACGAGATCGGCTTCGCCCGCGAGGTCGCCGACCGGGTCGTGTTCATCGACGGCGGCCGGATCGTCGAGCAGGGCTCGCCGTCCGAGGTCCTCAACCACCCGAAGCACGAGCGGACCAGGGACTTCCTCAGCAAAGTCCTATGACCGCCACCTCCCACACGTCATTGCTCACCGCTCACCATCAAGGACAGCCATGCGCACCCTCAGCTTTCGCAGCCGACTCCTCCGCGGTCTGACCGCAGGCACCGCCGTCGCCACGCTCGCCGCCGGACTCGCCGCCTGCGGGGGCAGCAGCGACGCCGCCACCACGACCGACGCCGCCGGCACGGTCACCGTGGGCAAGGTGTCCAACGGGGCCGCCAAGGAGACCGCACTCAAGGTCTCCGAGGTCAAGTCGATCAGCGCCGAGCTGCCCGCGACGGTCAGCAAGAGCGGCAAGCTGGAGATAGGCGTCGGCGCCCTGCCCGACGGCTTCCCGCCGCTGGCGTACGTCGGCTCGGACCAGAAGACCCTCACCGGCGCCGAACCCGACTTCGGCCGCCTGGTCGCCGCTGTCCTCGGCCTCAAGCCCGAACTGCAGAACTCCACTTGGGAGAACATGTTCGTCGGTATCGACAGCGGCAAGGTCGACGTGGCCTTCTCCAACATCACCGACACCGAGGAGCGCAAGAAGAAGTACGACTTCGCCTCCTACCGCAAGGACAACCTCGGCTTCGAGGTGCTGAAGAAGAGCACCTGGAACTTCGACGGCAACTACGAGCACCTCGCCGGGAAGACCGTCGCCGTCGACAACGGCACCAACCAGGAGAAGATCCTCCTGGAGTGGCAGACGAAGCTGAAGAAGGAGGGCAAGACCCTCACCGTCAAGAACTACGCCAGCAAGAACGCCGTCAGCCTGGCGCTGACCGGCGGCAAGATCGACGCCTACTTCGCCGCCAACCCGGGCGTCGCCTACCACATCACGCAGACCGCCAAGTCGCCCAACCCGACCCGCAGCGCGGGCACGTTCTCCGGCGCCGGCGCCACTCTGCAGGGCCTGATCGCGGCGACCACCAAGAAGGACAGCGGGCTCGCCAAGCCCATCGCCGACGCGATCAACCACCTGATCAAGAACGGTCAGTACGCCAAGTGGCTCGCCGCCTACAACCTCTCCAACGAGGCCGTCGCCACCTCCGAGGTCAACCCGGCCGGCCTGCCGCTCGACAACTCGTGACCGCCGTCCGCCCACCGGACTCCGCCGTGTCACGGCGGAGTCCCGGCCGCGCCCCGCCACGTTCCAGACAGGGGAGACTCCGCACCGCCATGTCCACCAGCGTCGACCATGCCCCGTCCCCGAGCCCGACGGAACCTCACATACTGGACAACGCCGCCTGGGCTGCGCTGGCGGGCCCGCACGCCCATCTCGCCGAGCGCGTCGGTCGGGCCGCCCGCTACCCAACGGACGTCTCCCCGTTCACCGCCCTGGAAGACCCCGCCGATCCCCGCGCCTGGGACGACCTGGCCGCACTGGTGGGACCCGGCACCGTCACCCCGGTCACCGCGGTCCAGACCGTGCCCGGCGGCTGGGAGATCGAGGACAGCGGTGAGGGCGTCCAGATGGTCGACGCCGCGCTGCACGCCGAACCCGCACCCGAAGCGGTACGGCTCGGACCCGTCGACGTACCCGAGATCCTCGGTCTGATCGCCCTCACCCAGCCGGGCCCCTTCCTGCCCCGTACCGTCGAGCTCGGCACCTACCTCGGCATCCGGGACCGCGGGCGGCTGATCGCCCTGGTCGGCGAGCGAAGCGAGATGGGGGTCCCCCGGCCGGAGGCTGGGGGAGGCTCCGCCCGCCGGGCTGGACCGAGATCAGCGCGGTCTGCACCCACCCGGACCACCGCGGCCGCGGCCTGGCCACCCGCTGGTCCGCGCGGTCGCGGCGGGCAACAGGGAACGCGGCGACATCCCCTTCCTCCACGCGGCCGCGAGCAACACCCACGCGATCCGGCTCTACGAGTCGATCGGGTTCACCCTGCGCCGCCGTACGCGGTTCGCGCTCGTCCGCACGCCGGGTGGACAGCCGGAAACGCAAGGCCGGGACGAACAAGAAGCCGGACAGCCGGAAGAAAAGGCATAGCCGTGCTGTTGTGCTTGCTCACCAGCGAGTGGCGCCCCTTCGGCGAGCCGCGAGCGCGAGGCCGACAAGGGCGGAGGTGAGGCACATGCGTCCCGTGTCCCGTCACCGCGTCGTGAAACCCGGCCCGCCCCGCCGCCTGCACCTGTACTCCCGGCCACACATCGACCTGCTGCGCGTGGCCGGCGCGCTCTGTTGCTCCTGACCCGTTGTCCTCGCAGCCGCACCCTTCGTACGGGGACCGGCTCTCTCGTACGGCTGATCAGGAAGGCGCCACTCCCGTGTCCTCGTCACCCTCCCCTCTGCATCTCGCCGTCGCCCTCGACGGCGCCGGCTGGCACCCGGCCGCCTGGCGCGAGCCCGTCGCCCGCCCCCGCGAACTGCTCATTGCCGCCTACTGGACCGACCTCGTCACCGAGGCCGAGCGCGGTCTGCTCGACTTCGTGACCATCGAGGACGCCCTCGGACTCCAGTCCTCGTCCTTCACCGAACCCGACGGCCGCACCGACCAGGTCCGCGGCCGCCTGGACGCCGTCCTCATCGCCGCCCGGGTCGCCCCGCTGACCCGCCATATAGGTGTGGTGCCGACGGTGGTGGCCACCCACACGGAGCCGTTCCACATATCCAAGGCGATCGCCACCCTCGACTATGTGAGCACCGGCCGCGCGGGCCTGCGTGTACAGATCACGGCACGCCAGAACGAGGCCGCGCACTTCGGACGCCGTACGTTTCCGCCGTTCCGCATAGAGGACTACGACACGCCTGCTGTGCAGGAAGCGGTGGCCGACGCCTTCGACGAGACCGCCGACTACGTCGAGGTGGTGCGCCGACTCTGGGACAGCTGGGAGGACGACGCGGAGATCCGGGACGTCGCCACCGGCCGCTTCCTCGACCGGGACAAGCTGCACTACATCGACTTCGAGGGCAAGCACTTCAGCGTCAAGGGCCCCTCGATCACGCCCCGCCCGCCCCAGGGCCAG
Source organism: Streptomyces sp. NPDC027189 (assembly GCF_055566975.1). NCBI lineage: Bacteria > Bacillati > Actinomycetota > Actinomycetes > Kitasatosporales > Streptomycetaceae > Streptomyces > Streptomyces sp. NPDC027189. The sequence goes on from NZ_JBVHRI010000056.1 coordinate 16,464, forward strand.
CCGATCGTCAGCGCCCTGGCCCACGCGACCGTCCCCTACCGGCTGGTGGCCCGGGCCGCCGACATCGGTTACGTCACCCCGCACGACGCCGGCCAGGCCCGTGCCATCGTCGAGGAGATCCGCGCCGAGCAGACGGCGGCCGGCCGCGCCGACGAGACCCTGCACATCTTCGGCGACCTGGTGGTCTTCCTCGACGACGATCCCGCCGAGGCCGCGGCCCGCCGGGAGCGCCTGGACGCCCTCGCGGGATACCCGTACACCAGCGACGCCCGGATCTTCACCGGCACCCCCGCCCAACTCGCCGATCTGCTGCAGGAGCTGCAGTCGTCGGGACTGTCCGGCTTCAGGCTGCGTCCCGCCGTCGCCGGCCACGACCTCCCGGCGATCACCCAGGGCCTGGTCCCGGAACTCCAGCGCCGCGGCGCCTTCCGGCAGTCGTACGAGGCCGACACCCTGCGTGGGCTGCTCGGACTGTCCCGCCCCGTCAACCGCTACGCCGCCGCTGTCACCGCCTGAGCCGGAGGGACCGTACGACCATGAGCAAGCCGCTGAAGCAGATCCATCTGGCCGCCCATTTCCCCGGTGTCAACAACACCACCGTGTGGAGCGATCCCGAGGCCGGCAGTCACATCGAGTTCAGCTCCTTCGCGCACTTCGCCCGGACCGCCGAACGCGCGAAGTTCGACTTCCTGTTCCTCGCGGAGGGGCTGCGGCTGCGCGAACAGGGCGGCAGGATCTATGACTTGGATGTCGTGGGCCGCCCCGACACCTTCACCGTCCTCGCCGCGCTGGCCGCCGTCACCGAGCACCTCGGCCTGACCGGCACTATCAACTCCACCTTCAACGAGCCCTACGAGGTGGCCCGCCAGTTCGCCAGCCTCGATCACCTCTCGGGCGGACGCGCCGCCTGGAACGTCGTCACGTCCTGGGACGCCTTCACCGGCGAGAACTTCCGCCGCGGCGGCTTCCTCCCGCAGGAGGAGCGCTACTCCCGCGCGAAGGAGTTCCTCTCCACCGCGAACGAACTCTTCGACTCCTGGCGCGGGGACGAGATCATCGCCGACCGGGAGACCGGCACCTTCCTGCGGGACGCGCAGGCCGGAGCCTTCGTGCACCAGGGCCGGCACTTCGACATCCAGGGGCAGTTCAACGTCCCGCGCAGCCCGCAGGGCCGCCCGGTGATCTTCCAGGCCGGCGACTCCGACGAGGGGCGCGAGTTCGCCGCGTCGAGCGCCGACGCGATCTTCAGCCGGTACGCCACCCTGAAGGAGGGCCAGGCGTTCTACGCCGACGTCAAGGGGCGCCTCGCTCGATACGGCCGCGGCCGCGACCAGCTGCTGATCCTGCCCGCCGCGAGCTTCGTCCTCGGCGACACCGACGCCGAGGCGGAGGAACTGGCCCGCGAGGTGCGCCGCCAGCAGGTGAGCGGGGCCACGGCCATCAAGCACCTGGAGTTCGTCTGGAACCGGGACCTGTCGTCGTACGACCCGGACGGCCCGTTGCCCGACATCGAGCCGGATCTCGGCGAGCACACCATCGCCCGGGGCCGCGCCCAGGTACGGATGTACCGCGACCCGCTGGCCACGGCCCGCGAGTGGCGCGAGCTCGCCGCCGCCAACAAGTGGTCGATCCGCGACCTGGTCATCGAGACCGGCAACCGGCAGAACTTCGTCGGCTCCCCGGCCACCGTCGCCGAGACCATCAACGACTTCGTCCAGGCCGACGCCAGCGACGGCTTCATCCTCGTCCCGCACATCACCCCGGGCGGCCTCGACGTCTTCGCTGACCAGGTCGTCCCGCTGCTCCAGGAACGCGGCGTGTACCGCACGGAGTACGCGGGCACCACTCTGCGTGAGCACCTCGGTCTGGCTCGCCCCGGCGAGATGCGCGACGAGCGTGTGGCGTCATGAAGTTCCTCGCCATCACCCTGATCGTGCACGCCCCGCACCCGGTGACGGGCGTACGAAAGCCCACCCAGGACCGCTTCCGCGAGGTGCTCGACAACGCGCTCCTCGCCGAGGAGCTGGGCTTCGACGGCTTCGGCGTGGGGGAGCGGCACGAGCGGCCCTTCATCTCCTCCTCGCCGCCCGTCGTCCTCAGTCACATCGCCGCCCTCACCTCCCGGATCCGGCTGTTCACGGCGGTCACCACGCTCAGCCTCCTCGACCCGGTGCGGGCGTACGAGGACTACGCGACCCTGGACCATCTCTCCGGCGGACGCCTTGAGCTGATCATCGGCAAGGGCAACGGGGCCGCCCAGCGGGACCTGTTCCAGGTCACCCCCGAGGACCAGTGGGACCGCAACGCCGAGAGTTACGAGGTGTTCCGCAAGATCTGGCGCCACGACAAGGTGACCGCCGAGACCCGCTTCCGCCCGGAACTCAAGGACGCGGAGGTGTGGCCCCGGCCGCTCCAGCAGCCGATCCGGGTCTGGCACGGCAGCGCGACCAGCAAGGAGTCGGTCGACCTGGCCGCCCGCTACGGCGACCCGCTCTTCTCTGCCAACGTCACCAACCCCATAGAGCCCTACGCCGAGTTGATCCGCTACTACCGCGAGCGCTGGGAGCACTACGGCCACGATCCGGCCGCCATCGCGGTCGGTGCGGGGACGGCGGGCCTCTACGCGGCCCGCACCTCCCAAGAGGCGATCGCCGCCTACCGGCCCGTGTTCGAGGGGAACCTGGCGTTCCAGAAGCGGCTGGGTCTCGAGCCGGTGTTCTCGACCCTGGAGGACTTCGTGGAGCGCAGCTCGGCGCTGATCGGCAGCCCCCAGCAGATCATCGAGAAGGTGCACCGCTACCACGAACGGTTCGGGCACACCGTGCTGCATCTGCATGCGGACGCAGGAGGACTGACGGACCGTCAACACCGGGACTCCCTCGAAATCTTCCAGTCGGACATCGCGCCGGTGCTGCGCCGCGAGATCCCTGATCCGCCGTTTTCATGGGGCCCGGTCCTCGCGGAGCCCGTGCCCGTGTCCGTGCCCGCTGACCACTGAGGAGCCCTCCGCACATGTCCGACATCCCCCTCGGCGTCCTGGACCTGGTCCCGATCTCGTCCGGTTCCACCGCCACCGAGGCGCTGCGCAACTCCATCGACCTGGCCCGGCAGGCCGAGAGCTTCGGGTACGCCCGTTACTGGTTCGCCGAGCACCACCTCAACCCGGGCGTGGCCGGCACCTCGCCCGCGGTCGTCCTCGCCCTGACCGCCTCCGCGACCTCGACCATCCGGCTCGGCTCCGGCGCCGTACAACTCGGCCACCGCACCGCCCTGTCCACGGTCGAGGAGTTCGGGCTGATCGACGCGCTGCACCCCGGGCGCCTCGACCTGGGCCTCGGCCGCTCCGGCGGCCGGCCGCCCGGCGGGCCCGCCACCCCGCTGCCGACCGCGACTCCGGTGGTCGACGGCCGCGCCCCCAACGGCCTGCGCATCCCGCCCCGGTTCTCCTTCGAGTACCTGCTCGGCTCACCGCGCATCGCCCTCCAGCGCAAGCTGCTCCAGCAGCCGAACGCCGAGTCGCAGGACTACGGCGAGCAGATCGACGACATCCTGGCGTTGCTGGCGGGCACGTACCGCTCCGCGGACGGCGTCGAGGCCCACGTCGTGCCGGGAGAGGGCGCCGACGTCGAGATCTGGATCCTGGGCAGCAGCGGAGGCCAGAGCGCCGAGGTCGCGGGCCGCAACGGTCTGCGGTTCGCGGCGAACTACCACGTCAGTCCGGCCACGGTGCTGGAGGCGGCGGAGGGCTACCGCGCCGCCTTCCAGCCGTCTGACGTCCTGGACAAGCCCTACGTCAGCGTGTCCGCAGACGTCGTGGTCGCCGAGGACGACGAGACCGCCCGCGAACTCGCCACCGGCTACGGCCTCTGGGTCCGCAGCATCCGTACGGCCGAGGGCGCGATCCAGTTCCCCACGCCGGACGAGGCGCGCGCCCATGCATGGTCCGACGCGGACCGGGCGCTGGTCCAGGACCGCCTCGACACCCAGTTCGTCGGCTCCCCGGGCGGGGTCGCCGACCAGCTGGCCCAGCTCCAGGAGGCCACCCGCGCCGACGAGCTGCTGATCACCACGATCACCCACGGCCACGCGGACCGGGTGCGGTCCTACGAGCTGCTGGCCGAGGAGTGGCGCAAGAGGTGAGGCGCGAGACGTTCAGCGCCAGGACTGACGGGTGATCAGCGGGTGGCGGCTCGACAGAGCGCGGCTGCGACACGTACGAGATCGACGCAGCGGCGGCAGGTCAGCGACTCGCGCGGCATGCGCGATGCAAGCATGGGTGACTCGGCGGCGTCAACGGACTGCCATCATCCGAGACGATCACTGCCCTGGACCTGAACGGCCGTTGCCCGGCGCTGAGTTCGTGTAGAAGTGCGGCAATCCGTTTGGAACGCGGAGAGCCGCGCGCAGGGCGGCAAGAAGGTCGACGCCGAGGTTACCGTGCCTCAGCGCCTCGGCAATGGGCCGTGCGGGCGTCGCGCCACCTGGCACTACGCCGTGGGCGACTACGGCGGCGGCGCTCGCGCCTACCGCAAGGTCATCGGAGTGGAGCCCCGGTGCGGCAGCTCACTGCCTGAGACGCTCGGTGAAGTGTCGTGCGCCTGCCGCCCTTTGGCCGCAGGCGCACGGCCCTCTCATCCTGACTCCCGCTCCCGACGTTCCCGAGCCGCCCGTTCGCGCTGCGCCGCCGCCGGATGGTCGTCGCGCACCCGGGCGACGTCTGAGCCCTGAAGCTGTTGGTGTGCCGGGGCCGGAGCGGCCTGCCCAGTGGTCCGGGGGAGGTACGCCATGTGCGTGGTTCCCCAAGACGTAGTCGCTGCCGGGCTCGCCCGCCGCTGTGAGGCCCGGGTCGCGCCGCACAGCGGTGCGCAGCGCGGCGGCCGAGGGGAGGGGGAGGCGGGCGCCGCCTCCCCCTGGACGTTCTCGGCCGAGCCGATCCTGCTGCCGAAGACGTGTCGTCACGGCTGTCCGTATCTGCGCAGTGCCAGGCGGGTGCGCAGACGGGTCAGGCGGTCGATCTCGGCGTCGAGGGCCGCGAGTCTGCGGTCGACCACCCCGGAGCCGGGGACGTCGGAGTCCGGGTGCCCGCACCGCCGTTGCGGATTCTCGACCAGCAGGCCGATCCGGTCGGCGACGCCGCGCAGATCCTCGACGGTGAGCCCGAGCGCCAGCAGCTCACGGATGACGCGGACTCTGGCCACCTCGCCCGGACCGTACTCACGTTGCCCGGTGGCGGTGCGCCGCGGTGGTGGCAGCAGGCCCCGTTCCTCGTAGAACCGCAATGCCCGTGGGGTGGTCCCCGCCGCTGCCGCCGCATCTCCGATCCGCATGTCCGACCTCGCGCCTCAGCCTCCGTCGCCGCGACCGCGCGCGACGACGCATCACCCTGGCGGCAACTCCACGACGACGGTCCCGAAGTGCCGCCCCTCGAACAGTTCCTGCAACGCCCGAGGCGCGTGATCCATGCCCGGGACCCGTACATGCGGGAAGGTGATCTCGCCGGAGCGCAGCCAGTCCCCGAAGCGCTTGGTCCATTCCTCCGTCACCTCGGGATGGTCCGGGCCGTTGTAGCCGTGCAGCGAGACGCCTTGGGTGACGAGCCGGAAGGTGTCGATCTCCGCGGGTGCGCTGCCACCGTCCCGGCGCGGCGACAGCTGTCCTGACAGCGCGCCGACCAGTGCGAAGCGGGCACCCCGGCGCGCGGCGCGAACGGCCGTGGTCAGCTGGTCACCGCCGACGGTGTCCAGCAGCACGTCGATGCCGTCCGGCGCCGCCGCGGCCAGTTGCTCGTCGATCGGCCGGGGTCCGGGCACCACGACCGCGTCGTAGCCCAGTTCGGCCCGCAGCCGCTCGGCCTTGTCCGGCGAACGAGTGCTCCCGATCACCCTCGTGGCGCCCAGCAGACGCGCGACGGGGCCCGCCAACGTTCCCACGGCTCCCGCCGCGCCCGTGACGAACACGGTGTCGCCGAGGCGGACTTCGGCGAGCCGGGTCAGTGCTCCGTAGGCAGCAGACCCCGACGACAGGTGGGCCACCGGGTCGGGCATTGCATCGCCCAGCGGAGCGCAGTCGGCCGCCGGCACCAGCGCGTGCTCGCGCCACCCGAGCATGTGCGTGACGGTGTCCCCCGGGCGCAGCGGACCGCCGGGCGCGGCCGCGACGACCTCACCGACAGCGGGACCGAACAGCGCCTCGCCGGCGTGGATGCGGGGCAGCGGTACGCCGTCGACCTGGCCGCCGATCAGAGTGCGCAGCCCGGGGAACACGAGGAAGTACAGGTTCCGGACGACGACTTGTCCCGGACCGGGGACGGGGACCGGCTTCTGCGTGACCGTGAAGTGCTCGGGCCCGGGCAGCCCGTCGGGGATGTCGGCCAGCACGATCTCGCGGGTCGTGGAGGGCAGGACAGCGGCCATGTCGGGGCTCCTGAACGGGTTCGAGGGTGAGCGCGGGCTGTGACAGCCGCACCGGTCCGGCTGTCGGCGCGCAGACGCTAACCCCTGACGCGCGCGTCATAGTCAAGGCAGTTGCGGCCACCCGGCCAGAGAGCAACTCCTCGACAGAAGCGGTACGTTCGCCCAATCCGGTGCCATCCGTGCCCCCGCGAACGAGCGGCTGCCACCCACCGCGCGCCACGGGAACAGGCGGACTGGCGAGGTACGACTCCTGCTGTCCGGCGCACCACCGCCCCGACGGCGGATCTCCGCAGCCACAGGCACCGACGTCCCAGGGCGGTCGGCTTCCTGAAGCGAACACTCCGTTGACACCTTCCGCCCCACGTGCTTGCATCCCGCCATGCCGTTGTCGGAGCCTCTGACCCGCCGCCGCGCCGTGGACCTCGTCCGGGTGGCCGCCGCGCTGTGTCGGACGACCGGCTGATCACGCGCCTCCTCGCATCTCTGTCAACAGCTCTGCTGGACAAGCCAGTTGTGTACGGACCGGCCTCACCCACGGATGCCCGTGCCCTGGCCCGCGTCGACCCCTCTCGTTCTTTTCGCCCCATCATGACGAGGACCCGCCATGCCTTCACCCACCCCCGCCGGTCACCGCTACGAAACCGACTACGACCGCCGCAGACTGCGCCAGTGGCTCGCCGGTGAGGCCAGGGCCGACGGGGTCACCCGCCGTCGGCTGCTCACCCTGCTCGCCGCGACCGCCGCCGGGACCGCACTCGGCGGCACGCGGCCCGCCCATGCCGCCGACGGGCCGATCGTCAAGCCCCTGCCGCCCGAGTGGTTCATCGAGCGCGGCACCAACGCCGAGACTCGCTGGGAGGCGCTGCGCGGAACCGGCCACCACACCCCCAACGAGCTGTTCTTCGTGCGCAACCACACCGCCACCCCCGTCCTGGAAGCCGACGACTGGCGGCTGCGGCTGTGGGGGAGCGGGCTGCGCGGCGCCCCCGGCGAGGACCGGCCGATGGAGTTCGGGTACGACGATCTACGAGCCCTGCCGGCCGTCACCCGTACCGCCTTCGTCGAGTGCGCCGGAAACGGCCGCTCCTACTACACGACACAGCAGGGCGAGACGGTCACCGGCACCCCGTGGACACTGGGGGCGATCGGCGTCGCACGCTGGCGCGGGGTGCGCCTGGCCGACGTGCTGCGCAGGGCCGGGCTGTCCCCGTATGCCGTGGACGTGCAGCCGCGCGGTCTGGACGCCGAGTACGTCAGCGGCGGCGAGAGTCTGGGCCGGGTACGCCGTCCGCTGCCGCTGGCCAAGGCGCTGGACGACGTACTGCTCGCGTACGAGATGAACGGTGAGCGGCTTCCGTACGACCACGGGTATCCGGTGCGGGTGTTGGTGCCCTCCTGGGTGGGGATCGCGTCGATCAAGTGGGTCGGCGACATCGAAGTGTCCGCGCAACCGCTCTTCTCGCCTTGGAACACCACCTTCTACCGGCTGTTCGGCCCCTCCTACCCGGAGGGCGGCAGTGCGCCACTCACCCGGCAGGTGACGAAGAGCGCCTTCGAGCTGGCGAGCGGGGCCACGTTCTCGGCGGGCCGGAGGCACGTACTGCACGGACGGTCGTGGTCGGGTGCGGGCGCCGTCGCCCGGGTCGACGTCAGCACCGACGGCGGGGCGAACTGGCTGCCCGCCCGCCTGCACGACCGGCCCCGCGCCGGTACCTGGACCCGTTGGTCCTTCGGTTGGCAGCCCGGCGCTCCCGGTGCCACCCACCTGCTGGCCCGGGCCACGGACACGGTCGGCCGCACTCAGCCGGACACCGCCGTGCCGAACACGCAGGGGTACCTGTTCGACGCGGTGGTGCGGCATCCGGTGAGCGTTGTGTGACGGACAGCCGTCCCGGCCCGAGCTGGTGCCGTCTCGGAGGCGGGGGCGACGACGTAGTGCCGCTGCTGAAGGGTGCTGGCCGGGAAGGGACGAGCGACGGGCGACTTGCGGGCAAGGCCTACGCTGATGCCCTGGACGGGTGCCATGCCGATCAGCGGGTGGACCGGCTCCGTGGTGGCGCGCTCGGTCCCGTCCACCGCGAGGGTGAGGCGCAGGCCTGGCTCGGCGGTGGCGGTGAGGAGGATCGCACGTCCCTGATGTCGGGCGGCGAGGCAGCACCGGGCCATGGAGCGTGAGTCCTGCTGGTCCGCGGGAGCCCGCCGGTCTGTGTCGCGCGCCGGATCACCGTCTGTGGTGCGAGGAGATCAGCACCCTGACCGGTCGGCGACTGATGCGACATGCCCTTGCGCATGCACGTGGGATGCGGCCGCGTCGATAGACGGCAGCCATCCGAGGAGATCACATCGACGGACCTGAACGGCCGCCGCTAGCCGACGAGTTCGCGTACGAGTGCGGCGACCTGCTCCACTTCGATGAGGAAGCCGTCGTGACCGTAGGGGGATTCGATCACTCGGAGGTGCTCTGCTGTGCGGATCCCGGCGGCCAGCTCCGCCTGCTGGGTGAGGGGATACAGGCGGTCCGAGCTCACTCCGGCGACAAGTGTCCTGGCGGTCACGCGGCGCAGGGTGGCGCGCGTACCGCCGCGACCGCGGCCGATGTCGTGAGTGTTCATGGCGTCTGCCAGCACGACATAGCCGCCCGCGTCGAAACGGCGCACCAGCTTGGCGGCGTGGTG
>NZ_JBVHRI010000057.1:0-20326 GCF_055566975.1 Streptomyces sp. NPDC027189
GCGCACATGCAGTCCGAGGCCCGTGCCGCCGGGCTCGACCGTGTCAAGGTCGTGTCGCATCTTCCCGCCGAGGACTTCTATCACCGCGTTGGTGCGGTGCGGACCGGGACCGCGTTTGCGAACCCGCCCGCCGTGCCGTGGGACCGTCCCGAATTCGAGTTCCGCATTCCTTCGGAATGACGCGGTGTGCCGGTTCGCGGGGCACCGGCTTCGCCTGCAAGGGGCAGCGGGCCCGGCCGGCACCTTCTCCGGCGTCCCCAAGCCGCGCGCGATGCAGATCATCGACGAACTCGAGGCGTCCAGGCGGAGGTTGTACGGCGGCTGCGTCGGCTGTCTCGACTTCGCCGGCGGCTCCGACTCCGACACCGCCGTCCGTACGGCGCTGGTGCGGGGCGGCGCGGCGTATGTCCAGGCCGGAGCCGGCATTGTCGCCGACTCCGGCCCGGTCGCGGAGGACAACGAGTGCCGCAACAAGGCGGCCGCGGTCCTGCGCGCGGTGCATACGGCCAACAGGCTTACCTCATAGCGCCGTTCAGCCTGTGAAGGCCGCCGTGCCGTTCGGGACGCCGAGGCCGGTCGGGCCGTCGTACCCGGTGGTGCCGGTGCACAGGTACGAGCCGGAGCAGCTGCCGTTCGAGCCGCTGGTCACGTCGTAGAGCGCTGAGGTGTGCGCGTAGGGGAACGACGCCGGGTACGAGCCGGAGGACGGGGCGCCCGCCAGCGCGTAGGTCGCCGCGATCAGCGGGGCCGAGGCGCTGGTGCCACCGAAGACCATCCAGCCGGTGGCCTGCCGGTAGCTGTCGTAGACCGCGACGCCAGTGTTCGGGTCGGCGACCGCGGAGACGTCCGCGACGGTCCGCTTGGCGCAGCCGCTGTCGGTCTGCCAGGTGGGCTTGGCGTCGTACGAGGAACAGCCGGAGCCCGCCCCGCTCCACACCGTGTCGGTCCAGCCGCGCGAGGTGGACGAGGTCTTCAGGGACGTACCGCCCACGGCCGTCACGTACTTGGACGCTGCGGGGTACTCGGTGCCGTAGCCGTTGTCGCCGGAGCTGACGGTGATGGCGACGCCGGGGTGGTTGAAGTACGACGAGTCGTAGGTGGAGTCGCTGGAGGACTCGCTGCCGCCGTAGCTGTTGGAGACGTACTTGGCGCCCAGGCTGACGGCGGTGTTCACGGCCGTGCCGAGGTTCGTCATGGTCGCCGAGCTGGCCTCCACCAGAAGAATCTTGCAGTTCGGGCAGGCCGCGCTGACCATGTCGAGGTCGAGGGATATCTCCTCGGCCCAGCCGGAGTCACCGCGCGGATAACTGGTGCCGCCGGTCTGGTTGACCTTCTTGAAGCAGCCGTTGGCGGTGGTGCAGGCGGGCAGGCCGTACTGCGAGCGGTAGACGGCCAGGTCGGCCTCGGCGTTCGGGTCGTCGTAGGCGTCGACGATGGCCACGGTCTGGCCCGAACCGCCGCTGGAGGAAGGCAGGTTGTACGCGGCCTGCAGTGAGGTGGGGCCGTAGCCCGACGGGGCGGCGGCCGCCGTCAGGTCGCTCTCGGCGTGCGCGGACTTGGGGGTGCCCGCGGTGACGTGCAGCGCCTTGCACGCCATCACGTTCTTCTGCGTCGGGGTCGCACAGGAGTGGGCGACGGTAACGCCGTTCGGCGACGGTGAGGCCGAGGGCGCCGCCTGGCCGGCCGGGGCGGCCAGGGCCAGAGCAGCCGTGGCCAAGGAGGCCACGGCGGTGAGAGAAATGGTTCTGCGCAACGTACTTCCTCCGAGAGGTGGGTGAACCAGGGGAGACATGCGGGTGCGCTGGACGGCCGGGACGCGTGATGCGCGTCCCGACCGGCGCAGAACCTATGAGTGGCTGGAACATGCCAACAAGAAGATCGTTGAAACTGTGACTGCCCTTTGCCGTTCCTGGTCAACTCATGTGCTGTTCCTGAGATGTCCATGACGGAACGGTGGCGCGATCATGGGTTGACATGCCCCGGGTGAAGCGGATTTCGCGGCGCTCGAGCGACAGCTCCGCCCTCGACGAGATGGCCGCGGCCGCCCCCGGCGACACCGCCGCCATTGCGAGCGCTCTCAGCCACACCGCCTGGCACTACGCCGCCGCGGCGGGCGGCGCGCTCGTTCTCCTCGCGGGCTGCTCGCGCCCCACCCTCACGCTCATCTCCGCGGCCCTGGACATCCCGTTCCTCGTGCTGCGGAACTCACCCTTCCGGGGCCTCGACACCGCTGCCTCCATATCCCTGACCGGTACCGAGGAGCCCGCATCCCTGACCGGTACCGAGGAGCCCGCGGCCCCGTGACGATCGACAACCGGCCCAGTACTGGGACCCGCTATGGCCATCCGGGCGCCGCTACCGCCGCCTCGGCCCCGAAGGCAGCAGCTGACCGGCCAGTGGTCCGGGTGCGCGTGGCTGATGACCAGGGGAGGACGCTGTCCGGGTTGTCCGTCTCCAGGACGAGTGCCGCTTTTCCATGCCGCGGCGGACCAGGCGATGGATTAAGAGGCCCGGGCGCAGCTTGAAGAGATCGCTCTCAACGCTTCCGCCGACGTCCGCCCCGGCCCGCAACCGCTCCGCCAGTCGCCACCGCGGCCGGAGTCGCTGATTCGGTCTGCGGACCGGGCCGGTCCGCCGAGACCACCAGAGCCGCAAGGGCCGTGGTGACCGGCACCGAGGCGACCAGGCCGATCGATCCGACCAGCGTGCGCACGATCTCCTCGGCGACCAGCTCGCTGTTGGCCACCGTGCCGACCCCGCTCTGGGCGATGGAGAAGAGCAGCAGCAGCGGCAGCGCGGCGCCCGCGTAGGCGAGGACGAGGGTGTTGACGACGGAGGCGATGTGGTCGCGGCCGATGCGGATGCCGGCGCGGTACAGCCCGCGCCAACCCATCGTCGGGTTGGCCTCGTGCAGCTCCCAGACGGCTGACGTCTGCGTGACCGTGACGTCGTCGAGCACGCCGAGGGAGCCGATGATGACGCCGGCGAGCAGCAGTCCGCTCATGTCGATCGACGGATACAGGCCGTGGATCAGGCCGGTGCTGTCGTCCGTATTGCCGGTGAGGGCGGCCCAGCCGATGAACTGCGAGCCCAGGATGCCGATCAGCAGCAGCGAGACCAGCGTGCCGAGCACCGCCACCGACGTGCGGGCCGACAGGCCGTGGCACATGTAGAGCGCGATGAGCATGATGGCGCTCGACCCGATCACCGCCACGAGAAGCGGATTCGAGCCCTGCAGGATTGCCGGCAGGATGAAGAAGTTCAGCACCATGAAGCTGATGGCCAGGGCGGCCAGCGCCATCACGCCGCGCAGCCGGCCCACTACCACGACGGCGAGCGCGAAGATGCCGGCCAGCAGACCCATCGGGAATCGGCGGTTCACGTCGGCGACCGAGTACTGCAGATCCTTGGGCGCGGAGGGCTCGTAGGCGGCCACGACCTTCTCGCCCTGGTGCAGCTGCCGCGACTGGTCGGGCTGCACGATCTCGTTGAACGTACGGCCCTTGTCCTTGCCCGTGTCGACCTGGATCGTGGCCTTGTGGCAGGTGCCGTTCGCCTCCTGCTGCGCCGAGGTGCCCTCGGCGGTGGAGGTGTCGCCGGTCGGGGTGTCCCCGGAGGCGTTCACTGACTTGCAGCTCACTTCGACGACCTTGGTGACCGTGGCCTGCTGCGTCTGGCGGTCGAAGCCGACGCCGGTGCGCGCATGGGACGGGGCGCCGCCGGGCCGGAGCACGACGAGCCCCACCACGACGGCGGCGGTGAAGGGGATCAGGATCGCCGCGATGACCTTGCGCAGGTGCCGCGAGACGGGGGCGGCAGGCCCGTGACTGTGGCTGTGGCTGTGCGTATGTCCGTTGCCGTCGGGGCCCGCTCCGGGGCCGTGGTCGGAGCCATGCCCGGTGCCAGTCACCGCGGCGCGCCCGTTGCCCATCACGGGGGTGTGCCCGTGGCCGATGGCCGGAGAGGGGATATGGCCCGCGTCGGCATCGGGTCCGTAGCCGGGGTGAGGCGTCGACTCGGGAAGATCCCCGTACTCGTAGTCGTGGCCGTACTCGCTTTCGCGACCACCCCTGGCTGTGGGGCGGTTGCCGACCCCGTTCCAGTCGTCGGCGGTCTGCCGGTCAGCGGCTCCCATGCCGTCTCCCTCGCGGTTGTCCGTGCCCCCTCTGGAGCCGGGCCTGCACGGCGGCTCTGAGGAAGGGTACGGGAACGGCTGTGTCGTAGCCTCAGCCCGATCTCCGCGAGACCCCCGGGGCCTTCTGTTCATCGCGTCTGGATCACGAACCTCTTCACCGGCCGCATTGTCCGCACCACCCACGAGTGTGTGCCGCGAGACTCCCCGTCGCCATGTGCGCGATGCCGGTCTGGAGGAGGCGCGGTGGTGCGGGACCGGCTGACGTCATCCGGCTCGTCGAGGGTGCCAGGCGCTGACGCCTCGGTGAAGAGCGCGCTTGCGATTGCCCTACGGCCGCGAGGGGTGTTCAGGCCGGCCGGCGGAATGAGCCACCACGGAAGTGGGCCATCGAGACGCCGCAGGGTCAGCCTCCGGGGTCTGGTTCGGCTTCAGTCTTCCTCTGAGCTGCGTCAAGCCCGCCCCAGTTCCCTCCAATGAAGTGCCCAATCTCATCCTATGGAGGGGCAAAGAAATCCCTTGCGGCACTGCCGGTTCGCGCGCCTCGGAATTACGTTCCTTCCGCACCCTGTCATGTCGCGTTCACGGGCATGTGGGGTTAGGTGAATGTCATGCTCATGACTGCGCGGTTCCACCGCTGCTACGCGCGTCACGGGCCTGCCAATCCAGTGCGCATCCTCGCGTCAACCGGAGGCAGAACCCCATGCGTGAGTCACGCCTGAGCAAGCGGAGACGGAGTCTGCGAAGACTCCTCGCCGTCTCCTTCCCCGCCCTCACCCTCACCGTCGCCGGACTCGTCGCGGCACCAACTGCTGGCGCCCAGCCCGCCGCGGCCCACCCGCACACCACCAAGGTCACGCAGAACAACAAGGCGCTGACCGCACCCGAGCGCCAGACCTTCCACTCCACCGGCAAGGCCGGCCAGAAGGTCCCCACGACCCGCCTTTGCGTCACCGCCGAGCCGGGCCACGCGTCCTGCTTCGCCCAGCGGCGCACCGACATCAAGCAGCGCCTCGCCTCGGCGCTCGCCGCGGCCCCCTCCGGCCTCTCCCCGGCCAACCTGCACAGCGCCTACAACTTGCCCTCGACGGGCGGCTCGGGCCTGACGGTCGCGGTGGTCGACGCCTACAACGACCCCAACGCCGAGTCGGACCTGGCCACTTACCGTTCGCAGTTCGGCCTGTCGGCCTGCACCAAGGCCAACGGCTGCTTCAAGCAGGTCAGCCAGACAGGCTCCACCACCCAGCTGCCCTCGAACGACAGCGGCTGGGCCGGTGAAGAGGCGCTGGACATCGACATGGTCAGCGCGGTCTGCCCGAACTGCAACATCATCCTGGTCGAGGCCAACTCCGCGACCGACACCGACCTCGGCATCGCCGAGAACGAAGCCGTCGCGCTCGGCGCCAAGTTCGTCTCCAACAGCTGGGGCGGCTCCGAGTCCTCCAACCAGACCACGCTGGACACCCAGTACTTCAGGCACCCGGGCGTCGCGATCACCGTCTCCTCCGGTGACTCCGCCTATGGCGCCGAGTACCCGGCCACGTCCCAGTACGTGACGGCCGTCGGTGGCACCGCGCTGTCCACCAGCTCCAACAGCCGCGGCTGGACCGAGTCCGTGTGGAAGACCAGCAGCACCGAGGGCACCGGTTCCGGCTGCTCGGCCTACGACGCGAAGCCGAGCTGGCAGACCGACACTGGCTGCTCCAAGCGCATGGAGTCGGACGTCTCCGCGGTCGCCGACCCCGCGACCGGTGTGGCCGTCTACGACACCTACGGCGGCTCCGGCTGGGCGGTCTACGGCGGTACGAGCGCCTCCTCGCCGATCATCGCGGGTGTGTACGCCCTCGCGGGCACCCCGGGCTCCGGCGACTACCCGGCGAAGTACCCGTACTCCCACACCTCGAACCTGTACGACGTGACCAGCGGCAACAACGGCTCCTGCTCGACCTCGTACTTCTGCACCGCGGCCACCGGCTACGACGGCCCGACCGGCTGGGGCACCCCGAACGGCACCACCGCCTTCGCATCGGGTACCAGCACCGGCAACACGGTGACCGTCACCAACCCGGGCAGCCAGTCCACCGCGACCGGCGGCTCGGTCAGCCTGCAGATCTCAGCCTCCGACAGCGCGGGCGCGGCCCTCACCTACAGCGCGAGCGGCCTGCCGACCGGCCTGTCCATCAACAGCACCACCGGCCTGATCTCCGGTACGGCGTCCACTGCCGGCACCTATCAGATCACGGTCACGGCGAAGGACTCCACCGGCGCCTCCGGCTCTACGTCCTTCACCTGGACCGTCGGCTCCGGCGGGGGCGGCTGCACCTCGTCCCAGCTGCTGGCCAACCCCGGCTTCGAGTCGGGCAGTACTGGCTGGAGCGCCTCCAGCGGAGTCATCACGAACGACACCGGTGAGGCGGCGCACGGCGGCTCCTACTACGCCTGGCTCGACGGCTACGGCTCCTCGCACACCGACACCCTGTCCCAGTCGGTGACCATCCCGGCCGGCTGCAAGGCCACGCTCACCTTCTACCTGCACATCGACACCTCGGAGACCACCAGCAGCACCGCGTACGACAAGCTGACGGTGACCGCGGGTTCGACCACCCTGGCGACGTACTCGAACCTCAACCACAACTCCGGGTACGCGCAGAAGTCCTTCGACCTGTCCTCGCTGGCGGGCCAGACGGTCTCCCTGAAGTTCAACGGAGTGGAGGACTCCTCGCTGCAGACCAGCTTCGTCGTGGACGACACCGCCCTCACGACCAGCTGACCCACCCGAGGGGAGCACCCGATCCCGCACGCGGAGACCGTCCGCGTGCGGGACACCCGTTACCCACCCGATCGGGTATTGGAAGACGTGTTCGAAACCGGGTGTGTGGGTGGTGGCCACGCACGGGGTGCGGGTGCTCACCGCGCTGATGGCCCAGCCCGACGCGGCACTCTCATGTCCACGGACATGAGAGTGCCGCCGTGTTGGTGCAGCGGTAGAGAGCCACAGGTGTCGCGCACCGGCGAGCCCCGCGGCGAACAGACCTCGGCGGCCGCAGCGACCTGCCTCCACGAGGCCGGTCCTCCAGCGACCAGATGGTGGGCGCTCACCCTCAGCGAGATACCGACGAGCGCGAACACGGCAGCCGGCAGAACAGACGGGGCACACGGTGCGTCGTCGGACGGAGCTCGGTCATGGCATGCCCGTCGTCGGGCATGGCCCGTCGGCTGCGGAGCGGGAACCCAAGTGGCTTCTTGTCCTGGTTCAAGGCATCGCTATGTGGCGGCGTGTGCGCCCGGTTATAGGCGCATTCGTCGCATACCTTCGGCGGCGACACCGACATCCGGAGTAAAAGTATGAAAACGGATGAAATGGCTAGTGCGGTCATCCCGTCCGTCGAAGGGACTGCATCGCCCGGGACACTACGACGCGGGGCACTGCCCTGGCCGCTCGTGGTCATCGTCCCGGCGGCCATCGGCCTGGCGGTCGTGCTCGCCCTCGCCGGCACCTCGTGGCTGGAGCGGCCGGCCGTCGCCGCATGGCGCACCGTCTGCCTGGCCATCACTGTGCAGGCGTTGCCCTTCCTGCTGCTGGGCACAGCCCTGTCCGGTGCGATCAACGCATTCGTGCCGGCCGCCCTGTTCACCAAGGTGCTGCCTCGGCGTCCCGCCCTGGCTGTGCCGGTGGCAGGTGTGGCCGGAGCGGTCCTGCCGGGCTGCGAGTGCGCCTCCGTGCCCGTCGCGAACAGTCTCATCCGACGGGGAGTGACTCCAGCCGCAGCCTTCGCCTTCCTTCTCTCGGCGCCCGCGATCAACCCCGTCGTGCTGACCGCGACGGCGGTGGCCTTCCCGGGCAACCCGGCCATGGTCGGCGCCCGGCTGCTCGCTTCGCTGGCCACCGCCGCGGTGATGGGCTGGCTCTGGCTCTGGCTGGGCAAGGAGGAGTGGCTGCGAGCCGCGGTACGGCACACCGGACATCGGCCCGGCGGCAGCCGATGGAGGGAGTTCCGTCTCGGCTTCCAGCACGACTTCCTGCACGCCGGGGGCTTTCTCGTACTCGGCGCGATGGCAGCCGCGACCTTCAATGTGACCGTACCGCGCTCCGTCCTCGACACCTTCTCCGGTTCGGCGTGGCTGTCCGTGCTCTTCCTGGCCGCCCTCGCCGTCGTACTCGCCGTCTGCTCGGAGGCCGACGCCTTCGTCGCCGCCTCCCTCACCGGCTTCTCGCCGACCGCCCGGCTGGCGTTCATGGTGGTCGGCCCCATGGTCGACCTGAAACTGATCGCCCTGCAGGCGGGCACCTTCGGCCGGGCCTTCGCCTGGCGCTTCTCCTCGGTCACCACCGTCGTGGCGGTTGCCGCCAGTGCCCTGATCGGAGGCGCACTGCTGTGAAACGCCACGCACAGGTGGTGCTGCTGGCCCTGATGGGTGTCGGCCTGCTGCACTCCACCCTGTTCACCGACCTCTACCTGCGCTATGTCAAGGAGGGGCTGAGCCCCTTGCTGATTGTCTCCGGGGTACTGCTGTTGCTACTGGCCCTGGCAGGCGCGGCCATGGACAAAGGCCGCAACGAACATCACAGCCATGCTCACGGCCACAACCACAACACGGCGCCCCGTATCGCGTGGCTGCTGTTCCTCCCCGCTCTCAGTCTCGTCTTCTACGCCCCGCCGGCCCTCGGCGCGTACACCGCGGCACGTTCCAGTGGCACAGTGGTCAAGAAGCAGAAGAAGTTCGATTCGCTGCCCGCCACCTCACCGCTACCCATGACCCTCACGGACTTCACCACCCGGGTCCAGCAGGACCGCGAAGCGGCCATCAAGGGCCGTACCGTCCAGTTGACCGGCTTCGTCACGCCGGCCGGACAGGGCGGCGCCTGGTACCTGACCCGGATCATCTTCACGTGCTGCGCAGCCGATGCACGCCCCGTCAAGATCCGCGTGTACGGAACCATCGCTCCGCCCGCCAACACCTGGCTGGCGGTGACCGGTACCTGGCACCCCAGCGGCACGCTCGGCACGAAGACCGCGGCTGCCGCCCTCGACGTCCGAACCGTCCGCCGCACCTCACCGCCGGTCAACGCCTATACCGACGACCTTCCCCTCATGCCTTCCTAGTCCTGTGATGAGTCCATCTGCCGGCGCGCACCACATCCACGTGCGTCCCGGACGACGCCACGCGCTGGCCGAACTGGATTTCGGAGGAGAGTGGTGTCTCTTCACGAAGCGGTCGGGGGAGGTGCTGTCGAAGTTCGACGGGCTGAAGTACGCGCCGCTCGTGCTGCCCTGGGTGGCGTAGCGCTGGCCGGCGAGGAATTCGTAGGGGAGGGGGAGTCGGGCTGGACGTCGACGTCGGCGCGCAGGGTTTGCCTCTTGCGGTGCAGCCGGTGAACGGTGACTGGTTCGCGCGGTAGTGCGGCAGGACGGTTACCAGGTCGCTGTCCGGTGCTTCCGTGGCGCGCAGCGGTGCGCCGAGGAGGTCGAAGTACTGTTCCCAGTCCCGGTCCCAATACAGTCCCGGCCTTCGTGTACCTCCGGGGTGCTGGAGGCCACGGGGCGACAGGCGGGCGCGATGGGGGCGCACGCGGGCAGCACGGCATGGGCGCCGGTGGCTCCTCGAACATCCACCAAAGGTGGCCGGGGTAAGGGAGTTGTCCGTCGACGCGGCCACTCCCGCTCCGTTCTCCCGGTAGGCGGCGTGCGGGGGCCTGCCGATCTTCACCGGCGCGGCCCAATCTCCGGGCCGGTGCCGCTCCGTTGGCGGCCAGGCCCCCACTTTCGGTCGCGGATTCCTGGGCGTGGCAGAGCTACGTCCAGGCGGCGCAAGATGCGAGCGGAATGCCGCATTCCCACCGGCGTCCACCGAACGGGTCTTCACAGCCTGGCGGGCCAGACGGACCGGGCTCGGAAATCGCTGCGCATGACGGAGGGCGGCCGCCCGACCGGGCGCTCGCAACTGGGAAAGAGCCGCTGCGGCTGCGGCTGTGGTGCGGCCTTGAGGGGTGAGCGGATCGGGTGCGCGTCACCAACTGCTCTTGGTCACGCCGGGCAGCTCGCCCGCATGGGCCATCTCCCGTACGCGGATGCGGGACAGGCCGAACGTGCGCAGGTGGCCGCGGGGGCGGCCGTCCACGGAGTCGCGATTGCGGAAGCGGGTGGCGCTGGCGTCACGGGGCTGTCGGCGCAGTTCCGCCTGGGCGGCGGCGCGTTCCTCGTCGGAGGTTCCGGGCGCCGAGATGATCGCCTTCAGCTCGGCGCGGCGTGCGGCATGGCGGGCCACGATAAGGCGCCGCTGTTCATTCTTCGCGATCTTGCTCTTCTTCGCCATCAGACCTTCCCTCCCCGGGCGCGGATGCGGGCCACCGCAGCCTCGATGCCGATCGTGTCGACCGTCTTGACGCCCTTGGTGGAGAGAGTGAGCCGGACATGGCGGCCTTCGCTCGGCAGCCAGTAGCGCTTGCGCTGGATGTTGGGGTCGAAACGGCGCTTGCTGCGCCGGTGCGAATGGGAGATGTGATGGCCGAAGCCGGGCTGTCGGCCGGTGAGTTGGCAGTGGGCGGACATGGTTCCTCCTCGTGTGATGGCAGCACAGTAGCAGCTGAGTGAAAATGAAAACCAATCTCATGTATGTTGCTGTCCATGGCCCGTAACGAACTCCGCCCGGTCATCAAGCTGAGGTCCACCGCCGGCACCGGCTACACCTACGTGACCCGCAAGAACCGCCGTAACAACCCCGACCGGCTGACGCTGCGCAAGTACGACCCCGTCGCCGGCCGCCACGTCGACTTCCGTGAGGAGCGCTGAGAGCCGTGAAGCCCGGAATCCACCCCGCCTACCGCCCGGTCGTCTTCCGCGACCGGGCCGCCGACTACGCCTTCCTCACCAGGTCCACGGCCACGAGCGACAAGACCGTCGAGTGGGAGGACGGCAACACCTACCCGGTCATCGACGTCGAGATCTCCTCGGCCAGCCACCCCTTCTACACCGGCACCCAGCGGGTCCTGGACACCGCGGGGCGGGTCGAGCGCTTCGAGCGGCGATACGGACGCGGAGGGAGCAAGCAGTGAGCGGGGACGAGGCGCGGCTGCCGGTCGCGGTCGTCGCCGGGTTGCACGCCGATGCCCGCCGGGCCGCCGTGGAGGAGATCCTGCGTACGGTCCCCGGCTCGGTCGCGCTGCACCACGACCTGACGTCCGCGGTCGACAGCGCGGTGCACCGGACGGTACGCGACGCCGTCGGTCTGCTGGGCTGCGGCGACGCACCCCTGGTGAACGACTGTGCGTGCTGCGCGTTGCGCGACGACCTCGTCCCCGAACTCCTGCGGCTCGCAGGAGAGGGCAGCTACCGGTTGGCCGTCGTGGAACTGTGGGACTCCGTCGAACCGCAGGCCATGGCCGCGGTCATTGCCGCCGCGGGTGCACCGCTGGCGCTGACCGGGGTCGCCACCGTGGTCGAGCCGGCACTCGTCCTGCCGTACCTGTCCAACGGCGACGACCTTGTCGACGTGGGTCTCGCCGCCGCCCCGACCGACCAGCGCACGGTCGCCGACACCTTCGCCCGGCAGTTGGAATACCCGACGGTGATCGCCCTCGTTGAGGACAGTTCGTTCGGGGAGGGTGGTGAGACCGCCGACGAGTCCGACCACGCGTTGCTCGCCCAGCTCACGCCGGGCGCCCGAAAGGTACGCGTGGGCAGTGGCGTCCTGGGGGCCGCTCTGCTGGCGGGCTTCGACGTGGCAGCGGCCGCCGCCCGTGTGCATCCTGCGTGCGCGCTGCTGCCGCAGGAGTGCGACGTGCACGGCGTGAGCACTTTCGTCTGGCGGCGCGAACGGCCTTTCCACCCGCAGCGCCTCTACGCGGCGTTGGAGGACCTGACCTGCGCCGCCGCCCGCAGCCGTGGGCGGTTCTGGCTGGCGGACCGTCCCGACACACTGCTGTCGTGGGACGCTGCGGGTGGCGCGCTGTGCGTGGAGTCGGCCGGACCCTGGCTGGCCGGCCTGCCCGATGCCGCCTGGGAGATGGTGCCCGCGGAACGCCGCCTAGCCGCTTCCGTGGACTGGCACCCCGAACACGGTGACCGCTGCCAGTACCTCACCTTTACCTCGCCCAGCCTGGACCGCGACGGTCTGCGGGCCCTGCTCGACTCGTGCCTGCTCACCGATGACGAGTACGCGGCGGGCAGGGACCGCTGGAAACAACTTCCCCACGCCTTCGATGACTTGCTCGACCCCGTGAACTGAACCGCGGTTTGTCCGGCGGCGAGGTGCCTGGAAGGGACGGGACTCACTCGTTCCGCCCGGCGCTCCGCCGTAACGCCCGCGCATTCCACCGCACCCCGTTGAAAGAGAGGACCGACCTCACCATGTCCCGACGCACCACCACCGGGCGGCAGACCGCCAAGCGTCAGCGCGTCAACCCGCTGGTCGCCGCCGGCATCACCTACGTCGACTACAAGGACACCGACCTGCTGCGGAAGTTCATCTCCGACCGCGGAAAGATCCGCAGCCGTCGGGTGACTCACGTGACGCGTCAGCAGCAGCGGCAGATAGCGCAGGCCATCAAGAACGCACGCGAGATGGCACTCCTCCCCTACAACTCGCGATAGCCGAGACAGCCGTACGGACAGCCGCGGCGTCTCCACCGCGGGTCGTCCGGCTGCGACCAGGCTGCGCCGATCGACTCAACGCTTTTCGTACGGGTCCGACGGCTCCTCGACCTTTGTGACCGTCTTCGCGTCCAGCAAGGGCCAGGCCGCCGTCGAGCCCAGCTTGCCCTTGGGATGCCAGATGCCCGTGACCGTCACCCAGGTGTCCGTGGCAGGGGCGTCCGCGCCACGGATCTGCACCTTGCTCGTGGTCGCGTCGGCCGCGCAGCAGGAGACCAGGAGCCGGGTGACGTACCACGTGCTGCCATCCCCGTGGGTGACGAAGCCGGTCAGCCGGACCGTGCGGCCCTTCAGCGAACGCTCACTGTCGTAGATCGCACGGGAGCTGAACTGAGCCACGCTCAGGTCGACCGGCTTCCCGGCGGGCAGCGCCGGGAACGTGCCGACGCCCTGCGCCGCCCGCTGCGCTTCCTCCCTGGCCGCGCTGTAGGAGCCGAGCGCGGGCGGCGGGAAGAGCAGCAGGGCTGCGGCGGGGAGGGAGAGCAGCCAGGCGAAGCGCGGGCCGGTCGTGTGGGTGTGATCGTGCCCGTGGTCGTGCGGATCCTCGACCCGGTCCGGCACCTCCCGCCCGGCCCTCACCCCCGCCGCCAACCCCAGCAGCACCAACAGCACTCCGGACGCGATCAGATAAGGCCGCAGCCCGTCTCGATGAGCTCGGACTCGAGGTGACCGGCCAGCGTCTCGCACCCGACCGGGCCGTGCTCGCCTGTCGGATCCTCGAACCCGACCAGTCGTGCAGCCGCTGCGGTGGCGAGGGGACCGTGCGTGACACGGTGACCAGGCGGCTCGCACACCCTCGGCTGGCGGCCCACGACGTTGGCGGTCACGATCCGCCGCTGCATCGCGTGGTCCCTGTCGCTCGAAGTCCCGACAGCGGATGACAGTCGCTGACCGGTCTCGTGTCGCCGGACGAGGACGGCGATCACAGCGATCCGGATTTCCCTCAGCTAGGACCTTCTGCGTTTTCGAGCTTGGCCCAAATCCGGGTGATGGCAGCAATGTCATCGTCGTCGAGGGGATCGACAAAGTATTTCTTGACCGAATCCTCGAAAGTTCGTCTGACCGACTCGGCGAAGTGCCGTCCGCTTTTGGTGAAGCTGATGAGCGACACCCGCCCGTCGCCTTGGTCGGCGCCACGCTGGAGGTGCCCGGCATCGATCAGATTCTGGACCAACCGTGATGCTCGAGTGGGGCTCACGCTGACAAGTTCGCCAGACAGAACTCGAACCGACTGAGGCTCGGTTTCCAGGAGCCAGCACAGGATCTCGACGGTGCTGAACGAGATCTTGTGCTGGTCCATCAGCGCGGCGTCGATCCGCCCGGTAACTGTGGAGTGGGTGAGCAGCAGCGCAAACCAGCCCTTGACTTGGTCCGGGGAAATGATTCGCGGTTGCGACACGGGTGCCTTCACACCCAGCAGCATACCCGGAAACTGAGTGCCCTCCCAGTTAGGTGCGCGCGCACGCATCTGGTACGGTGAGCGTGTAGTCACGAACGGGAGAACAGTCCCGTTTGCGGAGCGCTTCGCACAACCGGCGCGTACTCGTCGGCCCGCGTGCCCCGCAGGGTCCGCGCACCGTTCGGCCGTTCGGCCGACAGAAGGATGAAGGTCAACATGCCCAAGCTTGATGGCAAGGTCGCCGTGATCACTGGAGCAACCTCTGGGATGGGGTTGGCGACGGCCAAGTTGTTCGTGGCCGAAGGCGCCGACGTGTTCATCACCGGACGAGACAGGCGCAGGCTGGATGAGGCGGTCGCCTCCATCGGCCACAACGTGACGGGCGTACAGGCGGACTCGGGAAATCTCGACGACCTGGCTCGCTTGGCCGAGACCGTGCGGGAGCGTCACGGACGAGTCGACGTCCTATTTGCGAGCGCCGGCCTCGGATCGATTTCGGACCCGCTGGGAAGCATCACCCCGGATACGTTCGATGCGCTGGTGGGCGTGAACTTCCGCGGCACTGTGTTCACCGTTCAGTACCTGCTGCCGCTGATGAGCGACGGTGCGTCGATCATCCTGAACGGCACGACCAGCGCGACCAAGGGCATTCCCGGTGCCGGGGTCTACTCGGCGAGCAAGGCCGCCGTGCGTTCACTCGCCCGCACCTGGGCCGCGGAGCTGAAGGTCCGCGGCATCCGGGTGAATGTCGTCAGTCCCGGTTCGATCGACACCGCGCTCTTCAGCACCGTATCCCCCGAGATTCGGGAGCAGATCACCGCCGCCATCCCGCTGGGACGGCTGGGAAGCAGCGAGGAAATCGGGGCTGCTGCGCTGTTCCTGGCCTCCTCGGACGCCAGCTTCATCACCGGCGCAAACCTAGTCGTCGACGGCGGGTTCAGCCAGATCTAACAGCGAGCGACGACCAGAGAAGCGCCTCATGTCGGCGCTCCGACCTAACCGCACCAGGGGCAGAGAAGATGAGCGGTAACGAGCCCTCCAGGGCCCCCCGCGTCTCAGTCGTCGCGAAAGCCGACGCAGCGCAATCGACGGTTCCACACAATCCGTACCACGAGCGACGGTGGATGGCTCTGGGCGTCGTCGTCACCGCCCAGATCATGATTCTGCTGGATGCAACTGTCGTGAACGTGGCGTTGCCTTCGGCGCAGGCCGACCTGGGCTTCTCTGACGCCAACCGGCAGTGGGTCATCACTGCTTACGTGCTGGCGTTCGGCAGTTTGCTACCGCTGGGCGGTCGGCTTGCCGACGCGTACGGCCGCAAAGCCATGTTCATCGTGGGACTGCTTGGGTTCGCGATTGCCTCCGCCGTCGGCGGCGCGGCCCCGAACATCGGCACGTTGGTCACTGCCCGGGCCGTCCAGGGTGGGTTCGCCGCGATTCTCGCGCCGGCGGCGTTGTCGCTGATCACCGTGATCTTCACCGACCTCAGGGAGCTGAACAAGGCGTTCGGGATCTTCGGTGCGGTGTCGGGCAGCGCCGGCGCCATCGGCCTGCTGCTGGGTGGTTTGCTGGCCGACTACGTGAGCTGGCGCTGGTGCATGTACGTGAACATCGTCCTCGCGGTCGTGGGACTCATCGGCGGACTTACATTGCTGCACAACTCCACCGAACCCGACAAGCCCAAACTCTCCGTGCCTAGCACGGTCGTCGGCTCGGCGGCGATTTTCGGGTTGGTCTTCGGCTCGGCCAGGGCCCAGACGGACGGCTGGGGCTCAGCAGTCACGCTGACCCCGCTCGTCGTCGGTGGTCTCCTGCTGGTCGGCTTCGTCGTGCTCCAGAAGGTCGACCGTCACCCGCTCATCCCGCTGCGCGTACTCGCCGACCGCAATCGCAGTGCGGCCTACCTGACGCTCTTCCTGGCGAACGCGGCGGTATTCGCAGTGTTCCTGTTCCTGACGTACTACTTCCAGGGCGTGCTGCGCTACTCGCCGATCACGACTGGCGTCGCGTTCCTGCCGCTGATGGTGACAATTGGCGTGGTAGCCACGCTGACCCAGGGCGTGCTGCTGCAGCGCCTGACCATGCGGTTCATCGTCGCCGCCGGCTTGATCGCCTCCGGTGCTGGGGCCGCCTTGCTGACCCAGGCCGATGCGGGCTACGCGGCCTGGGTGCTGCCCGGGCTGGTGCTGATCGGAACGGGTATCGGCTCGGCCGCCGTCGTGGCCGTCGCGGTCGGGCAGATGGGCGTCGAACCGCGCGACGCCGGCACCGCCGGGGCACTCAACAATGTCTCACAGCAGCTCGGCTCAGCGCTCGGCGTCGCCTTGATCAGCACCTTCGTCGCCACCGCAACCAACCACTACCTGACCGACCATGGCAGCACGGCCGTCGTCGGTGCCACCGTGCACGGGTTCGCCATCGGATTCTGGTGGGCCGCAGGCCTTTTCTGGGCCGCCGCTGTCATCTGCGGCGCCCTGATCCGCGGCGGCACCAGCCTTCACCACGAGGCCGGCCAGCCCGAGCCTCTCGACGGAATCGTCAGCGCCCTGATCTGGCAACACGCCGTGGGCGACGACGTCGCGCGTCGCGGCTGACCACACACGAACGACTGAAGGAGACGTCGATGCCTGACTATGGTCATCCCCTGCGTTTCGCAACATTCATTGGTCCCACGAACTCCCCGGCGACCCGTCCGGTCGAGTTGGCGCAGCTCAGTGAGCGGCTCGGTTTCGACTTCGTGACCTTCCAGGATCATCCCTACCAGTCGAGCTTTCTCGATACCTGGACTCTGCTGAGCTGGGTGGCCGCGCGGACCGAGCGCATCGGTCTGTCTGGCAATGTGCTCAACTTGCCGCTGCGTCAGCCCCCCGCCGTGCTCGCCCGCGCGGCCGCCAGCCTCGACCTGCTCTCCGGTGCTCGGATCAGCCTCGGGCTCGGGGCCGGCTTCTACTGGGATGCGGTGCAGGCGATCGGCGGACGTCGATTGACCCCGTTGCAGTCAGTGGCGGCGTTGAGCGAGGCGATCGACGTGATCCGCGGGGTGTGGGACGCCGACGGGCCCGGACGACTGGATGTCGACGGGGAGTTCTATTCGGTCCACGGCGCCGAGCGCGGACCCGCGCCCGCACACGAGATCCCGATCTGGCTCGGAGCCCACAAGCCGAAGATGCAGGGCCTGGTGGGACGTAAGGCCGATGGCTGGTTGCCGTCGCTGCCGGTCATGGAGCCGGGCGGCCTCCAGAAGGGAAACGCGATCATCGACGACGCCGCGCGGGCCGCTAACCGCGACCCCCACGAGATCACCCGGCTGCTGAACATCTTCCCGAGTCAGCAGACCGCGGAGGCACTGGCCCAGATGGCCGTCGAGGACGGTGTCAGCGTCTTCATCCTGGCCAGCGACGACCCGGACGTACTCGAACGCTTCGCCGCGGAAACCATCCCCGCCGTACGCGAACACGTCGCCCGCGAACGCTCTTAGCACTCCGCCCTGCGCGGCCAGTGCTCTCGACGCAGCCCACCACACCGGCAAGACCCCTATTACCCAGCAGTTGATCGATAGACAGCAAAGGAAAACGTCATGACCACCATCAGCATCATCGGCTCGGGCAACATGGCCACCGCCATCGGCACCCGGGCGGCGAAGCACGGCCACACCATCGAGCTCATGAGCCGCAACACCGTCAAAGCTCAGGCGCTAGCCGACCAGATCGGCAATGGAGCCACCGTCGGCGTGTTCGGTGCAACGCCGGCAGGTGACATCGTCATCGTGGCCGTCCCGTACACCGGCGCAGTCGACGCGGTCATTCGCTACGACGGCGCGTTGGCCGGCAAGATCCTCGTCGACATCTCCAATCCCTTCAACACCGACGCCGACGGGCTCGCGACTAACTCAGGCCGCTCGGCGGCCCAGGAGATCGCCGCTGCCGCCCCCGAGGGCACACCGGTCGTGAAGGCGCTGAACTCGATATTCGGCCACGTCCTCGCTCACGACAAGCCCCTGGACGCGTTTCTTGCCGGCGACGACGCCGAGGCGAAGGCCCAAGTCGCGGCGTTTCTGAAGAGCATCGGCTTGCGGCCTCTCGACGCCGGAGGGCTCCAGATGGCGTCGGTCCTCGAATGGACCGGCCTCCTGCTAATGGGGCTGGCCCGCCACGGCGCCGGCTTCGACATCGCCCTCGGCGCAGAAGTCAACTGAACACATGGCTGTCTCGGCTGCCCCGTGCTGATCGGGTGAGGTAGATGGGCGGATGTGTGACTGGTACGGCCTCTGTGATTCGAGGGCGACCGGTGTTCAAGGACGTCGTTCCTAGGCCGACATCGAGCAGTAGCAACGACAAGTAAGTATTTTCGAGAAGGGAAGCAGAACTATGACAACGGTTGGATTCATCGGAAGTGGGCAGATCGGAAGCGCGGTCGCGCGGCTCGCCATCGAAGCTGGGCACCGGGTGGTGCTGAGCAACTCGCGCGGTCCCGAAACGCTCGCGGACTTGATTACGGAACTGGGGCCGCAGGCGTCGGCCGCGTCGAGCACGGATGCCGCGGCGGCCGGCGACATCATCGTGGTAGCGGTGCCAGTCAGGGCCTTTCCTAGGCTGCCCGCCGCGCCACTAATCGGGAAAACAGTCATCGATACTTGCAACTACGGCCCCGAGCGGGATGGGCCCATCCCCGAACTCGACGACAAGTCGCTGACCTCGAGCGCACTACTGCTGCGCTATCTCCCGGACGCCGTGCTGGTGAAAGCGTTCAACAACATCTTCTTCAAGCACCTGCTGTCACTCGGCCGCCCGGTAGGAGCGGCCGACCGCTCCTACCTGCCGATCGCCGGCGACTCCACTGAGGCCAAGGCGACGGTGGCCGAGTTCATCGACTCGATCGGCTACAGCGTGGTTGACACAGGACCGCTGGCCGACAGCTGGCGGCAGGAGACGAGCACGCCGGTGTGGGGGACGCCATATGGACCGTACTCGGAAGAGGAAGGCCGGCCGGTCGGCGCGAATGCGATCCGCGCCGCCCTGGCCAGGGCCACGCGGTAACCGCAAGTCGGCGCGCGCCGCAGCACTTCTCGCTGCTCCCGCAAGGCCCATGAACGCGTGCAGCAGGTGCACAAGATGGTCCCATATAGGGCCTGAGGAAGCGGGCCGTCGACTAGACGCGCTCGACTTAATACTGCAACCGCATCTGGGGGTTGTGGCCTCGTCGTTTGTAGTGGGAGCGGCGTGCGCGGGCTTGGCTGCGTCGTCGGAATCGTGACCAGTGCAGATGGTGATCGTTGCTTCTGTGGCGGGGCGTGACGACGACGTGGCCGATCAGTCGGCGGATCTCCGGGACACTCACGGGTATGAGGTCGTGTTCGTCATCAGAGGCGCCCCTTTTGCGGCTTCTGCGGCACGGATGGCGGTCAGGTAGGTCAACGCCGCCATGGCCAAGGTGATGTGCCGGTACCAGGCGCTGTAGAGCCGGACCTGGTAGTGGTCCAGACCGCACTCACCCTTGGCGACCTGGAACGACTCCTCCACCGCCCACCTCGCCGCAGCAACCTTGACCAGGTCTTTCAGCCGGGTAGCGACCGGGCCGTAGCAGACGTAGTAGGCGATCTCGGTAGGGTCGCCGACACTACGTCGGGCCAGGACCCAGTGGCCGAAGCCGTTCTCCCAGACTGGGCGGATCGCGACCCGGGCCCAGTCGTAGATCCGTTCGCCGTGTGTGCCCTGGCCGCCGGACAGGCGCTTCCACGCCTGCCGAGGCAGCGCGGCGATCAACTGGTCCACGCGGGCGCTGGCCCCGGCAGAGGTGATCACCGTGTCGTTGACCTTGGTGGCCAGCACGTGGGCGACGCCCTGCTCTTCCAGCCAGGCCCGCAGGTGCTTGACCTGGCCGTACGCCTCGTCCGCGGTGACCCACGCAAACGGGACACCGGCCTCGATCGCACGCTGGAGCATCTGCTTGAAGTGCTCGTTCTTGGTTGCGAAGGGGACATCGTCGTCGATCCCGGCCGCGCGGCAGCGTTCCCGATCCTCGGTCCAGGACTTGGGCAGGTACAGCTCGCGGTCGATCAAGGCGCGACCCTTGGCCGAGGAGTAGGCCAAAAACGTCCCGATCTGGCAGTTCTCGGTTCTGCCCGCGGTGCCGCTGTACTGGCGC
>NZ_JBVHRI010000058.1:0-17318 GCF_055566975.1 Streptomyces sp. NPDC027189
ACACGCCACCAAAGTGCCGGCAAACCTTCCGCGTCACCGTCACGCGATCACTCTACGCGCGCCACACATCTCGTTGCGGTCAACAGTGCAGATCCATAAACACAGTTGAGGTCAGAGCAGCCCAAAGAGCTCCCGGGGCGGCCTGACCACCACGATCCACCTCGCGGTCGAGCAGGGGCAGAAGCCCCTGTCCATCGTGATCACGGCCGGGCAGCGGGGTGATTCCCCGCAGTTCGAGCCGGTCCTGGAAGCGATCCGAGGTCCCCGGATACGGCCCCGGACGCCCCCGCAAGCGCCCCGACCGAGTGCGCCCGGACAGGGCGTACGACTCCCGTAAGAACCGCTCCTACCTGCGGCGGCGCGGGATCAAGGCCACGATCCCGGTTCCGGCGGGCCGAGTCCGCAACCGGCAGAACCTTCGCTCCAGGGGTGGCCGGCCGCCCAAGTTCGACAAGACCGACTACCGCGAGCGCCATGCGGTCGAGTGTGGGATCAACCGCCTCAAGCGCCACCGGGCCGTGGCGACTCGATACGACAAACTCGCCCTGCGCTACGAAGCGACCGTGCTGATCGCAGCCATCAACGAGTGGCTCTGACGTCAGTAAATGCTTCGGCGGCACCGCCTGGCGAGCCTTAACGTGCCCTCATGGGGATCAGCGTTCAGGTTCGGACATTCACAGGTGCGGTTGAAGTCACCTGCGTGCATCCCGCCATCGCCGCCCTGTGCGGACGGGCGGCGAGGCAGAATCTGCCCCTGCTCGGATGCGTCGACCCCTACGACGACACCGTGTTCAACCGGTCGCAGCTCAGGATCCTCATCCCGGAACTCCGGGCCTTGGCGGACGGCTCAACCGCCGATGAAGCCGAGGCGGTGCACGAAATCCTTGCTCTGACTGCTCAAGTCGAGCGCAAAGCTCACCGATACCTCGTCTTCAACGGCGACTGACGACGCCGCTTTCACACCACGCCCTGGCCGGGGCCGGTCCGGCGGATCGGGTCGCAGGGGAGCTGCGGCGCCTCGTAAACGAAGGTGAGCGGGTCCTGGGGCGTCCAGCCGCAAGGCGGAGGAGGGCGACGACGCGAGGGGGGTCCCCCTGTTCGAGCGAAGCCGGGAACCTGGGGGCGCCGGCAACCGGCGACCAGGCCGCCGATGGGCGCACCAGGACCCGCGTCTTCGACCTGATCCGCCGGACCGGCCCCCCGGCCACCGCACGGCCGGCGAGCGAGCGCTGAGCGCCGGCCCATCCGGCGTGAGCCAGTCCTTCGGCCTGTCCGGCAGGTCCTGCGACCGGATACAGCCCGTGCCGGGCCTGCGGCGCCGGCCGGGCCCGCCGCCCCCGCCCCGGCCGCGGTTGCCGCCGTGACCGCCGGCGCCGCAGGCCGCCTCACGGCCAAGGGAGATCAGCAGCCGGGTCCCGGTGGCCGGGTCCTGCCGCGCCGCCGGGCGGCGCGGCAGCCGCGAACGTGACACCGACGGCGGACGCCAGTGCAGCCGCCGCCAGGATGAAGCAACGTCGCCACAAACGCCTGAGCATGGGAATTCTCCGTTCTCGCCTCGCCTGCGCCCTGGCACCGGGCGGCGCCGCGCGGCCGGTGCACGATCCGGCGGCCAAAACCCCGCCGTGGCGGGGCGGAAGGCGGTGCAGGCCCCTGGCCCCGCCCCCTTCCCGACGGGCCCTCACGGCCCGGACGGGGTGAACCGTCCGGGCCGCCGGATGTGCCGGGCCGCCGCCCCGGACGGCGCCACCGCCAGCACCGCCGCCGCCACCCTGGACGCCACCAGCGCCAGCGCTCCCGCCGTCACCGCCCGCGCCACCGCTCCCGCCCCGGCCTCCCCGCTTACGGGGCTCCTCCTTCCTCGGGTTGCCGTACCCGTCCTTCGTCGCGTGGTCGTGCCTGTCGATCCAGTGATGCTTGCGGCCGCGCTTGTACCATTCACGGTTCTCTCCTACCGAACAGGGGATTCTCTGACGGGTAAAAACGGGCAAGAGAGGAAGACCCCGGAAAAGGGAATTCCGCCTCACCGTGCAGCCCCGCTTTTCTTTCCGGTGAGGCCGCACCTCAAGTAGGCCCGGCCGGCACAGCGGCGGTCACGTTCCTGCAAATCGTGGCTTGACGCAGCCGCAGGCAACGGGTAAAAGCGCGCAAAAGACGCCGCCGGGCAGCGGCGCGGCAGCCGCTTTCCGGCCGGCCCCGCTGCGGCAGGGCCCGGGCCGCCGGGGCACCAGCACAGCCCCGCGCGGCCGGCGGCCCGCCGCCACCCGCACCAGGCACACCGCCGCTCACCCGGGCGGCCTGCCCACGAGCAGCGCACCCGCACACCGCCCCGCCCCGGCAACACCGCCGCACACCGCTGCGAGCACGCACGAGGCACACAGCAGCCCTCCCGCACGGCCCGCACCCGCCCCTGCCCCGCAGCGCCCCAACCGCCCTCACGGCCAAAGGGTTCCGACACCGCGTCACCAACGGGCCCGCCCCCACCGGCCAGACCACCCGGGCCGGGCAGTTCCTTTCCGGGAGCTGAAGGACACGCCCCCGGCGGGGCGCCGTCCGGTCCGCAGTCAAAGCGGCGCCTCCTGCCGGACGACGCGGGCCGGGAAGCCGTGCAGGCCCTGGCGCCCACCGGCTCGGGCCGCCACCGGGCCCATGCGGGTGATCCGCCGGTTCCCGGCGGCCCGGTGGACGGGCCGGCCGAGGTCGTCGGCTTCGTCACCGAACAGCTGAGGGCGACTGGACCCGCGGTGGCGCCGCCGCCACCCGCGCGTTCCACGACCCCCAGCGGGAGCAAGACACCGGGAGCATGCCGGCGGGAGCCAGCAGACGAGGGGAGCGCGGCCTCGCCGAGACCGGGGAGGACTTCACCGGCCTGGGCAAACGCGGCGGCACGGACGCCCGGGGGCGGGCCGCAGACGTTGTTCCCGGGGGGTGGAGGAATACATCCTCCGCGCCACCGCCCTGTTCAGCATCCGCTCATGCGTCAGTCCGGCCGGGCGGCAAGAACTTGCCGCCCGGCCGGAGATACGGTCCGCGATTCTTTCCCTGTCAGACCTTAGTTGCCATTGCCGTTCCCGTTGCCATTGCCGTTCCCGTTGCCGTTCCCGTTGCCATTGCCGTTTCCGTTGCCGTTCCCGTTGCCGTTCCCGTTGCCGTTCCCGTTGCCGTTCCCGTTGCCGTTCCCGTTTCCGTTGCCGTTCCCGTTGCCATTGCCGTTCCCGTTGCCATTGCCGTTCCCGTTGCCGTTGCCGTTGCCGTTGCCGTTCCCGTTGCCGTTGCCGTTGCCGTTCCCGTTGCCGTTTCCGTTGCCGTTCCCGTTGCCGTTCCCGTTGCCGTTGCCGTTCCCGTTCCCGTTGCCGTTCCCGTTGCCGTTCCCGTTGCCGTTGCCGTTCCCGTTCCCGTTGCCGTTCCCGTTGCCGTTCCCGTTCCCGTTCCCGTTGCCGTTGCCGTTCCCGTTGCCGTTCCCGTTTCCGTTGCCCTTGCCCTTGCCCTTGCCGTTTCCGTTGCCATTACCGTTGCCGTTGCCATTGCCGTTGCCTTGGTGGGCATGATGGCCGTGACCGGCTACGGCCGTGTGCGGCGCCGACGCCGGGGCAGCGGCGAATGCACCGGTGGCGGGCAGCATCACACCTCCTGCAGCCAGAGCGGTCGAGGCGGCAAGCATCAGGAGACGTCGGGTCTTATTGGGGGAAGTCATGGTGTTTCTCCTTCGGTGAGAAATGGTGAAGAGTTATCGAATGCCCCTGTCGATTCACGGGCCATTCGCCTGGCGGGACACACGTCCCGCAATCACACCGCCGGAGTTTTACCGGACGATGCGGGTGGGCCCTGATGTGCGTGAACCCATGCTCAATTAGGACCCGGCGAGCAAATCGCGTCACGCCCCTGAATTTCGGGACTTGACATATAAAGACGGCCGCGATACGGGGCAGGGGCATCCGGCCGGGCGCCGGCGCACGGCGGTCGGGCAGCACACCGGGCTCGGACGAAGAGGTGCCCTGCGTCCCGCGCCATCGCGTTCATCCGCACCCTGGCCGGGCGCACCGCTCACACCGGGCGAGCCGCATCGCCCACGGGGCCACCGGCCCGTCCGGGAAGAGCCTCACTGCGCGAGGGATGCCCGGCAGTCACGGCGCAGGGGAAAAACCGTTCCCCCTGCCCCCCTGCCCCCCTGTCCCCCTGCCGCGGAAAACGTTCCCGCGGGCGCCGCCTGCGGCGCTGCCCGCGTCCAGGGCGGGCACCGCCACGGATCCGGTGCATTGCGGGCCGTGAGAACCGGCGTAGCGCGGGTGGCCCAGGCGCGGCGGGCGCCCGCCGCAGCCCCGCAGGACACCCTCGGCGGGCTGCGAGAAGGGGGGCACCGACCAGGCATCCGGCCGCCCTGCCGCCTGAATCCGGCGGCAAGGCCGTCACCGTCTCCCGCGCAGGCGAGACGGTCCCCCTTCCCCGGGCTGGCCGCCCCGGCCGCTGCCGGAAGAGCCTCTTTCGCCCCGAGACCTTCGTCGGGCAGGCCGTCGACGGTGAAGTTCTCCCCGAAGATCCCGATGGTGAGGTCGCAGGCCGGCACGTGCGCGCGAGCACGCGGGAACTGTTCCGCGCGGCTTTTTGAACGCCGGCTCGCCGGGCGGCCGGAGGGGAGGGCCCGAGGGATGCGTCCCGAGACTGAGCGGGGGCTCGCGTCCTGCCCCAAGCCCCCGCAGCCGGTGCATGCCTCCCCCGGGGCCGTCCGCTTCTCCTGGACTGGCTTCGTTCACTTCCAGTGACAGCAGGTACCGATGGGTTGCCGCAGCGGTTGGCGATCCAGGGCTCTGGGATGGTCATGAGAAATGACGGCGATGCAGTGTCCGGGCTCAGGTATGGACACTCACTGTGCAAGCTGCGGCTATTGCGGGCGGGCGTTGCCAGGGGCCGGCCACGCCTGAGATCGGTGTGGCCCGAGGTCGTGGGGCACGCGGTCAGCGCGAAGCTGCCGGTATCCCGGGCGAACCTCAACCGTGTGTCCGCCGCCCGGACCGTCCAGGGGCCGGCACGGCATGACAGGCACAGGCCTCGCCACCGCGGCAGAACGGAACCCGCGCCGATCGCGAGAAGGCCAGATCCCCATTCCGACTCGATCAGCCTGGGTGAGGCGCTGTGGACCCGTGGCACGATTTCGCCGAGCCCGGCAGCACAGACCGCAACGGCCCGAAGCAGCCTGGACCACTGCGACGGTCTCGTCCGTTTGGCGAAGTACCGGTCGACCGCCCTGGAACACCGTCCCGGTCATCCGTGCCTCGGTTCCGTCGTCGCGGCGTGCATCGCCTGCAGTTCCTGCAACAGGGACCCGCCCAATGACGGGTCTTCCCAGAGCGATTCGAGCACTCCCGCTGCCACGGCGCTGTCCTGGACCCCCAACTTCTCGTTCCTCCACAGGGCGTAGTCGTAGAGCGAGTACAGGTCGAGGTACTGCCGCTGAGGGGCGATGCTGGTGGTGTATCCCGCAGCCGACATGAAGGCCAGCGACCGCTCGCGAGTCCGCCCCCAGCTTTGCGCATGGTCGGTGTCGATGTAGGGCGGGTCCTCTCGGCGGTCCAGGTCGCCGTAGTAGTACATCAGGTAGCCGCGGTTCCAGGCACGCCACTCAGCGGATCTGCGTGACTCCTCGACGAAGCGTTCCAACGCCTCCTTGTCGCCGAGGTGGCACAGGCCCCACAGGAGGGACTGTTGCAGGAACATGTCCTTTTCGGATTCGAGGAGTTGCTGTAGTGCCGAGCCGGAGTCTGGAGCCGAACGGGAGAGCAGGTAGGCGATCAGGTTGCCGGTTGTCCGCCGTTTCGGGACGCCCATGCGCAGCGGCTTGGTCTCCTGGTAGGCGGAGACGAGCGCCGATGTCAGCTTCACCGTTCCGATGGCTCGCAACTCGTCGGCGAGGAAGTGCCTGATCTCGGGGGTGAGATCGAGGCTCAGCATGTCTGCCAGATCCACAGTGGAACCCCGCAGGACAGCCTCGTTGACCTGGTCGAGGTAGTAGCGGGCAACCAGATACTCGAAGAAGGAGTAGTGCACGAAGCGCGCCCACACCCGGCCGGCCACGCGCCACTGGTCGCAGAGTTGGCTGAGCGCGCGCGAGAGGCATCTCGGCTGGACGTTGAGGTCGGCACTGAGCATCTTGCCGACGGCATTCAGACTGAACCGTTCTTCGATGAGAAGGCCCTTGGCGAAGATGAACCAGGCCGCCTTGATCCAGACCTCTTGCGAAGTCGCGCAGACGTCGCACCCCGCGCTCTGCAGGGCGGTGTCGCTGGCTGCTGACAGCTTGTCCATGTACTCCCCGTAGAGACCCACCAGGCTCTGGACGGACAGCACCTCCTGGCTCCCGAGGAAGGTCAGCATCCGGGCGAAGAGCGGGCGTCTGGCAAGTGTCGAGAGGGCCGGCGAGTCGCGGACGGTCTGCAGGACCGCCGTGGAGTCCAGCAGGCCGCAGGACACCAGCCTGGAGACGAACTCGGCGAACTGGTTCTCAAGGGTCCACTCGTCCAAGGAGACGATCAGATCGAAGGCACCGCCCTCCATGAATCTCGCAAGCTGGTCCTCGAACTCCCGGCGGCGGCAGGTCACCACCAGGCGGTACCGGTCGCCCACCTGGTCCAGGAGGTGCGCTAGATCGGTCGAGGTGTCGAACTCGCCGAGGCCTTCGTCGAGACCGTCCACCACCAGCACCACGTTGCGGACTTCCCCCTCACGCGCCTGTCTGAGGGCCAAAGAGAGCTCACTGACCCCCGCATCGTCGGCAAGGACGTCCGGCAGGTCGGAAAGACGCAGGGCGAGGGCGGGAATCTGCCGCTTCCTGAGTTCCTCCAGTACGGCGTAGGACGTGACACTTTTGCCACTGCCCGGTTCGCCCAGGATCAGAACCGACTGGTCCGCCCGGATTTCATCGCAGAGGGAGGCCGGCGTCAGGCGCCGTGACGGGTCCGCGAGATCGGTGAGGCCGGCCTGGATGTACAGCCCGCGGCGGTGGAGCTCGGCAATACTCATGTCCAGCGGGTAGGCGGTCCGTCGGGCACCGATCCTGCGCACGGAGCGTTCGGACGCCTTCCAGAGCCGCTGGAGCGTGGTGTTCACCCCGGCGGGGACGCAGGGCGCCGGGGCGGGACCTCCTGTGACCTCCTTGACCCGATGGTCGACGTACATGTGGCCGTCGGGCACGGACTCCGGATCGACCCGGAAGGACACCTGGCTCGCAACCCATCGCCGCGGCCAAATCCGAGCCCACACACTCCCCTGAGCATCAACGTACAAAGAGGTGACGCAGTACGTGAAGCTGCCGGTGCCCCGGCCGGTCGCTGTGTCGAACTCATGGCTCGCTCCCGCCGCCACCCGGACGAGCCCGGGGCCGCCGCCGCGCAGCCGCAGTTCCGACTCCGCCCGGTGGACGTGTCCGGAGAGATGGAGGTCCGCCCAGCGCCGGACCCGGGGCTCGACCTCCTGGCTGTCCCGCATCCACTCCAGCGGATGGTGTGTGACGAGTACCGAGACGTCGTGCGCCTCACCGGGCTTCAGTATGTCGTGCAGTTGCTGCAGGCCCAGCTGGAGTTTGCCGAAGTCGTCGTCCCCCTGGCACAGCAAAGCACTGTTGCCGCCCGCGATCCTGACACGCAGGTCCTCCCGGGCGTCGATGACAGTGGACCAGTAGAGCGGATGCGGCGCAGCCGACTCCTCGAGCGCGGCACCAAAATTCTGCGCGAACCGCTGATAGGCGGCGAACCTGGACACCAGGCGCTCGCTGTCGCGGGGGGACGCAAATGCTTCCTCGACCGAGCCGCCGCCGCGCAGCTCCCCCAGCAGGCGTCGGACATCATCGTCGTTGTCGGCAACGCGCCGGTCGACATCGTGGTTGCCGGGCACCACCAAAATCGCATCGGCTCCCAGTTGGAGCCGCTCCCCGAGCCCGAGCAGGTACTGCTTCGCCTCGTCGTACTCCGACTCCGCGAGGGCCCCGCCGGAGTAGGCGATGTCCCCGCTCACCACGACCTGGTCGACGGCGGGGATGTGGCTTCGCTGCCGGAGGTCGAGCAGATCCTCCAGCAGGGCGCCCAGGACGTCGCTGCGTTCGGCCGCGGCGTAGCGCCTGCCGTGGCCGAAGTGGATGTCGGACAGGTGCAGCCACGTCAGTCTGAATTGATCGAAGGACATGGGAGAACTCATTCGCTGTAGCTGAATCCGCGCAATCGGTTGCGCACTTCAGTGCTTAAAAATGTCTGCACGGCGAGGTCTCTGACCCTGATGCCGTAGGGGGTGAGGCTGATCTCGTCCGGGCCTGTGTCGCAGATCCCGGCGTCGCCCAGGACGTTGAACTCGTGGGGGAAGGCCGCCAGCGGGTCCTTGCCGAAGAGGGAATGGAACCAGGACCTGTCGAGGTGGATGAGGTTGAGGATGACCGCCTTGCGTTCTCGTTCTTCCCCGCCCATCAGACAGCCGTCCGTAACCGGCATCTCGTCCGCCTTCACGGCGCGCAGGTAGGCGTGCAGCGCGTCTCCCCTGGACAGGAGCGAGTAGCCGTTGCGGGTGTCCAGCTCCCAGAGGTAGCTGCGGGCACCCGCGCCCAGCCCCAGAACATTTTGCATGCGCCAGTGGTTGACTTTCTGCGCGTATCCCCCGCCCGCCTTGATCCAACGGACGTGTGTCTCCTGGCGGTAGCCCGCTTCGGTGAGCAACTCGTTGGCGATGTCGTAGCGCCGGTAGAGAGTCGAGGCGCCGACCGAGGAGTAGCCGCGCTTGTCGTAGCCGGTGAAAGGACGGCTTGTGAGGGGGTAGGCGCATACGGTCTGCGGTTCCATCCGCGCCACTGTGCGCAGCGACGTTCGCCATGCCTCGTCGGTCTGCCGTTCCAGACCGTAAATGAGGTCGACGCACACGTTGTCGAAGCCGGCGGCAAGGGCCTCCTGAAGGACCTGCACGCGCCGCGCGCCGCTCAGCCGCCCGATCCGCGCCACCTCTTCGGAAATGACGGACTGGTAGCCAAGGTTGACCCGGTCGATCCCTGACTGGCGGATGTCCCGGAGCCGG
Source organism: Streptomyces sp. NPDC027189 (assembly GCF_055566975.1). Classification (NCBI taxonomy): domain Bacteria; kingdom Bacillati; phylum Actinomycetota; class Actinomycetes; order Kitasatosporales; family Streptomycetaceae; genus Streptomyces; species Streptomyces sp. NPDC027189. Next base: position 9,043 of record NZ_JBVHRI010000058.1, read on the forward strand.
GCGGCGTCGACGGTCGCCGGGTCCACCTCGAGCGCGACCTCGCGCGGCGCGGGAGAGCCGCTTTCAGAAAACAAAGCGAGGAGTTCCTCAACCAGCCCTCCCAGCAGCACCGGTTCCAAAAGGGAAGGCGTTCCGCCGCCGATATAGAGGGTGGCAATGGTCTTCGGCGTGCTCAAGGCTGCATAGAGACTCGCCTCCCGCAGGACCGCAGCCGTGTACGCCCCGTGGTCCACACTCCCGCCCGTCGTTGTATACAAATTGCAGAAGCTGCAGATCTGCCGGCAGAAAGGAACATGGACGTACAGGTTGAGGATGTCAGAATGCGCGAGCGAAGCATGCACCAATGACTCGATCTCCTGGCGGTCCAGCCCCAAGGGACGGTAAGTCTGCCGCGGCGGGTACATGTACATGTAGTCCGCATGAACAGTTTCAGCACGTGCGAGGACTTCGGCGCTGCTCTGCGGTGAGTCGATGTGGACATGCATGCGGACCCCCGGAGTCGTCTGGTCGGTGCCGTGCCGTGCCGTCGGTTCAGAGGGCAACGCGTCCAGATGCGACCTCGTCGAGGAAGTTGACCGTGTTGGCAGAGAGCTCACTTCGGAGTGCTTCCAGCTCCTCGATCCTGAAGTACCCGAACTCGTCATGAGTCTGGGGTTCCATGATGGTGGGGTGTCCTGCCAGAACGACAGCAAGGAACCACGAGTACTTCATCGTGAAACTGTCCTCCTGGAAGGACTTGCCGCCGAGTTCGTCCACCACCTCGACCTGGATACCGAGCTCTTCCTCCAGTTCACGGACGGCCGTACGGTCGGCAGACTCGCCCTCGTCGATCTTGCCCCCTGGGATCTCCCACTGTGTCCGCTTGGCAGTGTTGCGATGCACCAGCAGCATCCTGTCGTCCGCGTCCTTGATGATGCAGCCGGCCAGGTGGATACGCTTCATTCGTTCGTTCTCCGGTTCTGATGTCGGTTGGGATGCACGTCGGACGGCGGCCAGACCCCGCGTATGCGGGTGAGCGCCTGCTGGATTTCCGTGTGGAACCTGGCGATCCCCACGCGCGCAGCCTCGATCGTGGGCGCGTCGATGTGACAAGAGTTGTCGAGAACGGCGTCAAAGACGGACCGGTCGGTCCGGATGTCGACTCCGAGCAGCGGTTCGAGGCGGGCAGCAGTGAGCCGATCCTTCTCCTCGGCCAGCGCCCGACATTCCTCAAGGCAGAGGTAAGGACCGCGCGGCTCCTGGGAAACCCTGACCTTCAGGCTCCTGGAGGTCAGGTCGGAGTGGATGTAGATGCAAATGCACGGAGTCCCGCCGACCAGCCAGGGAAGCGACCACGAATCGAACACGGTGCGCGTGCGCTGTTGCACCTCGGCTGCAAGCAGCCGGTTCACTTCCTCGTCCGCCGGATACTGGTCCCGCATCCGCTCGATGGCCAACAGGCCGGCAGTCCACAGAGCGTTGTCCGGATCGGGGCGGATGTCGAGCATCCCGAGCATGAGCTGGCTGGCCGAGACGTAGTCGTACCCCAGCCACTTGGCAACGAGAAGGGCGTGCGTGGTCTTCCCTGCAGCGGTGAGGCCAGAGACAACAATGTTCCGAAAGTCGGCTGCGGGCTGCGGGGAAGCCCCCGCGGCGCCGCCCGTCAGCAATCCCCCGGGCGGCACGCTCCCGGCTCCGGGACCTCTCACTCGGTCATCTGCCACGTCGCAATCTTCGGATATGGCGTCCTCCGGACGGCTGGTAGCACAGACACGCCGTTGCGGGCACCAGCCGGCCAAGCGGCGCCCGCCAGTCAGCAACCCGCAGACCACAGGCAATTGACTGCGCGTCATGTCGGCACCCAGCAGTCTAGGACCACCGAGTGCACGTCGCTGCAGATTGCCACCACCCTTCTGCGAGGCCGAACCGTCACAGGCGGCCGCCAGGCCCCGCCCGGCTGCCCGGGCAGAAGATTCCTGCCCAAGTGAGGCATTGCGCACTCGCCGGACCAAGGCCCTGTATCGGCCTTTCCGAAGCGGCCTCGTAAAGCTTGGACACCAGTGGGCAAGACCGCAGGGCGGGAACGGGCTGACGCCGGCCTGCCCGATCCCGATGCCCTGGATATGGACACCCCCCAACAGCCGCGAAGGCCGCCCCGGGCGGCCGACCGGCAGCGTCACCGCCACCTGACAGGGTCAGCAGGCCCGGCCGCCCGGCCGGTCCCCCGGCACCTCCCCGCCCCGCCCTGCGATGCCGGCCGGGCCGGGGAACCCGCCGGGGCCCGGGGTGAGAAGTTCCCGGACCACGACGTCCAGTCGCCCGAGGCGAACGCCAGCACCAGCAGGAAAGACAAGGCAGCCGCCGCCACGATGCCGGACACGGCATGACGGACACGGCATGACGGACACGGCATGACGGACACCGCCGCCCCCTGCAACCCCCCTCCCCCACAACCTCCCCCGCTTCTCCAGGCACGCCAAAGGACACGCGACGCGGACACGGACCCGCCCCAACGAGCAGCCGCGCCCCCGCCCCCGCAGATCCACACCCGCACCACACCCGCACCACGCCGGCACGGCATCACCGGCCCCGCAGATCCACACCCGCACCACGCCGGCACGGCATCACCGGCCCGCCACCCCGCCGGCAGCCGCCGGCCGCGGTCGCCGGCCACGGCAGCGGTACTCCCCCACCATCCCCCCAAGGCCCGCAGCCGCTGCACCCCGGACACCTGCCCAACACCCGGACAGACCACCCCACTTCACGGTGCAGGCCCGCACCACAACAGCCCCCCACCCCCGGACACACACATGCCGGCCGGCCGGGCGGCATGTCCCTCGAGACTGCCACCCGGCCGGACCGGACCTCACGCAACACCGTCCACGACGGTCACGCCCTAATTCGTGTTCGTGTTCGTGTTCGTGTTGGTGTTCGTGTTGGTGTTGCCGCCACCACCATTGCCGTTGCCGTTCCCATTGCCGTTCCCGTTGCCGTTGCCGCCGCCCTGGCCGGCATTCGTGTTCGTGTTCGTGTTGGTATTCGTGTTGGTGTTGGTATTCGTGCTGCCGCCACCATTGCCGTTCCCGTTCCCGTTGCCGTTGCCGTTGCCGTTGCCGTTGCCGGCTTCCTTGTCGGCGGGCTTGCTGGCGTTGGTGTTCGTGTTGGTATTCGTGTTGGTGTTGTTGATGATGACGACAACACCCCCGCGGCCGCCCTTGCCGTTCTTCCCGTTCTTGCCGTGCTTGCCGTTCTTGCCGTGCTTGCCGTGCTTGTCGTGGTGGCCCTGGCCGGCCTGGGCGTGGGCCATCGCGGTGACACCGGCGGGGGCGTGTGCCGGGGCCGCGGCGAAGGCGCCGGTGGCGGGCAGCAGCGCACCTCCTGCTGCCAGCGCGGTCGAGGCGGTGAGCAGCGCGATACGGCGGGTACAGGACGTGCGGGCCATGAGAATTCCTCCGGTGGGAATAGCGGGAAAAGGATTAAAGGGGATTGCCGGGCTGTTCCCGGCGATGCGGGCGGGCCACCTGATCTGCGTGAACCCATGCCTCAATTAAGCCCCGGCACGCCCACCGCGTCATGCCGCTGAATATCGGGGCTTGACAGACCACCACAGCCGCGTTAAAAGTCCCGCCGGCCATACACCCGGCGCCCCCCCCACACATGACCGGCCGGCACACAGCCCGCACGAACCGGCACGACATCGCACCGGCACACCGGCACCCTCCGGCCTGCACACCACACCAGCCCGCCACGCCCGGCACCCCGCGGCAAGCCCCCGGCCCCACCCCCGCCACATTCCAGGCCCGCCCCCCCGCCACATTCCAGGCCCGCCCCCCCGCCACATTCCAGGCCCGCCCCCCCGCCACATTCCGGGCCCGCCCCCCGCCACATTGCGGGCCCGCCCCGCGGCAGATTCCGGGCCCGCCCCGCGGCAGGCCCGTAGAGCCGGCGCCTCAACGCCCGGCCCGGCAGACCGCGAAGCGCAGGCCGCCGGTCACCCGGCAGTTGAGGTCTTCTCAGCGATGCGTCCGGGCGCCTCCCCGTCCGCGGGGGCGGGGAGAAAAACGTGCGCACAAGGCCCGGCCCCGGCTCCTCGATCCTCTGCCGGCGTGCATGCCTGGGGGTCGAGCCGCCGCAGAGCGAAAAAGCCCTGGCCCCGGTGAGGAGGGTGAGGTGGAGGTGTCCGGCGCGCCAGGTGCGGCCCTCGAAGTGGTCCAGGCCCGGCCCGTGTGCGAGATCGCGTCAGCCGTGCTCGATTCGCCCGTGCATCCTCGCCCGCCGCACCAGCCCGGCAACCGGCGCGGCGGCGGACAGATCAGGCGGCGAACGCCGTGATCAGGGCAAGGACACCGGCCAGTCCGATCGCTGCGAGAGCGGTTTTGGCGACAGCTGTCCCCATACGGCCGGTGCCCTGGCGGGCGCAGTGGATGCCCATGACGCCGAAGGCGAGACCGAGGCCACCGGCGATGACCGACCACGCGAGCGCGGGCCACGCGAGCGCGGGCCACGCTCCCGCGGCACCGACAACCCCAAGGACCAGAGCCAGGGGGCCCAGCGCGACGGCGGGTGTGCCGTCTCGGCCAGGCGTGGCTGTTCCAGACACACCTCCCCCTATTTGAACGCGTTCACATCGTGTTCCCGGTGGCAGCAGGGAGCAGGGCTGCCTGCGCGTGCCGTCCTCACCACCGAGCCCGCCCCTCACCGGCCTGCGCCAGGCCCTCCGCCCGCCAGGACCCGCCAGGACCTGCCACGAAACACGATAAGAACGCGGCTCGAGACACCTCGCAAAACCCCGCGGCGGCCGGGCTCCCGAACGGCGGGACAGGTCACCCCGGAGCCAGCCCCCCCAGGGGGGCAGGCCCCTGGCCTGCCGGCACATCACCACAACAGCCCGCCACGGCGGCCCGGCCGCCGTGCGGCGCCGGCCGGGCCTCAAACGCCGGCACAGCGGCCCTGCCGCCGCGGTGCCGGCTCCTGGCCGACACCGGCCACCGCGTCAAGCCCCGAGTTGTCGGAGCATGACGCGGCCACACCGCCCGGGCCCTACTACAAGAGCGGACCCCACCCCCACAGGCCCACGGCCGCACGGCAGGGACACACACCCCCGCAGCACACCATCCGCTCCCCGCCACCGGGGCGCCCCCACACCCGCCCCACCGGCGCAGGAGTCTGCACCCCAGCCCTGCCCGCACCCGGCACGAAAGAACGGAAGTCCCCGCATGCCCCCCACCTCCAAAGCCCTGCGCACCGGCGCACTGGGCGCCGCCGCCGCAGTGATCGCCACCGCCCTCGCCGGATGGACCGCCCACGCCCTGCCCGCACCCGCCGACACCGCCGGCCAGCCACCCCCCGCACTGACCGCACAAAAACTCAGCTGGCACACCTGCCCCGCCCCCACCCCCGCACAGGGCACCCAGCCCGCCCCCGGCCGCGCATGGCAGTGCGCCACCCTCAAAGCCCCCCTGGACTACACCCAACCCGACGGCGACACCATCAACCTCGCCCTGATCCGCACTAAGGCCACCGACCCCGGCAAACGCATCGGCTCACTGCTGTTCAACTTCGGCGGCCCCGGCGCCTCCGGCGTCTCCATACTCCCCACCGCCGGCACCGAATTCCAGACCCTCAACACCCGCTACGACCTGGTCGGTTTCGACCCCCGCGGCGTCGGCGCCAGCACCCCCGTGACCTGCCTCAGCGACAAGGAAACCGACGCCTACTACGCAGGTGACAGCCCCGACACCAGCACACCGACGGACGCCGCCGACTTCAACCAGCACTACCTCCAACGCTGCCGGCACCACTCCGGCAAAATCCTCCCCCACCTCGACACCGTCAGCACCGCACGCGACATGGACCTCATGCGCCACGTCCTCGGCGACCGCACACTGCACTACTTCGGCATGTCCTACGGCACCAAACTCGGCGCCGTCTACGCCCACCTCTACCCCAAAAACGTCGGCCACCTCGTCCTGGACGCCGTCATGGACCCCACCAAAGACCCCCTGCACGAAGCCCTCGCCCAGACCAAAGGCTTCCAGCTCGCCCTCGACAACTACATGAAGGACTGCGCCGCCACCCACCACACCGCCTGCCCCACCGGCCACGGCGGCACGGACGGCAACCACAAACTCACCGCCCTGCTCAACACCCTCGACCAGCACCCCCTGCCCACCAGCAACGGCCGCCGGCTCACCGCCGGCCTCGCCTTCACCGGCATCATGTCCGCGCTCTACTCCCAGACCACCTGGCCCACCCTGACCACCGCACTGAACGAAGCACACAACCAAAGCCGCGGCGACACCCTGCTCGCCCTCGCCGACGCCTACAACGGCCGCGACCCACACGGCCACTACTCCAACATCAACAGCGCCAACACCGCCATCAACTGCGCCGACCAGAAACAGCGCTACACCACCACCGACATCCAGACCCACCTCCCCCAATTCCGCAACGCCTCACCCCTCTTCGGCGACGCCATGGCCTGGTCCCTCACCAGCTGCACCGGCTGGCCCACCACCACCACCACCAACACCCCCCACGTCAACGCCCCCCACGCCGCACCCATCCTCGTCATCGGCAACACCGGCGACCCCGCCACCCCCTACCAAGGAGCACACCACATGGCCCACGCCCTCGGCCCCCGCACCGGCATCAACATCACCCTCACCGGCCAAGGCCACGGCGGCTACACCAGCAACAACACCTGCCTCAAAACCCTCGTCGACCACTACCTCCTCAACAACACCACCCCCCCAAACAACACCACCTGCACATAACACCCACACCCACCCACACCCACACCCACACCACGCAGGACGCACCCCGCACCCCGCACCCCGCACCACGCACCCCGCACCCCGGACCCCGCACCACGCACCCCGCACCCCGCACCCCGCACCCCGCCACGGCACACCCCGCCACGGCGGGGTACGGCACACCCGCCCGCACCACCTTCGGTAAGCCCAAACCACGCAACACCCCGAACCACATACAGCCCCCCGGCGACACCCACACCCCGATCAACCAGCCACGCTCACGCGAAACGCACGACCCTGGACCAAGGCCACACAGACAACTCGCACTCCCCCAGCCGCAACAGACTCCCGGCACACCACCACCAAGAGACACCCCCCACACCCAAAACCCGCCACCACACCGGCCCACCCGCCCGGCCAGCAAGCACTTCCCAGCGAGCTCTTCGCCAAAGACCGCATCGACGCGGTGCAGTACAGCAACGACAGCGGAAAGACACCGAACCAGCCGAAAGCCCGACCATTCACGTCTGACCCGCCGCAACCAACACCCGAAATCCCCGAACCCGCCGCCCCGGCAAACCCCACCAAAAGTACGAGCCCCCGCGACCGCCCCGCGACACTCCCACAGCAAAGACGCCATGACTCCGTTCATCACGGCCCTGCTGCTTCAGGTCCGGCTCGCCTGCCCGGACATCACCCGGGCCTGCGACCTGGCCCGGGCGTTCGCCGAGTTGGTCCGCCACCAGCGCGGATACCTGCTGCTGGAGTGGATCCGGCAGGCCGAACAGGACGCACCGAAGCCGATGAAGGGCTTCGCCAATTTCCTCCGCCAGGACCTCGACGCCGTCACCGCCGGACTCACCCTGCCGTGGAGCTCCGGGGTGGTCGAAGGTCACGTGAACCGGGTGAAAACCCTCAAGAGGGCAATGTGTGGCCGGGCCTCGTTCGAACTTCTGCGGGCCCTCATCCTCACCCAGCCGTGAGTGTCACGGAACTGCTCGTGTCCTGCCTGCGGGGTGCCTGGGGGAACAGACTGCGGGCGCCGACAGCCAGCGTCCACAGCAGGAGGGGAAACGCTGCGACCCGCTCCATGCCTCCCATCCCCAGACCCAGGTAGTGGTGGGAAAGGAAGAGCCCCAGGGCAGTGATCGCCGTGATTCCCAGCAGGCTGGTGGCCCAGCGCAGTGGGCCCGGGACATCGTTCGACAGTGCGACTCCGGCCAGCAGAAGGCCGATGTTGCCCGCTCCCATGATGAGCAGGGCACCAAGGACGTGCTGGTTCTCGTTGACGTCCGCAGGTGCCACCCCGGCAAGCACGAATCCCAGGCCGGCACCGGCCAGGAGAATCCGGGCCACGGCGGGGGTTGCACCTCGGCGCCACAGGGGACCAGTCAGAGCGGCGCCGACGATAAGAAGCGCCCCCAGGGCGAAGAACGAGACGTTCATAAGAGCTCGTAACACGATCTTGTTGAAGTGCCCTGGTCCGGCGTGACCGATGTGACGATTCGGCCGTTCGGGAGGGTGTGAGTACTCGGCCGTGGA
>NZ_JBVHRI010000059.1:0-765 GCF_055566975.1 Streptomyces sp. NPDC027189
CGCCCGGTTACATTCCGAACCCGGAAGCTAAGCCTTACAGCGCCGATGGTACTGCAGGGGGGACCCTGTGGGAGAGTAGGACGCCGCCGAACAATCTTTGGAGGACCTCTGGTCCCAGCGACTCGCTGGGACCAGAGGTCCTTTTTTGTTTTTCCGAGGCGCGCCGGGTACCCGGCTGCGCGAGAATGACTTGCGGTACCGAAGACAGGAGTCACCCATGTCCACCAACTCTCCCGATGAGCGCCCCGAGCGCGACCAGCACCGCAGGGACAGTGGTGACCGCGGTGGCTACCGCGGGGGCCCCCGCCGCGACAACGACCGGGGCGGGTCCGACCGGGGCAGCTATGGCCGGCGTGACGACCGCCGCGACGGCGATCGCGGTGGCGACCGCGGCGGCTTCCGCCGTGATGACAACCGTCGTGATGACAACCGTGGTGGCAGTGGCTTCCGCGGCCGTGACGATCGGCGCGAAGGCGATCGCGGCGGTCGTCCGCCGTTCCGCCGCGACGATCGCCCCGGCGGGCCGCGTCGCGACGATCGCGACCGTGGCTTCCGTCGTGACGGCGACCGTCCGGCCATCCGCCGTGACGATGCCAGTGGCCCGCGCCGCGATGACGACCGCGGTGGTTTCCGTCGTGATGACCGTCGTGACAGCGGTGACCGCGGCGGCTACCGCCGCGACGACAACCGCGGCGGTGGCGGCTTCCGTCGGGACGACCGGCGTGATGACCGGCGTGATGACCGTCGGGGCGATGACCGTGGTGG
>NZ_JBVHRI010000059.1:863-15724 GCF_055566975.1 Streptomyces sp. NPDC027189
GGTTTCCGTCGTGATGACCGTCGTGACAGTGGCGATCGTGGTGGCTTCCGGCGCGACGACCGTGGTGACCGCGGCGACTTCCGCCGCGACGACCGCAGGGACGACCGGCGCGACGATCGCCGGGGAGACGACCGGGGCTTCCGTCGCGACGGGGACCGTCCGGCTTACCGCCGCGACGACCGTCGTGACAGTGGTGATCGCGGCGGCTTCCGCCGTGATGACAGGCGTGATGACCGGCGTGATGACCGTCGGGGCGATGACCGTGGTGGTTTCCGTCGTGATGACCGTCGTGACAGTGGCGATCGTGGTGGCTTCCGGCGCGACGACCGTGGTGACCGCGGCGACTTCCGCCGCGACGACCGCCGCGACGACCGGCGCGAGAGCGACCGTCCGGCCTTCCGTCGTGACGACAGGCGCGACGAGAGGCGCGATGACCGCCGTGACGACAGCCGGGGCGGCGGTTTCCGTGGCCGCGACGACCGCGGACGCGGAGGGCCGCGTCGTGACGACCGGGGCGGGCGCCCCGGCGGCTTCCGCGGCCGTGACGACCACAGGGGCGACGACCGGCGCGGTGGCGGCCGCTTCCGTGACGAGCGTGACCGTGACCGTGACCGTGACCGTGAGCCGATCAAGCGGCTGCCGATCCCCGATGACGTCACGGGCGAGGAGATCGACAAGGACGTACGGCAGGAACTCCAGAGCCTGCCCAAGGGGCTTGCCGAGGATGTCTCCCGGAACCTGGTGATGGTCGCCCGGCTCATCGACGAGGACCCCGAGGGTGCGTACGCGTACTCGAAGATCGCCCTGCGGCTGGCGTCGCGCGTCGCCGCTGTACGCGAGGCTGCCGGTTTCGCCGCGTACGCGAACCAGAAGTTCAGCGAGGCTCTCGCCGAGTTCCGGGCCGCGCGTCGGATGACCGGCAGCGTGGAGCTGTGGCCCGTCATGGCGGACTGTGAGCGCGGTCTGGGGCGGCCCGAGAAGGCGCTGGACATGGCGGGCGCGCCCGAGGTGCAGAAGCTGGACAAGGCCGGTCAGGTCGAGATGCGGCTCGTGGCCGCCGGTGCGCGGCGGGACATGGGGCAGCTGGAGGCCGCCATCGTGACCCTGCAGAGCCCGGAGCTCGCGTCGAACTCCGTGCAGCCCTGGAGCGCGCGTCTGCGCTACGCGTACGCCGACGCACTTCTCGCGGCCGGTCGTGAGGGCGAGGCGCGCGAGTGGTTCGCCAAGGCCGTCGAGTCGGACAAGGACGGCAGCACGGACGCCTCCGACCGGCTCGCGGAGCTGGACGGCGTCGAGTTCGTTGACGCGCTCGTCGAGGACGAGACCGAGACCGACCTTGAGACCGAGGTCGAGGACGAGGTCGAAGACGAAGACGAGGTCGAGGTCGAGGCTCCGAAGGCTGCGCGGGCCCCGGCCGATGGCGAGGGCGACGACGAGGACGGTTCCGAGGACGACGTTCCTCAGAGCTGACGCTTTGGCGTACTGAGAAGCACACGGGCGGCGGGACTCCGGGAGGAGTCCCGCCGCCCGTCGGCGTTTCTAGAGCGCGAGACCCCGCAGCACCAGCCCGGATGCCGGCTTGGGGCCGAACGACGTCGACTTGCGGGGCATCGTGACGCCCTGGCGGGCGAGATCGCGTACGACCTCCTCGTGGACCGGGTGCATCAGGACGGCCGTGCCGCCGTCGCGCTCCGCCTTCTCGACCGTGGCGGTCGTGTCGTGGATGTACGCGATGTGTTCGGGCGAGTCCTCCGGGATGCCCCAGATGTGGTCGAGGAGCGTGGCGTGCAGGACCGTCGCGTCCAGGGTGCGCCAGGCCTCGGGGCGCTCGGCCGGGATCGTACGGGCGAGCAGGTCCGGGTCCGGACGGTCGACCAGGTGGAAGGCGCCGTCGCCGGCGAGGAGGAAGGCGTTTCCTTCGGAGGCCGCTACGGAGAGGGTCTCCAGGGCCTTGGAGAGAGGAAGGTCGAGGTGGCGTACCCGGAAGGAGTCCGTGAGGGCGGCCAGGGCGTCGGAGACCGGCAGCCGGTGCAGCAGCCGGTGGATCGCGCGGACGCGCAGCGGAAAGCGCACGGTATCCACCAGGAGGACCAGACCGAAGTCCCAGGGGCTGGGAGACGGGTGCTCCGCGCGTAGACGCAGATACGTTGCCCAGCGATGGTGGCCGTCAGCGATGAGTGCCTGGTGGTGGAGGAGATCTGTCTGGATCTCGGCCAGCTCGGCCCGATCGGTGACCGCCCACAGGCGGTGGCTGACGCCGTCCTCCGTGGTCGTCGACAGCAACGGCGGACGTTCGGCGGTGCGCTCGATGACGGCGGCCGTGCCGACCCGGGAACCGTTGCCTCGATAGGTCAGCAGCAGGGGTTCCAGGTTGGCGGAAGTGGCGCGCATCAGGGCCGCGCGGTCCGCGACGATGTGCGGCATCACGTCCTCGTGCGGGAGGACGACGGAGTCCGACGGCTCGGACAGGCGCAGGGCGCCGATGACGCCGCGTTGCAGGAGGTCGCCGTCGCGCTGTTCGTACACGTACAGGCCCGGCTCGGGATCGGTCGTCAGGACGCCTTCCGAGAGCCAGCGGCTCAAGGTCTCGGCCGCCTGCCGGTTGCGAGCGGTGGGGGTGCCGTCCTGGGGGAGGATCAGCCGGACAATGTTGTGCGGGTCGGCGGATTCGAGTTCGAGCAGGCCGTCGGGCCGCACGATGACGTCATACGGCGGGGATGTCACGGCGGCCAGGCTGCCGACCCGGTCGGGGTCGTAGCGCAGGCCTCGGAACGGGGTCAGTTCGAGGCCGCTGCCCGCCGGTGTTTCCTCCTCGGGACCTGCATAGTTCATTCAGGCATCGTAAGTGCGTCAGTGGCATGCGCGATGATCGGGGGAAAGCGATCGAACGAGGAGCGATGTGGAATGAGCCAGACCGTCAGGACGCGGCCCGAGGGCAGTGACCAGGCCCTGAGCAAGGCGTACGACACGGCGCTGCTCGATCTGGACGGGGTGGTGTACGCGGGTGGTAACGCGATCGCGTACGCCGTGGATTCCCTGGCCAGGGCCCGCTCGGGCGGTATGCACCTCGCATATGTCACGAATAATGCGCTGCGTACTCCGGACGTGGTAGCCGAGCACCTGACGGAGCTGGGGATACCGACAGAGGCCTCCGACGTCATCACCTCGGCACAGGCTGCCGCCCGGCTCATCAGCGAGCAGGTGCCCGCGGGCGCGCGCGTGCTGGTCATCGGCGGGGACGGGCTGCGGTTCGCGCTGCGCGAGCGCGGGCTCGAACCGGTCGAGTCTGCCGACGACGATCCGGCGGCGGTCGTCCAGGGGTTCGGCGGCGCCGACCTGCCCTGGGGGCGCTTCGCGGAGGCGTGCTACGCCATCGCGCGCGGGGTGCCGTGGTTCGCCTCCAACACCGACCTGACGATCCCGAGCGCGCGGGGCATCGCTCCGGGCAACGGCGCGGCGGTCGAGGTCGTCCGCATTGCCACCGGCGCCGAGCCGCAGGTGGCGGGCAAGCCGCTGCCCCCGATGCACCGCGAGACGATCCTGCGGACCGGGGCGAAGCGGCCGCTGGTGGTCGGCGACCGGCTGGACACGGACATCGAGGGCGCGTTCAACGGAGAGGTGGACTCGCTGCTCGTGCTCACCGGTGTGACGGACGGCGCGCAGCTCCTCGCGGCGCCGCCGCAGCACCGGCCGACGTACGTCGACGCCGATCTGCGCGGTCTGCTCACCGGGCAGCCGGAGGTCGTCGAGGCGGGCGATGGGTTCCGCTGCGGCGGCTGGACGGCGGCGGCCGGCGGCATGGGGGTCTCCTCTGCTCGGCAGTCGAGAGCTTGGGGGAGGCTGGAGCTGGAGGGCGACGGAGAGGCCCTCGACGGGCTGCGGGCGCTGTGCGCGGCGGCGTGGACTGCGGCCGGGGAGGGCACCTGCGAGCTGGACGGGGGGAAGGCGCTGGCGCGACTGGGGCTTTGAGCACACCCGGGCAGCCGGCGGCAGGGCTGTCGACGACTCATCGGCGACTGCTCGGGCATTCGGGCGTCCATGAGTCGCCGGAGCGCCTGGACAGTCACGATGAGCCGCCCGCCCGAGCGCCCGGACAGTCGCCGATGAGCCGACGATGGCCCGAGCTAGTGACGGCTCCGGCAATCGACTGCTCACCAGTGACTTGATCGGACACTCGGCGGCTCATCAGCGGTGATGGAGCATCGAGTCGGGATGCGAGGGTAGGCTAACCTAACCTCGTGTTGGTCGACAGTCCTCCCGAACAGCGCGCGGAGATCGCCCCCGCGCCCCCAACCCGCCGGGCGATACGTGCCTTTGGGCTCCTCGCGTCCATGGGTGTCCTGGTGCTCGTCGCCCTGGCGAGTATCGCGATCGGCGCGAAGGCGCTGCCACTGGATCAGGTCTGGCACGGCCTGTTCCACGACTCGGGGACGTACGCCGACGTCGTGGTCGCCGACCGGGTCTCCCGGACCGTCCTCGGGCTGCTGGTCGGCGCCGCGCTCGGGTTGTCCGGTGCCGTCCTCCAGGCGCTCACCCGCAATCCGCTGGCCGACCCCGGACTGCTCGGCATCAACGCGGGCGCGTCCGCCGCGGTCGTCACCGCCATCACTTATTTCGGCGTCACGAGTCTGAGCGGCTACGTCTGGTTCGCCTTCTTCGGGGCGGCGGCGGTCGGTGCCCTGGTCTGGTTCCTGGGCGGAAGCCGGGGTGCGACGCCGGTGCGGCTCGCGCTCGCGGGCACCGCGATCAGCGCCGCTCTCTACGGCTACCTCCAGGCCGTGATGATCATGGATGACGCGGCGCTCGGCAAGATGCGGTTCTGGACCGTCGGCTCGCTGGCGTCGGCCACCGACACCACCATCAAGCAGGTCTTGCCCTTCCTCGCGGTCGGCACGATCGTCGCGCTGGCTCTCGCCCGGCCGCTGAACGCCGTGGCCATGGGCGACGACACCGCCCGCGCGCTCGGCGCCAACCTCAACCGCACCCGCGCGCTGTCCATGGCCGCCGCGACCGTGCTGTGCGGTGCCGCGACCGCCGCCTGCGGGCCGATCGTCTTCGTCGGGCTGATGGTCCCGCACGTCGTACGGTCCTTCACCGGGCCCGACCTGCGCTGGATCCTGCCGTACGCCACCGTCCTGTCGCCCGTGCTGCTGCTCGGCGCCGATGTGCTCGGACGGATGGTCGCCCGGCCCGCGGAGCTGCAGGTCGGCATCGTCACCGCGGTCCTGGGCGGTCCGGTCTTCATCTATCTCGTACGACGGCGGAGGACGGCGCAGCTGTGACCACACGGACGACCACAGATAAGCCGACTCCCGTCATCCGGTCGGTGCGCACGCCCGGCGGTCTCTCCGTCCGGCTCGACGTCCGGGCGTTCACCGTCGTCGTGCTGCTGCTGGTGGCCGCGCTTGCCGCGAGTGTGGTGCTGATCGGCACCGGCGACTTCCCGATCCCGGCCGTCGACGTCCTCAAGACGCTGGTCGGCAACGGCAGCGCGAGCCAGGAGTTCATCGTCAACGACCTGCGGCTGCCGCGGGTTCTCGTCGGACTGCTCGTGGGAGCCTCGCTCGGGCTCGGCGGGGCGCTCTTCCAGTCCATCTCCCGCAATCCGCTGGGCAGTCCGGACGTACTCGGCCTCGGGCAGGGCTCGACGGCCGGCGCTCTTGTGATGATCGTGCTGTTCTCGGGGAGCGCGAACCAGGTCGCCCTCGGGGCGCTCGTCGGCGGTCTCGTGACCGGACTCGCCATCTATCTGCTCGCCTGGAAGCGGGGCGTGCACGGTTATCGGCTGGTCCTGGTCGGCATCGGTGTCTCCGCGATCGTCACGGCGGTCAACGGCTATCTGCTCACCAAGGCCGACATCGTCGACGCGGCCCGCGCGGTCGTCTGGATGACCGGCTCGCTCAATGGCCGTGACTGGGACCAGGTCTGGCCGCTGCTCGTCATGTGCGCCGTCCTCGTGCCGCTCGTCCTGGGCAATGCGCGGGGGCTGCGCATGCTGGAGATGGGTGACGACGTCTCGTACGCGCTCGGAGTGCGGGTCGAGCGGACGCGGCTGCTGCTGATGCTGGCCGCGGTGCTCCTCACCGCGGGCGCCACCGCCGCCGCGGGTCCCGTCGGCTTCGTGGCGCTCACCGCGCCGCAGCTGGCCCGGCGGCTGACCCGGTCGCCCGGACCGAACCTGGTGCCGTCGATGTGCATGGGCGCGACCCTGCTGATCGTCGCGGACTGGGCCTCCCAGCGGGCCTTCGGCGCCGACCAGCTGCCCGTCGGCGTCGTGACCGGAGTCCTGGGCGGGGTCTATCTGCTGTGGCTCCTTGTCACCGAGCGCAAGGCAGGCCGGATTTGAACACCAAGAGGAGCGCTACGACTGTGAACCGCCTGTCCGCCGACAACGTCACCCTCGGCTACGACCAGCGTGTCATCGCCCAGAAGCTGTCGGTGGAGATCCCCGACAACTCCTTCACCGTGATCGTCGGCCCGAACGCCTGCGGCAAGTCCACGCTGCTGCGTGCCCTTTCGCGGATGCTGAAGCCCTCCGAGGGGCGGGTGCTGCTCGACGGGCAGGTCATCCAGTCGATGCCGGCGAAGAAGGTGGCCCGCACGCTCGGACTGCTGCCGCAGTCGTCGGTCGCGCCGGACGGGATCACGGTCGGTGACCTGGTCGGCCGGGGCCGCTATCCGCACCAGGGGCTGCTGCGCCAGTGGTCGACGGAGGACGAACGGGTGGTGCGGGAGTCGATGGCCTCGACCGGGGTCGCCGAGCTCGCCGATCGCTATGTCGACGAATTGTCGGGCGGTCAGCGGCAACGCGTGTGGATCGCGATGGCGCTCGCGCAGCAGACCCCACTGCTGCTCCTGGACGAGCCGACGACCTATCTCGACATCCAGCACCAGATCGACGTGCTCGACCTGTGTGCGGAGCTTCACGAGGAGCAGGGTCGGACGCTGGTCGCGGTCCTGCACGACCTCAATCACGCCGCCCGGTACGCCACCCACCTCATCGCCCTGCGCGACGGTGAGGTCATCGCCGAGGGCGCGCCGAACGACATCGTCACGGCCGAGCTGGTCGAGCGGGTCTTCGGCCTGCGCTGCCAGGTCATCGACGACCCGGAGACGGGGACGCCGCTGGTGGTGCCGGCGGCACGCAAGGCGCGTACGGCCGCGTCGGTATCGGCTGTGTCGGCAGCGGCATCATCAGCTGTACCCGGATCGGCTGAGTCGGCTACAGAAGGGTCCTGAGGCGGAACAGGTCCCGCAGGCCCGCCTCCAGCTTCACCCGGCCCGAGCCCCAGGCCTTCGCGAAGTTCAGGTGGCCGTTCACCATAGAGACCAGGTCGTCGCCCTTCATCGTGAGCCGGATCTGGGCCTTCTCGCGGGGCGGGCCCTGGAGCGTGTCGAGCACCTCGATCCGGCCGTCCTTGAGACGGCCCACGAAGGTGATGTCCAGGTCGGTGATACGGCAACTCAGCGAGCGGTCCAGGGCCGCAGCGCTGCGTACGTCCCCTTCGGCGCCCGCAAGGTTGTCCGAGAGCTTGTCGAGTGCGGTGCGGCACTCCTCAATCGTCGCCATCGTGATCGACGGTACCGCAGCGCTTCGCGGTAGCGTCGGGGCATGAGCGACTCGTTGCCGGAGACCGAGGTGCGGCAGGACGTGCGGGCACCGGATCCCGGCATTGCCTCCGAACCGGATGCCGGGCCCGTACCCGCGGCCGGGCCCGTGCCCGAACTCGAACCCGAGGCCGGCCCCGCGGCCGGACCCGAGCCGGACGGTGAGCCGGGCGCCGGGCTCGCGGTCGGACCCTCGTACGACCCCGCCGCCCCGGCTCCGCTGAACGTGGACCGCACGCCCACCGGCAACGCCGACGTCGACGCCCAGCTCGACCGGCTGGCCGATGCCGACCACCTCGCCACGGACGGACATGTCGAGGTGTACGAGGATGTACACCGGGGGCTGCGCGACGCGCTCACCGCGCTCGACGCCCGCCCGGGACCTCCGGCGCCCCCAACGACGTACGACCGCAGGAGCTGAACCAAACGTGGCAGGAGTGGCACGCCGCCGTCTCGACGCCGAGCTGGTCCGCCGGAAGCTCGCCCGCTCGCGCGAGCACGCCAGCCAGCTGATCGCCGCGGGGCGGGTCACCGTCGGCAAGACCCTCGCGACCAAGCCCGCCACGCAGGTGGAGACCGCGGCCGCGATCGTGGTCACCCAGGACGACAGTGACCCCGACTACGTGTCGCGCGGCGGGCACAAGCTCGCGGGCGCCCTTGCGGCCTTCGTGCCCCAGGGGCTCAAGGTGGAGGGCCGGCGCGCGCTGGACGCCGGAGCGTCCACCGGAGGCTTCACCGACGTACTGCTGCGCGCGGGCGCCGCCCATGTCGTGGCCGTGGACGTCGGTTACGGACAACTCGCCTGGTCTCTTCAGAGCGATGAACGCGTCACCGTCAAGGACCGTACGAACGTACGCGAGTTGACGTTGGAGGCGATCGATGGGGAGCCCGTGGATCTTGTCGTCGGGGATCTGTCCTTCATCCCGCTCGGACTGGTGCTGCCCGCCCTGGTGCGGTGCGCGGCGCCGGATGCCGACCTGGTGATGATGGTGAAGCCGCAGTTCGAGGTGGGGAAGGAACGACTGGGGAGCGGCGGTGTCGTACGCAGCCCCGAACTGCGCGCGGAGGCCGTGCGCGGAGTGGCCGAACGAGCCCGGGAACTGGGGCTCGGAGTGCAGGGTGTGACCGCAAGCCCGTTGCCCGGACCCTCGGGCAACGTCGAGTACTTTCTGTGGCTGCGTGCCGGGGCACCCGAACTCGACCCGGCCGACGTTGACCGTGCAGTGGCGGAGGGGCCGCGTTGACACAGACCCGAGCTCGTACTGTTTTCCTGCTGGCCCACACCGGGCGGCCGGCAGCCATCCGCAGCGCCGAGTTGGTCGTCCAGGGGCTGTTGCGCTCCGGGATCGGCGTACGGGTGCTGGAGGCGGAGGCGGCCGACCTGCCGCTGCCGGGCGAGGTGGAGCTGGTCAAGGAGGCGACTCCACAGTGCCTCGACGGCTGCGAACTGCTGATCGTACTGGGCGGTGACGGCACGCTGCTGCGCGGCGCCGAGTTCGCCCGCGCCTCCGGGGTGCCGATGCTCGGCGTCAACCTCGGCCGCGTCGGCTTCCTCGCGGAGGCCGAGCGCGACGACCTCGACAAGGTCGTCGACCGGGTCGTCACCAAGGCGTACGAGGTCGAGGAGCGCATGACCGTCGACGTCGTCGTGCACCAGAACGGCGACATCGTGCACACCGACTGGGCGCTGAACGAGGCGGCCGTGCAGAAGGTGTCCGCCGAGAAGCTCCTCGAAGTGGTGCTGGAGATCGACGGGCGGCCGGTGACGGGCTTCGGCTGCGACGGCATCGTCTGCGCGACCCCGACCGGCTCGACGGCGTACGCCTTCTCCGCGGGCGGGCCCGTGGTGTGGCCGGAGGTCGAGGCGCTGCTCATGGTGCCGATCAGCGCTCACGCGCTGTTCGCCAAGCCGTTGGTGACGTCGCCGGACTCCGTGCTCGCGGTGGAGGTGCTGCCGCACATTCCGCCGGGTGTGCTGTGGTGCGACGGGCGGCGGACGGTGGAGTTGCCGCCGGGGGCGCGGGTGGAGGTGCGGCGGGGGGCTGTGCCGGTGCGGCTGGCTCGGCTGCACCATGCGTCGTTCACCGATCGGTTGGTGGCGAAGTTCGCTTTGCCGGTTTCCGGGTGGCGCGGGGCGCCGCATTAGACGTACGACGGCTTGTACGGCAGCCCACTCCCGCGGGTGACAACGGCCTCTTTGTGGGGCCTTGTCACCTGCGCCTTCGCGGCGGCGGGGCGGGGCCCGTCGCACACCCGGGCCCCGACCTCGTAAGGTCGTGTCCGTGTTGGAGGAGATGCGGATACGGTCGCTCGGAGTCATCGACGACGCGGTCGTCGAGCTGTCGCCCGGCTTCACCGCCGTGACCGGTGAGACCGGCGCGGGCAAGACGATGGTGGTCACCAGCCTCGGGCTGCTGCTGGGCGGGCGCGCGGACCCGGCCCTCGTACGGATCGGCGCCAAGAGCGCGGTCGTGGAGGGGCGGATCACCGTACCCACGGGCGGGACGGCCGTCGTACGGGCCGAGGAGGCCGGAGCCGAGCTCGACGACGGGGCGCTGCTGATCAGCCGTACCGTTTCGGCCGAGGGGCGGTCGCGGGCGCACCTGGGCGGGCGTTCCGTGCCGGTGGGTGTGCTCGCCGAGCTCGCCGACGAGCTCGTCGCCGTGCACGGGCAGACCGACCAGCAGGGGCTGCTCAAGCTGTCCCGGCAACGGCAGGCGCTCGACCGGTACGCGGGCGACGCGGTCGCCGTGCCGCTCGCCAAGTACGCGGGCGCCTACCGGCGGCTGCGCGCCATCTCGGCCGAGCTGGACGAGATCACCACGCGTGCGCGTGAGCGGGCCCAGGAAGCCGACATGCTGCGCTTCGGGCTCGACGAGATCGCGGCGGTCGAGCCGCGGGCGGGCGAGGACGTGGAGCTGGCCGCCGAGGCCGAGCGCCTCGGCCACGCGGAGGCGCTCGCGTCGGCCGCCACGGCCGCGCACGCCGCGCTCGCGGGCAATCCCGAGGACCCGGAGGGCATCGACGCCACCACGCTCGTCGCGGGGGCGCACCGTGCCCTGGAGGCCGTACGGTCGCACGACTCCGCCCTGGCCGCGCTGTCCGGGCGGATCGGGGAGATCGGGATTCTGCTGGGCGACGTGGCGGGCGAACTGGCGGGGTACGCCGACGACCTCGACGCCGATCCCCTGCGGCTCGCGGCGGTCGAGGAGCGCCGGGCCGCGCTCACCCAGCTGACCCGGAAGTACGGCGAGGACATCAACGCCGTGCTGGCGTGGGCCGAGCAGGGTGCCGCACGGCTCACCGAGCTCGACGGCGACGACGAGCGGAACGACGAGCTGACCGCCGAGCGGGACGCGCTGCGGACCGAACTGGGCGGGCTCGCCCAGGCGTTGACGGACGCCCGCACGGAGGCCGCCGAGCGGTTCGCCGCCGCCGTGACCGCCGAGCTGGCCTCGCTCGCCATGCCGCACGCGCGCGTGTCGTTCGAGATCCGGCAGACCGACGACCCGGAGGGTGTGGGGGTTGGCGGGCGCACGGTCGCGTACGGGCCCGCCGGCGTCGACGAGGTCGAGCTGCTGCTCGCCCCGCATCCCGGGGCGCCGCCGCGGCCGATCGCCAAGGGGGCATCGGGCGGTGAGCTGTCGCGTGTGATGCTCGCGGTGGAGGTCGTGTTCGCGGGTACGGATCCTGTGCCGACGTATTTGTTCGACGAGGTCGACGCGGGGGTCGGCGGCAAGGCCGCGGTCGAGATCGGGCGGCGGTTGGCGCGGCTCGCGAAGACCGCGCAGGTCGTGGTCGTCACTCATCTGCCGCAGGTGGCCGCGTTCGCCGACCGGCAGTTGCTCGTCGAGAAGACCAACGACGGGTCGGTGACCCGGTCCGGGGTCAAGGTCCTGGAGGGCGAGGACCGGATCCGTGAGCTGTCCCGGATGCTGGCGGGGCAGGAGAACTCGGAGACGGCTCGGGCGCATGCGGAGGAGTTGTTGGCCACGGCTCGGGCCGACGGGTAGCCGTCGGAGGGCCTTCTTCGTCGCCGCTCAGCGGCGGGGCTTGGACCGCCCCGCGCCGGAGCTTTGACCGCCCCGCGGTGTGGCTTTGACCGCCCCGCGGTCTGGTCTCCGCCGCTCCGCGGCGGGTTTCCCGCCCACCGCCCCTGCCGACCGTTCCATGGTCCCTGTATCCGGCCCGCTCCGCGGGACCCTTAGGGTTCCGGGATGAGCATGTTTGTGGGTCGCGGTGCCGCATTCAGCACGGCTGCGGTGGCCACCCGAGCGGGAATCGCCGCCCTGCGCTCCAAGACGCCGGGCGGGCCCGCCCGTTGGGAGCGCAAGAACTTCGCCGGGCGCACCGTCGAGCTGTACGCGGGCCCCGCGGCGGCCGTGGGAGCGGCGCTCGGGGCCGCGCGGGTCCGGACTGCCGCCGGGTTCGCGGTCGCGGCCGCCGGTGCGTGTGGCGCGTACGACGATGTCGTGGGCGTGGATGACCCCCGGCGTGGGTTCCGGGCACACCTGGGGGCTCTGCGGGACGGTGATGTCATACCCGGCTAATACGGTATTCGGCATGAGCCAACCGAAGTTAGGCAGGAACGCGATCACACCAGGCGAGTCCGCAGCCATCTACTGCCGCATCTCGCACACCAAGGACGACGATCAGACCGGAGTCGACCGGCAGGAACGCATCTGCCGGGTGACTGCCGAGCGGCTTCAACTCCGTGTCGAGTCGTCCCATGTCTACGTGGACAACAACCGTTCCGCCTGGCAGCGCAACCGTAAGCGGCCAGGTTGGGAAGAGATGCTCAAGGCGATGGGGGAGGGAGAGATCCGGCACGTCATCGTCTACCACCCCGACCGCCTCATGAGGCAGCCCAGGGATCTCGAAGAGTTGCTCTCCATAGCCGACGACAAGCGCGTCCTCCTGCACGGAGAAGCGAACCGACGCGATCTGTCAGACCCGGACGACCGGTTCATCCTCCGCATCGAAGTGGCACATGCCTGCCGCTCCTCTGACGATGCGTCTCGAAGGATCAAAGACGCTCTGGCGGACAAGGCGCGCGTGGGCGAGCCCCATGTGGGCCATCGTCCGTACGGCTACACCAGCGACGGCCGTGCGGTCATCGAGAAGGAGGCGGAGATCGTGCGCGAGGTCTTCCGCCGCTACCTGGATGGTGAATCACCGGAGGGGATCGCTCAGGACCTCACTGCACGTTCAATCCCCACAGCCAAGGGAAAGCCATGGCAGCCTGAGAACGTTCGCCATGTGCTGTCGTCCAACTTTGTGGCTGGCATCCGGATCCACCGGGGCGTAGAGGTGGGAGTCGGCGCGTGGCCCGCCATCATCGACCGTGGCCAGTGGGACGAGGTCCAACGGTTCAGGGAGTT
The DNA here is from genome assembly GCF_055566975.1 of Streptomyces sp. NPDC027189. Classification (NCBI taxonomy): domain Bacteria; kingdom Bacillati; phylum Actinomycetota; class Actinomycetes; order Kitasatosporales; family Streptomycetaceae; genus Streptomyces; species Streptomyces sp. NPDC027189. Next base: position 13,853 of record NZ_JBVHRI010000059.1, read on the forward strand.
TCGAGCCGCGCGCGCCAAGGGCAAGCAGAAGCGGCCGAGCCGGTACTACCTTCTGCGCGGAGTAGTGACATGCGCATGTGGTGCACGCATGGCCGGCTCGCACAGCGGCCGGCGTGCCAACTACCGGTGCACCAATGCCGATGCCACCGATCAGCGGAAATGTAATCGCTCGATTCTGGCAGAACCCCTCGAAGAATTCGTCCGCGACGTGGCGATCAAGGTGCTGACCAAGCTGGACACCTCGGGTTACGAGCCCGCCACGACTACGCGCGCGGAAGCTGACGTGGTCGCGGACGAGAGGGACCGGGCCAAGCTGCAGGAACTGAAGGAGTTGTGGCTCAACGATGACGACTTCAGGACCGCCGACTTCCAGGCCATGCGAGCGCCGATCATCAAACGCATGAAGGAGCGGCAACGGAGGACCGTCAAGCGGCCGATCACTGTCCTGGAGGGCATTGCCGGACCAGAGGCCGAAGCCAACTGGACGAGGCTGGAGAAAGGCGAGGAACACGCGCGCATGAACGCGATCTATCGGTTCCTGTTCGCTGCTGTGATCGTCCGCCCGCCGACGTTAAGCCAACGTTAAAGGGCAGGGTGTTCGACAAAGGGCAGGGTGTTCGACACCGATCGAGTGGACATCGAGCCGAACCCGCTCGACTAGGAAGCGCATCGCAGGTAGATCCGCGAACGTCGAAAGAATCTTGCTTCGCGTGTGACTGTGCCCAGTGTTTGAGGTCAGCCGTGCCCTGGTGCCGGATCCGTCTGCGACACCGCATAACCGGGCACGGAGGGCCACCGAACTGTCAACACGACTGATTCTTCCTCGGCGAACCAGGAGTGATCGATTCCGTGCCCCCACACGACGTAGTCACCCTGCCGTTCCAAGAGGACACTGCGGCCGCGGAATTCAACGCGGAAGCGCCCGCTGATGAGGACCAGGAGAGCTGTTCGTTCCTCGCCCTTCACCCACTCCGCTCGCTCATCACCGCACAGGTGAACGCCCCATTTGATCTCCACGGCCGAACTGTGCCGAGGGTCGCCAGCACCTTTGAAGTGCCCCAGGAGCCAACCCCGGTCGAGCGCTGCGTCCTTGCCGGCGTTCCCCACGTACACGCTGCCATTCACGCACCCGGACACTAGCAGCGGGCCGCAATGAGCATGATCAACCCATCCGCGACGGATACTAGTGCCGCATCAGGCAACGTTCGCCCTGTCGATGGCTACTCTGACGACGTGGCCGATGAGAAGGACAGTGGGAGCGGCTCGATCCGACGCCGCTCGTGGGACCCGGTAGTGTCCACCGTCGCGCTGGAACTGGTCGGCCTCGCTTTCTCCGGGTTGGTCGCTTTGGTGGGGTGGCCGTTCGGGTGGCTGCCCGACACCAGTCTCGTCGGCCTCGTGACGGGCCTGATCGCGATCGGGCCTGCGGCTGAGTTGTACCGCGGGGCGGGCCCGCCGCGTCGGCTTGCTGTTGTTGCCGCTCTCCTTGCGCTGGCAACGGTGAGACTGCTCGTGGCTGCAGCAGTGAACTGGGCCTTTCCTGCGCTGGCTGATCCGGGCGTCGGTATCCTCGTCGGCTACCTTGTTGCGTTACCCATCGGCGTGGCTGTGTTGGCTTGGTTCCTCACCAGGGCGAACGTTGCTTGATGCGGCACTAGGAATCCTTCTGAGCAGGCCCGAGGAGCCGCGCGAGTCGCTCAGCGCTCTTTGGCCCCATCCGCCTGGGTCTGATGCACGATCGGGTGACATCTGAACTGGCTTGCCCTGTAGGGCGGGGGGGAAGGATGTCGCTGTGCCCAAGCCTTATCCGGAAGAGTTCCGCGAGGACGTCGTACGGGTCGCGAGGAACCGCGGCCCGGGCGTGACGGTCGA
>NZ_JBVHRI010000060.1:0-15607 GCF_055566975.1 Streptomyces sp. NPDC027189
CCGATGGCCTCGGTCGCCTCGGCCTCGATGAGTTCCTGCAGGACGCGCTCACACAGCACCCTGATCGTCTCAACTCCGTCGGCCGTACGTAGTGACTGAAGCAGCCGCATCAGGTCAGACTGGGACAAGGCCATCGTGCGCTCCTCCGGTTGAACTGCCCGTTCACCAGGGAGACTTGCGCGATGGCCTGCCCTTGTTCAGGGAGCACTCATCGACAGCGGATGCACGCCCCGGGCAGACACCCGCGCGTTCACGACCCTCGACCGCCTACACCACTCGGCGGGACACCATCCAGCGACCGCCATAGTTGCCCGGGCAGAGTGCCGACTGTGGCCGCAAGCGCATCTTTCATCGTCACCGCGCCATAGCCGGCGAGCGGCGGCCCGTTCTTGGTACGCGGGACGATGCCGTAGCCGTCCTGGCGGGGCAGGTGGACGAGCAGCGTGAATCGGGTTGTCCGCTCAACCAGCGTGCCGATCGCCGATCGCTCCAGTCCGATCACGAGGTCGCCCTCCCAATGTCCCGGTACGGCTCGGTCGTCGGCCTCGGCTGGCCGCTCGCTGATCAGTACCTCGGGCGTGACGTGGGCCCATGACTTCCGTTTGGATCGGGCCCGGGGCACGCGCAAGGCCCTGCCGGTGCGCAGGCAGGCGACGAGCTCGCGCTTGAGCGCTCCCCGGCCTTCGATGAACAGGGCCTGGTAGATAGCCTCGTGGCTGATCCGCATGGACTCATCATCCGGGAAGTCGACCTTCAGCCGGTTCGCAATCTGCTCCGGGCTCCACGCCATGAACCACTGGCGGTCGCCGCGGTGCGGCTTGTTCCTTCCTTTCCAGCCCGTGCCCTTCGGCCCCAGTGCCGTCCCGTCCGGGCGGCTGACCTGGCCCGAGAGCCTTTCCTGGACGTAGTCGCGCAGCCGGTCGTTCGCGGCCAGCTTCGCTGTCTTCGGACGCTGAGCCACAAGATCGGCCTTCCACTGCGCGACCGACGCCCGGTAGTCCAACCGGCCGCCACGGGTCGCGGCGTTGCGGCGTAGCTCCCGGGACACTGTCGAGCAATCCCGGCCAAGACGTCGCGCGGTCTCCCGGACTCCGATGCCCTGCCCCTTCAGGATCGCGATCTCTTCACGCTCGTGAAAGGACAGGTACCGGCCGGACTGCGGGGCAAGGTCCATCGGTGGCATGCCGCCACCGTGCCGGAACCACCTGCAACCCGCTGCCTGGGATACGCCGACTGCAGCTGCCGCCTCCTCGGCGAGCAGCCCCTTCGCGATCTCTCGCCAGAACTGACGTTCGACCTCCCGTCGAAGCGCCGGCGCACCCGGGGACTTCATCGGCGACCGCCCGGTCAACGCCGCCATCCACCCTGCTGGCCTGCCCATCAACACCTCCGGGGACGAGGTGTTGCAACGACCGATTGAATCCGCCTTGACTGCCGCGATCCGAATGGTGGATGAGGCCGGAGTCCTTCTTGATCCGGCGTCTCCACAGTGCCATCTCCAGGGCGTCCAGCGGGAGTTCGGTACGCATGTGGTCGGCGACCTGCCAGCCGACGATCATTCGTGAGTACACGTCCAGGACGAACGCCACATACGCCCAGCCCGACCAGGTTCTGACATAGGTCATGTCCGCGACCCAGAGCTGGTCCGGGCCCGAAGCGGTGAAGTCGCGGTCGACCAGGTCCGGCGGGCGGGGCGCCGACGGCTCGGGGATCGTGGTGCGCCGACGCCGACCGCGGATGACGCCCTCGATGTCCAGCTCGGCCATCAGCCGCTCGACGGTGCAGCGGGCCACGTCCGCCCTCTTGCGCCGCAGGGCGCGGGTGATCCGGCGGGCTCCATAGGTGCCGCCGGACTCGGCGTGGATCTCTTCGATCAGGGGCATGAGCTGCTCGTCACGGAGCTGGCGTGCCGACTTCGGCCGCTTCTTGCGTGCGTAATACGCGGACTCCGACAGGTCCAGCTCCCGGCATACGGGCCCGACCCCGAGGCCGCTCTCGCGCAGGTGGTTGATCACCTGGTCGGCCTCGTCCGGGGACGGTCGAGCTCCTGAGCAAAAAAGACACTCGCGGCTTTGAGGATCTCGTTCGCCCGCTTCAACTCCGCGTTTTCCTTGCGGAGTTGCTTCAGCTCGTCGCGTTCGGCGGTGGTGAGACGGTCGTCCCGCTCACCGTGGTCGGCCTCGGCCTGGCGGACCCAGCCGCGCAGGGCTTCCTTGTGGATGCCCAGGTCCTTCGCGACGTGCGCGATCGGGCGGCCGGAGGTGCGGACCTCGCGGATCGCGCGCTCGCGGAGCTCGTCGGGGTATTTACGGGGTGCTGGCATGGTGCTGGTGAATCTCCTTCGCCAGGATCGTAACCCTGGCATCAGGGACTCCACCAAACTCAGAGCAGCTCAGGAGATATCGGTCTGCCACCTACCGCCCGGAACTTCGAAGTGGAACAAGATCGAGCACCGGATGTTCTGCCACATCACCGCGAACTGGCGGGGGCGGCCGCTGACCAGCTACCAGATCGTCATCGAGACCATCGCCGCCACAACCACGAGTACCGGTCTGACCATCGAGGCCGAACTGGACACGGGCAGCTATGACCTGGGGATCAGCGTCACTCCCGCCGAGTTCCACGCCCTCCCGATCACACCAAGTGCCTTCCACGGCGACTGGAACTACACACTGGCTCCCGTCCCACCTCGAACGCCAGAGACGCCAGCAAGCTCTCGCCGGATCGACCCGGACCTGACCAGGATGCTTACCGATCCGGCCCTGACCGGTATGCCACGGACCGCCTTCGAGCATTTGGTGGCGGTCTCGGAACCCTACTGGGACGCCATGGCCGAGGCGGCATTCCAGCGACGCTTTCACCGCCCGCGAAGCTACCTTCACCCGCAAACCAGCAGCGTGGACCACCTCCACCGGCTCCTGGCAGCCATTTTGCGCCGCCGCAGAGCGGTGACCACTACATTCCTGGCCCACTTGCTGGGCGTCACTCGCACCAACTTGTCCAACCAGTTCCAGGACGGAAACAGGCTCCTGGACCTGCACCAGGTCGTCGTCTCGCCTCTACCGGGATCGGCAGCCCGCACGTTGGAACAGTTACACACCCGGGCGACTCTTACCGAACCCCGTCGCTGACAGTTATTTAATTACAGGCCCCCGGACGCACCGAGAACTGCCAGATCAGTGTGTTCCTCGCCTACGCCACCGGCCGCGGACCGCGCGCCGCTCCGCTCATCGACCATCGCGCCCGCTGGGTGGTTGTGTGTTCGGCACCCGCCGGGTGCCGTCACGGGGCGTCCCGTTGCTGCGTCCAGACGCGTGGGTGATCCGAGCGCAGCCCCTTGACGCGATACGTGCCCGACTGGGTCGTCAGACGGACGGTCAGTTCGCTGTTGAGGCCGGCGCTGACGCCGTCCACCTCCAGTACCGGCCCTGCCTTCCGTTCAATGGCGTGGCGGACGGTGGCGGACAGGTCGGCAAAGTCGAGACGGGGCGTTGGCACTGGGCACTCACTTTCACTTCGGAGCAGGACATGGACCCCACGACGAGTCAACGCCGTGGGGTCCGCCTGCGATGCGGCGCTGGATCAGTTGTAGGGGTTGTCGTCACCGCAGCCGGGCACGGTGCCCTCCAGCGGCTGCTCGACGTCCTCGACTACCGGGGTTGTGAGGCGTTGGGTGCGGGCCGCTGAGGGGCGTCACCACGAAGAGCCGCCGGGCCGATGTATGTACCGGCGTGACCGTGCTGGCATCCGGGCCGGCTTCGTCCCGGAGCTCCGGGGCAGAACTCGCCTGGCCTAGAGCGTAGTTGATGCGACATCAGTACAGGCGTCGCATCGCAAACTAGGACTCGTCGACGATGCTCTTCTCGTCGGCGAACGCGGCGATGAGGGATTGAAGGCGATGCTGTTGACCGATCGGAGCAGGCCGCGGCTGGTGAGGTGGATCAGGTCGACGGCGTCGCGGAGAACAGCGGGTCGGACCGTCCGGCGATAGGTGGTGCTTGATGTAGCTGGCGGTCTCGTCCTTGGTCATGGTCGGCATCTGTACCTGATCGAGATCCGCTAGTCCAGGGCGGCCAGGACGCCGTGCTTCATGCGTTTGCGGAGGGTGGGCTCGCTCGACAGCCGGGCCTCCGACCTGCTCGTGATCAGGCAGGCCAGCCGGAACGGCCCGCCAGATAGACCAACGGGCCGTCATGAAGGTTAGAAGGACAGCCGCCTCATGGAACAGACGTGACGTCCAAGGCCCAGCAACTTCCTTCGGTAGCCCCGTATTTCACAGGGTTCATGGGATAGGTGATCATTGTCGAGCCATGCGGTGCAAGGGTGTACTTGGCTGGACTGCCGTCATTCTTTACAAGCGTCACGCCGTCGACTTGCGGCGAGAAGGTCTCCTGCTCATCTCCGTCATTGGCGAAACGGAGTTGCGCGATCCGCGCCGGCCGCGTCGTCCCACTTCCATTGGCTTGCCACAGTTCAGTCTGGGAGCAGTCGACGACCGAGCCGCTTACAGGCACGCTTCCGTTCCGTCCGCCCGCGAACGCGTACACGACACCGCCGACAGCAAGAGCCAAGCCGATTCCAGCGGCGACCAGGAGCCTGGGAGGGCGCCTGCCCGCAGAGGGCGGATACGTGGGCATTGGAGGCGTACCTGCTGGGCGTTCCTCTTGCGCTGCGGCCCACCCTTCGATGTAGGTGTCGATGCACTCCTGGCAGGTCGCTTGCTCGGGTTCTTCCGCTCGGGGCGCTGAACGGTCGATCGGAGCGTCACACATGGCAACGACGTCACCCTTGAGGGCGATGTGTACTACTTCTTCCTGCATGCTCCTCTGGCCCTTCACGCCGATCATCGTCACTCAAACCACGCGATAGTGGCGTGACGTCACAAATATGTGAACCTTCCGCAAGTGGACATTCACAATATCCAGCCGTAGTAGATCAGATGGAAGGCTGATCGAGAAGTGGCTTACACGGGCCTTGATCAGCTGAAAGGTCGCCTCCCCAGCACCTCCGGCGGCGTCGCAACAGGGCGTTGGACTCCTCCAGTGTCGAGAGCGGCGGCAGGTGGCCGGTGACGGGGTGCTCGTCGTCGGCCACGTGCTCCACATGCCGGCGGGCCCACGCGTTGAGCCGCTGCCCGTACCGGGTGGGCTGGTAGGCGGCATCATGCAGCCGCTGACTGCGCATCGTGTGTCCCGGCTCGGCTGCCGCCGAGGGCGTGTGGCAGAACGCTTATCGGCTCCGGGGGAAGTCGCAGTCTCTTCGGGCCCGGGTATAGCCGGCGTCGCCCGCCACGTACGTGACGCTGTACACGCTGATCAGGCTGAGGCAGGCGGGAGCGGTCATGGACTTCGTGGTCCCAGGATCCAGCGCGTTCTCGTCCGCAGCGGTGTCCTGTGTGCCTGCGGAGTTCACGGTCATGTCGAGGCAGCTCTGTGACGGGTCGTCTCCCTGTGGACTCCCGCCGGCAGCAGCGGTATCGAGGTAGTCGACGGCATCTATGCAGTCCAGTGGGATGTCGACCTTTGTGAGCTTGGCTGACTTCACGATGGCGTCAATCTCTGCTGTGCGCTTGGGTTTCAGGGTTCCGTAGTCGTACAGCACGTAGTGGGAAGACGGCAGGAACCATACGAGGTGGACTGCCGTTCGTGTGTGGTTGTGGTCCGGCAGGACGTCGGTGTCGACGGTCCACGTTTGCGCTTGTTCGTCTGCCACCGTGACCTGCTTCATCACGCTGGCGCGTGTGACGGTCTGCTCACGAACGTCTTCGGTGAATTCGTACGTGCCGCCAGCGGATGGGTCTGGGCCGCCTGTGGTGAAGCGGGTGCCGAACATGCCGAAGTTGTCGTTCTCGGTGCCGTCGGAGCCTCCCTTGATGCTGGTCATTCCAGGCGCCCACTCGACGGCCAGGCCGCCGGTGTCGCTGCCATCGTTGGGGACCAGGTCCATCGCGTATCGGCTGGTCATGCCGTCGTCGAAGTTCAGGCTGTCCTGGGGCACCGGGCTCGTGTCCCAAGAAGCTGGGAGGGCCGGTCCGCCGGCGATGAGGACGAGGGCGCGGGCGGGGGCCACCGAACCCATCCATGTCGCCACCGCCGTCGCCGCCTCCGCCCGCGCCGCCGCCTTCCACCTCGGCTGCCTGCGCGCCCTGCACGACCGCGATCTCCTCGACCGCATCCGCGTCGTCTCCGGCATCTCCGGCGGCTCCCTCCTCGCCGCCTTGTGGGCCTACGGCCCGTCAGACTTCGCCGACTTCGACGCCCACACCACCGACCTGCTGCGCTCCGGCCTCCAACTGGACATCGCACGACAGGCGTTCAAGCCCTCCGCAGCCGTGCGCGCGGTCTGCGCACGGACGTTGACGCACCAGGGGCGCTCTTCCAGCCCGAACCCGGCTGCTCAGATGCCACCTTCACCGGATCGGCCGCTGCTGCCTCAGCGGTGTGCGGGGCGCAGGTACATCGGCAGGACGGTGCGCATGAGCAAATGTGCGCTCCTCGTCTACGGAGCTGGTGAAGCGGACCGCGAGGTGGAACGGCTTGGGCAGGCGGCCGTTGAGGACGAGCAGCACGTGACGGTGGTCGGGCTCAACCTTCCAGTGGACGTCGATGGTGGTGCCGGTGTCCTGGATGCCGGTCGTGGCATCCAATGCCGCTGGGATAGCGTGACTCGTGTCCAACAGCAGCACTTCGACTCCCCGGTTCATCAGGTAGGCCGCGGCAGGGGGCCAGCGCACGGATTTTTCGTCATGTTGACGCGAAAAGGGTCGAACCTTGCGTCCGCGTCTGGATCGGTCTGAGATCCTGGAGACCGATCGAGAGGGGCCGCAGGTATGGAGTGGAAGACTCACGGTGAGCGACAGATTTACACCAACCCTTGGGTGAATCTGTGTCTGGTCGACGTCCAGCAGCCTGACGGGCGCAGGTGGGAGTACCACGTCGTTCGCCTCCGGCACCTGGCCGTGGCCGCCGTGGTCAATGACCGCCAAGAGGTCCTGATGATGTGGCGGCACCGCTTCATCACGGACTCGTGGGCCTGGGAGTTGCCCATGGGGCTCGTCGAGGAAGGCGAGTCCCCAGAGGAGGCGGCGGCCCGCGAAGTACTGGAAGAGACCGGCTGGCGCCCCGGTCCCGTCAAACCCCTGATCTACGCCGAGCCGGCCAACGGGATCACCGATTCGCAGCACCATGTCTTCCGCGCGGATGGCGCGACCTATGTCGGGCCGCCCACGGAGAAGAACGAGTCCGACCGCATCGAGTGGATCCCCCTCAGCCAGGTGCGGGGGATGATCGACCGCCGCGAGATCGTGAGTAGCGGATCGCTCGTCGGTCTGCTGTACCTGCTCATGGACGAAGCGATCCGCTGACCGATGGGAGGAGTTCCCGCAGCCGCGCCTCGAAGGCCAGGGCCACGGGCTTTTGCCTGTGCGGGGCCAACTGGTCGTAGAACTCCCTGAGATGGCCTGTCACTCGCTCCGAGGCCACCGCCGACGCGGGCTTGAGAGCGTGCGTGGCGGTGTGGCACGCCTGGTCAAGCTTGCCCTGGTCCAGCTGCGTACGGGCCAGCCAGAACGCGTGAAAGGCGCGGCCGCGCTGATTGGTGCGGTCTTCCCGACGCAAGGCATCTGCAATCAGCGGTTCAGCCGTCGCTGCCTCGCCCAACCGGCCGTGCGCGATGCCGGTGTCCACGATGAGCTTCGGCTCGTCGAAGTAGGTCACCCAGGACGGGTCCGGGTCGCTTTCCTGGATCTGCTCAAAATGGCGGTGTGCTTCCCCGATCGCCCGGTGAGTGGAGTCCCTGTTGCCGAGGGTGGCATGGGCGAAGGCTTCGCGCATGGACAGCATGGACAGGACGCGTGGGGTGGTGCCGACAGCGGAGCGGGCCTGGTCCTGGGCGGCGGTCACGAGTGCCAGGGAGTCCGCAGGCTTGTCCTGGTAGGTCGCCTGCAAGCTCATGCAGGCAAGGACGTTGGCCATGAACTGGCGGTCATCGATCTGCTTGGCCAGTTGCAGGGCCTCGGTGAAGTACGCGCGGGCCTGGTTGTACTGGCGGGCGTCGAAATACGTCCAGCCGGTGAGGCGTGCCAGCTCGGCCGCGATTCCGTACAGGCCGTTTTGGATGGACGCCGGTCGGCTCTCCTTCAAGAGCCCGACCACATACCGGAGCTGACCGACGACGGCCGGCCTCAGAGCCTCGCCGCCGTGCTGGTCATCTCGTCGCCAGTAGTCCTCGATAGAGGAGCGGAACGCTTCAAGTGTGGCTGCGCTGAGGCTTGTTCGTGTGGCCATGGCCAGGATGCTGTCCACATCCGGCCCCGGCAGGGACACGGGTGTCTGCTGCTCCGGCTCCGGCGCTTGAGGTGCCTCGCGCTCGGCGACGACGAGAGCTTGCGGCGTCTCCCAAGATCGGCGGGCAAGCCCGAGCATGTGTCCTGGGATGCGCAGGCCGTCCGCGATGCGCTCGATGACGTCCATGTGCAGCAACTGGCGGCGGCCGGCGATGACTTCGCCCACGCGACTGGGAGTCAGCTCGCATCTCCTGGCGATCATCGACGGATAGATGCCCGCCCTGATCTTCACCAGCCGGAAGACTCTGGTGAAGTCCCGTACCCGACACGCATTGATCATCTCGGGATCGGTGAGCAGCCTGGCAGGAAGTTCCTGCGGCCGGTCGGCGTCGGGCATGGGGCAAGCTCCCACACTGTGAGGGCTACGCAACGTCGCTGATTCTCTACTTGCCGCGATATTACCCAAGTTGGGTAATCAGCCGGACCTTTTGGCAGCCATCCCTGAATCGCAATGCTCCTGTTCATGGCGAGCAATCAGCAGACCAGACCAGGCGTCGGTGAACTGGCCAAGGACAGCGGCAGGGAACGTATTGGCATCGTCATGGGTGAGCTCGGCGGCCGTGTGCAGATGCGGCCGATCCGTGGCGGCCTGGAGTGGGATGCCATGCCGGACAACGTGGTGGCGCTCAGTGCCCGGGAGGAATTGAGCGCACGTCTGGCCGTGAAGAACGGCAACAGTCAGGCCGAGCTGTGATGCGCGCCATCGGCCGGTACGCCGGGGTCCTGTTCATCATCTGCATCAGCGGTTCGTGCGGCCTGGTGATCGGCATGGCCCTCGGCACCAGCCACTAGACCGGCCTGGCCCGTACGGGGTGCCAAATCCCAGGCTCCCCAACCCTGTTCGGGGTCGGCCACCCGCGCATGACCAAGGCCTGGGTGGACGCCAGCCACCGCACCACTGCCATCGACCACGACGCCCACCTCGGCATCGACGTTCATCCCGTCCAACGCCCGTATGACAACGGTAGTTGGCGCTGGCGGAAATGGCGCTGGAGCCCTGTCCCTTGACCCGTCGATCAGGCGGGTTCCACCACTGCGACACGAAGGAGACCCATGTTTGTCCACTCCGACCGTCTGCCCACCGGTCCCGCGGTCCCGCAGGGAACTGTCACCCCGTCCCCGTGGGGGGGGGTGAGCCGGATGGCGCCGTACCCCACGATGGCACCCCAGCACACCACCGCCCGGCTGGACCCGGCCACCCAGACCGCCGTGTTCTTCGATTCCGGCGGCCGGGTCATGGAGATGCCCGGCCACGGCACCAGCACCGGCACCAGCCCGTCCACGGGCACCAGCCCTGACGGCAACGGATCCACCCAGGACTCCGACACAGGCAGCGACAGCGACCAGTGAGTGACACACGCCCGGTGCTGGTCGTCACCAGCCTGCACGACCCCACCGCCAACGTGGTGATCCGCGAGCTGCACGACCGGGACATCCCGATCGTGCGGCTCGACTCGGGGGACTTCCCCGCATCACTGTCGGTGGAGGCAGAGATCACTCAACACGGCCTCCAGGGACGGCTCCTCACCCCGTCCCGCACCGCCGATCTGGCCACCATCCGCGCCTGCTACTACCGCCGCCCGACCGGCTTCGCCTTTCCTCACCTGAGCGAGCAGGACGCCCGGTTCGCCACCACCCAGGCCAGGTACGGACTCGGCGGAGTGCTGACGTCGCTGCCTGGCTGCCTCTACGTCAACCACCCGCACCGCATCGGGGACGCGGAGTTCAAACCGTCTGGGCTGGCCGCAGCAGTAGAGGCCGGCTTCCGGGTGCCGCCCACACTCATCACCTCCAGCCCCGACGCCGCTAGATCCTTCGTGAAGCGGCACGCCTGTGTCGTCTACAAGCCGCTGCATAACCCCGTGTACCTGGTCGACGGTGTCTCGAACGTCGTCAAGATCGCCGAGGTGGCCGCAGAGGACATCGACGACAGCGTGGCCGGCACGGCGCACTTGTTCCAAAAGCGTGTCCCCAAGACAGCCGACGTACGCGTGACCGTCATCGGCTCCAAGGCATTCTGTGTCCGCATCGACTCCGGCCTCCTGGACTGGCGTACCGACTATGACCGCCTGACGTACACCCCCGTGGGACCACCGCCGGGAATCGAGCAGGCACTCCACCGCTACATGGACCACTTCGGGCTCGTCTTCGCAGCTTTCGACTTCTGCATCGGCGACGACGGGCGATGGTGGTTCCTGGAGTGCAACCCCTCCGGTCAGTGGTACTGGCTGGAACCCAAAACCGGCCTGCCGATGTGCGCAGCCCTGGCAGACCTGTTGGAGAGGACATCGTGACCGACCAAGCCCAGCAGCTCCACAAGCAACTCATCGACACGCTGACGGTCAACGGCAGCCTGCGCACGGCGCCGTGGAAGCAAGCCGCCGATGCGGTTCCACGTCACGAATTCCTCCGTGGCGGGTTCTTCCGCCGGGTAGACGGCGCCGTACCCTCGGCATGGGCGCCCGTCCTGGAAGACGAAGCCGACTGGCTCGAAGCCTGCTACAGGGACGAGTCGCTGGTCACCCAGATCGCTGGCATCATCGTGCCGGCGGACATCCGCGGCCAGATCATGCGCCAGCCCACCAGCTCCAGCACCCTCCCCTCTCTCGTCCTGCGCATGCTGGAAGACCTCCGGGTCGAATCGGGGCTGCAGGTGCTGGAGATCGGGACCGGCACCGGATACTCAACCGGGGTCCTGAGCATGCGGCTGGGCGAGCAGAACGTCACCTCGATCGAATACGACGAGGACGTGGCCGCACGGGCACGGACGGCCCTCGGCCGACTCGGCGTGTACCCCACGCTCATCAGCGGTGACGGCCTCCTCGGCTACCCCTACAGCGCCCCGTACGACAGGGTCATCGCAACCTGCAGCGTGCACACAGTTCCCGCGGCCTGGATCGAACAGACCCGGCCCGGCGGGCTGATCCTGACGACCATCGGCGGCTGGCTCGGCTCCTCGGAACTTGCGCGCCTGACGGTCCACGACGACGGCACCGCGTCCGGGCCTTTGCTGAGCGGTCAGGTCAGCTTCATGCTCGCCCGCCCGCACACGCCACCCCCGCTTGGCCTGCTTCCCGATCTCAGCACGGGAAAGGAGCGCGAGGCCATCATCGGGGCCGACATCCTGAACGACTGGACGTCTCGCTTCGTCGTGCAGTTCGCCGTACCGCACGCGCAGCGCCTGACGATGGAACGGCAGGGGCACACCGAGGACGTTTTGGTCGACGTCGCATCTGGTTCGTGGGCTGCCCTCTACGAGGAGGACGGCCATTGGATCGTGCGGCAGGACGGCCCGGATGCCCTCTGGGACGCCGTCGAGGAGCAGCTTGGCCGCTGGCACGCCGCCGGCACACCGGCGGCTGAGGAGTTCACCGTCAGCGTTACCCCGCAGGGCCAGACCGTCCACTGGTAATCCCAGGCCGGCCCCGCTTGTCCGCTCCCTCCCCGTGGCGGATGGGCGGGGCCACTGAACTTGACGGCGACTGCGCACCGTCCCAGCGGGACCACTCGGGAGGTGGCGGGGATGCGGGCATGCGAAACCCCGTGCCGTGACGGCGACGAGGCCTGGAAGAAGTGCGGGAGCCGGGCGGAACGTGGAAAGCCGCGGCAGGATCCTGAGGGAGCAGGCGGCTAACTGCGCTGGTCCGCGAGCGGAGTTGAGCGCACCCCGCTGGTACGCGGCAGCATAGCGAAATGTCTCGGCACCGTTCGGCCGATCACCGAATCCGGTTGGCACGGAGATCTCCAGGGCGCTTTGCGGAGCGCGTGCCTGCGGGCGCGAACTCCTTCGTGCCGCACCCGCCGCGTCAGCAACTGGCCGGTTCATAAGGAGAGTTGACTCCGGAAACAATATTGCGGTGAACGCAGTTTTCTGCGATCGTCGCATTTATGGATTTGATCGGTGACATCGCAGCCATCCGTACCCCCGTGCCTCAGCCCGGTGACGTCACGCCGGAGGAGCTCTACGTCGACGCCCGTGAGCAGGCGGAGCAGGCCCGCAAGGACGATGCGGCCGATCTCCAGGCTCAGTGCGACGGCCTGGAGGAGGACCCTCTGCTGCTGGCGCTCGGCAACGCCCGCGCCCGGCGTGAGGCTGCCGACCACGAGATCCGCCTGCTGCTCGCCTACGGGCGGGAGTTCCACGGCAACCGCCCCTACAAGCTCGACTCCCTTGCCGAGGCGAGCGGCATGACCCCCTCCGGCGTCCGCACCGCCTACAGCGACGGTGAAGTCGATGCCGTGGCCCAACAGATCGACCGGACGTCGGACAGCCGCCGCTCCCGGTCGCAGGGGGACCGGCAATGACCGATCACCACGATCGCACCGGACGGGACTGCACCTGCCCGCACCCGTGGCCCTCACTGGCCACCTCATCGAAGGGCGCGCCTACGCCGTCGCCCCCGCCCCCGCGCACACCCCCGCCTCCGCGCTCTACCTCGCCCACTGCACCGGGTGCGGCCCCCCTACCCAGGGTCGTGGAAGCGACTGGCCCGGTGTCCAGGGCCGCCTGAACCAGCACCTGCTGCGCCCTTCCCGTGCTGCGCCCGGGCGCGAGGCGGAGGTGAGGGGCGGACTGCGGCGGGCGGTGCCCGGCCGGGACGTCGCGGTGCCGCACAGTCCCTGCGGACAGGCTGTGGGGCTGCTGGCACGGCCGCGGCGGCCAACGTGGCGCGGCCGGCGCCGCGCGCGAACTTTGTTCCAGCTTTGATACCGCGGTCATTTGTCCGGCGGTCAAATATTGGGATCCAATATTTGGTGGCCATTTGGCTGGCGAATAGGTCGTCAACTGGATCATTCGCCGGCATCATTTGGTGCTGCGGATTTAGTCAAACACCCTGCACACTAAATCGTCAGCCCGTAGCATGGCTCACGCCAACGCATCTGCGGATGCGTTGCGGTGGCGCGCGCTTCGGTGCACGCCATCCGGAGCGAGCGAAGCCCCAACACACCTTCCGACGCGAAGGGGCTTCGCCCGAGCGGACTACCGGCCGCGTAGAAGCCAGGCCAGGACCACACTGGCGACGGCAGGGGCAACTGCCAGCCAGGTGTGCCACAGGACTCGCTTCACGCGGCCGTGGTTCAGCCGCATTCGCGAGCGCCAGCGCCCGACCCTCTCTACTGCCCGCCGCCGAAGCGGCGGAGGGGTGTGCGTAGTGCCCATCCAGGTCTCCCATCCGTGGGGTGCCCGGCGTGGAGGTTCACGCCGAGCACGGCACGGACGGAAGTCCCCGGAGAACAAGACGCGTCCGTGGGTGAGTTAATCGGATGCGTGGCCCGCCTGTTCACGGAATTCAGGAATTCCCTTAGGGTAAGTGGCCCGTCCTTGCCGCCGTCTCAACCCCGGGCCGGTATTCCTTCGGAAAGCACGGGCGGGAACACTCGCCCCGCGGGGCGGCGGACCAGGCCTTGCTCCACCGCCCCGGCGCGACTGCCCGCCTGCCATGGCCGGGGAAAACCGCTACCCGCGCGCGGGTAGCGGTTCCTACCGTGGGGGCATGACCACGCAGGCCTTCAACGGCACCTAACTCCTGCCCCTGTTCCGCCTCGTCGAGCAGCACCGTGGCGAGGGCGCCTACCTCCAACTGCCTGCGCCTGCTGTGTCACACGACCCCGCCGGGCAAGCCGAGCCGTGCCCTGGCGGGCTGTCACAGTGCCACTGCCCTGGAAGGGATCCTGTGGGACGCCACGACCATATGGCCAGTGCACTGGGAAACGCGTGCTGACACGGACCAGCTCTGGTGCTCAACCACACCGCTGGCTTCCGGGCGTGGGCGGCGGTGTAGGGGCTCGAGCGCTGCCGGTTCTGCAGATGCTGGGAGTTGACGGGTGGTGCAGGCAGTAGTGTGCTCGTGACAGTGAGGAACGGGTGGCACGGTTGCTGAGGGGGATCGTTGCCTGCGGTGTCCTGCATGCTGCGTGGGGCGGTTCCCGGGGGCCGTACCCCAGGCGTCTGTGCACACCTCCGCAGGGTGGGGCGAGGAACTCCAGAGCCGTAGATGACGAGGGCGTGGTCTCCTCCCGACGGCGGGCGCCTGTTCCCGTGGGGGCTTCTGGGTGAGGGGCAGCGGTGGATACGAAGGCGATGACGCTGCGGGAGTTGTTCGGTCCGGATCAGCGCCTGGTGGTGCCGGTTTTCCAGCGGCCGTATGTGTGGTCCGAGGACCGTAACTGGCGGCCGTTGTGGGAGGACGTGACCGCGCTGGTGCAGCGCCGCCTGACAGAGGAGGAGACGCATCCGCATTTCCTCGGCGCGGTGGTGTTGGATCAGATGCCGACGCCGACGGGGTCGATGCCGGCGCGGCAGGTCATCGACGGTCAGCAGCGACTGACGACGTTGCAGGTCTTGCTGGCTTCGGTGCGGGATGTGGCGCGCCGGCTGGGCGTGCACGACAAGTATGTGCGGGCCCTGGCGAAGCTGACCGTCAACGACGATGACATGAGCGACGACGCGGACGCGGCCTACAAGGTGTGGCCTGTGGACGATCAGGGAATTCGGCTCTGTCGGGGATCTTGTGACGTCACCTGCCTGAACTGGGCATCTACCGGGTGTGCGGTTCAGGGGGTTTGGGGCGGTTGCTGCCGCATTTAGCCGGTGTGGTGGTCGAGTCGATCGAGCGTGCGGCCGGAACGGTCACGTTCTGCGCCCACTCCGCGGTACCGACTGCAAGGTGTCCAAGATGCGGGGTGGTGTCGTGGCGTGTGCACGGCCGGTACGCGCGCCGGCTCGCTGACGCGCCCGTCGGCGGAGCCCCGACGGTGGTCGAACTCATGATGCGCCGGTTCAAGTGCCGCAATCCGCACTGTTCGTCCGTGACGTTCGCCGAGCAGATCGAAGGGCTGACCAGCCCGCATGCCCGGTACACGCCGCTGCTGCGCACTCTGCTCACCTCGATCGCCACGTGTCTGGCGGGCCGGCCAGGTGCGCGGCTCGCGGCCGCGCTGAGCATCCGCGTCGCCAAGGACAAACTCCTTGAACTCCTCCGCGGGTTACCGGAGTTACCGAAGGTCAGCGTGCGGGTTCTGGGCGTCGACGACTTCGCGCTGCGGAAGGGCGACTCCTACGCCACGATCCTGGTGGACCTGGAAGCCCGGCGCCCGGTCGATGTACTGCCGGGCCGGGACGCCGAGCCGCTGGCCGCCTGGCTGCGCGGTCACCCCGAGATCGAGGGGGTCTGATGCACGATCGGGTGACATCTGAACTGGCTTGCCCTGTAGGGCGGGTGGGAAGGATGTCGCTGTGCCCAAGCCTTATCCGGAAGAGTT
>NZ_JBVHRI010000061.1:0-15221 GCF_055566975.1 Streptomyces sp. NPDC027189
CTCAACGTTGCGATCAGGGCCGGGCTGGTCCTTCCTGCCGTGGCCTAGCCACTGACGGGAGAAGCCCTCCGGATTTATCCGGAGGGAGGAGTCACCGGGGCCTTGTGGTGGGGGCGATGGCTGCGTTTCTCCTGCGGGGCGCTGATGCGCCTTGGGCGAAGAAGCGGGCGCGGCTGGCGGGCCGTGGCGGCTGGTTCAGCCGTGGTAGGTGATGTAGCCGTTGCCGTCGGGGTCGTTGCTGGTTTTGGTGTAGGAGTGGACGTCGGCGCGGGCGCCGGAGGACTTGTAGAGGTAGATGGTGTCCTTGTCGTTGTTCCACATGAAGTTGCAGTTCTGGCGGTAGACGACGTTGTTGGCGTCGGAGTCGGTGCCGTGGCCGCCGCGGAGTTTGATGTAGTCGCCCGGCTGGAGGTAGTGGTTCGCGGGGAAGGCGAACCTGTTGCCGGCGGCGTCCTTGACCACGTAGCCCTTCAGGTTCACGGTCGTGCTGCGTGAGTAGTTCTTGATCGTCAGGTACTCGTCCTTGGTATTGCCCGTGGAGCAGCTGTTGGAGTCCCGGCCGGGTGCGTCGTACTGGATGCCCTTGATTTTCAGGGCGGAAGAGTACTCGGTGGCCTGTGCCGGAGCGGCAACGACGGTGGCGAGCGCCCCGGCAGCGGCGGCGGCAGTCAGGGCATGGCGCATGCGCATGAGGATTCCCCCCTCAGTGGTGCGAATGGAGCTCCAGGAGCATACCCGGCACGTGTCCGTGAGGTGACGGAAGTGTGGGGGAGAAGTGAACGAGGGCCGGGTCGCTGGGTCGCAGGTGTCGGGCGGCCAAGGTCACCTCCTGCCGGGCAGCGGGTTCCCGGGCAACTGGATCCCGAGCACACCCCGAACTGCGTGCGGTGCGCTGTGTGTTGGCCGTCCAACAGGGAGACGCCCCGCTTCCTGCGAGAAGGTGCAGGTGCAGGGCCTGCCCGTCGCTCAACGACGGAGCCCGCCCCCGCCATGACGGAGCGCGGACTCATGCGCGTGCTCCGTCCCGGTCGACCGCGCCGAGGCGGGCGGCCTTGTCGAAGCCCGGTGGCCGTGCGCCGTGGCGCCCGCGCCGCCTGGATCATCCCGCGCCGAGGGGCTGTAGCGTCGGGCCTCATGAGTTGGCTGCCTGACGACTTCGTCCACCCCGTCTACGTGCCCGTGCCCGACACCGCGCTTCACCTGCGGCCGATCCGGGAGGCGGACACCGCGCTCGACTACCCCGCCGTGATGGGCTCCCGAGAGCGCTTGTGGGAGATCTTCGGCCCGGCCTGGGCTTGGCCCAAGGAGACGATGACCTATGAAGAGGACCGCATCGACTTGCTGCGGCACGAGAAGGAGATAGCCGCGCACCAGTCGTTCAACTACGCGCTGCTGGACGAGGAGGAGACGGCGCTCCTCGGCTGCGTCTACATCGACCCGCCCGAGCGCACCGGCTCCGACGGCGAGGTCTCCTGGTGGGTGGTGGACGACCTCGTCGGCGGCGAGGCGGAGCGCGCGCTCGACGCGCTGGTGCCGCAGTGGATCGCCGCCGACTGGCCCTTCCAACAGCCCCGTTGTCTGGGCCGCGACATCACCTGGCAGGACTGGCTCGCGCTGCCGCCCGCCTCGTGACACGTCCGAGGCGGTGCCGAGATCCAATGCCGTTACTGCAGAGGACGGTTCGCGAGTTGATGTCCGTTTCGCCGTTGGCCTTGGGTGAGGCGCGCTGATCGCGAGATATCCGGGTGGCTCTACGGCTGGACCAGTACGACGCTGCTCGCGTGCGTGCTACAGCCGTGGGCGCCGAGAGGAGTACAGCGTCTGGGCGGCCTCGCAGGCGACTTCGAGGACGACCGGCGCCACCTGTCCGAGATCCATCGCCTGCGCGTCGCCGCTGAGCGAGAGTGCGGCCGTCGCTGGACCGCGCCCCCGAAGCGGAGCCGCGACGCAGGAGATCCCCGTGAGGGATTCCTCGTTGTCCATGGCCACGCCGTGCCGTCGGCGTATCCGTGCCAGCTCGTTGTGCAGGCCCGCGAGAGTGCGGATCGAGCGTGGTGTGCGGACCGGCAGTCGTGCAGGGTAGGTGGCCTCGATGTGGTGCGGATCGAGAGACGCGAGGATGGCCTTGCCCACGGCCGTGGTGTGCGCGGGCAGGCGGCCGCCGAGCCGTGTAGGCAGGTTGGCCGCGAACCGCCCGCCCACCTTGTCGAGGAAGACCACCTCGCGCCCCTCCAGCACGGCGAGATGGCCGACGAATCCGGTGCGCCGGCACAGCTCGTGCAGGAGCGGTCCGACGACGTCGCGGATCTCGCTGTGGCCGGCGGCCAGACCGCCCAGCTCCAGTGTGCGCATGCCGAGGCGATAGCCGCCGACGGAGTGTGCCAGCCAGCGCAGCCGGATCATCTGGTCGAGGATGCGGTGCAGGGTGGACCGCGGCAGGCCGGTGCGCTCCGCAAGCTCCAACAGCGACAGCTTGGGTGTGCCGGAGTCGAACGCGTCGAGGATGAGCGTCATCCGCTCGATCATGGTGTTCGGGGGCAGGGGCTGTGCCCGTGCCGGAGCCGCGACGGACAGGCCGTCCTGCCGGACGGAAGCGCTGCCCGCGTACACGTCGGCTGTAGCCGGGACCGTCACCTTCCACCTCCGCTTGGTGGTTGACGCCGAGAAGTTGCCTGGCTAGTCGGTATCGCAGGTTCCGTCAAACAGGAAGAGCCAGGACGAGGCCGACGGCGGCGGAATCGGCGTCCGTCGCCGAGCCCTGGTGAGTGGGAGTGGAGTAGTCGCCAGCCGGGATGGGGCCTGCTTGCGGCCGTGGCGTTGGGGAGAGTTGTGGCACAACCGGCAATCCCCCGCGGAGGACGACCATGGCTGTCAAAGCGCCCTCTCCCACCCCGGTGCACCGCCGTGCGATCGCCGGGACGGGCGCGGTCGTGCTCCTGCTGTGTCTTCCGGCCGCGGCCACCGCCGCCGAGCCCGGCGCGGGTGAGGCGGGCTGCCCTGTGACGGCGACCGCGCAAGGCGTCCAGGTGATGGTCAGTGCGAGCGACAACGCGCTGTTGCAGGCGCCGTCGGGTGCGGGTGTTCCGGTCGCGCAGGCATGTGTCGACTACGGCATCGGGGAGTCGAGCGGGTTCGCCTCCAACCCGTACCCGGGCGAGACGGTCGTCTCGGCGCCCGCCCTCGTCGGCAGCCAGAGCGGACAGAAGATTCCCGGCTACCCGGCGTACGCGGCCTCGAGTTATCCGTCTGCCCAGAAGGCCGAGGGCGGTCAGCAGGGCGACACGCTCACGTCGCAGAGCGAGAAGAACTCCACGCGCGCGCAGGCGCGGACGCAACTGGGCCGGCAGGGCGCCGCAGCGGCGGAGACCACCGCGCTCGCGAACGCGGCGGTGGATCCGGCGCGGCGGACGAGCACCGCGTCGGCCACGGCCGACATCCAGCCGATCACCCTCAACGGCGTGCTGCGGCTCGGCCGGGTGCGGAGCGTTGCGACCGCGACCGTCGGCAAGGACGGCAGGCTCGTACGCGACTCACAGCTGACCGTCGGCCGCACCGAAGTCGCCGGCCAGGTCGTGGAGATCACCAAGGACGGGGTACGGGCCGCCGGCCGGCAGTATCCCCTTGCGCAGGCCGATCCGGCCAAGGCGCTGGAGGCCAAGGGGGTACGGGTCCGGTACCTGCGAGCGGAACAGACCAAACAGGGTGTCGTGTCGGCCGCCGTCGAGGTCCAGGTACGGCAGCAGGACACGCAGTCGGGCGCGGTCTACACCGTGACCTACACCTTCGGCCGCGCCTTCGCCGGGGCTGCCGCGCTCGAGCAACCACCCGGTGCCGGCGGGAACTTGCCCCCGGGCGGGGCACCACCTGCGGGTGCAGGCGGCGGTGGCGGACGCGACGCAGGGGCTCCCGCAGCACCACCCGACCAAGCGCCCGCGCAGCAGCCGCCAAGTGACCAGCCCTCGGCACCATCCGACGGCGCTGTGGCCGCGCCCGACTCCCCCTCGCCCGTCGGCCTCATCGGCAACCCCGTCGACATGGGTATGACCGGTCTCTATCTCGTCGTCGCGTTCGGTGGCGCGGCCACCTTCGCCTTCGGAACTCTGCTGCGCCTGCTGGGAGTGAGGACTCGATGGACATCGTGACCCGGGTACGCAGCCAGTGGGACCGGCTGACCGCGGCGGCCGCCGCCGTCGCCGGGGCCGTGGTGCTGGTCATCGGCTGGCGAGGGGTGAGCGGAACCGCGTACGTGGCCGAACAGGTGCCGTATGTCATCAGCGCGGGACTCGGCGGACTGTTTCTGCTCGGTGTCTCGTCGGCCCTGTGGCTGTCTGCCGACCTGCGTGACGAGTGGCGCAAGCTCGACCGGATCGAGCGGGCCATCCGCGCTGTCGGCGGCAACGGTGCGGTCGAGGTCGGCGCGGCCCCTGACGGCCGCGACCGCACCGTCGACCACGACCGCACCCTGGTGCTTCCGCCGGTCGAGGGCGCGTCATGACTGCGGTCGGCAAGCGTGCCGAACCGTGGCAGGACCGCGATGTCCTCATGGTCTGCGGCACCACCTTGGCCGCTCTCGCCCTGCTCGTGACGGCATGGTTCGGCGCCGGCGGTACGGCGTCGGTGGTGCGGCAGACGGCGTGGCTGAACCTCGCGGTGGCGGGATTCGCCCTCGCGGCTGTCGGCCAGTGCCTGTGGTTGCTGCGGGCACGGCGTGCGGTCGCAGAGCGGCGTATCGCACTCATCTCCCTTGCACCGCACGAGGATCAGGAGGAGCGGGCGGACTCGTACGAGGGGTCGTACGAGGGGTCGTACGAGGCGAAGCCGCTCCGCCGCACCTCGACTCGCCTGGTGCGGGCCGCGGGCATGGTCAAGCTGCACCGCCCTGACTGTCCGCTGCTGGTCGGCAAGGACGTGGTCGTGGCCGCCCCCGAGGCCGGCGAGCTGTGCGGGGTGTGCGCGCCATGAGCGCATGGCTGCCGTTCATCGTCATCGGTGTCACCACCGGCTCGGTCTACGGGCTGGCGGCGATGGGGCTGACCCTCACCTACAAGACCTCGGGCATCTTCAACTTCGCCCACGGAGCGATCGCCGCGCTGGCCGCCTACGCGTACTACGAGCTGCGGGTCGTACGCAAACTGCCCTGGCCCGTGGCCCTCGCCCTCGCCGTGGTCGTGGTGCCGCCCTGCATCGCACTGGTCATGGAACGCCTCACCCGGAGCCTGGCGGGCGCCACCCCGACCACGAAGATCGTCGCCACCGTGGGTCTGCAACTGGCCATCACCATGGCCCTGGTCGCCCACTACGGAGGCGCCGGCATCGACTTCCCCGCCTTCCTGCCCACCGACACCGTCGAGCTGATCGGCGTCAAAGTCGGCATCGACCAGCTGATCTCCGCGATCGTGGGGGCGCTGGGCGCCCTTGGGTTCTTCGTCTTCTTCCGGGTCTCCTCGATGGGCGTGAAGATGCGGGCCGTCGTGGACGACCCGGCGCTACTGGAGCTGGCCGGCACCAGCGCGTTCGCTGTGCGGAGCCGGGCGTGGCTGATCGGCTGCTGGTTCGCCGCGGTCTCGGGTGTCCTGCTGGCTCCTCAGATCGGGCTGGACGCCCTCCTGCTGACCATGCTGGTGGTGCAGGCGTACGGGGCCGCGGCGGTGGGTGGGTTCTCCAGCCTTCCGCTGACATACGCCGGCGGGCTACTGGTCGGAGTGCTGGCGGCCGTGGCCACCAAGGCGGTGTCCGGCTCGGAGGTGCTGTCGGGGCTGCCGTCCGCGCTCCCGTTCCTGGTGCTGTTCGCCGCCCTGCTGCTGGCGCGCCGGGGCAAGCTGGTCGAGGCCGGCGGGCACCGCTCGGTGCCGCCCTTGCGGCCTCTGGTGAGCAGGGCCGTCGGGCGGGCGTCGGCGGTCGCCGCGGTGCTGGTGGCGGGTGTGGTCCCGTTCGTGGTCGGGGCCAAACTGCCCGTGTACTCCAGCGCCCTGGTTTTCGTCCTGGTCTTCTCCTCGCTTCACCTGCTGGTGCGCACCTCGGGACAGGTGTCCCTCGCCCACGCCGCTCTGGTCGCGGTGGGCTCCTCGACGTTCTCGCACCTGGCCGTCGGGGCCGGGCTGCCCTGGCTGGTTGCCGTGCTGCTCGCGGGCGTGGTCGCGGTGCCCGTGGGCGTGCTGGTGGCGATCCCCGCCATCCGGCTGTCGGGACTGTATCTGGCCCTGGCCACGCTCGGGTTGGGGATTCTGCTTGAGCGGGTCGTCTACAACTCGGTGTGGATGTTCGGGGCGACCAGCACCCTGCCCGCGACGCGCCCGGCCCTGTTCGAGGCAGACACCGCGTTCTACTACGTCCTCCTGTGCTTCGCCGTCGCCGCGTCGCTGCTGATCGTCATCATTGGGCGCAGCAGGCTGGGGCGACTGCTGCGTGCCATGTCCGACGCGCCGACGACACTGTCCACGCTCGGGCTCGCAGTGAACGTCACCAAGGTCACCGTCTTCGCCATCTCGGCCTTCATCGCCGGAGTCGCCGGCGCGCTCTACGCCGCGCTGGGACAGTCCGCGACCGGGGTGCCCTTCGTGTCGTACGCCTCGCTGACGTGGCTGGCGCTCCTGGTGCTCTGCAGCGGTCTGCGAGGCGCCGCGCCGGTCGCCGCGGCGGCGCAGCTGGCGATCGTCCCGGCGTACGTCACAGGCGAGACCGTGGTCGCGTGGCTCCCGGTGGCCTTCGGGGTGGGCGCGCTCATGGTCGCCCTGCGCGAGGCCGGTGCGGCCGGACGCCGCGGCGGTGGGGCGGCAGTCACGGAGCCGAGGGCCTCGCGCGCCGCCGAACGCCTCGGCGCGCCAGGTCCCGCAGCACAGCGGCTGCGGCTCGCAACTGTGCGGACGGTGCGCCGCGGAGAGGCGGCGCGGATCCGCGTCGGCGCCGGTCTGACAAGGGGAGCGTCGCGATGAGCGGGGACGGCGAGCGGCGCGTCGCGGCGGGTCGCGGCGACGAGGAAGGCAGGGACATGAGCCCCGGCGAACAGACGTCGGTCCCGAGCGGCCTGAGGGTCGACGGACTCACCGTCCGGTTCGGCGGCAACACCGCGGTGAACGCGGTGTCCTTCGACGCGCCGCTCGGGCGTGTCACCGGGCTTATCGGCCCCAACGGCGCCGGAAAGACCACGACGTTCAACGCCTGCTGCGGGCTGCTGCGGCCCTCGGCAGGCGCAATTCGCCTCTTCGGCCAGGACATCACCGGCAAGCCGCCCTCGACGCGCGCACAGCTGGGCCTGGGCCGGACCTTCCAGAGGATGGACCTGTTCGACTCGCTGACCGTGGAACAGAACATCGCCCTTGGTCTGGAGGCACGCCTCGCGCGCAGCCATCCCTTCAAGCAGCTGTGGTGCCCTCCGGCCGAGCGGAAAGCGGTGCGCGCCGCCACCGAGGAAGTGCTCGAACTGTGTCGGCTCGGGGATCTCCGCCATGAGCCGGCGGCCGCCTTGTCGACCGGCCAACGCCGTCTGGTCGACCTCGGCCGCGTGCTGGCCGGCGGGTTCTCGCTGCTGCTGCTCGACGAACCGTCGTCGGGCCTGGACACCCCGGAGACCGAACGGTTCGGGGCGATCGTGACCCGGGTCGTGGCCGAACGGCACTGTGGGGTGCTGCTGGTCGAGCACGACATGGCGCTGGTCATGTCCGTCTGCGACCACCTCTGCGTCCTCGATTTCGGTGAGCTGATTTTCCAGGGCAGCCCAAACGAGGTGCGGGCCAGCGAGACCGTGCGCGCCGCGTACCTGGGATCGGAGGCGGCCTGATGCTGGAACTGCAGAACATCAGTGCTGGTTACGGCGACACACCCGTATTGCGCGACGTATCACTGTGGGTGCCGCCCCGCTCGGTCGTCGCGCTGCTGGGACCCAACGGCGTGGGCAAGACCACGCTGCTGAGGGTCGCCTCCGGCCTCCTCGCGCCCCGCTCCGGACGGATCCGACTGGACGGCCGGGACCTGACCGGAAAGCCCCCGCACACCCTCGCCCGGCACGGAGTCTGCCACGTCCCCGAGGGGCGTGGAGTGTTCCCGAACCTGACGGTGCGGGACAACATCCTCATCCAGGCAGTGGGCGGAGATGTCGACGAGGCGATCGACAGAGCGGTCTCGGCCTTTCCGGTCCTCGGGCAGAAGCTCCGCCAGACGGCCGGTTCGCTCAGTGGCGGTCAGCAGCAGATGCTGGCGCTGGCCCACGCCTACGTCACCGATCCCGCCTATGTCCTGCTCGACGAGGTGTCGATGGGCCTGGCACCGGTGGTCGTGGACGAGATCTTCGTATTCCTCGGCGAGTTGGCCGCCTCCGGATGCGCGCTGCTCCTCGTCGAGCAGTACGTCGGCCGGGCCCTCGAACTGGCCGACTACGTCTACCTCATGAACAAGGGACGTGCCGAATTCGCCGGGGAACCCGGCGAACTGGACGGCGGCCGGCTCATGGAGCAGTACCTGGGCGCGCACACGTGATGGAGGAGACCGTGACCCCACCCCGAACCCGCAGCGCACTCGCGGCCATGGCGGTGTTGAGCCTGCTGCTCGCCGGCTGCGGCTCCCGGCTCGACCACGACACCATCGTCCGGGCCGGCTCCGGCGGCGGGCAGGCCGGAACCGCAACGGCCGCCGACGGAGGACTGCCGGGAAGCGGCGGGGCGGCCGGCGGACAGGCCGGGGACGCCACGGCGGCAGGGAGCGGTGGGGCAGCAGACAGCGGGGCAGGCCTGTCCGGGTCCGGACAGGGCGGCGCCGCAGGCGGCTCAGGCACGAACGGCAAGAACGGCAACGCAGGCGGCGGCGCGGGCAGTGGCGGCGCGCCCATCGTCATCGGCAGCGTCGGCACCCTCTCGGGACCGGGCGGCGTCGCCTTCGCCCAGGGCCCGCGCGCCCTCCAGGCATGGGCGGCGGCCACCAACGCCGCGGGCGGCCTCAACGGCCGCCAGGTCAAAGTGATCGTCATGGACGACGGCGCCGATGCCGCCAAGGGCCGCAGCGAAGTGCAGGAACTGGTCGAGAGGTACCACGTGGTCGCCATCGTGGCCGCCATGACGACCACTCAGACCCTCGCCGCCTGGAAGGGGTACGTCGAGCAGCAGAAGGTCCCCGTCATCGGCGGCGACTGCTCGACCACGGCCTGGACGAACAGCCCGGTGCTGTTCAGCGAGTGTCCCTCCACCGACTCCCAGATGGACGGGCTGGCGAAGGTGGGCGCAACCTATGGCAAGGGCAAGAAGATCGGCGGTCTCTTCTGCACGGAGACCGACGCCTGCACCCACGCCCAGGACCGCGTGTTCGGCAGCGGCAGAGCGGCCCAGCGTTTCGGCCTCGATCCGGTCTACCATGCGAAGATCACGGTGACCCAGCCCGATTACACCGCCGAGTGTCTCCAGGCACGCAACGCCGGTGTGCAGCTGATGCTGGTCACCGGGGACCCCAACACCGTGGCCAGGGTCGCCTCGTCCTGCCGCCGGCAGAGCTTCAGCCCCCAGTTCCTGCAACCGTCGGCCACGGTCGGGGCGGACACCGCGGCCAAGCCCGGTCTGACGGACGTGCTGGCCGCGATGGCGGTCTTCCCCTTCAAGGGCGTGTCGACGCCGGCCATCGGCGAGTTCCACGCCGCCTGGAAGAGGTACGGCGGGTCGGCGCCGGGACCCGCGGCCGCGCAGGGATGGGCATCGGCGAAGGTGTTCGAGAAGGCCGCGCGTGGCGCGGGCGACATCAGCAGGGCCGCACTGATCAAAGAGCTGTACACCTTCCGCGGGCAGAACTTCGCCGGCCTGACCGTCCCGCTGACGTACGCCGCGGGAAAGGGAACCGCCGACACCCGCTGCGCCTTCTTCATGCGGGGGGCCGGCGGCGATTGGACGGCACCCCTGGGCGCTCGGACGGTGTGCTGGTGAGGCGCCGGTGGGCAAGGGCGCGCGGTTCGCTGCTGTGGTCCCAGGCGCTGGCGTCGCTCCTGGCCGTCGGTGCGACGGGCGGCATTGCGGGGACGACCGTCTCGCAGTTGACGAGCCCCTCCCCGGCGGTGGCCGCGCCCACGGCGGACGACCGCGGAGGCGACACCCCGCCGCTGTACGGGGAACCGCCACCGGCCACGGTGTACCTACCCAAGACGCGTCCGGTGCCCTGGACCACCGGATCCCCGGCCGGGGCCGACGGCCCGGGGGGCGCCTTCGGACCGCCGCTGTCGACCGCGTACGCAATCCCCGGCCGGGTGCTGGCCGCCTACCGGGGCGCGGTGCGGACGCTGGCCGCCACACAGCCCGGGTGCGGCCTCGACGTTGCGTTGCTGGCCGCGATCGGCCGGGTCGAGTCGGATCATGCCCGAGGCGGCGACCTCGACGCCACCGGCCGCACCCGCTCCCCGATCCTCGGGCCCCAGTTGGACGGCGGCCCCGGCGTCATGGCCATCCGCGACACCGACGGCGGTTTCTACGACGGCGACCCCGTCTGGGACCGGGCCGTGGGCCCCGCACAGTTCCTCCCCTCCACCTGGCGTCGCTGGGGGCCCGACGGCAACGGTGACGGCGTGGCGGATCCGTCCCAGGTCGATGACGCATGGCTGGCAGCCGGGCGTTACCTCTGCGAGGCAGGGGGCGACCTACGGGGACCCGACAGCCTCCGGCGGGCGATCCTCGCCTACAACCACTCGGAGGACTACCTGCGCCTGGTGCTGAGCTGGATGCGCGTGTACTCCGGCCACATCGTGCCGAGCACGCCGGGCGCCCCTGACGGCATGCCATCCGCCGTGCACGACCAGCCTTCTGCGCAGCCGAAGGGCCGGCGATCCCAGCAACCCGGCTCCCGGCCCGCGAACCCGGCTCCGTCCCGACCGCCGGCGGGCAAGGACCCATCCGGCCCGCCCAAGCCATCCGACCCCCCCGAACCGTCACGGCCCAAGCCTTCACCGAGCCGACAACTGCCCATACCCCCGGTACCCACGTCCCCACCGCAGGACTCCGGCCTCGGCGGGCTCACATCGCCCTGAGCCTCGATCCACCGCTCGGTCTCTGAAGTGGTCTTCTGAGGCTTCGAGGGCCGGGCCTTGGGGGTGCGGCTGAGGGCGGGCAGGCGGTATTTGCTGGTCTGCCCAGCCTTTCCACGGTTCTGTTCAACACCGAGCTGGTCTCGCTCAGCGACGGCTCGGTACGCCTGGTCTGGCGGGCCAAGCGAGCCGACGACCACGACAACTACTGGCTGAAGGTGGCCACCCTCACGCCTGGCGCGACCGCCTTCTCCGAGCCCGAGTACGTCGCCGCGGTCCCCCAGACGGGCTACCACCACCTGGCGGCGGCCCCCGACGGCCGGCTGGTCGCCGTGTGGTCGGTCTCCGGCGTCGTGAAGGCCGCCGAGAAGACCGGCCCGCAGGCCGCGTGGACCGCTCCGGCCGACCTCAACGAGCAGCCGCCGTCCGGCAGCCGGGACATCTCCAGCATGGACCTCGCCCTCGCCAAGGATGGCACCGCCCTGCTGGTGTGGCAGTGGCAGGCAAACAAAGCCGTCGTCGCCCTGGAGAAGGCCCCCGGCGCGACCGCCTGGACCGCGGTCCAGGGCTTCCCGGTCCCGGGCGTGGACCTGGCGCGCCCGAAGGTGTTCGCCAATCCGCAGGGCGGCTTCGACGTGTTCTACGACAACAACGCGCACCTCATGCACACGCGCCGGCCCGCCGGCGCCACGCAGTGGAGCACCCCGCGGTCCGCCGCCAACTACGGCAGCACATACGGGATGACGGCGCCCGTCTACCTGCCAGGCGGCGACCTCTTCGTCGCCGGCGGGCCCGGCTACTCGACGAGCCCCTGGTACGCGGTGCGCTCGGCGGCCACCGGCGTCTGGCAGCCGTACACACAGCCCTTCTCCACGCACAAGAAGGTGCGCGCGGTCGGCGCGGCCGCCACCTCGGGCGGCACGGTCACGGTGACCTGGCGGGAGGGCTACTCGGGCCAGGAATACGCGATGGCCGCCGTCTTCAAGGGCGGCACCTGGTCCGCCCCGCGGCGGCTGAGCGCGACGAGCGCCCAGTCCACCGGCGCGCCCCAGGTGGCCGCCGACGCGCTCGGCCGGCCCGTCGTGCTGTGGGACGAGTACAAGCCGACCGAGACGAACAGCATCGTCCTGGACGGCGTCTACCAGGCCACCACCACCAGCCGCGCGCTGCCCAAGTGGCGTGACTACACAGACGACGGCAAGGCCGACCTGTTCGGCCGGGACAGCACCGGGCTGAAGGTGTACGCGGGCGACATGGCGAAGCTGTCCGCGGGGCAGCGCGCGAGCAACTGGCCGACGGGCACGCTGGTGCTGCCGTTCGGCGACCTCGACGGCGACGGCTGCAACGACGTGTTCGTCCGCTACCCGCAGGGCGAGGCCCGCATCTACCCGACGATCTGCGGCGGGCTGCCCGACCAGCAGTCGTTTAACGTCAAGGTCTCCTCGGACTGGAGCGGGTACGACGCGGTCGTCTCGCCCGGCGACGTGACGGGCGACGGCCGGGCCGACCTGCTGACCCGGTCCGCCTCGACCGGGAAGCTGTACGTGTACGCGAACAACGGCGCGGGCGGCTTCAAGGCCCGCACGCTCGCCGGGTCCGGCTTCGGCGGCTACAAGAGGCTGATCGCCGCCGGGGACCTCGACGGCGACGGCAAGAACGACCTGCTGGCCCTCGACGCGTCGAACGAGCTGTGGCGGTTCAGCGGGACCGGCGCCGGCACCTTCACGCCCCGGTCGCTGGTCTTCAAGGACTGGGGCACCTCCTACAAGGACGTGGTCGGCGGGCTCGACCTGTCCGGGGACGGCCGGGCCGATGTGATCTCGCTCGACAAGGACGGCCGCGCCTGGCTGAACCGGGGCAACGGCCAGAGCGGCTTCGACAACCGGTCGCAGGTCGGCAAGGCCACGAACTGGTCGGACATCCGCATCTCCTGACGGCGTGCATCCGGGAGCCACTCGGGACCATGGGGGTCCCCGGGGCCGGCTTCACGCCCGGTCCGGGTTCCGGCGGGACCGCCCGGACCACCTCAACCCGCAAAAGCAGGTGGACCGGCCGGGCCCGTCCCACGTCTGGCGCCACGACCGCCGCGCCCACGGCGGCCGGGCCGGGCACCCGCAGCCGCACCCACCGTGACGCCCGGCCGCTCGGCGCCCGGCAGCGGGGTGCGAGCGGTGGCCGACCAGGTGGTGGCGCCTGGGCCCTTGGGAGCTGGCCGTGGTTCAAAGCCCCGTACAGCGAGCCGTAGCCGCGCTGGTGCCCGGCGATCAGTGACAACTCGACCGGTGTCGTACCGGGCCGTCCGCGCACAGCAGTGCGTCGGCCGGCTCGAAGAACGCATCGGCCCGCGCAGACAAACACCCGTAGAAGGCCGTCCGAAAGCGTGACAGTTCCGCGAACACGTCCCGTTCGCCGCCCTGCGCCAGCACACTCATCACCGCGGCCTGCCTTGTGAACTCCTTTATCTCGTCGCAGAGTTCAGCAGGACCTGGCGCGGAACCCCGGCGGCCGATCTCTACCGCGCCCGCCTCTTCCCCGTCCTGGTGTTCAGCGGCGGCAACAGCCCCATCACTGAGCACGCCCGCCCTCGAGCCTCCTAGCGCCGGGCGCCCCAGCCGCCGGACGGGCGAGACCACGCCGATACCCGCCAGCACGCCGCAGCGCAGCCAGCCCCAGCTCCAACGCCTGCCCACGGTGCCCGCGGCTGTGCCCACCGCCGCGCGCTCCCTGACCATCGCCGGCCCGCCGACCGGACGCACCCGGCTCCTCTGACGCCAAGCGCTCCGCACTCATCCGGGTCACCGGGCGCGCGGACACCGCGGCCGGGCGGCAGGGTAGTGGTGCCGACGTCGCAGAGCACCGATCGGCATCGCCGTCCGGACCGTGGCGTCGTCCGCGTTCCCCGTCCCGGACGAGGGGCCCTTGAGAGCATTCATCAGGAGGTTTCGTGCACGACAAGCCGCTCCTCAAGAGCGTCGGTGAACTGCTGCGCCGGCGGCACGGCTCCTCACGCCTCACCCACCAGGCAGGGCCGGACGGGTTCGCCCTGGACAGCTTGAAGGTCAGCGGGTTCACCGCCGGTACGCTCAGCCCCGAGGACGAGGCGAGGCTCGCCGACGAAGTGGCCCAGCTCCTTCCCCACCACTGGGATCTGCCCACCAAGTCGGTGGAGGCGCTGACCCCGCTCATCGACCACCTCGGTGGCCAGCGGGAGCTGATGGCCTGGCTGGACCGCCACCCCGGGCGGCCACGGCTGATCGCGCGGATCTACGTCCTCCTGGGCCATCTCGACCGGTACAGCGAGGACCCCGCGGTCCTTGACGCTGTGCGGCACGCCAGAGCTCAGGACCCATACCCCATTGGCCTGCGCGGCTACCTGACGCCGGAGACCAACGATGAAACCCTGGGCGGTCTCGCCTTCCGGATCGAGGAACTCCTGGGCGACAACCGCGAAGAAGACGCCACCGCCCTCGCCCTGACGACCGCCGACTGGCTGCGCCGTGCGGCGCAGAACGCCGACACCCCGAACTCCGACATCCGCGAGATGGGCGAACTCATGGATCATATGCACCAGGACATCAGCGAGGCCGTCCCGCGCTCCTGACTCGGTAGCGCGACAGGGAGCGAGCGAGGCCTCGAGGACTGTCACTGGTCGAAGGGATCCTGGCTGGCGCTTCCGCCGAGGGCCGAGCGGCCTTGGCGCTGCCGCGCGCCCAGCGCATCCACGCCCACACGATCACCGTGCCGGTCACCTGGTGGAACGCGGAACTCAGTGCGCGGCGCCTGCCCCGCGGCACGCGGTGATCGCGGAGAAGGCCCAGAGGTAGCCGGCGTGGTTGAGGCGGTCGTACTTGACCCATCGGCGAGTGATGCTCGCCTTCTTGCCGGAGGCTCTCGTGATGGGCGAGGACCTGGCGTATGCCTTCAGGCCGCGGGCGTCGGCGAACCGTTGCTGGTCGTCTGCAATCTCGGCGAGCACTGCAAGCAGGCGACCGGCGCCACGTGTGCTGACCTGAACGCCACCCCCGGCGCCATCACCGGCCGGCTCCTCGGTCCGCTGCTGCGCTCGCTGGGATCGCAGGACGTATTCACCAAGGCCCTCACCGACTGACGTCGCCTCCCAGGGCCCGATCAATAAGCCTCTAGCTTGATCTTTAACGTCCGGCGTCGAATGGTGCGTCGAACTTGATCACTCGGTCCGGTAACCGCCGTACGCGAAAGCGGCCTTCGTCTGAAC
>NZ_JBVHRI010000062.1:0-14020 GCF_055566975.1 Streptomyces sp. NPDC027189
GGAGCCGGTGTAAGACCTCAACGGAGCACTCCGGGCGGGCAGTCGGCGACGAAGCAGAAAACCTCACAGCGCGAGCCGTGAGAATCCCCCTCGTTTACGAGGGGGAGAAGTCAAGCCGTTGTGTTCCTGTCTGGTCGGGCGAGGACCATCGCGCTCTGGAAGCCGCCGAAACCGCTGCCGACGGTCAGCACCGTGTCGGTGCGCCAGTCGCGTGCGGTCAACGGCACGTAGTCGAGGTCGCATTCGGGGTCGGGATCGTGCAGGTTCGCTGTCGGGGGCACCACGTTGTTCTCCATGGCCAGGACTGAGGCGGCGATCTCGATCGAGCCGATCGCGCCGAGCGAGTGGCCGACCATCGACTTGATCGAGCTCATCGGGGTACGGCGGGCGTGGTCGCCGAGGCTGCGCTTGACGGCGCTGGTCTCGTGCCGGTCGTTCTGCTTGGTCCCCGAGCCGTGCGCGTTGACGTAGTCGACGGCGTCGGGGCTGATCCTCGCCTCGTCCAGCGCCGAGCGGATGGCCTCGGCCATCTCCTTGCCGTCGGGACGCAGACCGGTCATGTGAAAGGCGTTGCAGCGCGAGGCGTACCCGGCGATCTCGGCGTACACGTGGGCACCGCGCCGGCGCGCGGACTCCCATTCCTCCAGCACGAACATCGCGGCGCCCTCGCCCAGCACGAAGCCGTTGCGGGAGCGGTCGAAGGGCCGGGAGGCGTGCTCGGGGTCGTCGTTGCGCGGGGTGGTCGCCTTGATCGCGTCGAAGCACGCCATGGTGATCGGCGAGATCGGCGCGTCCGTGGCACCGGTGATCATCACCTCGGCCGAGCCGTCGCGGATCAGTTCGGCCGCGTAGCCGACCGCGTCGATGCCCGAGGTGCAGCCGGTGGAGACCACGGTCGAGGGCCCCTCGGCACCGACCGCCCAGGCGACCTCGGCGGCAAACGAGCTCGGCACGAAGTAGTTGTAGAGGTGGGGGACGGCGTACTCGTGGTCGACGAGATCGAGCCGGCCGCCATCGCTGACCACCCGGTACTCCTCGTCGAGACCCGTGGTGGCGCCCACGGCGCTGCCGACCGCCACCCCGACGCGGTGGGGCGTGAAGCCGTGCAGATCCAGCCCGCTGTCCGCCATCGCCTCACGGGCCGTGACGAGGGCGAACTGCGCGGCCCGGTCGGTGCGCCGGATCTCCTGCGGACCAAGCCCGTGCTCCGACGGCTCGAAGTCGATCTCGGCCGCGACCCGGGAACGGAACGGGGACGGGTCGAAGAAGGTGATCCCCCTGGTCGCCGTCCGGCCCTCGCTCAGCAGGCTCCAGAAGTTCTTGGCCCCGATTCCTCCCGGAGCCGCCACCCCGACCCCGGTGATGACCACACGTCGGCCGCTCACGCCGACTCCCAGGTGTAGAACCTCCGCGCCATGGCGTCCGCGGGGGAGCGCCAGGTCGCCGGGTCGTAGGCGTCGATGAACGGCTTGAGATCCTGGCTGATCCGGACGAAGCGCGGATCGGTCTTCGCCTGCTCGATGAGCTCTGAGCCGTTGTCGTCGTCGAAGTCCTGAAGATGGAAGTACAGACCGTTGAACATGAAGAGCTGACGTCGCCGGGTCCCCATGCGATGCGGCATGTCGGTCTCGTCGAAAGCACTGAAAAGCCGAGCCACGTCGGCACTCGAACGAGAATCCATTTTGGCCACTATCAGATTGCTGTGCATTCGACCCCCTCCTCGAGGATTTGCTGCGCCTGTCACAGATACTT
The DNA here is from genome assembly GCF_055566975.1 of Streptomyces sp. NPDC027189. Taxonomy (NCBI): domain Bacteria; kingdom Bacillati; phylum Actinomycetota; class Actinomycetes; order Kitasatosporales; family Streptomycetaceae; genus Streptomyces; species Streptomyces sp. NPDC027189. The sequence continues at coordinate 1,753 of NZ_JBVHRI010000062.1, forward strand.
GACCAGTGCCGTCCATTCGGCGAGCTCCTCCTCCGACAATGGCGGCAGACAAGGCTGATCGGCAAGTGGCGTTCCGTAATCCGTCCATACATGAGGCGGATACACTCCGTTCCACGCAAATCCCATCCACATAAGACCCTCCCCGAGGGTCTTCCCTATGGATCGCATGGCAGACCTGCGCCTCGCCCGCATGTCATTCTCCATTCCGCTGGGAAACCACCTGTCGCCACCTTGCGTGACGTTCCTCAAGAGGAAATCAGGAATGCGTCGAATACCGCTGGAGAGATTGTGGAGCCGCGGTCGTGCCGTTCTCGAGCGAGCCCCGAGGAAGCGGACGGCTGAACTCCGCGACCGCAAAGAGACAAAAAGGGCGGTTCCTGGAAGGAACCGCCCTTTCGGCTGGTCCGGGGGGCAGGGGCGAACTCACAAGGCCGCTGTGCCCGGCAGCGGCCGGCGCTCACCACACCGCGTTCCTCCCAGAAGACAAGGTCCGCGCGACGCGACCGGCCGGCCAGGCCGTGTTCTCCTCATCTGGATTCCTCCGTGGATACCCCAGCCTTCAGGCCGGGGAGGAAACGGACTCCTGCGCAGCAGGGCAAGGGACGACGATTCGCCGCCAGGGCGGATCGTCGTCCACCAGCAACTGCCCGCGGATGCAGCAGAGCTGCCGGGCCCGGCCGGTGATGACCAAGCCGGCCGGGCCTACCGCCGGGCCGGCGGGATGTCAGGTCTGTGGAGCCGGCGTAAGACTGCTGGGCGTACCGACGTCCCCCGCCGTTGATGCGGGGCAGCTGCTGTCTGAGAAGTAGAAAGCTCAACCCGCGAGGGAAGAATCCCCCTGCTTCAGCTGGGGGAGACGTCATCGAGACGACAGGGCTTCCTTCCGGCGTCGCGCCGCCGCCGGGCCGCCCACCGTGCCCAGCCGCCGGCGATCGAGCGGCGAAGGACGACGCTCCAGCCGGGCCGCGAGGAGTTCGGCGGCCCGGTCGTGCTCGCCACCCGAGATCAGGGCATGCAGCAGGGTTTCCTCCACGACCTCGTGCTGTGCCTTGCTGGCGCCCACCCGGGCGATGAGAGGCAGCAGCGGCTGCAGCCGCAGCACCGCCTCCTGCCAGCGCTGGCGGACCACCGCCGACAGCGCGTCGCACAGCGGCGCGATCACCAGGGGGAACACCTCCTGGCCCTTCGCCAGCGCGTGGGCCCGCAGCCGCCCCAGCCCATCGAGGTCGGCAGCCGCGGCGAAGGCCAGCGCGCCGTGCAGGGCGGCGAAGGCCGTCGCAGGTGCCTCCAGCCAGGCTTGAGGAGCCGCGTCCAGCAGCTCGGCGAGCGGCAGCCCACCACTCCAGCTGCCCGTCATGCGCGCCCGCCACAGCAGCGCCGCCGAGTCGACCAGCAGCCGGCCTCCGCTCACCTGCGAGGCAACGAGTTCCCGGTGGTAGCGGCGGAGCAGCGCGGGACGGTCATCGAGGGTCAGCTCATGCAGCGCGGCATGCCAGGACAGGTGGGAACGGTGGCCGGCTCCGCCACCGTGACGGCAGATCCACTCATCCAGCCAGGCCAGACCGGCGCGGTGCTCGCCGGTCTCGTAGAAGACGTGTGCCCGGGCGTGAACGGCATGGCCGGCCACGGGGTGGGCGGAGAGCGCTCGCGCGGCCAGCGCCTCGGCCTCCTGCCAGCGCCCCTGCTCCTGGCGGACGAAGGCGAGCTGTCCCAGGTACCACCAGTCGTCACCGTAGGTTTTGGACAAACCCTCGACCAGGGCCCGGGCCTCCTCGGCGCCGGTCACACCGTTGAAGGAGACGGTCGGCACGGCCGCGCTCACCACCAGCGCATCGCGGGGATGCTCGGCGATATGGCCCAGCAGGGCCGCCTTGCCCATCTCCTCGGTGCCGGTCAGGCGGGCATCCACCGCGGCGACCAGGCTGCGTTCTCGCTCGTCCGCCCGGCACGACGCGGCCCGACGGGCAGACGCGAGCGCGCAGGGCGTGTCCACGACGCTCCCGCACTCGTGGCCGAGCAGCGCCAGCGCCGCATGGCCGGCGGCGAAGCCCGGGTCGGCGCCGACCGCTTCGCTCAGCAGTGCCTCGGCGCCGAGCCTGCCCGCCAGGATCCGTTCCAGGGCCTGGTCGTACAGCTCCGCCGCCTCGGGGCTCGTGCTCAGGCTCAGGCCGTAGCGGTCGGTGGGCCTGGACGCACGGCGGCCGGTGAGCGCCGCGAGCACGCTGCTTGCGACCTCGGCGGCCTGCGTGCGGATCTCCGGAATCGCCGTGCTCTCCAGCAGGTTCCCGCGCCGCGCAGCCCCGATCGTCCACAGCCGCACGGCCGCGGTGCCGGTGGCGGGCACCAGCCGTCCGTCGCTCCACGTGTCGAAACCCAGGTCGGCGGGGCCGGTTTGGGCGTAGCCGCCCTCCAGCACACAGCGCACCAGGGGGTCGGCCGTGCGGCGGAGGTCCGTCTGCGCCCCGGTGCAGTTGACGACCGCACCGACCCGCAGCTGCCTCCCGTTGCTCAGCCGCACCGCCACCGCGCCTTCGTGCGGCGCGGCATGCACCACCTCCGCGGCACCGATCCGCAGTCGGCCCGAGGCGCGCAACGCGCGGATCGTGGCCGCCGTCTTCGGCGCGATGCGGTGACGGTGCACCTCCCAGGCCCGCAGATCCTCGTTGAGGAAGCGCGCCCGGTCGGCTGCCGACAACTGCTGCCACAGGCCTGCCGTCACCGCCCGCAGCCCGTCCATGCCGGGCCGCCAGTCGCCGCACGCACGCCGGCTCGCGGCGAGGTGCCGCCGAATGTCCCGGCGCAGCGTGTCGAGACCGCGTGAACCGTCCAAGCCCGGCGGATCGGCCGGCGGGGCCGCGTCGACGAGGTGTTCCTGGGGGACGAGCCCGTGGCGGGACACCGCGTGCACCACCCGGTCCGGGCGGGCCAGAGTGACGGCCAGGTCGGCCATGGTCAGACCGGTGCCGACGAGCAGAACGTCCCCCTCTTCGGCCAGGGCGTCGAGCGCGCCGGGTGCCCAGGGATCGGCGACAAAGCGTCCGGATTCCCGCAGTTCGGAGCTGGCCCAGCTCTGGCCGGGGGCGAAGTTCCCCAGCGCGAGTACGGCCGCGTCCACCCGCAGCTCGCTGCCGCCGGCGAGCCGCAGCCCCAACCCGGACCCCTGCTCGCGGGCGGCGACGACCCTCTCCCGCACCCGGTGCAGGCGCGCCCGCCGGCACTCTTCGGTGGTGCGCTTGAGCACCTCGGCCAGATATCGCCCGTACTCCTGGCGGGGGACGAAGTCACCAGGGGCGGCGCGGGGATCACGGTCGGCGAGCCAGCGCAGGAAGTGCCCGGGATCGTCGGGGAAGGCGCTCATCCGGCCGGCGGCCACATTGAGCAGATGGCGTGGGTCGCCCGTCCCGTAGGCGACGCCCGGGCCGGACTGTTCGGCCGGGTCGATCAGCCATATCTCGAGCGCCCGACCGAGCTTCTCGGCCCGGCGCAGCAGCTGAACCACCGTCAGCGTTCCTGCCGCGCCGGCCCCGACGACTGCGATGCGGCGCGAGGAGGAATTCCAGCTCATCATGTCACTCCCTGATTCATTTGGCTTCAGCTCGCCGTTGCGATTCACCCGTCAGCCGCCACCAGTTATCGGCCCATGACGCGTCGACGTTTGGCGGCCGGAACGTGAGGGAGCGAATTGCTCGCCGGGCATCAGAGCCCGTTCTCCTCGTCGCAAGCGTCGCCGGTGCGCACGATCGCGAAGGCCTCGCCCGCCATGCCGGCAGTGAGGGTGGTGCCGTCGGCCGGGTCGATCAGCAGGAACGAGCCGGTGCGGCGGTTGGCGGTGTAACTGTCCAGAGCCAGCGGCTCGGCGGTGCGCAGCACCACGTGGCCGATGTCGTTGACCTTCAACATCTCGGCGCCGGGGCGCTGTTGGAGCGTGTCGATGTCGATCCGGTACGAGATGTCCTTGACCTGCGCGCGCACGGTGCGGGTGGTGTGCTTGAGCAGCACCTTGGCGCCGATGCGCAGCGGACGCTCGCTGAGGTGGCAGACGTAGGCCTCGATGTCCTTGGTGAGCTGTGGGGCGGGGCCCTGGGCCGCGATCAGGTCGCCGCGGGCTATGTCGATGTCGTCGGCGAGCCGCACGGTGACCGACTGGGGTGCCCAGGCGATCTCCGTTTTCCTGCCGAGCACATCGATGGCCGCGACGGTGGTGGTGTGGCCGGAGGGCAGGACGGTGACCAAGTCCCCGACCAGGAGCACGCCGGAGGCCAACTGGCCCGCGTAGCCGCGGTAGTCGTGGTGCTCCGCACTCTGCGGGCGGATCACGTACTGGACCGGGAAGCGCACGGGGTCCTCGCTCGGGTCGCTGCCGACCGGGACGCTCTCCAAGTGCTCCAGCAGGGTCGGGCCGCCGTACCAGTCCATGCGGGCGGAGGCCTCGACCACGTTGTCACCGGCCAGCGCGGAGATCGGGATCACCACGACGTCCTGGACCCCCAGGGATGCGGCGTAGGAGGTGAACTCCTCGGCGATGGCCGCGAAGACGGGCTCGGCGTAGTCGACCAGGTCCATCTTGTTGACGGCCAGGACTACATGGGGGACGCGCAGCAGCGCGGCGACGGCGACGTGGCGGCGGGTCTGCTCGATGACGCCGTGGCGGGCGTCGACCAGGACGACGGCCAGCTCGGCGGTGGAGGCGCCGGTGACCATGTTGCGGGTGTACTGCACGTGGCCCGGGGTGTCGGCGAGGATGAACCGCCGCCGGGCGGTGGCGAAGTAGCGGTAGGCGACGTCGATGGTGATGCCCTGCTCGCGCTCGGCCCGCAGGCCGTCGGTGAGCAGCGCCAGGTCGGGCGCGTCCTGGCCGCGGTTGCGGGAGGCATGCTCGACGGCCTCCAGCTGATCGGCCAGCACGGACTTGGAGTCGTGCAGCAGGCGGCCGACGAGTGTGGACTTGCCGTCGTCGACGGATCCGGCGGTGGCGAAGCGCAGCAGTGCGGCGGCGGTGGCTTTCTGAGCGGTGGTCACGGCTAGAAGTACCCCTCGCGCTTGCGGTCTTCCATGGCGGCCTCGGAGAGCTTGTCGTCGGCCCGGGTGGCGCCGCGCTCGGTGAGGCGGCTGGCGGCGATCTCGGCGATGATGTCCGCGTTGGTGGCGGCGTCGGAGTCGACGGCGCCGGTGCAGGACATGTCACCGACGGTGCGGTAGCGGACCAGCCGCCACTGAGACCTCTCGTGCTCCTTGGGGCCGCCCCACGCGCCGGCGGTCAGCCACATGCCGCCCCGGCTGAACACCTGACGCTTGTGGGCGTAGTAGATCGCCGGCAGCTCGATGTTCTCCCGCTCGATGTACTGCCAGACGTCCAGCTCGGTCCAGTTGGAGAGCGGGAAGACGCGCACGTGCTCGCCGGGCGCGTGCCGGCCGTTGTAGAGCGACCACAGCTCCGGGCGCTGGCGGCGCGGATCCCAGGCGCCGAACTCGTCGCGCAGCGAGAAGATGCGCTCCTTGGCACGGGCCTTCTCCTCGTCGCGGCGGCCGCCGCCGAAAACCGCGTCGAAGCGGTGCGACTCGATGGCGTCCAGCAGCGGCACCGTCTGCAGTGGGTTGCGGGTGCCGTCCGGGCGCTCGCGCAGCCGGCCGTCGTCGATGAAGTCCTGGACGGAGGCCACGTACAGGCGCAGGCTGTGCTGCGCCACCACGCGGTCGCGGTGCTCGATGACCTCGGGGAAGTTGTGCCCGGTGTCGACGTGCAGCAGCGCGAAGGGCACCGGCGCCGGGCGGAACGCCTTGAGCGCCAGGTGCAGCATGACGATCGAGTCCTTGCCGCCGGAGAACAGGATCACCGGCCGCTCGAACTCACCGGCCACCTCCCGCAAGACGTGCACCGACTCCGCCTCGAGGGCGTCCAGGTGCGACAGCGCGAAGGCGTTTTCCGACACCTCGATCAGACTCTGGTTCGCGGGCATCATCTGGATTCCTCCGTGGATACCCCAGCCTTCAGGCCGGGGAGGAAACGGACTCCTGCGCAGCAGGGCAAGGGAAGACGATTCGCCGCCGGGGCGGATCGTCGTCCACCAGCAACTGCCCGCGGATGTCGTAGAGTTGCCAGGTCCGGCCGGTGATGACCAAGCCGGCCGGGCCTACCGCTGGGCTGGCGGGATGTCAGGTCTGTGGAGCCGGCGTAAGACTGCTGGGCGTACCAACGTCCCCCGCCGTTGATGCGGCGCAGCTGCTGTCTGAGAAGCAGAAAGCTCAACCCGCGAGGGAAGAATCCCCCTGCTTCAGTTGGGGGAGATGTCAAGCCAGGCCCCTCTCGGCGAGGAAGGCGTGCAGTTCGGCGGCGGACTCGGCCACCGACCGGCTCTGCGTCTGGATACGCAGCTCCGGGTTCTTTGGGGCCTCGTACGGGTCGTCCACGCCGGTGACACCGCAGATCTCACCGGCGGCCTGCTTGGCGTACAGGCCCTTCACGTCGCGCTCGGCACAGAGCCCGACGGGGGTGGCCACGTGGATCTCCAGGAACTCCGTGCCGCCTGCGGCATGGCGCTCACGGACGGCGGCGCGGGAGGCGGCGTACGGGGCGATGACCGGGGCCAGCACCATGACGCCGTGGGAGGCCAGCTTCTGCGCCACGAACCCGATCCGGGTCACATTGATGTGCCGGTCCTCCCGGGTGAACCCCAGCCCCTTGGACAGGAACGCGCGGATCTCGTCACCGTCGAGCACCTCGACCTTGCGCCCCTTCGCGCGCAGGCGCTCGGCGAGGGCATGCGCGAGGGTGGTCTTGCCCGCGCTGGGCAGCCCGGTCAGCCACACGGTGGCGCCGCGCGCACAGGTGGCGTCCGCGGAGGCCGCCTCTGCGGTGACCCCGGCGGCCAGGGTGCGAGCTGTGGTCACGGTGATGTTCTCCCGAAAGTGAGATGACGGACTGTCAGAGATGTCAGAGATGTCAGAGATGGATGCCGCCCCCGGTCCTGTCCGGCCCGGCCCACGCTCGGCCTGCACCCCGAGTAGGCGGCGGCCGCAGTCGTGTTCGCACACCCAGAACCGCTACGCCACGCCAGACCCCGCCGAACACAAAGACGGTCGGGCGTCCGCGGGGTGCTGCGCCGGCCAGGACAGCGGAACCCCTCAGGCGGTGGCGAATTCGGCCAGGACCCGGCCGAGAACGTCCATGTTGATCCGATGCCAGGAACCGGGCAGCTCGAGCCCCCGGCCATGGGGCAGGGCTGCCGCGGTCGCCTGCGCCGCCGCGCGCAGCCAGGCGCTGGTGTTGTCACTGTTGAGGACCAAGGTCTCCGTCTGGTAGCCGGCCAGCCGGTTGACCGGGACGCTGCAGTCTCCGCAGATCGCCGTGTCGTAGGCGAGCGTGTGCGCGTTCGCCTCGTTCACCGCCCAGATCGGGCCCCTCCGCCACTCCGCGACCGTGTCGGGGGTCAGGCCCAGGAAACTGCCGAGAAAGTACTCGACCGCCTCCTCACGCCGGTCTTCCGCCATGAGGACCCGGAGCGTCTTCGCGACATTCCACGGGGGCTTCGGGTATCCATCGACCCGGAAGAACGGCTCGTGCAGCGCCAGCTTGGTGATCGGGGCGCCGCCGAGCGCCGCCTCGAGCGCAAGGTTCGCGCCCGAGGACCCGGCGAACACCACTGCTGAGCCGCCGGCCTCCTGGATCACCGCCTCGAGATCCTCGATCTCCCGCTCGACGGCGTACTCGGGGCAGTCGCCGCTCTCGCCGCGCCCCCGGCGGTCATAGACATAGGTGGTGCAGTGCGGCGCCAGCTCGGGAACGAGCGCGTCGAAGATCGTGTGATCGCGGAACGAACCGTTGAGAAGCACGATCGGCGGGCCCTCACCCGCCTTCTCGTAAGCGATCGTCGTGCCGTCCCGGGAAACGACCTTGCGCATCACGCACTCCTCACGCCGAACGGAGGTGCTCTCACCTCGCCGTATGTCGGCATTTTCGAGCGCGCCGGTGGACCACCGGTCGAGGACCGGTCGCGGGGCTCATGACCCTCAAGAGAGCCGGCACGCTCGTCGTCAGGTAGTTGCATACCGTGCCGTTCGGCAGATGCGGCCTCGCGGCGCTCTCCCGGAGCTCGTCGCCCTGCGCGGTCATCTGATTCCTCCGTGGATACTCCGCCTTTCAGGGCGGAGAGGAAACGCACTCCTGCGGAGCAGGACAGGGAAGGCCGATTCGCCGCCAGGGCCGATGCGTTGGGTGCGGGCATTGCTTTCCCGCGGCGGAAAACCACCGCCGGACCAGCCCTGGCCGGAGGGACGGACTCCCCAAGGAACAGGTGGCGGGCATAGGTTGGGCCCCAGAGCGATCGCCTTTCGGGGGTAGATGTGGCAGGCCGGGATCTGCGTACGCTGTTCGCTTCGAACGACCGCGGATTCGCTGCGCAGGAGGCGTTCACCAACCGCGAGGCTCAGTGGGAAGCGGTCGCGGCCGCGCTCGCCGGACACCTGCGCACCGTGGCCGGACCCTCCTTCGAGGTGGAGGATCTGGAGGCGGCCCGCAACAACGTGATCGTGTTCCACGGCGTCGGCGGTATCGGCAAGACCACCCTGTCGCGGAAACTCGAGGCCGCGCTCGCCAGCGGCGAGCACCGGCCTGCCCAGTGGGGCGCACCCGCATGGGGCAGCGAGCGGATCCTTCCCGTACGCGTCGATCTCTCCCGCTCGGCTGGCGGCGATTTCGAGCAGGTCGTGCTGACGATCCGGCTCGCCCTCTCCGGGATCGGCCGCCCGCTGCCCGCCTTCGACCTGGCGCTGCGCCGCTACTGGGAGGCGGCTCATCCCGGCGAACCGCTGGAGGAGTACCTACGCCGCAGCGGGCTGGCTCCCCGGTTCGGGCAGGCGCTGCCGCAGCAGATGCAGTCCGCGCTCGCCGACGTCGCCCAGGCGCTGCTGCTGCCGGGCACGGTCGGCTCCGTGGTCGGTGAGGTGGCAGGGGCACTGGTGCGCGCCCTGCGCGAGCGGCGTCGGACCGTCCGCGCGCTCGCCGGCTGCGCCCGCCTCGCCGACCTCCTGGAGGCCGAGCCCGGCCTGGACACGCTCTCCTACTACCCGCACCTGCTCGCCTGGGAGCTTGCCCGCCTCCCCGCTGGCAAGAAGGCCGTGCCGGTGATCCTCCTCGACACGTTCGAGGACGTCGGCGACCGCACCCGCCGTGATCTGGAACGGCTGATCCAACGCATCGTCTGGCTAATGCCGAACGCCTTCTTCGTGATCACCGGTCGCGGTCGGCTGCAGTGGGCCGACGAAGGCCTCCAAGGACAGCTCGACTGGACCGGCCCTGAGGCCTGGCCCGGGCTCGCGGCTTCCGACACCCCGTACGCCCGCGACGCGGCGGGCGGGAGCGGCAGGCAGGTCCTGATCGGGGACTTCGCCAACGAGGACTGCGACGACTACCTCGCCCGCCGCCTCTCCCGCGACGGCCAGCCCCTTATCGGCAGCGAACTGCGCGCTGTCATCACCCGCCGCTCGCACGGCCTGCCGCTCTACCTTGACTTGTCGGTCATGCGCTACCTGGAGATCCGCCGCACCGGCCGCACCCCGCAACCCGCCGACTTCGAAGTCGACTTCCCGGCGTTGGTTTCCCGCACCCTGTCCGACCTCACTGCCGACGAACGGCACGTACTGCGCTCCGTCAGCCTCCTGGACTCCTTCGACCTGCCACTCGCAACCAGGGCCGCGGGGATGACCCACGACGCGCCGGCCCTGCGACTCATCGAGCGGCCCTTCGTCCACGAAAGCCCAATCGGCCTGTGGCCTTTCCACCTGCACGGGCTGATCCGCTCCACTATCCGCAGCGCCGACGACCACACTGACGACCGCTGGAGCCCCGCCGACTGGCAGCGGGCCGCCCAGCGGGTCTTTCACGCTCTGGGCGAGCAGTGCAACGGTGGAACGATCCATAACCGGCTCCTGCTGGTGGGATGCATGCGCCAGGGCCTCGCCATCGCCCGCGACTTCCGTCTCGATCCCGGCTGGCTCGCTGAGGCGACCTGGCGCTACGTCAGCGACTCCCTTTGGGAGCCCCTCGCCCCACCCGCCCCGTCAACGACAGCTGCCCCCACGCCGGAGACGGCCGCAGACGCACTGGTCGAAACGCTCAGCGCGCTCGCCCGGCGACAGCACGAGCACCGCGAACGCACCGCCGCCCGTCTCATCGCCGTAGTCGGCACCGGACTACTCCCCTCTGATCTGCAGGAGATGGCCGTCTATTACCTGGCGAAGGCCCAGCGCGACCTGGGGCACACCGATGACTCACGCCGTGGCATGCAACACGTCATCGCTGGCGGCGGCCGGCTGGCGCCTTCAGCCCGGCGCGGCCTCGCGCACCTGGCCCGCCTCGTTGGCGACTTTCCCACCGCCATCGAAGCTGCCCGCACCCTCGGCTGGGAAGGCCGTCACCACCGCATTCTGGGCGAAGTGTGGTGGGTCCAGGGAGACATGGCACGGTCGGCTGCCGCTTACCAGGCCGGCCGTACCGAAGCGGAGCAGCACGCGGTAGCGGGCGAGGCCGCTACCGCTCAGTCGATGCGGGCCCTTTCGCTCGCCTTCACTGCCCCGGAGCAGGCCGACGACGAACTTGAATTGGCAGAACAGCTCCTGTCCAGGGTCAACATCCGTGCGTCGGGCATCAACGCCCAGATCGCCGCGCTCGTACGCGACGCCGGAAGGTTCCCGGACTTGGAAGACCGCGCCCGCCTCCTGCGCACCGAAATCGGCAACGCCGGCCTTTCCTCCGTGGCAACCACCCTCGAGCTCGCCATGTGCTTCCACCACACAGTCCGCGGCGCACACGACGAACTAGCGGCATCCATCTCCCGACTACGCGACCTGACCCGATCCGGCAACTACGCCTACTACGTCGACATCGCCCACTTCATGGCCGACCTTCCTCTCCAGTCCCCTTCACCGGCACGCTGGCTCGACGGCCAGCACACCACTCACCAGCGGTGGCGGGCTTTGGTCACCGCCCGCCGCGAGCACCTTCGCGTCACACCGTAACTACCGTTTCCGCCCGGGTGCGATGTGCGTGAGGCGGGCGCCGAGATGGCGCATCAGACCTTGGCGGCCGAAGCTGCCTGCATGCGGGCCTGCACCTCGGGGCTTGCCTGTTCCTGCTCGGTCTGGTCTTCCACGTTTCTCCTTGCGCTGTCAGGCCGACTGCCTGCTCAACACACGATGCCTGTTCCGCCGGCCGCAGCCTGCCGGCCGGACTCCGTGACCGCCTCGGCCTGGGCGCGGGGTATGTGGCGTAACCGGTGGAGGATCGCATCGTTTACTGGGCGGTGCCGCCTCTTGGGTGCTGTGACGGTGCCCAGTTGAGCGCCGCAGCAGCCCACGACTGCCGCGGACAGGTAGGCCCTTGGCGCACCGCGTCAATCACAGCTCCGACGAGCTGGGCTTGCCACCTGCAGCGCCGGATCGTGGGAACGGCAGGAGTCATCCACCATGACGCAATACCCACGAAAGCGCCTTGTGCGACGCAGTGAGGAACCTGGCGGGCCTGAGCAGTGCGAAGGTCTTCAGCAGATCCGCGACGCTTTGCCGCCGGCACGCCAGGCCCGTACCGTCGTGCCGGCTCCACGCTCCGTGGATTCCGCAGTCCCAGCGGAACTGCTGGCCGCCGTCACTTACCACTGCCGCTACATCAGCAAGTACCTCGCCAGGGCCCAGCAACTTGGCACCCGGCACAAGACCTGCATGGACGAGTGGCAGCGGGTGGTTCTGTTTGCCCTGACCGACGCTCTGGCGCACAACCATCTGCTCGTCGGCGCGTTAGCCGCATACCTTCAGCGTCAGGAGGTCGATGACGACCTCGTATGCCGCTACCTGCAGTCGCCGGATCCCGACCGCTACGTCACCCGCCACGCGATCGATTACCTCGACGGACTGACGGGCTCCCGACCCGAGACCCCAGACGAACCAGCGTGGATGCACGTTGGCCGGTCGATCGCGCGGAACGCGCACGATGCCCATGACGCTGCCGCGCCAGACGAACAGCCCCGTGGGTGAGGGCCGTTTTGGAGGCTGGTTCGGTTCATGCGGTGTTGGACTCAGTGAACGCACAACCCGCCGTCGACGAAGATCGCCTGCCCGGTGGTGTAGCCGGAGGCGCGGTCGGCTAGGGTCACTGCCGCTGCGGCGAAGTCCTACGGTGACGGTGTTCAGCATGATCTAGCGCGGAACCCCGGGCGTTCACGCCCGGGAGGAAGCGCTTCTCTGGACTGCTCTGACTTGCGCGGGTGCTCGGGTCCGC
>NZ_JBVHRI010000063.1:0-11214 GCF_055566975.1 Streptomyces sp. NPDC027189
GACCGGTGTCGGCCCTGGGAGAGACCAACCCCGCCGGACAGGCTCACCCCCGCCCGAGTCCGCCGCGACTTTCGGCACATCCGCCCCACGGCCAGGAGGCTGTCGCATGGCTCCTGCCCGGTGAAGGTCAAGAGCGATTCTTGGGCGTGTGCTTGATGAGTTTGTTGAGGTTGTGCACTGTGCCGAGGAGCTTGATCTCGGCGTCCACCGCGTGGCGGCCGCGGTAGTTGAGGTGTCGTCCGAAGCGTTGGAAGATCTGGGCGAATCCCGGCTCGACCAGGGCACTGCGTTGACGGTACTGGGCCCGTCCTGTCGGGGTGGCAAGGCGGGCCGCCATGTCCTGCTGGCCGGCAGGGGCCTGCTGGCGTTTCGCGGGGAAGCCTGCCTGGTCGGCATCGCTGGTGACCGAGACCAGTAGCGGGAGGTCGGCGAGGGTCTCGAAGGACGCGGCGGAGGCGTATCCGCTGTCGGCGAGCCAGAGTTGGATGTCCCCGGGGAGCCGTGCGGCCCGGTGATTGTGCTGGGTCTTCTTCACCATCGGAACGAGGGCCGTCCTGTCCGAGGGATTGTCGTGCGCTTCGATGGCCAGCAGGAATTGACGGCGGGCGCAGACGATCTGGATGTTGTATCCCTGCAGGTAGCCGCCGCGTTTGCCTGGAATCAGCCTGGAGTCGGGATCGCTCAGGCAAGCACGGGACTCCGGGGAGGGGACGGGTCGGGGTGTGCGGGCCCGCTCCAGCCAGGCCCGCATCTTCACCAATCGCGTTCGCTGGCGCACGAGGACGGTCTTGTGCTCCATCGGGACCGGCGGCCGTCCGTTCGCTCCACGCCGTCCTGCCGCCCGGTCTGCTCGGGCGCGGAGCTCGTACCTCCTGAGTTTCTCCTGGTGAGCCTCGGTCTCGGCGGCCAGGCGCTTCTCGGCGCGGGCCACCATCCGCTCAGCGGCTTCGACCTTGATCCGGATCTCCGTGGGTGAGGGCATGGCCCGTTCATGCAGTCTTTCCTGGGCCAAGCGGGATCTGGTGAGCCGGTCGCACAGCCGGGACAGGCGAGGCCAGTTGTCGCACGCGGCCTCGCCGTCGCCCTGTGCTGTCGAACCATCGGCCTCCACCCTCAGCGCGTGGTCGGCTGCATCTTCCATCAGCGCGTGGATCTCCTTCTCGCACTGGGAGGCGGTCTCCTCCAGGCGCTGGAGCCGCTGGTTGGCGTCGCGTGAGGCGTTCGCGTCCATCGGTGAGCCGTCGACGGCGACCGCCGAGAGATCGACCAGGCCACGTCTGCCGCACAGCGCCAGCACCTGCACGAACAGCGAGTTCAAGGCGGCACGGTGGCGCCGGACGAACCGCGCGACGGTGGAGTGGTCCACTCGCCGGTTCGCGGTGATGATCCGGCAGCCCACATCGTCCCAGCAAGCCTGCTCGATGCGACGGGAGGAACGCACTCCCTTGCTGTAGCAGTACAGGAGCAACGTGATCAGGCTCGCGGGAGGGTAGGCCACACCTCCCCGCCCGTCGTCACGGTAGCTGTTCTCGAACGCCGATAGGTCAAGCAGCTCGACGATGTCGAGCACCTTCCAGCACAGGTGCTCGGGCGGCAGCCACTCCAGCACATCCTGCGGCATCTCAAGATCATGTTCACGGTCGCACAACAAGAAGTTCCGCCCCACCAAGCAAGATTCCGACGCCTCCTTGATCCTCGGAACCGAACAACGAATCGCTCTTGACCTTCACCGGGCAGGAGCCGTGCGACAGCCTCCCAGCTGCCCGGCCCAAGCACCGAAACCCTCCCGCCCCGGCCCCGGACGACCCCCAGGCAGAAAGAACACCCGGCCCACACCCCGCCACGACGTGCACACACCCCGCAAGACACAACCCGCGAAACGGCGAACGAAGACGTCAACCACCCCACGACCACGCCGCACAGGTTAAAGATCAAGTTAGGTGGTCAAGGACGGCAGCGACGTGCACGTCCTTGTGGGTGTCGACGCCAAGCACCACCGAACGCGGCGCGGCAGCGGCCCCGGCGGATTGGGCGGTGCGGAAAGCAGCGGGCATGCTGAGGGTGGTCACGGTGCTCCAGTTCGACGATGCGGTGCCGGTGGCCAGCGCCGGTCGGTGGAGCGGTCAGGACTGTGACGGTGCCTTCTAGGCCAAGGCCCCTATCGGGACACGCTCCGCCGGCCCGGTGCCGGTATGCGCCGCTCCGGCCGGGCCGACAGATCAAACACAAGGCACAAGCAGCCAGCCAGAGTACGAGTCAAGCCACGGCCGGAACGGCACGACCATCATCCTCACAGTCTGAGTACATTTAGCGATGGCCGGTGTAGGGGGAGTTGGGGGCAGGCCAGTCCAGGCACAGAACGGTGGCGTCGTCGCGTGGGTCCTGGTTCGAGAGTTCCAGGACGGTTTCGGTGAAGAGGCGTACGGCGTCGCGTGGGTGCCAGTCGCTGGTCTGCTGGATCAGGTCGCTCAGGTCGGCTTCGGTGCCGTGGGGCTCCAGCATGCCGTCGGTGAACAGGATCAGCCGGTCGCCTTGGCGCAGGTCGAGGCTCTGTAGGCGGTAGCCCGGGTTCGGGGTGACGCCGAAAGGCAGGTCGGCCAGGGGGGTGATCTCCTCGACCTGCCCGTCGCGCAGACGCAACGGCCAGACGTGGCCAGCGTTGACGAAGGTTGTCTGGCCGGTGTCGAGACTGACGCGCAGCAGTTGACCGGTGGCCATGACCTGGGCACCGTGCCGGATGATGGCCTGGCGTACCCGTTCCGATTGGTCCGCGAACGCCTGGTGCGCTCGGTCTGCGTAGTCCGCGACGGCCTGGTGGGCATCCTGGGCCTGGTCGAGGAGGCTGCCGCCCGCCCGGCGAGCGTTGCGCAGGGCTCCCACCACCATGGTCGCCACCAGCGCCGCCTGTACGTCGTGCCCCATGGCGTCGGTGAGAGACAGGTGCAGGGCATGACGGTCGAGCGTGTAGTCGAACGTGTCCCCGCCGATGTCGGCAGCTGGTTCCAGTGCTCCCGCGATGATGAACCGGCCGGTCTCGCAGGTGAAGGAGTCGGGAAGCAGACGGTGCTGGATCTCGGCGGCCAGCGACAGACGTGTGGTGCGCCGGCCCCATTCGTACAGATCGGTGAAGCGCCGGTTGGTGATCACCACGTAGGCGAGCACATGGGTGGCTTCGACAATGCGCTGCATCGTCTGGCGGTCGGGGCGGACGGGCACCGTCAGCTCCAGCAGACCAATCGCATCCCCGCGGTCGGACACCGGCGCGATGACCTGGATCGGGCCCGGTCCGCCTTTTCCCTCCCGCTCGCCGCTCGTCACGCGTACTTGCTGGGAACGGACCACTTGCTCGTAATCCGAGCCGCGCAGCTGGATCGGTCGCGGATGCTCCGGCCCGCCCTCCGCAGGGGCCCCGGTCAGCCGTACGACGGCCTTGCCGCCGTAGTCCGTGATCAGAAAGGACACCTCGGTCGCGGCAAGTTTTCTGGCCAGCAGCTGGGCCAGCACGGAGACGGCCATCTCCGGGGGTGCCGACTCCACTGATGTCAACAACTCGCCCAACCACGCCCGCTCATCTGCCACGCGGCGCACCTCCTCGGCGACCTCGGCCGACCAGTCGACCGGTCCCCTGCCAGGACTGCTTGGGACGGCACATCCATCACCGATTGAAGATGTTTGCCCCGATATGCGGAGAATATCTTCCTTGTGGTGCTAATGGTCGCAGCGTGGCGACCCCGAGTCGGCCAGGGCGCCCTCGACTCACTAAGCGCTTGGCGCAGGTTCGAGCCCCGCTGTCCTGTGCCGGCGAACTTTGACTGTTTGCCTCGAAGTCTGAGCGGTGGGGACCCGGCGCCCTCCGGCAAGCTGAGGATGTACTCAGGCGTTGACGGCCCGGTCTACCTGACGGGGCCTTCATCTTCTCCTAGCTGTTCGTCAGGCATGTCCAGGGTGGCCTCTCGGGTGTACTGAGGGCTCTCTGGGGGTGGAGGCACCCTAGGGGCCATGAGTTCGGTGAGGAGCCTGCTCAGGTCATCCGTGGATAGCGCCAGGCCCAGGGTCTGCACGATGCGCAGAGCGCAGTCCCGGATGGACTGAGCATCCTTCTCGGGCGCCGCCATGCTCCTGATCTCGTCACACACTCGGCTGAACTGCTCAGCGCTGATCGTTGGGCGACTTACCGGTTGCGCCATGGTGCGCTCCTCCTGGAAGAGCGGGCCGTTCCACCCGCTCCTCCAGGAAGCGCTGAGCACACCCCAACGGCAACTGGAGAGAGCCGGCGCGCAGACGCTCAACCAGAGCCGCTCAGACTCGTTGGCACGCGCTCAAAGCGCGCTGTCACAGGACACCCGCCGGGCCGCGCCAGAAGCCCTCAGGACGCTCTCACGCCAGAAATCGGACACATGATCGAATCCGAGGTATGGGCGCACAGGACGTTCCCACCCGAGTTGATGCAGACCCAGCGCGACTGGAACCGCACCTATGAAGCGCTCACCCAGCGACCTCCTCAGACCACAGCGCTGCGCAGACGCTTGCAGGAGCTCTCCAGCCGGCTTGCCTCCCATCCGTACTGGCGCTCGCAGACTGGTCGATCGCCAGCGGCAAGGTGGAACTGCGTCGGCAGGTCCGGTCACTGGAGGAAGGGAAAGCGTTCCCTGAAAGGGCGGGCCGGGAGGGCGACTTGATGTACACCTGCTTGACCGAGCACGACGGCACTTAAAGAGCGTTTTGTCCCGCCAGTCGTGTTTGGTTCCTATTTAGAGGGCGAGTTGGCCTGGGGCAGTTGAGGCGGAAGTACTTGATGCGGCGTGCGTGACAGGTGGCATCGACAACGGCGTCCTGGCCGAGCGGCGGGAGGACGCCGCTGCCTGATCAGACCTCACGCGATTCATTCAGACCGTGATCGCAAGCTTGCCCTGCACACCGCCGGCAGCCAGCACCTCGTGCGCCTCGGGCAACCTCTCCAGCGGGAACACCTGCTGCAGGTGCACCCGAAGCCTCCCCGCCTCGACCAGCTCGGTCAGTGCCTCCAGGCCGACCGGGTCCGGTTCCACGCCGACCGCCGCGAAGCGTACGCCGGACTGCTCCGCGAGCTTGGGCAGGGTGGTGCTGAGCCGCTCCACCGCCGTCACCAGCACGCCGCCCTGCCGCAGCACGCCGAAGGAACGCTCGGCGTTCCCACCGCCCAGAGTCTCCAGCACCACGTCCACCGGCGCGTCCCGGAGCACCTCGGTGTAGTTCTGGGTCCGGTAGTCGACGAGTTGGTCCGCACCCAACTCGCGCAGGAAGTCGTGCTTGGACGCGCTCGCCGTGCCGATCACCTCTGCGCCGAGGTGCTTGGCCAGCTGCACCGCGACGTGCCCGAGCCCGCCGCCCGCACCGTGGATCAGTACCCGTTGCCCCGGCCGCAGCTGCGCGATCTCCACCAGCGCATGCCAGGCGGTCAGGCCGACCAGCGGCAGCGCCGCAGCCTCCTCATGGCTGATCCCTGCCGGCTTGCGAGCCAACTGCCGTGCGGGGGCGACCAGATACTCGGCGTTCGCACCGGCCGCGGCCGGGAAGTACGGCATCCCGTAGACCTCGTCGCCGACCTGGAACCGGTGCACACCCGGATCGACCTGCTCTACCACCCCGGAGACGTCCCATCCCAGGACGAAGGGTGGCTCGCCCAGCAACGGGAAGGTGCCGGAGCGGACGAACAGTTCCACGGGGTTGACGCTCGTCGCCCTGACCCGGACCAACACCTGCGTCGGTCCAGGTGCCGGCTTGGGCGCGTCGTCGACGAGCTCCAGCACCTCGGGGCCGCCGAAGGACTTCTGGGTGATCGCGCGCATTGTCATGCACTCCTGTTCGGAGAGTCGTTTGGGATGTCCCTATCCTCGGCAGGGCGGTACCCGTTGAACAGAAGGCACTTCAAAGGTATATAGGTACCTCATGGGTACTACTGACAACCTGCGCTTCTACGGTGGCGCGGATGCCTATCTGGCTGCCTGCCCCTCGCGCCAGATCCTGGACGTACTCGCCAACAAGTGGACCATGCTGGTCATGGGCGCACTGTCCGGCGGCCCGATGCGCTTTGGCGAGCTGCGGCGCCGCCTGGATGGCATCACCCAGAAGATGCTCACCCAGACCCTGCGCACCCTGGAGCGGGACGGCCTGGTCACCCGCACGGTCTACCCGACCATTCCGCCGAAGGTCGAATACGCGGCCACCGGGCTTGGCGAGAGCGTCACCGCGCTGATGCACGCGATCCGCGCCTGGTCCGAGGAAAACATCAATGCCGTCTTGGACGCCCGCGACGTCTACGACGCGCGGGCCGCCCAGGAGGTACAGCCAGTCACGGCCTGATCGCTCCGGCTCAGCAGTGCCTGGTCGCCCTCGGATTGGTCATCCAGGCCCAGCCCCGCTTGTTAGGACGTCTGGGTCCACTACGGCTTCACGGGCGCAGGCATGTGGGTCTCACCCAACAGGGGCCTGTGGGCAGTGCTCCTGACCAACAAGCTCTACTACACCCGCGACCGCTGACCGCTGACCGATGTCCGCAACGCCTTCCGCGAACTGGCCTTCACGTAAGCGGTGCGTGTGGCCGCATGAATGAACCCTCCCCGTGCTCCACCCACCACTAAGGACTGGGATCAGAATGAGGTGTTCGCCACTGGGGAATGACGGGACGTCAGTTGCCGTTGTTACCCGCCGGACAGGGGGTGGGTGCGGCCGAGACGCGGGGTGGGAGCAAGCCGTGGCTGGTCGAGGACGGTCTGTGGGAGCAGATCGAACCGCTGCTGCCGGTGGTCGAGCGGCGCTTCCGGTATCCGGGGCGTCGGCGGATCGATGAACGCCGGGTGCTGTGCGGAATCTTGTTCGTGCTGTACACCGGCATCCCGTGGCGGCATCTGCCGCAAGAGCTCGGCTTCGGCTCGGGGATGACCTGCTGGCGGCGGCTGCGGGACTGGAACGAGGCCGGGGTCTGGCAGCGTCTGCATGTCATCGCCCGACGCGGCACCGAACACGGTTCCGGTCTCGGGGTTTACCGCTGGGTCGTGGAAGGTGCGATCGCGCTGCTGCACTGGTTCCGGCGCCTGCGCATTCGCTGGGAGATCCGCGACGACATCCACCAAGCCTTCGTCACCTTGGGCTGCGCCGTCATCTGCCGGCGCCGGCTGAAGACCTCGTTCTGATCCTATTCCTGGGGCTGGGCGTCGTTGTCGCCGCCGAAGTCGGGTAGGTCGGCGGACAGCAGGTGTTCGGCGCCGTGTTCGAGGGCCTTGGCTGTCTCGGTGGAGCGGGGCAGCATGGTCTTCTCGTAGGTGCGGATGGCGTCGTCGACGGTGGCGGCGTTCGCGAGGGCGAGGGCGAGTTCGCTGGCGTCGAGCATGGCGAGGTTGACGCCGACGCCGAGCGGGGGCATGAGGTGGGCGGCGTCGCCGAGCAGGGTCACCGTCGCGTTGTGGTCCCAGGTGTGCGGGACCGGGAGGGCGAGGATCGGGCGGTCGATGTAGGGGCCGTCGTTTTCGGTGATCATCTGGCGCATGCGGGGCGACCAGTGGGCGTACTCGTCGCGTAGCACGGCGCGGATGCCGTCGGTGTCCTCGGCGGTCAGCCCGTTGGCGCTGATCCAGTCGACCGGGACGCGTTGGATGATGTAGACGCGGATGTGGTTTCCGCTGTTGCGCTGGGCGAACAGGCCGCGTTCGCCGTCGGCTGCGTGGGCGCTGCCCGAACCGACCAGCTCGGCAATCTCGGGGTGTCGGTTCTCGACGTCGGAGAACCGTGCTTCCAGGAAGCTGACCCCGGTGTACTCGGGGACGGCGGGGGACACGGCCGGGCGTACCCGGGAGAAGGCGCCGTCCGCGCCGATGACCAGATCGGTCTCGATGCTCGTGCCGTCGGCAAAGTGCAATCGCCGTGGACCGTCGGCGGGTCCGCTGATCATGTCGAGGGCGCGGCCCCAGTGCACGGTTCCCGGCTGCACGGAGTCGAGCAACAGGTTGCGCAGTTGGCCGCGGTCGATTTCCGGCTTGAAGAGTTCGTCGGACGCCGGGACTTGATGGGACGTGATCGTGCCGGTCGGGTCCATCAGGCGCATTTCCTGCCCTTCGGGACGGGCGAGGGCGAAGAACTCGTCGAGCAGGCCGGCTTCGCGCAGGGCGACCTGACCGTTGTCGGCGTGCAGGTCGAGGGTGCCGCCCTGGTTGCGGGCGTCGGGGCCCGGGTCGCGGTCGTAGACGGTGACCGCGATGCCGCGCTGCTGGAGGATGCGGGCGCAGGTCAGTCCGCCGGGTCCGGCGCCGATGATGCTGATGCTGGCGTGGGCGGGCTCTGGGGAGTTCATGGTTGTTCCTTTCGGTCGGCGAAGAGGAGTCATCGGGCGAACAGGGCGGGGCGGGGCACTCCGGCGTCGGCCTCAGTCATGGACGTGCTTCGAGCGTCCCCTTGATGGACAGGACGGCGACGGGCGGTGCGGTGAAGACGATGACCATGCCGGCGAGGAGGTGCCGCTCAGGTGCCCACAACCTCATAAAATCAGAACAAGCATAAAAGTGCAACGGCTCTACTTAGCGAGGGGTTCGACTATCGGATACGCTCTAGTCATGACCGTGCCCCCTGTCAGCCGCCGCGACCGCAAGAAGGCGGCCACCCGGCAGGCAATCGCCGACGCCGCACTGCAGCTCTTCCTGGAGCGTGGCTACGATCAAGTAGGCATCCGTGACATCGCCGACGCCGCCGACGTATCGACCGCTACGGTGTTCAAGCACTTCAGCGGCAAGGAAGCGCTGGTATTCGACCAGGACCAGGACCGGGAGTCAGAACTGATCGCCGCGGTGCGGGAGCGACCCTCCGGTCAGAGCATCCTCGACGCCCTCCGACAGCACGTCCTCGACACCTGGCCCTCGATCGAGGCGCATCCTCAGGCGGCCGAGTTCACCCACCTGGTGGAGTCCACGCCGGTGCTGCGCGCGTACGCCGAACGCATGTGGACCCGGTACACCGACAGCCTCAGCGCAGCCATCGCCGACGAGTTCGGCGTGGACCACGACGACCTCGCATGTGTGGCTCTTGCTCGATTCGTACTCGACATCCCGGCCCTCGCTCGCGGTCGGCGGGACCGCCGAGCCGCCGTCGAGGCAATCTTCGACATCCTCACACACGGCTGGGAACCGCCCAGCAAGCCGCCTGCGCCGTAGCCCCCATGCGTTTCGACCGCAGCCACCGCTCGGCCCGGCAATGAGAACTGACATCCCCTCATTCCCGAGCAGGGAGCACCTCATTCTGATCCCAGTCCTCAGGGATGAATGTCGACCACACTCGCCTTGCATGCTCGATACCGTTTGAAAGCAGCAGTCGGACGGCCGACCGGATGACGGGAGTTCAGGTGACTGACGTGCGGCCCAGCCAGCGCATGCGAGACCTCGGCGTCGTCCAGCAGGGCGCCGGCATCCTCGCCGAACCGACCCGAGCCTTCGACCTGCCAGCCGAGCGCGACACGGCCGAACACATCGTGGACGAACTGTTCGCCGCCATCGAGCGCATCGGCCAAGTCCATCCCTTCGCCAAGGGCATGGGCATCGCCGCCCCACAGATCGGCATCGCCCGCTCTGCCGCCATCGTCATGCCGGCCGACGACGGTCCGGCCGTCATCCTGCTCAACCCCCGGATCACCGACCACTCTGAGGAGACGGACGAGCAGTACGAGGGCTGCCTCAGCTTCTTCGACGTCCGCGGCCTCATCCCCCGCCCTCTGACGATCATGCTGGAGACCACCGCCCTGACCGGCGAGATCACGACGACCTTGTACGAACGCGGCCTGGCCCGCCTCATCCACCATGAAGCCGACCACCTCGACGGCCTGCTCTACACCGCCCGGATGCGAAACGGAGTCGACCCCATTCCCGTGGAGGAAGCCCGGCAGACAGGCCGGGCCTGGGCATACGAGTAACCACACGTCAGCGATCCGTGCGGCGGCTGGTACGGCGAGGTGTAGGCCGCGCATCGTCCCGGCGGTGGGTTCAGTCGCTGATCTTGTCCAGGAACTCGTCCAGCGCCTTGCCGACGCGCTCGAGCCGTCTCGTTTCCATGACCGTCAGATTCGGATTGGCGACGTACCAGCCCTCGGCCGTTATCTGGTGCTTGGCGATCCAGTCTTTCACCGACGGGTCGTGAATCCCCGGCCAGCCTTCCCAGGCGGAGAAGAGCAGGTCCAGGAAATCAGGAACCTTTGTCACGAAGTCGTCGATGTAGGCGTCCCATTCGCCGTCGAACGCGGTGGCGAAGAGCAGTTTCGTGTCATTGTCCAGGAAGGCGAAGCGCATGTCGTGGACGGTTCCGACCCTTTCCGTCTCGACGAAGTTGCCGTTCGCCAACCTCAGCAACGCGCGCAGCCGCTCAGCCCCGCCGGGCGCGAACGGAGCGATCATGGTCAACTCCGAGACCTTGCCCTGACGGCTGCCGACCCGGCCGGCGCTTTCCATCGCCGACGGCGCCGCCGACGCCTGCGACGTCATCTCCTCAAGCACGTTCTCCAGTGCCGTCTTTGCCAGCTCCGGCGCGTCGGCGAACAGCTCCCGCACCTGCTGGGCCTTCTGCTCGATGGTCTTGTCCTGTTCAGATCCGGTCGCTGCCTGCGATTGCGGTGCCATGGCTGCCTTCTCCTCTCGGCCTCTGCGACGCTTGCACTCTGGTAATCCCCTGGCTCGGCCGGTGGCACTAGAGATCTTTAACGGTGCGGGTTACGTCTGGTCGTGACGGTTGGCGTCGGCTGCGCTATGCCGGAGGGGTGAGGTATCCCGATGGCGGTGGGCTGACGGCCGAGGAGCGGGATCGGCGTGAGCAAGTCCGGCTCGCGGCAGCTGACTTGATCGAGGCGGGGGCCAGTGATCGGGAGGTGGCGCGGCGGTTCAGGGTGACTCGGATGTCGGCGAACCGCTGGCGCCGGGCCCTGGCCTCGGGCGGCCGCCAGGCCCTCGCGTCCAAGGGCCCCGGTGGCGCCCGCTGCAAGCTCGATGCCGGCCAACTGCGTTCCCTGGAGGC
This sequence comes from Streptomyces sp. NPDC027189, assembly GCF_055566975.1. Classification (NCBI taxonomy): domain Bacteria; kingdom Bacillati; phylum Actinomycetota; class Actinomycetes; order Kitasatosporales; family Streptomycetaceae; genus Streptomyces; species Streptomyces sp. NPDC027189. The sequence goes on from NZ_JBVHRI010000063.1 coordinate 11,023, forward strand.
AGTGTTGGAGGCCGGGCCGGCCGCGTGCGGATGGAGTGACCAGTGCTGGACGCTGGCCCGCATCGGCGAGGTCGTGCGCCGCCGGTTCGGCGTCGATTACACCCTGGCCGGGCTGGATCTGCTGCTGCACCGCATCGGCTGGAGCGTGCAGGTCCCGGCCCGGAAGGCCAGCGAGCGCAACGAGGCGCAGAT
>NZ_JBVHRI010000064.1:0-10236 GCF_055566975.1 Streptomyces sp. NPDC027189
GACCAGTCCAGTGTCATGCCCGCAATCATCCCAGCCGCATCCGACCGGCACCCCGTACCTCACCAATGCCACCGACAAGATCGTGTTACGAGCTCGTAGGGTTGTATTCACGGAGGGGGTTGTCCGCTGCCTTCGTTTGGGGGGCTCTGAGTGCGAGTTTCAGATTGTGGGCGAAGGGGTCGATTAACTCCACACGTACTATGTGATGGCCGGGGCCACGCCGATTTTGGTCAACAATACTAGTTGCAGCGTCGTCGATACGAACGGAAATGCAATTGCAAATCCGGATGCCTCGGCTTCCCGCCTGCTTCAGCATGCGAATACGGCGGCATCCGAGTGGGATAGTGGCACGATTGGATATTCGGCAAAGGATCTCGCGAGGATTGCACGAAGGTCCAGTCGGGCAAATACGATCAAGGGAAATATTCTTGATGCTCGCGTGAAGGAGCTCGCCGATGGCGACCCCTCTCTCGGTGATCTATTCTCTACTCCGAATGGCATGCCCGGTCCGGATTGGATCAATACTGGTACGAGTTTTCCAGGTATTGGCTGGTATAATCTGACTACCCCGCGCATGTGGGGGCAACATGTTTTTGACTATGGTCCAAGATATGGCCCAGGAGTTGGAACCCTTTGGCAGTGATGCCAGAGTTCCCTAATTGGCGAAGTCGGTTGGCTCCAGCAGATGTCTGGGGGCCCGGGCGCCCAGTGCTATGGGCGCCCGGGCCCATCTGGCGAGGGGTCTTCGCAAGCGGGTTACGGAGTGTGCGTTCATGAGCAACATCGTCAAGTTCTTCGCTGCAACTAACGATGGGGCAGTTGATTCCCTTCGTCTCGGGCCTGACTCGTCACTGAATACCATTACCTTTGGTAACTTCGACGCCGAAGAGGCTATTCTGGATTGGGAGGCCCGCCTGACCGGGATCCCATTCAATTCACTCGTGGAGTGTGATTTGCCTGAGGTGATCGCGGAGAGTGAAGGGGGGCATCGGTCTTGATGCTTTCGGAGGCTCTTGTAGATTCCCTTGATCGTGCTTCTGTTTCTGAAATCCTAGATCTGGCTTCTTGGTGGGTGAGCGAGAAAAAGGTAGGGAAAATCGAGCTTGCTGCCGCTGTTGCTATCCTGCAGAGTCTTGTTGAATTGATCCGGGAAGAGCGAAAATCTGGCAAGTATGTGTACTGCTGGACGAGCTAGTGCAATTGGTGGCCACGCTGCCGCGTGCCTGTGACGGCAGTAGTTGACGGCAACGTCAGCGGACGACTGCTGCGACAGCGCCCTACGACGGCAGTAGCGGGTCTGGCGGCTACGGCTGAACGCCAGCGCGACTTGGCAGAGCGGGATCAGCGAAATTCAGGTGAAGGGTTGCCGGGGTTGAGAATCGCGAGAGATGGAATGAAGGCTGGCCCTCCTTCAGGTCGCCCATAGTAATGAAAGCTTCGTAGGGCGGCAGGGCAAAGTGAGGGCGAAATACCGACAGTGATTGCCGAGATCGTAGAATATCTAGAAATCCTAGAGGACTGAAACGTATGTCGTACCTGATCATGGGATTCGTCGGACTGCTCGCCGGTTTCCGTGCACTCGCGTTCCGTCGCCGACAGTTGGGCGCGGTTCCCATATCGTCCTCGCTGGTGATACTCCGTCCGGCCTTCCTCGGTGTGCTCGGTTGGACTGGTATTGCTGCTGGACTCTTCTTGTTGGTGGGCGGAATCCTCGCCCTTGCTCAGGGCTGAAGGCCAGTCCGGTCCGGCCGCAGCGGGGTGCCAGGTCGGCCGGACCTTGCAGGTACGGGGCGCGTGCGGCGCTCCGATGCGAGGCCGAGCGGTCGGCAGAGGGCGCCGGCAGGCTCGTTTCCCCAGCCGTGGCACATACCGGAGGGGCCTTCCCGCGCGACGCACGCGGTAGTGTCGTCAGCCTTGGTCCGCCCCGAGCGGATCCGTGGCCCATTCCCCGTACTAATGTCCTGCCCGACGACCAGGTCGATGGCCGCGTTCAGGACCCGCTCCGGTGCAGCAAAGTCCACCCGCCCAGGGCGTACTCGACGCCGTACCGGCGGCGTACGACCTCGGCGGATCCTCGCGAGAGTGCAGCATCGGTCAGGCCGGTCGACGGCAGCCAGGACAGCACCCAACACTGCTTCCAGCAGTCGCAGTTGAACCCCGAACGCGCCACCCGACGGGCCATCAACCAACTCAACCAGCTCGGCTACACCGTCACCCTCAACCCCAGGCAGGACGCGGCCTGACCGACAGCCCGGCACTCGACGGTCCTCTGCGACCACCGGGCACCCTGCCCTGCCCACACCCAACCTGACCAGGCTCTAATTACGCGTCAGTGGTGGGGGGATTAAGTGGGCGGGGCAGTGGTGGCCGCGGACGTGGGTGCCGTCGGCCCGGGTCGCTCAGGGGGCTGGCCTGTGGTGGGCGGATCCGCGGCGCGGGTCACCGTCGGCCTGCAGGAGCTTGCGGAGGTCGAAGGTGACCTGGACGCGGGTGATGCGTCCGTCCTCGATGTGCGGCCGGCCGGCCGGCGACGGGGAAGGGCTCGCCGGCCCTGCGGGGTGTTGCCCTGCCCCCCGAGTGAGTTTCGTCCTGCTTGCACCGGGACAGCTCGCGCTTGCCCCGGACGCTGGGGCCCCGCTCGCCCCGTTCTCCCTGACGTACCGGGGTGAGCGGGCGGGTTCCGCCACATCCGCAGGCTCGGCTCACCGGGCTTCTTCCGACAGTCGGGGCGCCTGGCTCCGTTCAGCACGGGGCCTTCGTGAGCTGCAGCACTGTCCACTTCGCAGGAACGCCGGAAACGATCCGCACTCCAAGCCGGAACCGGGGTGCGGGCCGAGAGGAGTTACTCGGACTCTTCCCCTGCAACGGCACGGCTGTTGATCGCGTCGGCGATGGCATAGGCGATACGGACGAAGGACTCTGCCTGCCGCGCCGACAGGTTCACCGCGGAGGTCTCCTCCAGGGCCCGCCACATGGCTGTCAGGGGCTCGCGCATGGCACGGCCCTTGTCGGTGAGGTGGACGACCATGACGCGCCGGTCGTGTTCGGCGGGCTCGCGCACGAGCAGGCCGGCGTCCTGCATGCGGCGCAGGGACTTGGAGACGGTGGAGTGGTCCAGGCCGACGCTTTCGAGCAGTTCGGACTGGGTCTGGCCGTCCCGGTCGAGGAGTTGCATGAGCAGCAGTTCCTGTCCGGGATGCAGGTCCATCTCGCGGAGTATGGCGGCGGCGCGGGCGCGGTGGGCGCGGGCGAGCTGGAAGATCGCGTAGCTCATCGGCCCCTCACTGGCCGTAGAGGGGATGCGGTGGGTGGAGGCGGGCATCATGCGGTTCCTCAGGCGGTGTGGGTGGGGTAGTCGGTGTAGCCGGCCACTCCGCCGCCGTAGAAGGTCGCCGGGTCGGGGGTGTTCAGCGGCGCGTCAGAGCGTAGCCGCTCGACCAGGTCCGGGTTGGCGAGCGCGAGGGCGCCGACGGAGACAAGGTCGGCCGTGCCGTTGTCGACGTCCTTGGCGCGGGTGGGCAGGTCGGTGCCGGCCCGGTTGAGGATCAGCGTGGTCGGCCACAGCGCGCGCAGGGTGCCCAGCAGCGCGTCGTCGCCGGCGTGGAGGACGTGGAGGTAGGCGAGGCCGAGCGGGCTGAGGGCGCGCAGGAGCGCCGGATACAGCTCGGCGGTGTCGGACTCGGCGATGTCGTTGTAGGGGTTACCGGGGGAGATGCGCAGGCCGGTGCGGTCGGCGCCGATCTCGTCGGCCACGGCAGCGGCGACCTCGACGGCGAAGCGGATGCGGTTGTCGAGGGAACCGCCGTAGCGGTCGGTGCGCTGGTTGGTGTTCTCGGACAGGAACTGGTGCACCAGGTAGCCGTTGGCGCCGTGGATCTCCACGCCGTCGGCGCCTGCCGCGACGGCGGCCGCTGCGGCGCGGCGGAAGTCGTCGACGGTCGCCGCGACCTCCTGCGTCGACAGAGCACGGGGTGCTGGCATCTCCTGGGGCCCGGACGCAGTGAACATCATGCCCTGCGGCCGGATCGCCGAAGGGGCGACTGGCTGACGGCCGTGGGGGGTGTTGTCGGGGTGGGCGATGCGTCCGGTGTGCATCAGCTGGATGACGATCCGGCCGTCGGCCTCGTGCACGGCGTCGGTGACCTTGCGCCACCCGGCGATCTGCTCGTCATTGTGGATGCCGGGGGTGAGGAGGTAGCCCTGGCCGTCGGTGGAGGGCTGGGTGCCCTCGGTGATGATGAGCGCGTGCGAGGCCCGCTGGGCGTAGTACTCGGCGTTCAGCTCGGTCGGTACGCCTTCGGGTGTGGAGCGGTCGCGGGTCATGGGGGCCATGACCAGGCGGTGCGGGAGGGAGATGTCACCGACGGTGGTCGGTGTCCACAGGGCGTTCAGCATGAGGGGTCCTTCGGTGCGGTGATGATCGAAACAGGGGGAAAGGCGGGCGTGATCAGTCGACGGTGAGGACGAGCTTGCCCCGGACATGCCCGGCGTCGCTGACCTGCTGGGCCGTGGCGGCCTCGGCGAGCGGGTAGGCGGTAACGGTGGTGACGACCTTGCCGGTCGCGGCGTCCTGGGCCAGCGCGGCCAGGCCGGCGGCGGAGCGTTCCCGGGGACTGCTGGAGAAGGTGATGCCGAGCTGGTGTGCGCGGAAGTCGGCGATGGTGACGATGCGCTCGGTGCCGCCCCGCAGGGTGATGGAGTCCTCCAGGGCTCCCTTCCCGGCCAGGTCGAACACCGCGTCCACGCCGTCGGGGGCGAGTGCCCGGACCCGCTCGACCAGGCCCTCGCCGTAGAGGGTCGCGGTGGCACCGAGCGAGGTGAGGTAGTCCTGGTTGGCGGGGCCGGCGGTGCCGATGACACGCGCTCCGCGGGCCGTGGCCAGCTGGACCGCCAGGGTGCCGACCGCTCCGGCCGCGCCGTGCATCAGTACGGTCTCCCCGGCGACGACGCCGAGCAGGTCCAGGACCCGCTCGGCCGTCGCGCCCGCCACCGGCAACGCGGCCGCGTGCTGCCAGTCGAGGCCGGCGGGCTTGGGGACGACGGTGGTGGCCAGCGCGTACTCGGCGTACGAGCCGGTGTCCGACCAGCCCAGCACCTCGTCGCCCACCTGCACGTCCTGCACGCCCTCACCCAGGGCGTCCACCACGCCGGCGAGCTCGCCACCGGGGACGGCGGGGAGCGGCGTGGGGAACGCGGCCTCCATGGCCCCGGAGCGGATCTTGCCGTCCAGCGCGTTCAGCCCGGCCGCCTTGACGCGGACGCGGATCTGCCCGGAGCCGGGCTGCGGGACCTCGATGTCCGCCTCGTGCAGCACTTCCGTGCCGCCGAAACGGTCGAACAGGATGGCTCTCATGACGACTCCTCTCGTGTCACCACCCATTTAGGTGGCTGGCCACATAATCAACGTAACAGCAAACATGTGGCTAGCCAAGTATTTGCTGTCGATGTCGAAAAGGATCAGATCCAGAAGGGGGCGCAGGCGATGGTCCTGGCCTCCCGTGTTCATCGCCTCGCCGAGTTGCGGAAGCGGCAGCACGCCACGCAGGTCCAGGTTGCCGAAGCGATGGGTGTCACCCAGGCCCGCGTCTCGCGCATCGAGAAGGGTCAACTGGAGCGCAGCGAGGTCGACACCCTCGCTGCCTACGCCAAGGCGCTCGGCGGCAAGTCGAAGATCGTCGCTGACTTCGGCGATGAGACCTACGTCCTCGGCTGATCCGATCGACACGCTATGACCCAGGTCCATGCGCAGTCCGGCGGACAGGATCGCCCCTTGATATCAGGGATGATGCTCCACCCCGCGACAAGGGGTGGAGCATCATCCCGTCGGCAAGGGACTCCGCTGTGCGAAGGTTCCATCCTCTTGGCTGAACTGGGCGGAGGCGGCGGTTGCTGTGGCGAGCGTCCGTCTCGAAGACCCTCAGGGGCCATTGAGGGGCCGCAAGGACAGGAACGGATCGACAAGCACTGCACAGGGCTGACACGGATCAGCACGTCTGACCTGCAAGAACGGCGTGAATCGGCACTGATCGGCAAGGACCGCCAAGATCCTCAAAGGACTCATAATCCGTCGGCCGTGGGTTCGAGTCCCACCCGCCCCACCTGTGCAGGTCTCTGACCTGCGGAAACGTTCATTTTTGGATGGCGGAGCGTCAACTTTGCCTGAACGGACTTAATCCGCTGCTCGTGGGTTTGGGGCCAGGTGTGGCTCGGGGGGTGGAGGAGTCCTCTGACCTGCGACGATGTGAGCGGTTGCGGTTGTCGTTGACCGTCTGGCCCGCGTCTCTCGGGCTTCATTTCAAGATCGTGAGGCCGTGTTGAGGCCGCAGGGTGCCGGTAAGGACGTGCAACTTCCTCCGCTGCGCCCGTTCTGGGGTGCTCCGGCAGCAGGTTCCGTGTGGGTCTGGTCGTTGCTGGACTGAGCAAGGTCAGGTTCGAGGCGCTGCTCGCCGCAGGACCGGTATGCAATGGTTGTCTGACGGGAGTGCTGGGCCGGAAACGGCCCGTACTGAGAACGGCCCTGCCGGAGCACCCTGTGCGACCTACCCCACGACTGGGCGTCTCTCAACCTCTGCAAGCTGGACTTGGGTGGTTGTGACGTTGTTCAACAACGTCACAACCACCCAAGTCCAGTAGGGGCAGTGGGCCAGGGCGGCCGTCGCTGTAGCAGCAAGCCTGCTATGCGGTCGACGGCGGCGGGGTTGCTGGAGGTGCGGGAGGAACGAGATGGCTCTGGTCTTGCAAAAGGCAGGTCAGTGTCCAGCCTGTCTGCCAGCTGAGTGGCCCTGTGTGGGTGAGGCCGAGGTGGCGGGCGAGGTCGACAGTGTGCAGGCGGGCGGTGGCCTCCACGAGCAGGGCGTAGGTGTCGGTGGCGCTACGGGCGCGGTGCCATGCGGTGACCATGATGGTGGCGCCTATCAGCAGCGCGGGCCACCACACGATTCCCAGGGCGAGGTAGAGCAGCCCCCAGCCGGCCAGAGTGGTGGCGCGGCTGAGCATTTCGCGGGCCGCGGTGATCTCGCCGCGAGTGCCTTCCGGGGCGGTGAGCCAGAGGTAGGGCCAGACGGTGGCCAGGCCGAGGCCGGGTCATGTCCCGCTGGGGACACCGTTGGCGAATTCGGCGGACGTCTGCTGGTGATCTGCCGACCGCGGGATGATGGCGTCGTTCGGTGTGCGGGGACACGAGCGTGAGGTGATCGGAGTGTCGCTGCATCCACGCGTTCCAGGCGAGGTTCCGGTTCAGACAGCCGAGGTGGCCCGGCTGGCGTTCCCGAAGGGCTGTCTGTGCATGCGGATCCGGGAAGTGATCGGGCCGCTCTTCGCCGACGAAGAATTCGTGGATCTGTTCCCCCGGCGTGGTCAACCCGCCTGGTCGCCACATCAGTTGGCGATGGTGTCGGTTCTGCAGTTCGTGGAGGGCCTGTCGGACCGCCAGGCGGCCGCCGCCGTGCGCGGGCGCATCGACTGGAAGCTTCTTCTGGGGCTGGAGCTAACCGATCCCGGGTTCGACCATTCCGTGCTGAGCGAGTTCCGGGACCGTCTGATGGCCGACCGGGCGCCGCGGCGTCTGCTGGATTTGATCCTGGACCGGCTACGGGAGGCCGGGCTGCTGGTGCGGCCCGGCGGCCAGCGCACCGATTCCACACACGTCCTGGCCGCGGTGCGCCGGCTGAACCGGCTGGAAAACACCGCGGAACACCTGCGCGCCGCCCTGAACGCACTGGCCGCCGCGGCTCCCGACTGGCTGCTGCAGGCGGCGCCGGCCGACTGGTTCGACCGCTACCAGCGGCGCATCGAGGACTACCGGCTGCCGCGCGGGGAAGGCCCGCGCACGCAGTACATGGAGCAGACCGGTGAGGATGGATTACGGCTGCTGACAGCGGTATTCGCTCCCGGTGCCCCGTCATGGCTGCGGCAGATTCCGGCTGTTGAGGCCCTGCGCCTGTGCTGGATCCAGGAGTTCACCATCGCTGAGGACCGGGTGCGGATGCGCGGCCCGAAGGACATGCCGCCCTCCCGCGACCGCATCGAGTCCCCCTACGACGGCGAGGCGCGCTACTGCATCAAGAACGCCACCGAATGGAGCGGCTACAAGGTCCACCTGACTGAGACCTGCGACGCCAACTACCCACACCTGATCACGCACGTCGTCACCACCGAGGCCACAGTCACCGACGTCGAGATGACCGAGACGATCCACGTTGCTCTCGACCAGGCCGGGCTGCTGGCCGACGAGCATTTCGTCGACCGCGGCTACGTCAACGCCAAACTGCTGGCCACCAGCGTCAGCAGCCACGGCGTCGAACTGACCGGACCGATCCGTGAAGACATCACCTGGCAGGGCAAGGCCGACGAAGGCTTCGCCATCGACGCTTCCTCATCGACTGGGACGCCCACACAGCTGTCTGCCCCCAAGGACACCGTAGTGTCCGCTGGAAACCCCACCAGCAGCAGCGGCCCGGCTACTGGCAGACCAACGTGTTCTTCGATCGCCACGACTGCACCGTCTGCCCAGTGCGGTCGAAGTGCACCCGCTCGACAACCGAGCCACGCAAACTTGCCCTGGCCCCACGCGAGGAACACGACGCGATCCGCGCCAGGCGCCATTTACAGCAAACCGACCAGTGGCAGCGGCACTACGCCACCCGCGCCGGCGTCGAGGGCACCATCGCTCAAGGGTTACGCCGCTGCGGCCTGCGCAGAAGCCGCTACATCGGCTTGAACAAGACCCGCCTTCAACACATGCTCACCGCTGCTGCTCTCAACCTCATACGAACCGATGCCTGGCTGACTGGGACCCCACTCGCCGACACCCGCACCTCCCGCTTCAGCCGCCTGCGCCCCGCATAGACACCGCCGAATTCGCCAACAGTGTCCCCAGCGGGACATGACCACACGCGGCCGCCGGCTTCTTCAGCGCGACGGCACCAGAACTGACAACGCCATCCGCGGCGTCTGTGCCGCGCGGCGCACCCGCCATCGACCCGCGCGATCGGCTTTCGAGTTTTGGTTCACCAGTCACGGCGTGGGGCGCTGGGGCTGAGCGACCAGCGTGTGCGTGGGTTTCACGTCGCCTTCTCCTGCGCCAGCTAGGCGCACCTCAGCTGTTTCTCCGGGGGAGAGCTGTTCGACAGGCCCGCCGTCGCGGACTATGTGGACGAGGAAGAGGTCGACGGCGCTGCCAGTCTCTGTGACACTGCGAAACCGGGTGCCGAGGGTGGCCTCACCGCGCAGGCAGCGGACCGCCGCCAGTAGGTTGCCCGGCGTTACATCTCTAACTTCGATTATCTGAAGTGCGGGGACGATCTGCCGGGCATGTCCTTGGACAAACCTCAGCACGGCAAGGACCCGCTTGTTGATTCCCGGATCCGGTTCGATACCCAGCTTGCGGTAGATCGCCGACAGGCAGCTCTCGATCACTGCATCGGCGAATTTGAGCCGCGCGGCGATCGCGTGCGTGGACAGCCCCTCGGCCACCAGCCGCAGCACAGCAGTCTCGCGCGCGGTCAGCTCACTGAGGGCTTGGGTGGCGCGCTTCCTGGCGAAAAGGTCTGCCACGAGGGTGTCATCGACCTTGACGCCGCCGTCGCCAACCTCTTCCGTGATCTTTATCAGCCGGGGGAGGTTCTCCACCTGTGACTTGAGCTGGTAGCCGATTCCGGTACCGAGAGCGACGGTCTGTTCGACGAGGTACGGCTTCCGGTGATGGGAGAGGGCGAGGATGCCGACCCGGGGATGCCGCTGTCGAATCCCTATTGCGGCCTCGAGGCCCGCATCCTCAGCGGTGCCCTCCGACGGCCGCCGGGGCATCTGCATGTCCAGGACGACCACGTCCACGGGCGTAGTCTCGACGAAGTTGAGCAGGTCCTCGACGTTCTTTGCCTGACCGAGCACCTGATGGCCGGCACGTTCGAAGCCCAGGACCAGTAAGTCCAACATCAGCGCATCGTCTTCGGCAATGATGACTCGCATGGTAGTACCAAAGGAAATCCGCTGCGAACGGGTTCGAAACCCACCTCCGCGCTGGTGTAACCGCCCGACTGCCCGGTGTCTCTGGCCGTCCGGGGCGGTGTCGGGACGCAGTTGGGACGCAAGGATAAGAACGGACTGACAAGGCCCGGGAAGCCCCGGCATTTCCCACATGCTCTGGTCCGAAAATAATGGGTGAGGTGCGGGTCGAGCGGGTGCTGTGACGCTGGTGGGTGTCAGGGTGCTTCGATGGAGTCGAAGCGGACGGTG
>NZ_JBVHRI010000065.1:0-10167 GCF_055566975.1 Streptomyces sp. NPDC027189
GCCACCCCATAGGGGTGTCTGGACGGAGGAGCCCACCCAACAGCCAGCTGGGCGCTACCTCCAAGCCCGGCCGTTCACGGCCGGGTCAAGTCGACGCGTCTGAGCTGGGTGCGGTCCACGTTGCGGTGGGCCGGGCGCAGGCCTTCGCCCAGGCGAAGCAGCCTGGTGACCTGAGCGGGCGTGGACTCGGACGGCGGTTTCCCCAGGTCAAGACCATGGTGCTGGGCGCCGCCACAGACATCACTGCATTCGCGGACTTCCCGCCGGCCCGCTGGAAGAAGATCTGGAGCACCGACACGACCGCCGCTCACCCATTTGGAGCAATCCGGCTGTGCTCCGAGTCGCATGTCACCCGTTCGGAGTCGTCAATGGAGAGTGGCCTGACACGAGACCTCCGTTTCATCGCCCCGAGGGGTTGATGCCATGGGAACCATCGGCTCCACTGATGCCCTCACGGATGTTCACGCCGGCGACCCGTACCCCGTCTATGCATGGCTGCGTGAGACCGAACCGGTGTACCGGTGCCGGACCGGCGCCTACCTCCTGACCCGGTACACGGACTGCCGGCGTGTACTGACCGAGCGCGGGTCATTCCTCGCCCCGGGCGGTCCCCGGCCGTCCGCGGGGACGGCCGGGGATTGTGCGCCTGTGCTGTCCCGCGTCATGAGCGCGCAGAATCCACCCCGGCACACCAGAATGCGCACCGCGGTCGCCCGGCGTTTCGTCGAGCACGTGCGACGTCAGCAGGGGTGGGTCGGCAGACTCTGCGACCACCTGCTCGAACCCGTGGTGGAGACGCTCCGCTACGGCGTCGCCGACATGACCACGCTGGCCGAGGCGTTTCCCCGCGACACGATCATGCACGTGCTGGGACTGCCGCCAGGCGATCACGAGCGCGTCTCCACACTCGTCACCGACATCTTCCCCACCTCCGGTCCGCTGCCCGGCCAGGAGCGCGAGGGCACTGTGGCGATGCGGCAGCTCACCGACTACCTTCAAGGGGAAGTGGCTCGACGGCGCCGCGCGCCCGGCGACGATCTGATGTCCGAACTCGTCGAAGCGCACACCGCCTGTCCCGAGGCCTTGCCGCACGACGAACTGGTCAGCATCCTCACGGGACTCACGGTCGCCGGGTACCCGCAGATCGCCGCGGGGATCGAGACCGGGATCGTCCTGATGATCCGTCACCCGGAATGGGCGGTCTTCCTGGACGACCCCGTCCGTGCCCGGATGTTCGTCGACGAGGTGCTCCGCTACGACGCGCCGGTGCAGTTCACGCCCGCCCCCCGCATTCCCGCGAGGACGGTGGTCCTCGGCGGCGTGACGATACCGGCGGGAGCGCAGGTCTGGCCGGTGCTGGGTGCCGCCAACAGGGATCCCGGTGAGTTCACCCGGCCCGACGAGTTCTGGCCGGGGCGCGGCGAGGCACGTCACCTGAGCTTCGGCGGAGGCGCCCACTACTGCCTCGGCGCCGAACTGGTGTACCTGGAAATGGCGATGCTGCTGCGACGGCTGCGGCAGCGTCTTCCCGATCTCGTGCAGGCACGGCCGCCCGCCCAGAGGGTTGGGCGGCTGCGCGGGTTCACTTCCGTTGCTGTCATGCGAACGGAGACCGATCGTCATGACCGGTAGTGGTCCCCACGCATACGCGGACAGCGTGCACGTCTTCCTGGAGAGCGCCGTCTGCTCCACGTTCCTCGACGCTGCTCTTCGTGTCTACGAATCGATCAGGCCGGGCTTTCCCTATCCCTGCTTCGGGGTCCTGGTCGGTCGTATGCAGGGCGACAGCGCCCGCATCGAGCGCGTCGAATTCGGCCGCAACGTCCGGGCCACCGACGGCGCGGCCCTGGGGGAATTCTCGGAATCCATCGTTCCCTGTTTCGGAACGGCCTATGAGAACCCGCATCGCGGGTACTGGTGCGATTCCACCGACCTGCTGCGCATCCTGCGGGACGCCGAACTGGACGGGCTGGACATTTTGGGGTCGATACACCTCCACCCCGACTGGCACAACATCGACTCACCGGGCGGCGGCGGGTCGCGGCTGAGCGAGCACCCGACGCGCATGGACACGTACGTCTTCGCCAACACCGGATGGCCGATCAATCTCATCTGTTACCTGGAACGCCGGAACTGCAGCATGTACCACTCATGGGGCGCATGGACCCCCCGTACCGGCGACCCCTCGAATCCCCATTGCGACGCGCTGCCGGTCCGCCTGGCCCTGCCCGCCCATGCACGGGTTCACCGGACCCGAACGGCCGTGCGCTCCATGGAGGACCCGTGAACGCAGAAGAGGTCAACGACGCCGTCGCCTGCCCCATGCCGCCGGGGCACCGGGATTCCGGCGTTCTCACCGATCTTGTGGACGCGAGGGGCTACGTCGACGCCCCCTATGCACTGCTCGCACAGTTGCGGGCCGAAAAGCCCGTACGGCGCGTGGTGTTCGCCGGCGTTCCCGTATGGCTCGTCACGCGCCATGAGGACATCCGCACGGCGAGCAAGGATCCACGGCTCAGCAACGATCCGCGGCGCGGCAACAAGACCGTGCAGAGCGCTCCGTGGGTTTTCGCCACCGAGACCTACACCGTCACCCGCAATATGCTCCGCTGCGACCCTCCGGACCACACCAGACTGCGTGAACTGGTGGCAGGTGAGTTCACCCCTGGCCGCATCGAGGCCCTGCGCCCACGCATCCAGCAGATCACCGACGAGCTCCTGTCCCCGGTCCTTCCACTGGGGCGCCTGGATGTCATCACCGGCTTCGCGAAGCGTCTGCCGCTCACGGTCATCTCGGAAGTACTGGGTGTGCCTGCCCGGGGACGGGACACCTTCGCGCGGCTCGCCGGCGTCTACGTCGAGATGAGCGAAGGCGACCACGGCCGCATGCCCCGGGCCGCCTGCGAGATGCGGGACTACCTCACCGGACTTCTCAAGGCGAAGAGACAGTCCCCCGCCCGTGTCGACGACCTGCTGGGGCGACTCCTCGCAGCCGATCACCAGGAGGACGAGGTGATCGGCATGTCCTTCCTCCTCCTCGTGGCCGGTTTCGAGACGACCGCGAATCTCATCGGCAGCGGGGTGCTGGCCCTGCTGGAGCACCCCGAGCAACTGGAGCTGCTCCGCAGGAAGCCACACCTCGTGGGGCAGGCGATCGAGGAGATCCTGCGCTGGAACGGCCCCATCAAGATGGCGCCCGTCCTGCGGTTCACGACCTGCGACGTGGGCATCGGAGACGTCACCGTTCCCGGTGGCGGAGAGGCCGTACTGCTGTCCTACGGCGCCGGCAACCGGGATCCCGCCCGCTTCGCCGAGCCCGACCGGTTCGACATCCTCCGCGACAGCCGAGGGCACCTCGCCTTCGGACACGGGATCCACCACTGTCTGGGCGCGCCGCTCGGCAAAGCGGAAGCCGCGATCGCGCTGTGCGCCCTCCTGGAACGCTGCCACGGACTGGCGCTCGCGAGCGATCCCTGCGAACTGGCCTGGGGACACAGCCGGTTCATGCGTGGACTGACCAGCCTGCCGGTCACCTTCAAGCCCGTTCCACGAGGGAGCACACCATGACGACTGAGCGACCGCGCGCACTCGTGACAGGAGCCTCCCGGGGCATCGGGGCGGCCGTCGCCCGTGCACTGGCACCCACACACGATCTGCTCCTCGGCGGCCGCGACGCCCGGACGCTCGAGGCGCTCGCCCGCGACCTGCCGGGCAAGGCCGGTCCCTGGGCGGTCGATCTGGCGGATCCCGGGGGCCTCGCCCAGGCCACGACGGACATCGACCGACTGGACGTGCTCGTGCACAACGCCGCCGTCGCGGAGCCCGGCACGATCGCCGGCACCCCACTGGACGCGTGGCAGCGAATCTTCGCGGTCAACCTCTTCTCCGCCGCCGAACTCACCCGCCTGCTCCTGCCGTCCCTGCGCCGCTGCCGAGGACAGGTGGTCCTGATCAACGCGGGGTCCGGACTCCGGATCAAGGCGCACCGCGGTCCCTACGCCGCCAGCAAATACGCGTTGCGAGCGTTCGCAGAGGCACTTCAGGCCGAAGAGGCACCCAACGGAGTCCGGGTGACCTCGATCCACCCGGGTCCGACCGACACCGAGCTGCAACGCAAGGCGGCCGAACGGGCCGGCCGCGAGTACCGCCCGGATCAGTTCCTGCGGCCCGAGTCGGTGGCCGCCGTCGTGCTCAACGCGGTACGGGCGCCCGCGGACGCGACAGTGACCCGTACCGTCATCGACTGAGGACCGCCCTGCGACCACTGAGTTCAGTCAACCGGCCCAGCCACCGGTCCCCTGCCCAACCCAGGCCCTCGGGGTCGCGGCGCCCGCCCCGGCGCGGCACGGCGGCGCAGGCCGACACGTGGAGACCGAGATGCGCGCCCGAGCCCCGAGGACGGCTCACCGAACACGAACGCGCTGTCGTCGCCCAGGAGTTGGTATGCCCTGGGAAGTGGGCCCCTGCCAGCTCTGTGCAGCCCCCGGCGCAACTCGCCTGCGCGTCTGGGACGTCGGTGCTGTTGAACGGGCGAAGTGCGGGGTGGCGCGGGCTCGCCGTCGCCGGGCCCTCGTGTCAGCTGGGGAACATTCCCGCGGTGGCGTTGACCCAGGTGCCGGTGATGGCGGCGCCGGCCTCGCAGGCGAGAACGTTGCCAGTGCGGCGATGTCGGCTTCACCGCACGGACGCACGCATGAGCGGAGCCGCACCGCCCGAAGAACCGGGAATCAGACGATCGGACCGCGGACGACGTGGTCCGACATGCCGCGCTTGGCGTAATGAGCCGTCGGGCAGGCGTTCCCGGTCACGTTGTGCGGAGACGGTGACCGGGACGGTGGCAGGAAGAAGGTGGCGAACCAGCCATGGGCGAGGAGAACGTGGACCGCTCGGAGGGTTACGGCGAGCGGCTGCTCGGCCTGCTGCTGGACAGGGCGCGGCTGCTGTCGCCGCAGCTGATCGCACCACTGATCGCGGATGAGGTAGCCAGGATCGGAGGTCGTGACGTCTCCATCCTGCTCCAGGACTACGCGCAGGAGGTGCTGGTGCCGCTGCCGGGCAGGAAGCTGCATGTCAGCCAGCCCTACCCGATGGAGGGCTCCCCAGCCGGCCGGGCCTTCCTGCGCGGGGACGTCGTCGAGGTGCCGCACCCCTCGGGCGTCCGGATGTACCTGCCACTGCTGGACGGCAGCGCCCAGGTGGGCGTGATGGCCCTCACCCTGGACACCGTCGACGACGACGACCGGCGCCTGCTGCGCAGGCTCGCCGGGCTGGTCGCCGACATGCTGGTCACCAAGAACGCCTACACCGACCAGTTCTTCCAGATCCGGCGCCGGGAGCCGATGAGCGTGTCCGCGGAGATCCAGTGGACCCTGCTGCCGCCGCTCACGATGTCCGTGCCGCAAGTCGAGGTAGCCGGCATCCTGGAGCCCACCTACCGCGTCGCCGGCGACAGCTTCGACTACGCACTCAACGACAACATCCTGCACGCGGCCGTGATCGACGCGATGGGCCACGGCCTGGACGCCGCCACGATGGCGACCGTGGCCATCGGCGCCTACCGACATGCCCGGCGCGTTTTCATCGGCCTGGCCGAGAAATACGCGTTCATGGACGATGCCGTCTCCCGGCAGTTCGGGCCCGACCACTTCGTCACAGCCCAGCTGATGCACGTGAACATCGCCACCGGTGAGATGGAGCTGGTCAACGCGGGGCACCCCGCGCCGCTGCTGATCCGCGACGGCCAGGTCGTGCAGCAGCTGGAGAGCGCGACGACGCTGCCCATCGGATTCGGCGGTGAGATGCCCCAGGTCAGAGAACACACGCTCCAGCAAGGCGACAGGGTGCTGTGCTACACCGACGGCATCATCGAGGAGCGCATCGCCGGCGGCGAGCCGTTCGGCGAGGAACGCCTCATCCACTGCGTCAACCGCCTGGGGGAGGAGCCGTCAGAGGGGCTGCGGGCGGATCTGCGCCGGCTCTCCCAGACACTGAAGAGGGGACGGAGCGGGCGCACCAGCGACGACGCCACCCTTTTCATGATCGAGTGGCACGGAGGCGCCGCCGACCACCTCACGCTCCGTGACTGAGCGCCTCGACGCCAGCCAAGCCCCCACGACAGTACCGCCCCTGCGCCGCGCGCGAACCCGATACGCGTGAGGGTGGCGATCAGCGCAGGCCGGTGGAACCGACAACAGCACGGGGCCGGTTGCGGGCCCACCGCTTGAGGTCGCCGACGCGGCCGTCGTGTCGTCAGGGCAGCGCGGGCGTCGGGCCTGGCCTGTTCGGGCCTGACTTGATCACCTGGCGTAGTGATGTTCTGACTCGTTGTCAGTGCCTGCTGCCACCATGGGCGGTTGCGCGGAGATTTGCTACGAGGGGGAGGCAGACATGCCCTGGGTGAGGGATTACGTGCGCTCTGACGGGACACCGGTACGCGGGCATTCACGCTGGGCCCCGGGCGCACGTCAAGAGATGACGATCTTAGCCGTGGTCGCGTTGGCGGCCGTGGGCATGGGGAACGGCAACATCACCACGGGCAACGGGAACCGTCCGCAGCCGCAGTCGACGGTGCACTACGCCATCACGTTCAACAACACGAACACCGTGAAGGTGCAGCGGCCTCAGCCCACGGTGTCGTACCCGATCAGGTTCTCATCCCCCGACGGTGACCGGTGACGCGGCGGTCGCCGGCCCGGTGGCGGCCGAGGCGGCGCAGCAGGCGCCGGCAGCAGGCGCAGGCGCAGCTGACCGCATTCCTGGTGGCGGCGGCCGTGGTCATCGGGCTGATGGTGATGGTGGTCAACTGGCTGCTCGCTCATTGGTGGGTGCTGGTCGTTGCCGTGGCGCTCGCGGCGTTGGCAGGCGTCGGCTGGGCATACGACCGCCGGCACAAAGCCCGGTGGGAGGCGGTACGGGCGCGGGGCTTGCGGTTCGCCCTGCCGCAGCTGGACGCGCTGCACCACACGCAGTTCGAGCAGGCGATCCGGGAACTGATGCAACGTGACGGATGCCCGGATGCTGCCCGGGTCGGCAGTGGCGGCGACCTCGGCGCGGACGTGAAGGCCACCGATCCGTTCGGGCGGCACTGGGTGATCCAGTGCAAGCACCGCCGCAATGGGGATCGCGGCTCGGCCGTGGGTACCCCGGATCTGCAGGTGCTCAACGGCACCGCACGACAGGTGCACGGGGCCGACGTGGCGGTGATCGTGACCAACGGCCGTGTCACCGCGCCGGCTGTAGCCTTCGCCCAGCAGCAGCGACTGCATGTGGTGGATCGTCGTCTGCTCGGCACTTGGGCCGCGGGCAACCGCCCGCTGTGGGAGCTTCTGCGAGCCCTCCCCCCTCCCCGGAAGCCGTCTGTTCTGTCTTGACCAAACAGTCGTCAAGGGGCGGCAGTTGGGCAGAGGCCCGCCGACGACGGGTGTCTGCCCAAGAAGCAATCAGACCAGTTCTGTGGTCCCCGCATCCGGTGGCCAGGGACATGTCGTGCCGATGTGGACTACCGACGAAACTCGCTGACCTGCGGTGATGTACTGGGGCGATGCGTCCAGATCCCGGGCTTCCCGGTTGGTCTTCCCGCCGAGCGAGGTTGCCGCGCGATCAGGCCACCCCCAGCCGGGCACCGCATGCCGCCGGACTGCTGACCAGTTCCCACCTCGTCGTCCTGGAGCAAAGAGTCTCCACGAGCACTGACCCGCGGAAGGCTGTCAGTGCTCGTTCATAGGATCACGGCATGTCTGATGCCTTCACCGTCTTGTGGACCCATGACACCTGCCGTGCCCTGCGCAAGACGGGCCGCGTGGGCGAGCGGCCGCCGGTCGCCTTCAGCGGCGTCCATTCCTCCCTGCCCGCCTGGTCGGGTGCCCGTGTTGGGGACGAGGTGTACGCGCTGCACGTCAACCGGTGCGTCGTGTTCGTGGTGAGCCGGATGCGGGTGATCGACATGGAGCGGCGCGGCTGCTGCGGCACGGCCCCCGCGACGTGGCAGGACCCGGCGTTTCCCGGGCACGGCGACTGGTCGATGCTCGGCGCCGGCGGCTGCGGCGCTGCGGCAGTGCACGTGGACGCGACGCCCGTCCGCTTCGATACGCCGATTCCTGACGATCTTCTGGCGAGGCTTACCTGGCGTAACCGCCGAGGCCAGACCCGCGGTCTGAAATACGTGGTGGACGGCCGTCTCGAACGCTCGGTCAGTCTCCAGGGGTTCTACCGTCTGACCCCCGAGTCCGCCGGCGAGTTGGCGGAGGTCGTCGGCAATGCCGTGCGAACGGTCGCGTGACACGGCGGCACAGCGACTGTCAGGGCGTGGAAGGCGGTCGGTCGACGAATGGCCTGCCGATCGGTGACAGTCGGAACGGAAGGCCTAGGGCAGGCCCGGGCAGCGGCGGCACGGGAGGAAGCACGTGCCGCCGCCTGCAGCGCCCAGCATTTCGTCACTGCGCAAACTGTATTTCGTCTCCCTGATGTGGCCGAGGGCGCGGACAGCGGAGATGGCCGGTTCAGTCCGTTCCGGCCGGTGGTGTGCGAGCGGCAAAATTTGCTGGTGGGGCCGGGCAGGATGGCTGATGCTGTCGGGATGATTGACCGTGAGTTCGCCATCCTGCTGGTCGAAGCGCAGTTGGAGCGCGACTACCGCAGGGAGCTGGCGGCATACGGCAGTTCCGTCCATGTGGTGGTGGCCCACGTCAGGGAGCACGCACTGGGCTGGATCATTGCCTGGCAGTCCGAGGACAACCTGCGCACGCAAGACACACGGCACGCCTTGATAGGCAACGGCCCCTACCTGGTGGACAAGGAGGACGGCAGCCTGCACCAGATCCCGGTGGTGGACGCCGTGACCGGGGCCTGGGAGAGCGACTACCTCACCCGCGTGAAAGGACAGCACCTGCCAGGACCCGTCGACGCACTGCACGACGAGGTGCGGTCGATCGCCGACACGCACGGCAGGGCCCACGCACTGCGCCTGCTGCGCCGACGAGTCCCCGCCTTCAGCATCCGCGACGCCACGGCCTATACGGCCGCGTTGAAGGACGGCCTCGGCCCGCCCGCCGACCTCCTCGCACTGGCCATCGAAGCTCTCCCCCGCCCCACGCAGCCTGCTGCGTTCGGCGTGCAGACCATCACCGGGCCCAACACACCGATGGCAGCGCCCTTTCCAGCACCCGCCCGGCCAAGCTTTGCCCCACATCGCCGCCGGCAGACCGCTCACCAGTGCGGAACGCGATTCGTGGGCGCCTTCCGCGAACTGGCCCCCGACGATGAGCATGCCCCGAGCATCCATGACGCCGCCGCCCTGGAGCCCCGCGCCCACGAATCAGAGGTCGCCGCCTACCTCCGCGCCGCCTCCATTCTGGCCGTCTCCGGCTCAGTGGCCTACGACGTGCTGCGCGGCGACGGCACGATGATCTGCGGGCTCTCGCTGCATACCGACGGAACATGGTTCTGGTCCTCGGACCTGGCCTACTACGTCGAGACCTACCACCTGGCGCTCGACGACCGCTTCCTTGCCCACGCCGCCGCCAACGGCTGGAAGCCACCGCAGCTCAGCCTCACCGAACTGCTCTGCCTGGAAGAACAACTCGCCGAAGACGCCATCTCGTAAAACAGGCCCCGCCGCCGCGCAGGAGGCCATTGCCGTGACTCCTCCCCCCGGATAAATCCGGGGGGCTTGTCCTGTCGGTGGCCAGGCCACGTCGGGAAGGACCAGCCCGGCCCTGATCGCGACGTTGAGTGCACCGACCCCCTCGCGTTTGACGGAGACCGTCTTGACCCGGCCGCGCACGGGCCGGTGCTGGTGCACGCGCACGTGCCCGACGCCTTGCAGACGCACCCGGGTGACCGGGTCGTGCGGGGTGGAGTCCCACCGGCAGCCATCCCCGCCCTTGGGGAAGTCCACCGTGTCGAACCAGTTCACTCCCCGGAAGCGCGGGTATCCGGGTTTATCGCTGGACTTGACCCGACGGAAGAACGCGGCGAACGCCTTGTCCAGACGGCGCAACGTCGCCTGCTGACTGGAGAAGGGCCACCGGCCCTGGCGGTCCGGATCGAACGCCGGATGCCCTTGAGCTGCACGGAGTCAACTTGACCCGGCCGTGAACGGCCGGGCTTGGAGGTAGCGCCCAGCTGGCTGTTGGGTGGGCTCCTCCGTCCAGACACCCCTATGGGGTG
>NZ_JBVHRI010000066.1:0-8639 GCF_055566975.1 Streptomyces sp. NPDC027189
CACCGAGCAAGATCACACGATGGGTGGGGAGATCAACAGAGCGGGTTTGCCCCCACCTCAGAGCACCCAGTGGCCGTTTTCAACGAGCCCCATCACCCCCGCGACCACGACCGGCACGTTCGCCTGGTAGGGCGTGATCACATCGCCGCCCCATCGCACGGCCTCCGCGGAACAGTAGGCCGCGAAGGGGTGGGACTGCAGCTGGGCGAAGTCACGCAGCCGTGCGTCGGTGAGCACACCGGCCAGGCCGTAGCGCGTCAGGAGGGAAAGCTTGGTGCCGCCGCCGATGGAGACGTCGCGGTGGCCGTTGCTGGCCAGCACCAGCACCTTCCCCCGGCCACCGTCGGGTTCGACGCCCACCGCCTGCCGGAGCAGAGCGCCGAACGTGTGCGTCTCGGGGTCCATCATCACCGAACAGGAAGGGAAGAAGGAGATCGTGACCGCCGGGCCGAACAGGATCCGGCCCGGTGTCGGAGTGACGAGGTCGTGAATGTGCGCGCGGTGCCGATGGATTCGTCCCAGGGCGTCGACGATGTCCGCGCACGCCAGCGACCGGGCCGCCCGAGCGCGCCGCTTGGCCGGCGCCTCTCGCTCGTCGCCCGGCGAGGCGGGGGTCACGGCAGCTCCAGCATCCGGATCGACATCAGGGTGAGCTGGAGCCGGCGTGGCCGGTCGACGAGTAGCACCTCGCACGCCGAGCACGCCGGACAGCGCACCACCATGCCGGGGCAGCGCAGATAGACCCTGGTCTCGGCGACGCGGTGCCGATCCCCGCACTCGGCGCACTGCAGGACGATCGTGGTCGCGTCCCGGCCCAGGGCCAGCGACATCGCCCCGGCGACGGCGTTGCCGTCCACATAGCCGTCCTCCGGGGGCACCGAGAGGAGGTCTTCCTCTGCGTTCACTGCGGGCCTCCTATCCGAACCTCTCGGTCCTCAACGAGTCGGCGTCCAAGCCGGCGCCGATCAGTCCGCGGGCGGCTTCCTCGACGAAGGCGGTCGGGCCGCATACGTAAGCCCGCAGCCGCGGTTCGCGAACACCACCAGGACGAAGCAGCGCGCTCAGCTGCTCGGCTCTCAGCCGGCCGTGCTCGAACCCCGCCGCCCGTTCCCGGGTCAGATGGACGGTGCTCTCCGGCCCGTCGGGACCGCGCAGCTCGTCGGCGAAGATGACCCGGTCCGCGGTGCGCGCGGAGTACACCAGTCGCACCGGTGTGCCGTGAGCGCGGGCGGCCCGCCAGATGGCGCGCATCGGCGCGATGCCGGAGCCGCCGGCGACCAGGAGCAGCGGTACGTCGTCGCCGGGCCGCCATACGAAGTAGCCCCCCACCGGTCCCATGATCTCCAGGGCGTCACCGTCGGTGGCGACGTCGACCAGGTACGGAGACACCTCGCCGTCGTCCACGCGTTCCACGGTGATCTGCGGGGCCTCCCCGGGCGCGGAGGACAGCGAGAAGCTGCGGGTGGCCTGGTACCCGTCCTCGGCGGTGAGCCGGACGTCGATGTGCTGGCCGGCGACATGCCCCGGCCAGCCGGCGACGGCGAGCCGGATGGTGCGCGCCGAGGCGCTCTCACGCGCCGTACCAGCGACGGTGGCGGCTCGCCAGCCGTGAACGGGTCGCACGCGCGGTGGCATGGCTGAACGGTCAGTCACCGTAGTAGCGCTGTTCGAGGAACGGGTCACCGCGGTGGTGGTAGCCGGCGTTCTCCCAGAACCCCAGCTCGTCCTCGGGCATCACCCGGATCCCGCGCAACCACTTGGCGGACTTCCACAGATACAGGTGCGGCACCAGCAGCCGGACCGGCCCGCCATGTTCGGCGGGGATCGGACCGCCGTCGTAGCCCACCGCGACCATCGCGTCGCGGTCCACCAGGTCCTCCACCGGGACGTTCGTGGTGTAGCCGCCGTACGAGGACACCAGCGCGTAGGGCTCGTCGGCCACCCCGGCGTCCTCCAGCACGGCCGCCACCGGAACGCCCTGCCAGGTCGTCCCCAGCTTGGACCAGTGCGTGACGCAGTGAATGTCGGTCGTCAGGTCCACCACGCCCAGATCGTGCAGCGACGCCCACGCGTAGGTCTTCTCCGTGATCCCGTCCGTGACCACCAGCTCCCACGCGCGGGCCGGTACGTGCTGGGTCGGGCCCGCCGTGAGGACCGGGAAGTCACTGGTGACGAACTGCCCCGGTGGGACCGGGCCTTCCGTGCGTCGAGGACGTCCCGTGAATCCGCGCGTGACCATCTGTCGCTCACCACCCATCGTATCGACAGCGTAACCAACCGTGAGCGTTCTCGCCTGCGCCGCGATGAGTAGCCCGGATGCCTCCCCCGCCATCCCGCTGCAGCCGCAGCCGGGGACAGCGACCGGTCCGCGCGGGACGGGATGCGTGCAGGTCTTCGCGCGTGCAAGGTGGATACGTCGGCGGATGGGACCGCTTCGTCAGCAGTGGCATCACCATCGTCTGCGAACAGAGACTGCCATGCGGAGAATGCGAATCGCCGTTGCCGGCGCGACCGGGAACATCGGGTCCCTCACAGTGGCCGCTCTGGAACGGGCCGGACACGACGTCGTGCGTATCATCCGCCCGCTCGGCGTGGACCTGCTGGCTTCGTAGGTGACGGTGGACTCCACTTGTAGGTCAGTTCTGACTCCACCCGATGCGTGGGAGGCCGGATTTTGTAGCTGAGAAATGACTCCACCTGGCGGCCCCTCTGCGGCGGGTGCAGGTGTTCGAGGGCGTTATGTTCGGGGCCTACTTTTGTGGGGTCTTGGAACTTATAACCGTGCTGACGGTTTGGGCGGGGGCATCCCGTCTGGCAGCGGAGTCCGTCAGGCTGGCCGCGGCCTGTTCAGGCCGCGGCCGGTTTGCGCGCCAGTACGAACGCCTGCGGCCCCTTGTTCATCTCGCCCGGCGCACGGATCAGCCGCGCCTGGACGGCGAATCCGGCCTGCTCCAACAGTTCGGCGACCCGCTCGGGCGACTGCCAGTAGACGGTGAGCGACACGTCGTGCCCGTACGCGTGGTTCAGCGGGGACTTCCTGTCGCCCGCCTTGAAGGCCAGGAGCAGATGCCCGCCCGGAGTGAGAACCCGGAAGAACTCTGCGAACACCGTCGGCAGCTGCTCCAGGGCCATGTGGACGATCGAGTACCAGGAGACAACGCCGCCGAGCCCGCCGTCAGGAAGCTCCAGCGCGGTCATCGACCCGACCTCAAACCGGAGCTCCGGATTCTTCTTCCGAGCGATCTCGACCATCCCCGGCGAGAGGTCGATCCCGAACGCGGCCACCCCCGACGCGGCCAGATGTGCCGTCACGTGTCCAGGACCGCAACCGAGGTCGCCGACCGGCCCGGATTCGCGGACGAGTTCCATGAACTCGCCGAGCATCGCGCGGTCGTAAGGCATGCGTTCGAGGTCCAGTTTGATCAGCTCGGCGTAGCTGGCGGCGACGGTGTCGTAGGAATCTCTCGTCGCGCGCAGATCAGTGGATTCGGTCATGCGCGGCACCGTATCGGTCGTGACCGACAGCCCCGCCACCTACCCGAACATCTCGCAACGCCGTCGGGGTCTTGAAGATCGGTGTGGCTGGCTGTGTCGTCCGCTGGTGTGGGTCTCCAGGTGTCCTCGGGCGCGTCGGGTGATGGCACAGCGGGCTCGGAGCCGCTGGTTGGCGGGGTTGCGGTAGCCGAAGGCGCAGCGGGCGCCGGTGCCCTCGGCACGGTTAAGTTCCAAGACCCCTTTTGTGGGACGCCGGATGCGACGCACGCTGTGGTTCTGCGGCCTGGGAGGACACATGCAGGCGAAGCCGAGCACCGCCGAATTGATCGCCTTCGTGGGGGCTCGGCTGGCAGAGACCGCAGCGCAGGCCGAGTTGTTCCACGAGCTGGCCTGCGCTGCCGTCGCCTCGGGAGAGCCGGGACCGCGCACTGCCGTGTTCGAAGGCTGCGCCTGTCCCGTCCCGAGAGAGATGCTTGACCGGGCTCTGACGCTCCGGTCGGAGTTGGACGACTGCGAACGGCGGATCCGCTGCCAGAACCCGCGAGATCCGAAGTGGCCACTGGACCCTGTCTTCGCCGAACAGGCCCTCCGCGCCCGTGCTCTGCCCTTCGAGCTGCACCCTCAGTGGCAGGACGCGTGGCTTCCCTAGCCCGCGGCGACCGCGGCGGCGGCCTGCTGTTCGGCGCGGGCGCGGGTGGCGGCCAGGCGGTAGGAGTCGGTGCCGGTCTCGATGATGTTCCCGCCGAACGTCAGCCGGTCCACTATGGCCGCGCAGAGCCTTGGATCCGTAAAGGTTTTGGTCCACCCTCCAAAGGATTCGTTGGAGGCGATCGCCACAGAATTCTTTTCCTCACGCTCCGTCAAAACCTGGAACAGCAGCTCCGCCCCGCGACGGTCAAGCTCCATATAGCCGAGCTCGTCAATACAAAGGAGGTCGACCCGGCCGTAGCGGGCGATGGTCTTGGCCAGCAGCTTCTCGTCGGCGGCCTCGACGAGTTCGTTGACGAGCTTGGTGGCCAGCACGTACTTCACCCGGTACTCGTGCATCGCCGCCTCGGTGCCCAGCGCGATCAGCAGATGGGACTTCCCGGTTCCGCTGTCGCCGATCAGACACAGTGGCAGGCCCTTCTTGACCCAGTCGCATTTGGCGAGGGTGTGGATGGCGGCCGGGTCGATGACGGGGTTGGCGTCGAAGTCGAACTGCCGGATCGACTTCTCGCGCGGAAAGCCGGCCGCCTTGATCCGACGCTCGGAACGCCTGCGGGCCCGGTCGTCGCATTCCGACAGCAGGAGTTCGGCCAGGAATCCGCGATACGTCATCTGGTCACGGAGGGCGGCTTCGGCCAGTTCGGGGTACTGGGTGCGGATGGTGGGCAGCAGGAGCATCCGGCATGCCTGGTCCACGGCGGTGTCGGCGGCCTGTTCGGTCAGTCCGCGGTTGCGTTTGGCGGTCACGGTGCCTCTTCCTGGTATGCCTGGCCGTCGGCGGGCCGCCGGCGGAATCGCAGCAGCTGGTCGTAGGCGGCCACCGACGGCAGTGGCCTGGGGTCGGGCGGCAGCGCGGCCAGGCGCCGCTCGGTCAGCGAGGTCACCGTCGCCCCGCCGTCCACCCGGCGCGGCGCGATGTCCTGGTCGGCCGGCTGGTCGGCCTCGCCCCACTTGCGGGCCTCCAGGGCGACCGCGTCGGCGGTCAGCGCGCCGGCCCGCAGCGCGGTGGCGATCCCGGCCACCACGTGCTCGTGGACCATGTGCCGGTGCAGCAGCAGGACGGAGATGAGCGCCAGGGTGCCCTCCGCGTCGCCGTGGGCGGTGCATGCGGCCTGCCACCAGGCGTCGTGGACCGGGGTGAACTTGCCCGCCGAGCGCGCCTGGTCCAGCGCGGTCGCCCCGGGGAGCGCGCCGGGCTTGCGGACCAGGGCCGAGAGCCCGGTGCGCTTAGCGGTGCACGCCGGGTTCGGGAGGCGACCCGGAGAAACGGGCTGGTCGTGAGGCCAGTACCGCGCTCCGGGTCGACCTCACCGCAATCGAGTGTCGCGGTTCGTTCTCCGAACTCGGCTCAGGCGGTAGCCGTCTCGGTTGGAGATGTGTTCGGCAACGGCGTCCCGCCGATCTGGAGGTGTACGCCGTCGGGCGAGCCGGCGGTGTAGGTCGGCTTCAGGCTGAACCTGATCGAAGAGATGGGCTCCCGCCCACGAAGGCGAACGCTGCCGTTGGAGTCACTGGGCCCGAGGGTCCCGTCAGGGCCGATGACAGGATCCGCAAACTCGCCTCTGACCTTGTTGCCGTCGACCTCGAAATGATCGTCGCCGCTGAGCCGGTCGACGCGCGTACCCGCCGAAAGCTCCACAAACTCAAGCTCGGAGGCGAGCGATCCCAGGTGGAATACGGGATCCTTCACCGGGGGACGGAAGCTGACTTCGAACACACTGCCTTCAAAATGACCGACCATTTCGATCATGTCCGAGGCGGGCAGCGGTGGGGTGAAGTACGCCAACCCAAATTCCGTCCAGTCCTCGTGCAGGTAAGCGGCACCCAGGGGCCCGGTGAGCAGCACCGTGGTGCGGCGGTCCAGAGTCCCGACGGCCTCGGTCCGCTCATCGTTGCGGGACGTCCAGTCGACGAACACAGGCTGTTCTACCGTCCCGCCGATCTGGAGGTGTACGCCGTCGGGCGAGCCGGCTGTGTAGGTCGGCTTCAGGGTGAACCTGATCGAAGAGATGGGCTCCCGCCCACGAAGGCGAACGCTGCCGTTGGAGTCACTGGGCCCGAGGGTCCCGTCAGGGCCGATGACAGGATCCGCGAACTCGCCTCTGACCTTGTTGCCGTCGACCTCGAAATGATCGTCGCCGCTGAGCCGGTCGACGCGCGTACCCGCCGGAAGCTCCACAAACTCAAGCTCGGAGGCGAGCGATCCCAGGTGGAAGACGGGATCCTTCACCGGGCTACCGAAACTGACTTCGAACACACTGCCTTCAAAATGACCGACCATTTCGATCATGTCCGAGGCAGGCAGCGGTGGGGTGAAGTACGCCAACCCAAATTCCGTCCAGTCCTCGTGCAGGTAAGCGGCACCCAGGGGCCCGGTGAGCAGCACCGTGGTGCGGCGGTCCAGGGTCCCGACGGCCTCGGTCCGCTCATCGTTGCGGGACGTCCAGTCGACGAACACCGGCTGAATCGTTGCCATTTGCCTTGACCGCCTCACACCGGACCGGATCGGCCACCTCCATGGCGGCTGAATGAGGGATTCCGGCCCAGGTCGCATCTACCGTGGCGCGGACCCGACACGATGGGGCAGAGCGCGAATCAGGGGCGCTCGAAGCACAGGTGGCCCACTCCCAAGACCCGTGAAGAACGGCCGTGACCAGTGGGGTTGGCATGCCGATCGGATAGGGCAGCGCGGCACATGTTCTGTTTGCGCTTGCCGGAGACGAAGGCGGCCTGTCCGGGGCGTCCGGCCTTCGGCCGACGGACCTGGTTTTCGTTGCCGTCGATGCGCAGTGTGACGTTTTCGGCCTCGGCAGCTCGTCCAGTGAGCAGAACACGCCGCGTTCCAGACAGCGCCGTTCCAGCTCGGCGAACCACCGCTCGACCTGGTTGATCCAGGACGAGTACGTCGGGGTGAAGTGCAACGCGAACCGGGGATGCGCCACAAGCCACTTGTGCACCACCGGCGCCTTGTGGGCCGAAAGATTGTCGCAGATGACGTGGACCGCCAGGCCGGGATCGGTCTGGCGGTCGATCTCGTCGAGGAAGTCACGGAAGTCCACCGCACGGTGCTGCGCGGACAGCTTTCCGATCACCTTGCCGGTGGCGGTGTTCAGGGCCGCGAAGAGGTCCACTGTGCCGTGCCGGACGTAGTCGAAGCTGCGCCGCTCCGGGGTGCCCGGGACCATGGGCAGCACCGGCGCGGTCCGTTCAAGGGCCTGGATCTGCGGCTTCTCGTCCACTGCGAAGACCGCGGCGTTCGCCGGCGGCGCCAGATACAGCCCGACCACGTCACGGATCTTGTCGATCAGCAGCGGATCTGGAGAGATCTTGAAATCCTCGGTCCGCCACGGCTGGAGGCCGAAGGCTTGCCAGATCCGCAGCACGCTCGTCGGTGAGATCCCCACCTCCCGGGCCAGCTCGCGCTTCGACCAGTGCGTCGCACCCTCCGGGACTTCTTCCAGAGTGCGCACCACCACCTCCTCCACCTGGGAGTCCGTGATGGTGCGCGGCACCCCCGGGCGTGGCTCATCGGACAACCCGTCGAGCCGGCCGTGCAGGAATCTGGTCCGCCACCGGGCAACCGTCCCGCGATCGGTCTCCAGGCGCGCGGCCACCGCGGTATTGCTGAGTCCCTGGGCGCACATCAGCACGATCCGAGCCCGCTTCGCCAGGCCCTGCGCGGTCGTCCGGCGTTTCGCCCATCCCTGCAACGTCAGCTGCTCGGCCTCGGATAACACCAGCGGTTCCAGCCTGTTGTCCCCCACACCGTCAGCACACCGAAGCAGAGCCGCGCTGTCACCAGCACGGCCATGATCTGAAACGGAACACAGCTCACGTGGCGAAGCGAGACCTCAAGACCGGCTCACTAGCGGTGGTTTGTTAGACCGGGCAGTAGAGATCAAGAGGTCTGCCGCTGCCGACGGTGTTGATCAGTTCCTGGAGTGCTGGGGGCGGGGGCTTCGTCGACCATGCTCGCCAGTAGCGTTGCAGCGTGGCCCAGGGCGTTAGCCAGCCACGGACGGCCCGGAGTGCCTGGGGCCAGCACGCCGGTTGGGGCTGCTGGGGCCCTGGTTCTCCCCCTCTCTAACGGGCCTGGCAGTGCGTCAGGACCGGATGGCGGATCGGCTTGAACGGGCGGGGGCGGAGCGAACCAGGTGTTCCAGCAGAAGCTGAAAGCGCAGTTCACGAGGGTCTGGTGGCGGCGGATGGCGGCATCGGAGCGGACCTGGAAGTCGGCCCAGCCGAGTTCGTCCTTGACCTGTTTGTAGCTCTGTTCGACCCAGTGCCGCAGCCCGTAGATCCGCACGATTTCGGCGAGGGCGGCGGGCGGGTAGGGCGATTCGGTGATGCGTGGGGAGCCCGGGCGGGGAAGGTCGGTGGCCAGGTACCAGGTCGCCTTCGCCGGCAGGGTGGCCGGGTCGGCGGTGGCCACTACC
>NZ_JBVHRI010000067.1:0-7965 GCF_055566975.1 Streptomyces sp. NPDC027189
CCACGACTCAACCTGCTCAACCGTCAGCTCTTCAGCACACAGTCATACCAACGCACCACGAACATGATCGTCACGCAGATGCGGTTGCAGTACTAACCACAAGGGCTGGCCATCCAAGCCCCCGGCCGCGTGGCGCCCGGCGAACCGCTTCAGCGGTCCTGGCCGGGCCCGTTGTCCCTGGGGTGTCAGGCTCCCAGCAGGCCGACCGCTCCGTACCAGACCGGGCCCGGGTTGAGGCGGTCCGGGTAGAGGGTCGTCATCCGGTCGAAGTACTCGCGGGCGGTGGGGTTCTGGCCCAGCAGCTGGATCGCGTCCAGCAGGTACTGGCGGGTCTCCTCGATGGTGGCCGGGTCGTCGGGCAGGTCCTTGTTCTTGTGACCGGCCACGACGGCGCGCGGCTGGAGCGCGGCCACGCGGTCGAGGGCCCCCAGCCATTCCTCCAGGCCGCCGTCGCCACCTTCGAGGATGTACTGGTGCACGCCGTTGTAGACGACATCGCCGGCCACCACAAGACCGATCGACGGCACATGCAGGACCGTGGTCTTGTCGGTGTCGGTGTGACCGACCTCGACGGCCTCGATGAGGTTGCCCTCCAGCTGGAAGCCCTCCGCCGGGACGGGCTGGGCCAGCACCGGGGTGTCGGGGATCAGGCCGGGGAAGCGCTTGTCCCACAGTTCCTCGCGGCCCTCGGTGGCCTGCTTGTGCATGACCTCGATGGTGCCGGGGGTCGCGTAGACGGTGACGCCGGGGAACCGCTTCACGAGGTCGGCGGTGCCGAACCAGTGGTCGCCGTGCCCGTGGGTGGCGTAGATGTAGGCCAGACGCTTTCCGGAGCGCTCGATCCAGTCGCCCACCCGCTGGGTCTGCTCGGTGGTCAGGGGCGGGTCAACCAGCACGGCGTCCTCCTCGCCGAAGATCAGCGTCGACGTTAGGGGCGAGGAGACGAGCCCTTCACCATTGGGCAGCCGCTCGCCACCGGCTCGGGGAGTGCCCTCCTGGACGAGAACTTCGTAGGCCAGGGGAGTGGGTGCGGATGCGGTCATGATGGTGCCTCCTTCAGAGGGCGAATCGGCGGAACTTGGCTCGCGCAGCCGTCTGCTCGTGGCCGGACGGCGGCGAGCCGGGCACATGTCAGGGCGGGCAGCTGTGAGGATCCGCTCCGGTGGGTGCCGTGGTCCAGGCACGGCGGGGAGCGGCGTTGCGGGCCCGTCGAAGGCAGTCCCGTCGATCCCGGTCGTGCTCGCCCGAGCGGTGGACGGCAGGCCGTCTTCGGATGACCCTTGAGAAGTAACCGTAGCACGTTCGCCTATTTCGGCTACGGATGCCGAACCGTCCTCGCCGCCTCCGGCGAGCGCATTGCCCGGCGGCGCTCCGGCCGTGCGCCCCCGCTGCGGGCGACCGGGTCTGGATGGGGGCGGGGGCGCCGAGGCCGCCAGCCGTCCGGTCTGGGCGGGGAAGGGGTGCCGGGGAGGGCGGGCCGCCGTCAGACGGATGTGCTGTGGGCGCCGGGGCCGGTGATGGGCTCCACCTCAGAGGTGGTGACCTCGTGCCCGCAGGAGCAGTGCAGTTCGAGGTGCACCCGGCCGCCGCAGCCGGCGTGGTTCAGCAGAGCCGGCGGGCCCTCGGGGCCGCCGAGATGCGTGTCTCCGTACTGCAGGAGAGCGGCCAGAACCCAGTGGATGTCGTGCGCGGACGGCGTCAGGTGGTACTCCTGGCGCGCGCGCCGTCCGGCCTCCTGGTAGCTGCGGCGCTCCAGTAGCCCCGCCGCGACGAGCTGGCCGAGGCGTTCGGCCAGGACGCGGCGGGAGACCCCGAGGTGCTCCGCGATCTCGTCGAAGCGATGCAGTCCGGCGAAGACCTCACGCAGGATGAGAAGGGTCCACCGCTCGCCGATCAGCCCCAGGGTCGCGGCGACGCTGCAGTTGCCCAGATCGAGTTCACGCCATTCCATACGGCCAGGATAGCTCCAGGGTTGCCATTTGGAACCCAGCCCTTGACTTCCTGGGTTCCAGATGGAAACTTAGCTGCAACGGGGCCGCTGAGAGACACCGCCGCGCCCCCGGGCCCGCGAAGCCCGACCGATGACCGCCCGAGCACGGTCAGGCTCCCGGACGCCTCACGAGCCGATCGGCCTGTCCCCTTGATCCCCGGTCCCTGCGCGCACCACTGGACGGACAGCCGGGGCGAGTGGACAAGCGTTCACCCCAGCACCGCACCCAGCCATGAGCATGGAGGAAGCATGTCGAGCAACCAGGCGATCGTCGACGCCTGCCACCGCGCATACACCGGGTTCGAGAAGAACGACTCATCCGACCTGGTGGCCCTGATGTCGCCGGACG
Organism: Streptomyces sp. NPDC027189; assembly: GCF_055566975.1. NCBI lineage: Bacteria > Bacillati > Actinomycetota > Actinomycetes > Kitasatosporales > Streptomycetaceae > Streptomyces > Streptomyces sp. NPDC027189. The sequence continues at coordinate 2,340 of NZ_JBVHRI010000067.1, forward strand.
TGGTCTTCCACTTCCCCACCTCGCTGCCCTACGGCGGGACGTTCCACGGCCGGGACGGCTTTGCGGCCTTCTACAAGGACCTCTTCGACCACTACTACGAGTACTTCAACTACGACCTGCACACCGTGCTCGACGCCGGGTCGCACGTGGTGGTCCCCGTCCGGGCCCGGGCGAAGGCGAAGAACGGCCGCACCATGGAGAACGAGCACCTCCTCCTGTTCGCCGTCACCGACGGACTGATCACCGAGGCGCGGCTGTACGCCGACACCGCCAAGGGCCGTGACGTGATCGAGGGCCTTGAGTTCTTCCCCTCCGCGGCCGGCTGATCCGTCCGACCGGAACCGGGAACCGGCATGGAGCGCCGACCCGTTCGCGGCCCGGCCCCGGACCCGACCCGGAGCCAGAACGACGACGTACCGGCCGGGCCCCGAGGACACGGTCGTCCCACCTCGCTCCACCGGTGCACCGGTGCCGCGCGCCGGGGCCGGCAGCGGCCCCGATGACCCGCCCCCAGCCCGCCCCGGCCACACCTTCACCGGCGGTATGCCGCCGTGCATGTCAGAGAGGACATGAACGTGATCATCAACAGCGACGAACTGGACGCGACCTCCGCGTACAAACTGCTCATCGGGGCGGTCACGCCACGGGCGATCGGCTGGGTGAGCACCCAGTCGGAATCCGGCGTCGCCAACCTGGCGCCGATCTCGTTCTTCACCGTAGTGAGCCGGGTGCCCCCGATCGTGTCCCTGACCCTTCAGCCGCGGTCGGACGGGACCCTGAAGGACACGTTCATCAACATCCGGGACAGAGGCGAGTTCGTCACCAACCTGGTCACGCTTCCGCTGGCCCACGAGATGCACCGCAGCGCCATCGAATTCGACAGCTCCCAGGACGAGTTCGACGAGGTCGGCCTCGAGAAGGCGGACTGCGAGGTCGTCAAGGTGCCGCGGGTGAAGGACTCACCGATCGCGATGGAATGCGTCGTCGACCGGATCATCCAGGTCGGCGACATCAACGACCACGTCGTCTGGGGCAAGGTCGTGCGCTTCCACGTCCGGGACGACGTCTACGTCCGGAACGGACGCATCGACACCGGCGCGATTCCCGCGGTCGGCCGCCTCGCCGCCGAGTACACCCTCGCCGACAACGCGTTCGTCCCGCCCCTGCCGGACGACGTACTGAGCGCGCGACTGGGCCGGCGTAGCCACCGTCTCGACGGACGCCCGGACGGATGGTCGCAGGTGGACAGCGCCGACTGGTCCGCCTCCGGAGCCACGAAGGCATGACGGCGTCGCCGCCGGGCCGGCCGCATACCAGCCGCGCACTCCCGCGCGGTATGGACGTCCGGAGCGGCCGCGTCGTACACCGGGCCCTGATCAGGCCCCCCGAACGGTCCGACACCCGACACCGCACTCCCCGAAGGAGCCCCCCATGCCGGTCTTCAACGCCCACATCCCCGCCAACCGCTTCACCTCGCAGCAGAAGCGCGCCCTCGCCGACGCCCTCAACCAGTCGCTGGTGCAGGGCCTCGGCATCCCCGAGGGCGACCGCTTCATCATGATCAGCGAGCACGGCGAGGACGAACTCTTCCTCGACCCGACCTTCATGGGCATGCACCGCAGCGCCGACGCCATGATCATCACGGTTCTCTTCGGCGCCCACCGGCCCCTGGAGGACAAGCGGGCGGCGTCCGCCGCCATCAACAGGCTGGTCGTCGAGGCGCTCGATGTCTCTCCCGACGACATATTCATCGCCCTGATCCCGGTCCCGAACGAGAGCTTCTCGTTCGGAAGGGGTGAACTGCAGCTGGCCGAAGGGGCTCCTCGCTGGTGAACCCCGCGTTCCCGCCCGCCGACCAGGCCCGGAGCCTGCCCGCGTACCGGGGCGGGCCGAGGCCCAGCGGCACCCGCCGGGCACGGCATCGGGGCACACGGCCACACCGGAGTGCCTGAGCATCCCGCCGGGCGAACGGGTACGGCAAGCCGAACAAGGGATCGGCGACGGGACCAGCAGAACGAATCAGCAAAGGAATCAGTCGTGGAAACAGAAACCGCCGCGTCGACGCGGACCCCCGCGCCCGGCCGAGCCGAGGAGCCGGTCTTCGCGCTCCACCACGGGGGAAAGATGGCGATCACCCCGACGGTGCCGCTGCGCGACCGCGAGGACCTCTCACTCGCCTACACGCCGGGCGTCGCCGAGGTGTGCACCGCCATCGCCGAACAGCCCGGTCTCGTCCACGACTACACCTGGGTCTCGCACACCGTCGCCGTGGTGACGGACGGCACCGCGGTGCTCGGCCTGGGCGACATCGGACCGCAGGCGTCGCTGCCGGTCATGGAGGGCAAGGCGGTCCTGTTCAAGCAGTTCGGTGACGTGGACGCGGTGCCCATCGCGCTCGCCACCAAGGACGTGGACGAGATCGTCGACACCGTCGCCCGACTCGCGCCGTCCTTCGGCGGCATCAACCTCGAGGACATCTCCGCACCCCGGTGCTTCGAGATCGAGCGCAGGCTCCAGGACCGACTCGACATCCCGGTCTTCCACGACGACCAGCACGGCACGGCTGTGGTCACCCTGGCGGCCCTGCGCAACGCCGCCCGCCTCACCGGGCGGACCCTCGACGGGCTGCGCGCGGTCATCTCGGGCGCGGGAGCGGCGGGCGTCGCGATCGCCAAGATCCTGGTGGAGGCCGGCATCGGCGACGTCGTGGTCACCGACCGGACCGGCGTACTGCACCTCGGCCGCACCGACCTGACCGACGTCAAACGGGACATCGCCGCGTACACCAACCGGGCCGGACACACTGGCACGCTGGAGGAAGCCCTCGCAGGCGCCGACGTCTTCATCGGCGTCTCCGGAGGCGCGGTCCCCGAGACCGCGGTCGCCACCATGGCCGAAGGCGCCTTCGTGTTCGCCATGGCCAACCCCACCCCCGAGATCCACCCCGAAGTCGCCCACAAGTACGCGTCCGTCGTGGCGACCGGCCGCAGCGACTACCCGAACCAGATCAACAACGTCCTCGCCTTCCCCGGCATCTTCTCCGGAGCCCTCCGCGTTCGCGCCTCGCGCATCACGCCAGGCATGAAGATCGCCGCCGCGGACGCCCTGGCCGGCCTGATCGCCGACGAGTTGCGCCCCGACCACATCATCCCGTCCCCCTTCGACCCGCGGGTCGCCCCCGCGGTCGCCGAAGCGGTCGCCGAGGCCGCCCGGCGCGACGGAGTGTCCCGTCTCTAGACGGCCGGCCACGCAGACACCGAAGCCGCCGAAGGCACCGCACGCATCAGAGACTTCGCCTTCGACCGGATGCGCGCCCGGACGCACATCCCACCGACATGCCCACCGAAAGCCAGGACCGGTCCCCTTCCGGGCCGACGTCCACAGCGGGACAGTGAGAACACACACATGAAAACGGAACGCGTCGCCGACACCGACGTACGCTACCGCCGCACTGGCGACGGGGACCTGGCCGTGGTGTTCGTCCACGGTTTCCTCGACGATCAGTACGTCTGGGACCGCCTGATCCCCCAGCTCGCCACACCCGGCATCGAGTGCATCACGCTCGACCTGGCCGGCTGCGGTGACCGCGCCGCGGCGGACGGGCCCTACGACTACGACCGGTTCGCCGCCGAGGCGGGCGCGGCGGTCGACGCCCTCGGCAAGCCGTTCGTGATCGTCGGCCACAGCATGGGCGCCGCCGTGGCCGAACTGGTCGCGGTCCAGCGGCCCGACCGCGCCCGCGGACTCGTGCTGGTGACCCCGGTCCCGCTCGCGGGCGTGCATCTGCCCGACGAGATGATCGAGCAGTTCCGTTCGCTGGGCGGCAACGAACCCGGCCAGCGAGGCGTTCGCGAGAACCTGTCCGCCGCGTTCCCGCCGGCGGAACTGGACCGGCTGGTCGCCACCGGGACGCGGCTGCGGCCGGAGGTCCTCCGAGCCCTCGCCGAGTGCTGGAACACCGGACACCCTCAGGGCGAGGATCCGAGCGCTTGCTCCGGCCCGGTGCTCATCGTCCGCGGCGAGGGCGACGGGTTCGTCACCGAGAGCATGGTCCACGACGCGATCGCACCCCGCTTCACCGACGTGACGGCGGTGTCGGTGGCCGAGGCCGGTCACTGGGCCCACATCGAGCAGGCGGCCGAGGTCGCGGGCCACCTCGACCGTCTCCTCGCCGGGGTCCTCGGCTCCGAAGCCGCTCCCGTCGCGGACACGACGGCTCCGCGGGGCTGGACGAACGCCTTCGCGCAGAAGTCCGCCACGGCGTTCGGCGAGGCGTTCACCGAGGACGTGGTTCTGGAGGCGAGCGTCCTGCTCCGCCCCGTGGAAGGCCGCGACCAGGTGAAGAAGGTGATGGGCGCGGCGAGCGCGATCTACGAGTCGCTCCGCTTCACCCGCGAGGCCGTCGACGGTCCGCGCAGCTACCTGGAGTGGGAGGCCACCGCGTTCGGCGGCCTGCCGATCGAGGGCGTCACCCTCCTGACCAGGAATGCGGACGACCAGATCCTCCGGGCCGCCATCCACCACCGTCCGCTCGGCGCCGCACTGCGCTTCTCCGCCGAACTGCGAGACCGGCTGGCCGGCGAGATCGACTCCGACCACTTCCACCAGGGCTGAAGTCCCCACCCACACAGAGAGGTTGTTCCATGTTCCAGCGCGAGGATGTCGAGTTCGAGGCCGACGGCGGGATACGCCTGCGCGGTTGGCTCTTCCTGCCGGACGGCCCAGGCCCGCACCCGGCGGTCACCATGGCCCACGGCTACGCCGGGGTGAAGGAACACGGCCTGGAGCCGTTCGCACAGACCTTCGCGGACAACGGCTTCGCCGTCCTGCTGCACGACCACCGCGGCTTCGGGGCCAGTGACGGCCTTCCCCGCCAGGACGTCGACCCCTGGCGGCAGATCGCCGACTGGCGGCGCGCCATCTCCTACCTGGAGAGCCGGCCCGAGGTCGACCCCGACCGGATCGGCCTGTGGGGCACCAGCTACGCCGGCGGTCACGCGATCGTCCTCGGTGCCACCGACCGCCGCCTGCGGGCCGTGGTCGCCCAGGTGCCGACCATCAGCGGCTTCGAGCAGGGCCTGCGCCGCATCGCACCGGAGGCGGTCGCCGGTCTGGAAGCGGCCTTCGACGAGGACGAGCGCGCCCAGCTGCGCGGCGAGGCCCCCCGCAGCCAGGCCATCGTCGGCAGCGACCCGGCGGTGCCCGCGTCCTACCGGACCCAGGAGGCCATCGACTTCTACCTCCAGCCCAAGCCCGACGGTGTGTGGGACAACGAGGTCACCGTCCGTTCCACCCGTGCCGCGCGCATGTACGAGCCCGGAGTCTGGGTCACCAGGGTCTCGCCCACACCGCTGCTCATGGTGGTCGCGCTCAACGACACCGTCACCGTGACCGACCTCGCTCTCGCGGCCTACGAGCGCGCGCTGGAGCCGAAGCGGCTGCGGACCATCCCCGGCGGCCACTTCGACCCGTACACCACGCAGTTCGACAAGGCGAGCGGCGCCGCCGTCGAATGGTTCCGGGAGCACCTCGCCTAGTACTCCAGCAGCGTTTCGCTATCTGGCCTGGTCAGAGGCGTCGTCCGGAGTGTAGTTGGCTGATGATGCGTCAGGGGCGGTCTTGCCGG
>NZ_JBVHRI010000068.1:0-5552 GCF_055566975.1 Streptomyces sp. NPDC027189
GCCGCCTCGTCATCTCGGGCTCCCCAGGCCGTAGTTGACGCCTTCACCTAACGGCCTACTCCCACACAGACCCGCCGTCAACAAACCACCGCTAGTGTCCTGCGCCGGAAGTTCCTAGGCAGTTCTGGCTGGGCCGCGGACGGTCAACGCGCCTGGTCGGCGGCGGGAATCCGACCGCCGAGACAAGACAGATCTACCGACGGATTTCAGGCGCAGGACACTAGGCCGCGGTCACCGGGAACCCGGCCGCCTTCCAGGCCTGGAATCCTCCGACCAGATCGGTGGCCCGGCGCAGTCCCAACTGCCGCAGGGACGCGGCCGCAAGGCTCGACGCGTAGCCCTCGTTGCAGAACACCACGACCCGCAGATCGTGGCTCGTGGCCTCCGGAGCGCGGTGGCTGCCCTGGGGGTCGAGCCGCCACTCCAGTTCGTTGCGCTCGACGACGAGGGCGCCGGGGATCAGCCCGTCGCGCTCGCGCAGGGCGGCGTACCGGGTGTCGACCAGGAGCGCCTCGCCCGCCTGCGCGGCTTCGTAGGCTTCCTTGGCCTCTACACGATCCAGCGCCTCGCGGATCTGCTCCAGCAACTCGTCGATGCCCACGGGGCGTTGGGTGCTCACTGCCAGTCCTGCGGACGCTCGACGTGTTCCAGGCGCAGCACCTGGCCCGTGCGGCTGTAACGGCGGATCTGCGGGAGCGGCGGGTAGTAGGCGTGAACCGAGATCGCGTGCTCTTCGGTGGACTCGTTGAGCACCTCGTGCACGTGGTGGCGGCCGAAGGAGCGGCCCTTGCCCGCTGGCAGTGTTCGCTCCCGGTCGATGCCTTCGGCGAGTTCCAGGGTCTTCCAGCCGTCGGTGGGCAGCCGGGAGGTGAGCGAGTACTCCTTCAGTTCGCCCGACGCGGTGACGAAGGCGCCGACCGACTCGGCGTGGTCGTGCCAGCCGGTTCCGGTGCCGGGAGGCCAGCCGATGAGCCAGGCCTCACTGCCGCCCGGGCCTTCGAGGCGCACCCAGGTACGGCCCTCGGGGTCGAGCGGGAGCGAGGAGATCAGCTCGGCGTCGGCTGCCGTACGACGTACGAATTCGAGCAGGTCGGCCTGGGTGGGAGCCTGCATGGGAGCTTGTGGGGGTGCGGAGACAGAGGGGGACACAGACACTCGTACCGTCCTGAGGGTTCGCGTGGGAGTGCGCGGCAGCACACGGGCGGCGCGCGGAGGTGGTGGGATGCGAATTCAGCAGGACGGGCGACACACGCAGCCCGCATAGCGGACGAGGTCCATATGGACCCTCCGCCACAGGCGCACACAGGTGTCGGTCACGATCCGAAGTACACCATGGTGGTGCAGACCGGTCAACTCACCGTCACTATGTGGACACACGGTGACCAGGCGGCCGGTTGACGCCCCTGAGCCCGATCGGGCATCGGGCTTCGACACCCCAGGTCGCGGGCGGTCCGGACGGCGGATCGGGGACTCGGCCGGGCCGGATTCCGGGCGGTCCGGACCGTGACGGCGGGCTGGTCGACGCGGTGACGAGTTCGACGACGGCCGGGGCGATGTGCTCGCCCAGCTTGCCGAGGTCGACCTCTCGGTCACTGCCCCGGTCTCGGGCGTCGGCTTGGACCGTCACCACGGGCTCCTGCGACTCGATCCCCGGTGGCCCGGACCGTCACCGCCGGCTCCTCCTGCACCTCGTCATGGCGCGCTCAGCTCATACCCGCAGTGGCCTCCGCCTTCGTCGGCCCGCCGAGCGTTGCCTCGGCCGCCGCGTACAGATCAGCCGGGCGGACCCCGCTGAGCGCGCTGACCAGGTGGCCGTCGGGGCGGACGAGGAGCACGGTGTGCGCGGCCGCGCCCGGGTAGCTCTCGGCGACCAGCAGCTCGGCGGGGTGCGGTAGCGCGGTCACGGCGGCGGCGAGCCGGGGCATGATCCCGGCGGTCACCCAGTGCTTGCGCTCCCACACCCCCGTACCCGGTGCGACGAGCACGACGAGCATGACCCCGCGCCCCAGCCGCTCCCGCAGTCGGACGAAGGACCCGTCCTCGGCGGTCACCCCCACATCGGTGACCGGCGCGCCGGGTGCCGTATCCACCGGGGCGACCGACTCGGCGAAGGGAGGCGAGAGTGGCGAATCGGCGTACGCCCCCGGCGCGCCCAGCGGGCCACGCCCCAGGTGGCCGTCCGTGAGCAGGGCGTCGTGGCCGCGGGCAGACCCGGGCACGTACGAGCGCAGGCCTCCGCCGCCGCGCAGCAGCGGTAGCGCCTGGTCGGCGGCGCGCAGCCGGGCGGCGACGACGGCGCGTCGCTCCACCTGGTAGCTGTCCAGCAGCGTCTCGTGCGGCCCGTGGTGCCAGGCCAGCGCCAGCTTCCAGGCGAGGTTGTCGGCGTCCCGCAGGCCCTCGTCCAGACCCTGGCTGCCGAGCGCGCCGAGCAGGTGCGCGGCATCCCCGGCGAGGAAGACCCGGCCGACCCGCCACCGGCGGGCGAGGCGGTGGTGGACGGTGTGGACTCCGGTGTCGAGCAGCTCGTACGGCGGTGTGGAGCCTCCGCTCCAGCCCGCGAGCGTCTCCCGGATGCGCGACAGCAGCAGGTCGGGCGTGACCAGGTCCTTGCCGGGCGGCAGCAGCCAGTCCAGGCGCCACGCGTCGTCGGCGAGGGGACGCGCGGTCACCTCCCCGGTCGAGGGGCCCGACGTCCGCCACGGCGGCATCCGATGCAACAACGCCTCGCCGGGCCACGGAAGTTCCGTACGCAGTGCTGCCACGGCGTGTCGCTCGACGGCCGTGCGTCCGGGGAAGCGGATGTCCTGGAGTTTGCGCACCGTCGAACGCGGTCCGTCGCAGCCGACGAGGTAACTGCCGCGCCACCACGTGCCCTTGGGGCCGCGGGTGTGCGCGGTCACGCCCGATGTCTCCTGCTCGATGGAGTCGAGTCGGCTGTCCACGGCGACCTTGATCAGCCGCTCGTGGGTGATGGCCTCGCGCAGGGCGGCGGCCAGGGTGTGCTGGGCGAGGTGCACAGGGGCGGGCACCTCGGCGCGTTCGGAATTCTGCGCGCTGCCTCCCGAGCCGTGCGCGTTGCCCCGCGAGCCCTGCGCGCCGTCCTCGAAGCCGTGCGCGCCGGTGTCGGAAACGCCCGTGCCGAACGTGATCTCGCGCATCACCTGCTTGCGCCGCATCGACCGCCATCCGGCCCAACGGAAACCGGCCTCGGAGAGGGGAAAACCCGTCAGCCGCTCGACGAGCGCGGCAGTGTCCTCGCGCAGTACCACCGTCCGCGCCAGCCGCTGTTCATCCTTGCCCGGACCCTCGTCGAGGACCACGGAGGGAACCTCCTGGCGGGCCAGCGCCAGGGCGAGCGTGAGCCCCACGGGCCCCGCTCCGACGATGATCACCGGGTCCACGGCGCGCTGCCCCCTGCCCGGAGCGGTGTCCTGAGGGACGTACGGGAACAGGCAGTTGGAGCGGGGTGCACGATCACAGAACGTATGCAACCCATTGCCGGTGCTTGCGTCAAGTGACGGGGGCAGTGGCGATTGCCCCGACTGTCTCGCAGTCGATCCGGGTCGTGAGCCTATGCTGCGCGGGCTGTCACGCTGCGCGCGAGCCATGCCACGTGAGCGGCGTGAACACGATTGGCGACGTTCAGCTTGGACCGTATCGCCCGGACGTGATCTTTTACTGTTTCGGGACTGATGAACAGGCTGGCTGCGATTTCCCGGTTCGACATTCCGCTACCGAGCAGCTGCAGGACCTCCTGTTCTCTGCTGCTCAAGCGGTGGACATTTTCCCGGGCTGATTGCTCCTGCGGTGTCATGGATGAGGAATCCAAGTATTCGCCGATCATCGATTCGGAGATCTCCGGCGGCAATACGCGACATCCACTCAAGATTGCCGGGATAGCCCATGAAATATGTTGCGCGGTGGTCACCTGGAGGAGGATTCCGGCCGCACCCATCGTCAGTACATGCCGAATGTCGATCTCCGAGACGTGCTCGGCTATGACCAGGACCGGAATTTCCGGAACCGCCTGTCCGGCGAGCTTGAGGACTTCGGTGGAGTCGCGCCCTTGAGCGTGGCTGGTGATGATGAGATGGGGATTTTCTCCGTCCTTGATTTCAATGTTAGGTGATGATTGAGTCTCCAATATAGCGAGAAGAGTCGCTCGAAAGAGGATCCTGTCATCGGCTATTTCAATTCGCATTTCGCTCCCCCGGTTGGTGTTTTGCGATTTGCGTAATTCAGACGTGTGGCCGAGTGGTCAAGGCGGCCAGATTTTGTCCATTATTTCCCTGGGATCGACTGGGCGTCAAGCTTTCAATTCCTCGTGTCGGATTATTTGAGGTTCCCTTGAGGCGTGTCGATGACCTTCAGGTGAATGGCAGTCGCATTTGCCGTAAATGACGATTGTGGGTCGCGCGTCGCGAATGCCCGATTCTGTGCCCCCCCGAGAAGGGGATATCGGGGGACAGGTCGCCTCGGGTGTAATGAGATATCGCTTCGCCGACGTGGCGAAGCGCATCCGCTCGACATGGAAAACGGTCCCTGGAAGGGTGAAGAGGGATGCATTTGCCAGTTTCGCGACGTCGGCCGCTCGGCTCCTTGGTCAAGCGCGGGTTCGGTCGTGCTTGCCGGCGCCGTTCTGGCTTCTTCGGCAGCCATGGTTACCGCGACCCCGGCGGCAGCCGTCGGTTGCGGTGCACCTCAACTCCGCGTCTGGTACGACTCGGACCAGTTCGGAACGTACCTGAAGGCCTGGTTCAGGACTCGCCCCGGCTGTACCTCAAGAGTGTTTTCCCTGCGGGGAAACATCTACTGCACCAACCCGACCAAGAGGGTCTACGAAAAAGTGACATCGGGAAGGGCGCCCGTCGAAACAGAGACGAAAGCGCTGCCTCCCAAGAGTCAGTGCAAGTCGTTCTCCGCGTTTGGCAAGATCGTTTATGTTCCCGACACGGAATTCACGGACACTTGGACCTGGAAGTGGGGTGACTATCCTGCGTGATCCGGCGATGGGCGGTTGCCGTACTGCATGACGTATCTTCAGCGACGATCAAGGGGAAAACGATGTCCATCACATATCGCGGGGCGCGCACAAAGTTGGCGGTCCTTGGTGCATCTCTGGCAGTCATGACGGGTGCCCTCGCTGCGACGCCCGCTTCGGCCGACAACGCCGATGCCGTCTACCTCGGCACTCGCTCGGGGGACATCGACGTTCTCGGCGGCCCGCAGAAGTGGCACTACTCGGACAAGCAGTACCGCAGCCTGATGATGAGCAACACCCGGAACCACTACATTCACGTGAGCTACAAAGGGTGCAAGAAATGGCGGGTGCGTGTATCCGCCCCGCACCCCGAGGGCGGGTATACGGACGACACCACGACCGTGTCGGGATGCAACAAGACGGCCGTGGTGAGCATCATCGGCAAACTGCACGCCAACATCACGCTCGCCGTCTAACTTGATCTTTAACGTCCGGCGTCGAATGGTGCGTCGAACTTGATCACTCGGTCCGGTAACCGCCGTACGCGAAAGCGGCCTTCGTCTGAACATGT
>NZ_JBVHRI010000069.1:0-5237 GCF_055566975.1 Streptomyces sp. NPDC027189
CACCTCGCCGTCCGCCTCGATGAACACCACCCGGTGCCACGGGATGTCGCCCCCGGGCACGAAGGAAGGCAGCGGGATGCGTTTGAGGGCATCCCGGCGCTGGCTGATCCCCAGCACGAAACGGGCCGGGTCGAACCGCGGGTCCCAGCGGACCCGGTGATAGATCTCGTCGCTGGTCCGCATCACGTCTCGTCTCCCGCCTTCACACCTCCTCTTCCTCCAGGGTGCATCCCACCCTGTCCTCGACGGTTGTTCCTCACTCACCGCGACCTATGAGGTGCGGTACGTGAAGGAGCCGGCGTGTGCCGAGGCGGGTCGTCTCGTCAGGGTCGGCGATCGGCGTGAACAATGGGCGCAACGGGCGACCGTTCGCGATGCCCTGATGGGGCCGACGGGAGTCGTAGAACGGTTCGAACCGGCCCTCTCGCACGGCGTGGTCCGGACGGCAACAAGCGCCGGGTCTACCACACGAGCGGCACGTTCACCGGCGTCCGATACCGGTCAGTATTGGTGCGCGAGAACGCGTAGCGTCCTGCCCAGCGGCGGGTTCGCGGAACCGCGCAGTACCCCGGAGCCCCGTGCGAGCACGGCTTCCGCCGTGAGCAGTTCGATCTCCACCAGCGCACCCGCGAGCCGTCGGACGGGGTCAGCGCCGGGAGCTGCCTTGCGGCCGGCAAGGCGGCGCGTGCGGTGGTGACCTGCTCGGCTATCAGCTCTTCCAGGGCCGAGCCGCCGACGCCGGTGGCCATGCCATCCATGGTGACCCCGAACCGTTCCATCGTGTCGACCGGGATGCCCACGCGTCCGTCCCGCACGTCCTCGGCGAGGTCGTTGACGAAGTCGAGCCGCTGACTGCCCTCGATGAAAGTCCGGCATGCAGCCCGGTACCGCAGATCGTCGCCTTCCGGCGTGAGCAGTCCCGCGCGCAGGACCGCGAGCGGGACGCCGGACAGGCCGAGCAAACCCTACGCGAGGAGCTGACCGAGCAGCCCGATGAGGCCGTGGCCGACCTGCAGGTCTTCGACGACATGGTCGACATGCTCGGGGAGATCGGCAGGTCCGAACGGGCCCTTGACTGGTGCCTGGCCGCCCTGGCACACCCCGCAGCGCGGGAGAACAAGGGGACCGGTGGCGGCGAGGCCGCGCGACTGTGCCGCGGGCTGCGCATCAGCCGGGCTCTCCTGCGACCGGGACCTCGGTCTGGAGCCGACCGACGACGACCTGGCCGCCGAAGCCGAGACTGACGCCGAACTACGGTGATTCGGCGAAGAGTTGGACCGGGCATTGAGTGGGCTGCCGTCGGGGAGGCCGGTGGAGGTGCCCGAGGGTACAGCGGACTTCGACGGGATCGTGCTGCGCTGGGTACGCGAGGACTTCGCCGCGGTACGCACCCGCTGGCCCGAGTCGACCGACTCATACGGGGACGACTACACGGGGGTCTGTCGGACCAGCGCCTCGACGCCATGATCGCCGAGGCGCTCGTTGACGCCTACGGCGAGGACGAAGAGCTGGTCGGCTTCCATGCCGTGCTCAGCGACCGCGTTACCGTGCCCTTCACCACCGAAGTGTTGGGAGTCGACGTCATCGTCGAGGAGATCGACCTGCGACCAGGCAGCGGAGTGGTAGCGATCTGCCGCCGCGGACGGATCCTCCAACCCATAGGCCTGCGAGACCTCCCGCTGCCCGACCCTCCGCCCGAGGGCGCCGAATGGATCGAAGCTTTCCGCCACTGGGCCCTGTGAAGCCCTTCGGTGAAAAGCGTCCCGAAGAGGGAGGGATTCGTGCTCCGGAATCGACAGGGCCCTTGCCCCTGCCCCTCGATAAGGCCGGGACCAGAGAGCGCCACCCTGTGAGGGATGTCGACCGGCGTCCAAGTTCAATACGCTGAGTGGTATCTGCCCTACACCGATAGCTCAAGTACCGCGGTGAGACACGCATTCCGTGGGCTGCCGGTATCGATCCCCCCTCGGACACAACCTGTGGGGCTCGGAAAGTCGTCGCCGCAGGTCAAGCGGCGTACCGGTACTCGTTGATGGCGCCGCCGAGGATGCGGGTGCGCAGGAGTCTGTGGCTGTCGAGCTCGTGGATGGTGGCGGGCTGCCCGGAGGCGTGAGGGGGTTTCTGGTCTCGGGCCCGGTGAGGTCGATGCGCGTTGTAGTGCCGTTCGAAGTCGGCGAGGACTTGCCGGGCGTGGGCCTCGTTCATGAGCAGGACGTGGTCGAGGGCCTCGCGGCGGACGGTGCCGATCACCCGCTCGCAGTGCGCGTTCGTCCGTGGCGCCCGTGGCGCGCTGAGCAGCACGTCCATGTCCTCGGCTTCGAAGACGGCGTCGAAGGACGGGTCGTACTTGGCGCCGCGGTCGCGCAGCACGAAGCGCAGGGACTCCATGCGCGTGTCGAGTTGGGCGGCGAGATTGCGGGCCTGTTGCGTCGCCCAGGCCCGAGTGGGGTGGTGGTGACGCCGGTGATGTGCAGTCTTCGGGTGCCGTGTTCCAGGAACGCCATGGCGTATAGGCGTTTTCCGAGCATGGTGTCCACGTGGAAGAAGTCGGCTGCGATGATCCCTTGGGCTTGGGTGGTCAGGAACTCGCGCCAGCTGGGGCCGGAGCGGCGTGGAGCCGGGCCGATGCCCGCGGCGTTCAGGATCCCCCAGACCGTGGACGGTGCGATCGGATGCCCTAGCCGGGCAAGCTCGCCCTGGATCCTACGATGTCCCCACCGGGGATTTTCGCCGGCCAAGCGCAGCACCAGCTTTCTGAGCGCGGCCACAGTCGGGGGTCGGCCCTTGCGGCTGCGGCGGGCGGAGTAGTCCCACTTCTTGGCGATCAGCTTGCGGTGCCAGGCCAGCAGGGTGCCGGGTGTGACGGAGGGGAAGACATTGGCCCAGCGGCGGCGCGGTATCAGCGAGGACAGCGCGGAGAGCCAGAACCGGTCGGCCCACTTGTAGCGGACCGGGACCTTGAGCTGACGGCGCAGGACTGAGTTCTCATGCCTCAGCACCAACAACTCGGCGTCCCTGGCGGTGTCTCGGCGCAGCAGGACAGCGGGTAGGGACAGCAGCGTGCGAGCAGCGCGGTACAACAGCGACACGACCATCGGGACAGCGTCTCAGCCACCTGCGACAACCATGTACACCGCTGCTCACCTGCAGCGATGACTCTATGAACCCCACACGGACAGCAGCGCCGGAGCGCCTTCGGGCGACGCGCCGTGTTCATCTGCTCGGATGATGTATCGGCACCTGCACTGCTCGAGCGCCCTGACGCCGCAGGCGGCGGGGCGACACGGTGTCGCCCCGCCGCCTGGCGGAAGGGATTCAGGTTCAGATGCGTGGGGAGTGACGTGGCGTCAGCTGGTCGCGCTGCCCGCGACCCACTCGCTCCACAGCATGTTCCAGTCGCTGAGGCCGTTGTCCGGGGCCAACATGGTCTTGTCTTCGGAGTTCTTGACGATCACGACGTCACCGATCATTGAGTTGTCGAAGAACCACGCGGCGGGCTGCTTGCCGTCGCCGCCGCCCTTGACGTCCTTCAGGCCCACGCAGCCGTGGCTGGTGTTGACCTTGCCGAAGACCGCGTCGGCACCCCAGTAGTTGCCATGGATGAAGGTGCCCGAGGCGGTCAGGCGCATGGCGTGCGGTACGGCCCCGATGTCGTAGGAGGGCTTGCCGTCCTTCTTCGTGAGGCCGACGGTCGCACCGTTCATGTGGATCTGCCCGAACTTCTCGGAGATGACCATCTGACCGTTGTACGTCGGGTGCTCGGTGCTGCCGGACGAGATCGGGATGGTCTTGATCGTCTTGCCGTCCCGTACGACGGTCATCTGCTTCGTCTTGGCGTCGACCGTGCTGATCTGGCTCCGGCCGATCTTGAACGTGACCGTCTTCTGAATGCCGTAGAGGTTGAGAGTGACGTTGACGGTGGAGCCGGGCTTCCAGTAGTTCTTGGGGCGGAAGTCCAGGCGGTCGTCGTTGAACCAGTGGCCGACGACCTGCTGGCCGCTGCTGGAGCTGACCTGGATCTTCGACTCCATGGCGGCCTTGTTGCTGATCGCCTGGTCGAAGTTGACCGTCACCGGCATGCCCACGCCGACGGTCGAACCGTCCTCGGGGGAGAGGTGCCCGATGAAGTTATTGGCTGGGGAGACCGTGGTGATCGTGGAGTTCCCGGTGACGGAGCGGCCCTTGGCGTCCGTGGCCTCCGCGGCGACCTGATACTTGGTGGCCCGCTCCAGCTGGCCGGTCGGCTTCCAAGACGTGCCGTCCGCGGACAGGGTGCCCGGAACCTCGGCACCGGTCGCGACGGCGGTCATTGTCACCTTGGTGAGCTTGCCGTTGCTGACGGTGACCTTGACGGAGTCGTTGATCCCGACGTCGTAGGCACCTTGCTTGGGCGTGATCTCTATTTGAGCGTCGGAAGTCTCCTGGGTGGCTGCCTGATCCGCCCGCGCCTGCGGTTTCGGGTGATTCGCGGCATCGTTGCCGCTGGTAGCAGCGTTGCTGGTACCGCCGAGGGCCGTGAGTGAGAGCACACCGCCGAGTACACCGACCGCAGCCACCAGCCGGGTGTGTCCTTTACGTGCCGTGATCAAACGCTTCTCCCGTGTCACTTGTCGTTGAATCCCTGGAGCTGGATGCCGAGAGGGTGCCGCTAGCTATAAAACTACTTATATGGGTTTATCCATCCTTAGATGGGCAATCTGTGGTGAAGGCCACGCGCCGTCGAGCGCGTCGCCGAGGCCTTGCTCGACTGACGGATGGCGCGTAGTCGATCCGCTCTAGCCGCCCGGAGCCGGTCATGACGGAGACGCCCGGTTCAGGCGGAGCGCCCGGCCGATGTTCTGCACGATCTCGATCTGGGAGCCGCGGGTGTCGGCGAAGCAGATGGCCTCCACTCCGCGCTTGCCGGTGATGTCAACGCCTTCCCCGAGGACCCGCCCGGAGGCGAGGAAGGCTCTGTGTACGCGCCGGCTCGCGGCGTCGATGCCGTTGGCGAACTGGGCTCGCAAGGGAGGCAAGAGGCGCCGGTGACCGGCCGAGCCACCGTTGGTTGCTGGGAGGGGCGGGCGCTGACGCATCTCCGGCAGGCGTGAGAACACTCCGCCCATGCGACCTGAATCCCCGGCGGCGCTTTGCCTCACCCGGCTATGTGCCTCACCTGTCGGTGATCTCGGAGAGCCAGGCCGTGTCCTCCGGGCCCGGCGCTTCGGGGTCTGGCGCGGGCAGCCGGCGGACTGTTC
>NZ_JBVHRI010000070.1:0-1771 GCF_055566975.1 Streptomyces sp. NPDC027189
GTGCAGCCTTCCTGCCAACGCTGATCGAGGTAGACATCTCACGATGCCAAGTCGTCAAGCTGCTGCGGTCAGTTCGAGGGGGAAGGCGATGTGTTCGTCGAACAGTTCGCCTGCTTGAAGGCAGTGGTAGAGCTGGCCGATCATGCGGTTGAACAGGTGTCGCTGGGCGGCCGCGTGCCAGTCTCCTTGCTCGCGTCGGCGCCGGTAGTGGGCGTCCGCGCCGGGTGAGGACCGCAGAGCGGAGAAGGCCCACAGGTAGCCGGCATGGTTAAGCCGGTCGTTCTTGACCATGCGACGCCCGACGTGGTGTTTCTTGCCGGACGCGCGGGTGACGGGGGCGGAACCTGCATAGGCCTTCATGCCACGTGCGTCGACGAACCGCTGGCGGTCATCGCCGATCTCAGCCAGCACCCGGGCGCCGAGCTGGACCCCGAGACCGGGGAAGCTCAAGATGACTTTGGCATCCGGGTGTTGGGGAAAGGACTCCTCGACAGCCTCGGCGAGCTCGTCAGCAGCGAGGCAGGCGGCTTCCAACTGCCGCAGGAGGGCGAAGGCCTGCTTGCCGAGCGCGTCTTCGACCAGCTGCGGCTGGCTCGCGTAGTCACCGCGGAAGACTTCGCGGAGCCGGTCGGCCTCGGCTTCGATGCCGCGGCTACGGCCAGCGCGTTTGAGGGCGGACCGGAGCTGGGCGCGGGTGAGCCGGGCGGCCTGGCTCGGGGTGGGCGCGAGCTTGAGCAGTTCGCGGGCTTCGGGACGGCACAGTCCGTTGGTCCATCCGGCGACGGCGTCCAGGGCCGCGGGGTAGTACTCGCGCAGCAGCGAGCGGAGCTGGTTGGCGATCTGCTGCCGGTTCCAGGTCGCGTCCTGCTGGGCGCGGGCGAGGACGGCAATGGCGCGTGCGAGGTCGGAGTCGGCCGGCAGCGGCCGGTGCATCGGCATATCGGTGCGCAGGATGTTGGCCAGCACCAGAGCGTCGCCAGGGTCGGACTTCTTGCGGGAGACGCCGTGCCGGTCGCGGTAACGGGCAGCAGCCATCGGATTGATCGCGAAGACCTTCCGATTGCCCTGCCGCAGGGCCGCAACCAGGAGGCCACGGCTGGTTTCGATGGCGATCGGGATCGGGGCGTCTTCCGCGTCGCCGTACTCGGCGAGCAGGTCCAGCAGCAGCCGGTAGCCGGCCATATCGTCGGTGATGCGGCGCTTGGCCAGCAGCTGTCCGGTGTCGTCGATCAGAGCGACGTCGTGATGCTTCTCAGCCCAGTCGATCCCGCAGTAGATCAAGTTGCTTCTTCCCTTCGGCGCTGGCATCTGCGCTGGTCACGAGCGCATGCGGGCCACGCGGCTCCCTAATTCCAGGACTCTTCGGTCCGACATCTCACAAGCCGTTCGCGGCACCAGCGCGTCCCACGGGCCTCGGTCTTGTCCAGAGCTCGAGGCTCGGGATTGGTAAGAGGTCACCGTGAAACGGGCTCGCACCGCCAACTCCAACGAGTGAATACGCCGCGGGTGATGGCGGCCGTGAAGACGACGAACGTCACCGCTCTACCTAGAGGCCTCGCAGGCCGGGGCTTGTATAGGTCGTCCGCCCGGCGTCCACGCGACCGCCATCACCTCGAGCACTGGGGCCGTGCGCCGCTCTCAGTGAAGGCCTCAATGAGCCTGGGTCCAGGAAGGCGTCACAGTCCCGTACTCGAACGGTCCGGCAGTGCTCCAAGAAGCCGCACCGGTGCCGCTACCAACGAATTAGGGCTTGTAGTCATCGAGCCTGGTC
>NZ_JBVHRI010000070.1:1870-4357 GCF_055566975.1 Streptomyces sp. NPDC027189
TGGTGCCGGTAGACGCACTTCTCGGCGGCTTCTCCCAGGTTGTGCCAGAGAGTACTGGTGGGCCGTCGGCGAGGTGCCTGCTGAGCAGGTCCTTTTCCCACGACCCCCAGCCCGAACGACGCGTGCGACTTTCACCGCACGTCGCTCTCCGGTGACTAGTCCGTGACTGCTGGCAGATGTGTTGCACCGTGGATGTCCGCGTGACAACTCCCGCAGACCACGAGGGCTTTGCGGTGTCTTGCGGCCATGAGATCTGCCCACGGCGGCCGGTGTCCGGATCGTCCGAGGTCGGCGAGTTTGGCGACGTGATGGACTTCCACCTTGTCGACGCGTCCGCACGCCTCGCACCGCCCGGCCAGGAGCCGGGTGACCAGCTCCTTGCGTTTGGTGTTGACCGGGGCCAGCCGACGGTCGGTGATGACCGTCTTCTTGTTCTGTCGCAGCGGGATTCCGCCGAACCGTCCGACCAGTGGCTTCCTGCCGGTGCGTTCGACGCGGGCCTCGAAGCACTTGCGCGGCCCGAACGGTGTCTCGACGGTGGTCGCGTACTTGCGGGCCATCTTCGACACCGACGAGCGGTGCTTGTTGGCGAGCGTCATCAACATCGAGGTCTCCATGACCCATTGCAGCCGGGCGAGTCGGAAGACATCGCCGGCCATCAGGTAGTACTGGACGATGCCGCGGTACTCCGACCCGTAGGTGCTGATGATGACGTGGTCGTCCTGGTTCAGCAGCTCGGGGCGGCGCGCGGGTTTCCCACGCTCCTTGTACTGGGCTTGCTTGGCAGATACCACCGAACGAGGGACACGCAAGCCGACAGTCCCATTGACAGAGCGCCGTCTGCCGGAGACCTTGCGGTCGTTGTGAAGCACGGTGATGTCGTAGCCGAGGAACCTCGCCGCCCCGGTCCGGGCGTGCGTGATGAGCGTCTTCTCCGGCGACAGTTCCAGCTTGAGATCGTCCCGCAGGAACCGGGCCAAACGCTCTTTGATTTCTTCGGTTTCTGCCTTCGGTCCGGCGAACCCGAGGAGGGTGTCGTCGGCATAACGCACATACCTCAACCGCCGGTAGCCGGGATCCTGAGTATCCATGCTGGGCATGCTGTGGAGTTGCTTGCGCAGTTCCCGCACCTTGGTTTGGTCGCCGCGCTTGCGGGCGCTCGCCATCGCCGCCCACACCCGATGAAAGGCGCGGTTCGGTTTTCTGACACGTCCCCGGGTGTACTCCGGGATAAGAACCTTCTCGATGTACTCATCCATCCTGTGTAGGTAAATATTGGACAGGATCGGTGAGACAACCCCGCCCTGCGGGCTACCACTGTGCGTGGCATTCCAGACCCAGTCCTCCATGTATCCGGCCCTAAGCATGTTCCGCATCAGCCGAAGGAACCGGTTGTCTCGGATCTTCTTGCCCAGGATGCGAAGCATGACCTCGTGGTCAAGCCGGTCGAAACACTGGGCGATGTCTCCTTCGATGAACCAGGCTGTCCCGGTCCAGGTATTGACCACATCGCGTAACGCGGTATGGCAGCCCCGGTGGGGACGGAAACCGTGGGAGGAGTCGGAGAACGTCGGCTCGTAATACGCCTCAAGCAGTAGGCGGATCACCTCGCCGACGAGCTTGTCGCTCCAGGGCGGCAGGCCGAGCGGCCGCAGCTTTGCGCTGCCCCGCCCCTTCGGGATGTAGACCCTGCGAGCTGGGCTCCACCGGTAGCGCTCGTGGCGCAGTGCGTCGATGACGTGCTCAATCTTGCCCAGCGACATGCCGTCCACGGTCTCCCCGTTGACCCCGGGCGTCATCGCTCCCTTGTTGGAGTACAGACGTCCATAGGCCAGTAGATACAACTGCGGATTGAAGAGCTGTCGATACAGTTCATTGCACGGCAGGCCACGCCTGCCGCGTTCACGGAGGACACCCAGCACCGTTTCGGCGCTCTGCATTACGCATACCTCCCGATTCTGTGGTGTCCGATCACCTGGCCCCCTTCGCCCGATGCGGACGGCTTTCCCGTCCTCCTTGGCCGGTCGTGACTCCGGCGACTACTACGGGGCCTCCGTCGCCATAGGAAGATCTCTTCCCGTAGGCGATCCCATGTTCGTCCTTGTCGTACGTCCTAGCGTGATGTAGGTGCCCCACTCATCTCCTTGAATGCCCTCGTTGGGCATCGCTCCGCACTCCGGAGGTTGCGTCGGCCACTGGCATCAAGCCGTCGCAGGGTGCGGCGTCGGTGTCAGGCATTTTTCCGACGGACTTGACCTTCAGTCTTCTGGAGATTGGGGTTCAGGCAATCCAGCTTTCACCGTGTCACGCGGGTCCCTCGACGCCCCGTCTCCAATGCCTGAGCCCGGCCGTCGATTTCCTGGCATGCTGCGGTCCCATCACCGTTTCCGGATTAGGTAAGCCATCAGACCCAAGAACCTCCCTCCAAATTCTTCCCGACTAAATCGGGGATACGACAAGGCGCCTCATGGCGCACTGCCATCGGTC
>NZ_JBVHRI010000071.1:0-4126 GCF_055566975.1 Streptomyces sp. NPDC027189
CCGGGTGGGCTCGTCGGCGCCTGGCGACTGCTCCAGAGAAACAGGCTCGGACCGTGTCCGCAATGACCCCTTTTACTAGTTGTGGCCGCATCGGGATGGAAAGTCCCTCGTGTGAGCTGGCTCTCAAACCGCAGGTCAGAAGGGGTGCATGGGCGGACATATCGGACAGGTTGGGCTACGAATGTGCTTCGTAGGTGATGTGGGTCATGTGGGGTGCTTCACCCGTCCCTCAACGGTCCGTGCGCGTGGGATCGCGCAGCGGGTACGTCGAATGTGACGGGGGCCGCACACCGCTGGGGCTGAATGTGACCGGGGTCGCTCAGTGAGCGGTTGTGGTCGTCCAGCCGACGAATGCGGTGAAGGCGGTGGGGGCGAGGGTGAGGATCGGTCCCGCCGGGTTCTTCGAGTCGCGGATGGCGATGGTGGTGTGGGGGGCTTCGGCGATCTCTACGCAGTCGCCGCCCTGGTCGCTGCTGTACGAGGACTTGCGCCAGGCCAGGGGGCCGAGCGGTGCGCACTCGACGCACTCACCGCCCTGATCG
This sequence comes from Streptomyces sp. NPDC027189, assembly GCF_055566975.1. Lineage (NCBI taxonomy): Bacteria > Bacillati > Actinomycetota > Actinomycetes > Kitasatosporales > Streptomycetaceae > Streptomyces > Streptomyces sp. NPDC027189. The sequence continues at coordinate 543 of NZ_JBVHRI010000071.1, forward strand.
CTGCTGTAGCTGGACTTACGCCACTGGATCCCCGTCGGAACCGCGGTGCTCCCCATAGCGTTCCTCCATCGCGTGCCGGATCAACTCCGCCGAGTCTCGGAGGGAGAGTGCGGCGGCTTGAAGATGATCGTAACGGAGCGAACAGTCCTTGACGGTGTCCGGGTTGGCGGTCGGATGCCCGCTGCCGTAGCCCTCGGTGTAGACGATGTCGGGGTCGCTCGCGCAGCGAAAGAGGGTGTACGAGCCAGTCAGTCCCGCGTGTGCCCCGGCGGAGAACGGCAGGACCTGGACATTGATCCGCGGGTCGCTCTCGAACGACAACAGGTGGGCCAGTTGGCCACGCATGGTGTCCGGGCCGCCGATCTCCTGGTACAGCCCGGCCTCGCCGAGGACCATCCACAGGACCGGCGGTTCGCTCTTCTCGAAGATGCGCTGGCGGGCCAGCCGTACGGCGGTGCGGTCGTCGAGGTCGGTCCGGTCCAGAGCGCCGAGCGTGGCACGCGCGTAGGCACTGGTCTGGAGGAGGCCGTGCACCATGTGGGCCTGGAAGGTGCAGATCTCGATGGCCCGCGCCTCCAACTCCGCCACCTGTTGGAACCAGGCCGGAAGTTGACTGCGCATCACGAGCTCGACGAGCCGGGAGAGCAGGCCGCCCGTGCCGAGCGCCGCGTCGGCCCGTTCGCTGAACTCCGGGGTCGGCAACTTGCGGGCCGTTTCGATCTGTCCGACCAGGGAGCCCGTGTAGTTGACGATGTCGCCGAGCTGTTTCTGCGTCAGCCCGGCGCCTTCGCGGTAGCGCCGTAGCTCGAAGCCGTAGTAGTCGAGTGGTGAAGCGCCCGGGTCGAGGACGTTGATGTGGGTCACGCAGAGGCCCCTCTCGCGCAACTCGGCCCACTGCGGGACCAGTTGTATCCGTTCCGTAGCCGAGGGTAGTCGCGCGAGGTCAGCCTCGTAGTGTGAACGAATACTTTCCCCCCACCCTCCTGGGTTCCCGCCCCGCCCAGTACGGCATGCGGCTCACGGTCGGCGCGCACTCGGCGCGGCACATCCGGCGCATCGTCCGCTCGCTGCTGGACGATTGGGACATGGCGGAGCTGACCGACGCCGTGGAACTGGGTGTGACCGAGCTCGTCGCCAACGTCGTACGGCATGTCCCGGACCGGCGGTGTGCGGTGCTGGTGCTGCACCAGGCGTCGGGTGTGCGCGTGGAGGTCGCGGACGGCTGCCCTCGACTGCCGTGTGTCCCCGTTGAGTTGTCGCCGGAGGCAGAGGGGGGCCGGGGGCTCGCCCTGCTGGAAGTGGTGGTCGACAAGTGGGGTGTGGACCCCGGACCCGGGGGCGGCAAGACGGTGTGGTTCGAGAGCCGGGCCGGTTGTGACGGTTGACCCGCGTCACGGGGGAGCGAACCGGCTTTGGGTTCCTGTCATCCGCGCCGTGTGTCGAGCACGCCGCACAGGACGAGCACCAAGTTCCCGCGCCTTCAGCGGCCCCGAAGATCTCAGGCCTGGAGCCCCCTTGCAGGCCACCAAGAAGGTAATGGGGGAGTGGCTGGGGGATTGCTGAACACGGAATGGCCCGGACCAGGTGATGCCGATGGTGTCCGCAGCTCAATCGACCGGCAGGACGTCGGGGCCGCCCACGGTGACCATGGACACCGCCCTTTCCTCTACGACCACCTCCGGACAGTCCTGATCGAGTGCTACGACAGCGTGGCGGAGAAATGGGCACTGTTTCCTGGGATGTCATGAGTGGATGATCGAGCCGTCTGCCGCCGCACAACTTCGCCGGATCGCACGCCGACGGGCCGCCAGGGATGATCGACGGCAACGGAGCCGCCCAATCGGGCCGGCCCGCGACACCGGTATCAGCCGACTGACGTGGGTGGCACTCGCGGCGTCCACGCTGCCGGGACTTGCTGCACTCGTCGCCCTGCTGTTCACGTGGATGTCGGTTGGGCAGACCAACAAGGATCTACAGATCTCCGAGCAGGGGCAGATCACTACCCGGTTCAACGCCGCGATCACCAACCTGGGATCAGCATCGTTGGATGTGCGCCTAGGTGGAATCTACGCCCTGCAACGCATCATGCAGGACTCCTCTCGAGATCAGCGCACTGTCGTCTCGGTGCTGTCCGCGTTCGTACGCCAGCACGCTCCCGTTCCGGTAGGTGGCTTCAAGCCGGCAGGGGAGGACCGACCCCCTACCGACGTAGCGGCTGTAGTAGCCGTGCTGGGCAACCGGACCGCCGACCGGGAGGTGACCCAGCACGGGAAGCCGCTGTACCGAGTTGATCTGAGCAGCGTCGATCTGCGCGGCCTGGACCGCGAAGTGGGCCTCACAGAAGGCGGCATGCCCAGACGCAGCAACTTCCGCTTCGCGAACTTCACTGGCGCGGATCTCCGACGCGCGGGCCTCGAGAATTTCGACCTCTTCGGCGCGTCCCTCGACAATGCCAACATGTCCGACGTGAACCTGCAGGACACGGACCTTCGGCAAGCATTTCTCGGAGGCGCCATTTTGACCAATGCGCGCTTGGGCGCGGCCGTCATGACCGGCGCGGATCTCGGCGGAGCGAACCTTCACAACGCGCACCTGAGCAGGGCCGAAGAAACCAACGAAGCCAGCGAGGCCGACTCGAGCGCCAACTTGACCCGCGCGTCCCTGATCGGCGCGAACCTGAGGGGGGCAGACCTGCGCGGCGTGGTCCTGATCGACGCGGACTTGACTGACGCGGACCTGGCCGACGCCGACCTGCGCGGTGCAGACCTGACCCATGCAGACCTGAGCAACGCAGACTTGACCGGGGCAAAACTGTCGGGTGCGAAACTGGCGGGCGCGATCCTTGAGGGCGCACGCGGAGTGCCTCCTCACGGCCGTGGCGGCTCGCCGTGATCCTCCGGCCGCCGCGCGTGGATAGCCTCAAGCTCAGTAGAGCCCTCTGCGCCGCTGCCCGGCTGCGTGTCCCACATGTGCGGAATGGAGGTTTGGTTGTGGAGACGGTGCCGGAGGTGCGGAAGGCGCCCGGGCTCTGGTTCGCGGGGTTCCGTTCGGGCGCGCTTCTCGGGATTCCGACATCGCTGATCGCGATCTTCGTCGTAGGTCGGACGTGGACGTCGTGCGATGTCGGCGTGAACGCCTCGGCCAATTCGCTGTTCCTGCTCTTCGTCGCACCGTTCATCTGGATCGCCACCACGGCTTCCTGGGTGCTTCTTTACGGTGCGATCGGGAGGTTCCGCCGGGGCGCCGCCGTTGCCGTCGGAATCCTCTTCAACCTGTGGTTCCTCTGGTTCGTCGTGACGGGACTGGGCGCGATGGATTCATATCCTGATGCCGTGTGTCCGGGAAATGTCCCGCCGTGGTGGCCGGGGTTCATTCCGTCTTGAGAGCATCGCTCGGCCGAAGCGATAGTGGGTATGACGAAGGCGGCGGCCCCGGGGATCGGGGGCCGCCGCCTTCGTATGAGGGGGCTGCTGTGTGTGCAGTCCGGGTTGGCTGTTTTTAGTACCAGCCGTTGGCCTGCCAGAAGTTCCAGGCGTCGGCGGGGCTGCCGTAGCGGGAGTTCATGTAGTCCAGGCCCCACTTGA
>NZ_JBVHRI010000072.1:0-3683 GCF_055566975.1 Streptomyces sp. NPDC027189
GCCGGCTGACCCCCATCGAATTCGAGACCGTCATGACCACACCGGCCCTCCAGCTCGCGTGACCGAACCTGTCACCCAAACCTGCAGCAGACCCAAGGACGGGCTCGGGCAGGTGGGTTGATCGGGCCGCGAGTCTTGATCGTTACCGAGCCTGCTGATTAGCTGGCCAGCATGACTGAGCTCGGACCCGTCGCCTGGCCCCCTGCCCCGATCAGGACCGAGAGGCTCGTGCTCCGTGAGCCCGAGGCCCGGGACCGTGCGGCGGTCATCGAGTTGCTGGCCTCGCCCGAGGTGGGCACCTTTCTCGGTGGCCCTCGACCGCGTGACGAGCTCGAGCGCGAGATGCCGGGGGCGCCCAGCCGGCTCCCCGGCCATTTCATCGTCGATCTCGACGGAGCGATGATCGGCCAGATCACGCTCTACAGGGAAACGGGGCACCTTCCTCAGGCTGCCGGGAAAGCCGAGCTCGGTTACTTGTTCCTGCCGGAGGCGTGGGGATGTGGGTACGCCGCCGAGGCGTGCGCAGCGGCACTCGACTGGTTCGGCGGCGCGTTTCCCGGCGAACCAGTGGTGCTCGCCACCCAGACCGCCAACGTCCGCTCGATGCGCCTTGTGGCGAAGCTGGGGTTCATCGAGGTAGAGCGGTTTGAGGCCTACGGCGCCGAGCAGTGGTTCGGCATGTGGTCCCCGGTTGCGCTGTCCGATTGAGCTCGTGCTCGGCAGTGTCCGCACTCACCGCGATGAAGCCGGGCGAGCGCGAGGCGGTCCTCCACGACGCGATGGACGGCATCATCGCGTCCATCACGATGCCATTCCCGCCGATCCTGTGACATCTCAAGCGGCTTGGACGGTCTCAGCGGGCCGTGGCAGAGAAGCGTCGGGCTGGACAGCGGGCCGGGTGAGCCGGCAGGTCATGAGCGTGATCGAGACGAGGGTGAGCATCGCTTCGCTGTGCTCGGGCAGGGTCTCGTAGTCCCTCACATTTCGGCGCGCGTGCAACAACCACGCCAGTGACCTCTCCACCACCCAACGCCTTGGCAGGATCACGAATCCCTTTGCGTCCTTGGGCCTGCTCACGGTCTTGATCGTCAGGTGGAGGAAGGATTTGGCCCAGGTGGCGAGGGTGCCCGCGTAGGCCAAGTCCGCCCAGACGATGGTGATTTCGGGGTGCATCAGACGCAGCCGGAAGAGAGCTTCGCGGGCGGCGACGCTGTCGTGCATGTCGGCTGGGGTGACCATCACGAACAGCGGGAGCCCTTTGAGGTCCACGATTATGTGTCTTTTCCTGCCTGGCGTCTTCTTTCCCGCGTCATATCCCGACGTCGAGCGCGGGACGGTGGCGGCGACTTTCACCGACTGCGAATCGATCACCGCCGCCACCGCGTGCGGGGACGTGCCCATGGTCCGGCGGATCCGGCGCCGGAGCTGGTCGCGGATGAGGTTGAAGACCCCAGCCGCGGACCAGCGGCTGAAGAGGCCGAACACCGTCTTGAACGGCGGGTAGTCACTGGGCAGAGCACTCCACTTGCACCCCGTGTCGACGACATAGCGCAGGGCGTCGACGATCTCGCGGCGCGGGTGTGCCTCTGGGCGGCCGCCGTGCGGAGTATCGGCGTCGAGCTGGTCGTCCACTGGCATGGTCCCAAACGCCTCCGATGCCTGAAAGGGTTGGCAGAATCGGTCGCTTCGCCAATGCTGTGTTCGGGACGCGGTAGCTGCGCGAGGGGGAATCGGCGTGGACAGCACGCTCATGGCCGCGGTGATCAGTGCAGTGGTGGGCGTCCTTGCTGCTGCCGGCGGTGCCGTGCTGCGTAATCGGGCCACTGCCCGAACCGCCGCCCGGCTGATCTACGCCGAGCTCACCAAGAACAGCGCGGCGGTTATGTACTTCCGGCAAACAGGCAGTTGGGCTGCATCGGTTCTACTGCGTTCGGCTTGGGATGAGCACGGCGCAACTATCGCGCGCCAACGCCGCGGCAGGTTCTTCGAGGCAGTTCACGGAGGATATGAGGCGCTGGAGATCGTTCCTCTCCTGGCGGACGAGTCGGTCGACGAGGTGCGTGCCGGATTGCTCGAGAACTCTGTGAAGTCACTGGTGGAAGCCATCCGGGAGCTCGGCGCTGTTGCTCAGATCTCACCCGATGGGATCAAGGACACCGTCGCCCGGCTTCTGGAGCCGCCCACGAGCGCGGTCAGAGATCTGGGAGCTCGGTTTGGAAGCGGCGCTGGAATTACCTCTCTTGCGTTGCAGGGCCAGCTGGTGGCCGCTGGTCTATCCCCCCGTCGGGCGGGACAGCTCCCGGAGTTGGTCCAGCTGTCGCTCCCTTCCGCGCTCGTTGGCACGCAAGCGCCGGACGCCGATTGCATCGTCTACAACGCAGGTCATTTCGAGCAGTTGGATCGGCGTGAGCCGGCCCGCTGGAATGGGGAGCCGCCTACTGGGGACCCAGCCGTCGATGAGACGCTTGAAGCGCTAGTGGCACTGAACGCCTTCGGTCGCCAGGTGTTGGGCCGCGACCCCCTCGCCGAGAGGCCGCTCATCGCCGTCGTCCACTACGGGAACGGCTTCAACAACGCTTGGTGGGATGGCGAACAGCTCATCTTGGGAGACGGAGACGGTGCGATTTTCGGCCGGTTCAGCCAGTGCCCAGAAGTGATCGCGGGCGAGGTGTGGCACGGGGTTCCGGAGATGCTGCGGTATTTCGACTGGGACGGCGAGAACGGCGCCCTGAGCCTGTCACTGTGCGACGTCTTCGGTCAGCTTTTCAAGCAGTACACCCTTGATCAGACTGTTGAGCAGGCCGACTGGGTAGTAGGCGCCGGCCTGCTGGCGCCGGGAATACGCGGCACTGGGCTGCGCTCGTTGAAGGCCCCTGGTACGGCCTACAACGACGACGTCCTCGGCGTAGATCCCCAGCCTGCCCACATGAACGAATACGTTCACACCACTCAGGACCGCGGGGGAGTCCATATCAACGGCGGAATCCCCAACCATGCTTTCTACCTGGTAGCTCAGCACTTGGGTGGCAAGGCATGGGAGACGGCTGGACAGATCTGGTGGGACGCGCTCACCGGGGATGGCGCCCGCCGCGGAATGCTCTTCGCGGACTGGGCAGGACTGACCGCAGACGCGGCCAGTACAAAGCACGGCAGGGACAGTGCCGAGCACCGAGCGGTCATCGATGCCTGGGACCGTGTCGGCGTTCAAAGGGCCAACTGAGCCGCTCAGAGTGGCCAACTGAGAGACTCTGTCCGCGGTTACGTGAAGCCCGTGGGAAGCGCCCGTTCGTAGGGTCTGCCCTACCCGGCTTCGGGGGCTCACCGGAGTGTCTGAGACTCGTGCCACGTGATCCGCTAGCTCGTACGGGAATCGTGCGGCAGAAGGTGGACAGGTGAAGGCTCGGATCGGATATTCCGCGTGGCTGGCGGGTGCGGTGCAGTTCTTTGTGATCCACGGGATCACAGAGTCAGCCTGGGTGAGACCGTACAGTTGGAAGCGGAACAACATCAGTGACTTGGGTAACGCTCACTGCGCCATGCAGCAGGAACCTGAGCCGCGGTATATCTGTTCGCCCAACCACGACCTTAGAGCTCGTAACACGATCTTGTCGGTGGCATTGGTGAGGTACGGGGTGCCGGTCGGATGCGGCTGGGATGATTGCGGGCATGACACTGGACTGGTC
>NZ_JBVHRI010000073.1:0-3635 GCF_055566975.1 Streptomyces sp. NPDC027189
TTAGGTAAGCCATCAGACCCAAGAACCTCCCTCCAAATTCTTCCCGACTAAATCGGGGATACGACAAGGCGCCTCATGGCGCACTGCCATCGGTCAGCGACCTGGAGGGCCTGCGGGGCGCCGCGGGTGGCTCCTTCGGCGAAGAAGGGTGCCCGGTCACGGCAGATGATCTCGATTCCGGGCCGCTCGGCGAGCCAGGCCGCGAGCGTGTCCGCCTCCCGGTCGGGAAGGAGGTCGATCGGGCGACGTGTTCGACGTCGACGAGCACGGTTCCGTAGATTCGGCCCTTGCGCTGGGCGTATTCGTCCACGCCGACCACGCGGGGTGTAGTGGCGGCGGGGTCGGGAAGCGATGCGATCAGCCTCAGCAGAGTGTTCCTGCTGACCGGGGCCTTGAAGGCATCCGTCATGAGAGCGCCCGCCCGGCCTGCGAGGGCGAGACCGACCGACACCAGCGTCGATCGCAGCCGTTCAGTACGACGTCCGAACCGACGAGCGAGCCCGGGGACTTGCCCGGCGAAGGTCTTTCGCGGGCAGAAGTCCTCCGCGCAGACGAACCGCCGTACCCGCAACGACACCACGACCAGCTTGCCCGCCGTCGGCAGATCACGAGGAAACCGCAGGTAGGAGCCATGTATTCGCCCCGACCAGTATCCGCATTCCGGGCAGGCAGCCCGTTCTGCGGTCGTACGAGCCTCGACCTGGACGACCGTGTCGGTCACCTGGACCGACTCCACCAACACGCCCTCGACCGAGGAGAACAGCAGCTCATCCAGCTGCGACAGCACATCGTTCACAGCGAAGGACTGTCGACCACACCATCATCCAGCCGGACGATTTTCGGGCGACCTCAACTGCCTTCGCGCGAAGATCAACAGTCACCGTGCGTGGGCAATCACACGAAGTGGACCAGAGCCTGAGTCCCGACACCGGTTGTCGATCGGTGCCGACACCGCCCGGTGTTGGCGGAGAGTGATATCGCCGAGTTTTGACACCGCTTGGGTGCTTGCGGTGGGAGGCTGGGAGTGCTCTGCGTGGTGAGGGGGCGCCGGTGCCACCGAAGTCCAAGGTCGATTTGTACGCGGCGATCCGCCGTGATGTCCGGGCAGGGATGTCGAACCGGGCCGTGCAGCGCAAGTACGGGGTGGGCTTCCGGACGGTGAAGGCGGCCATGGAATCCGTCTGGCCGGAGCCGCGCAAGCAGCTGCCGCCTCGCAAGACGCGGCTGGACGTGTTCAAGCCGATGATCGACCAGATGCTGCGGGCGGATCTGGACGCGCCGCGCAAGCAGCGGCACACCGTCAAGCGGATCTTCGGCTGGCTGTTGGACGAGCACGGTGCGGTGGAGGTGACCTATCCGATGGTGCGCGCCTATGTCGCTGCCCGCCGCCCGCAGATACGGATCGAGGCGGGACGCGGGCCGCTGAACGCTTCATCCCGCAGACCCACCTGCCGGGGGTGTCGGCGTACACCTGAACACGGCCAGCGAGGTACAGAGATACGTCCCCACCCGAAGAGGGTCACGTGCAGGCCGGAGAGCCGGGGCCGCCCGATCTCTGAGGGTGCGTGACAGGACGGCCAGTCAAGGGCGCCCTTCGGGCGTCGCTGCGCGATGGGGCATCGCCCCACCCTGGACAGCCCGCCCTGTCACGAAGCTGGCTGGCTATCGGCCGGCCCCGGCCCTGTGGCGACCACGCAGTTGGCCACGTTCGCGTGTACGTGGCTGGGGAGAAAACCCCGTACTCCGACAGGGGGCCGAGGCGGAGGTCGACTTCGGGGACGTGACGATCCGTCTGGCCGGTGAGCAGGTCAAGGTGTTCCTGTTCGCGATGCGCCTGTCCTATTCCGGCAAGGCCGAGCACCGCATCTTCGCCTCCTGCGGCCAGGAGGCGTTCTTCGAGGGCCACGTCCACGCTCTCAGCGTGCTGGGCGGTGTCCCCTGCAGCAAGGGTGCGCTATGACAACCTGCGGGCTGCGGTCGCCCGTGTGCTGGGCCTGTCGAGGGCGAGGGTGGAGAACGAGCGGTGGACCGCGTTCCGTTCGCACTACGGCATCGAAAGCATGTACTGCCGCCCGGGACTCGAAGGGGCCCATGAGAAGGGCGGGGTGGAGGGCCAAATCGGCTGGTTCCGCCGCAACCACCTGGTCCCCGTCCCTTCTCTGAACTTGCCTGAGTGGTGATCGAGTCCGTCGTCTCAGTGCTCGCGGTGGAGTTCGTGGTAGGTACGGAAGTCGAAGAAGCGCAGGCCGTCGATCACGGTTTCGGACTGGATTTCCTGCAGAGTCCAGGGATGGGCGGAGAAGTCGTCGGTGGCCACGCCTCCATGCTCAAGCAGCAGCGCGACCAGTTGGTGAACCTCTGCAGTGCCGTCGATTCGCCCGGAGACATCGATCTGCACTGCCCAGCGGGGGTGGTGTTCGACGGCCGCTTCGAGGACCGCGACGTCGTCGGGATCCCAGTCGGAGAAGAGGTAGCCGGTCTGCTCATCGTCGATGTCTATGTAGAGGTTGCCGTCCAGAGTCCACGGATCCCGCTGCAGGGGCAGGTGCTGATCGAGTAAGAGGTCGCGCAGATAGGCGCGGTGGTGAACCCCGGCAGCAAAGCAGGCACAGGTCTTGGTGATCATGGAGTTGCGACGCTCTGTGACCACGTGGGAGACCTGTGCCTGTACTGCCATCATGGCTGACCGAACCGCTCTGGGGCCAATTCGCCGCCCTGCTGCCCGAGCGGCCGACGTACCACCCGGACCATCCGCTGGGCTGCCACCGCCCGCGGGTCAGTGACCGGATCATTTTCGACAAGCTGCTGCAGCTCCTGCGGTTCGGCTGTTCCTACCAGGCGATCGCCGATACGACCTGCTCGGCCACCACGAGCCGCACCCATCCGCAACCGCCGCGACGAGTGGATCCAACTCGGCGTCTTCGCCCGGCTCAAGCAGATCGCGCTGGAGTCCTACGACCGGATCGTCGGCCTCGTCCTCGACCAGATTGCCGTCGACGGCTCCATCACCAAAGCCCCCGGCGGTGGGGAGGTCGCGGGCCGTTCACCGGTCGATCGCGGCAAACAGGGCCTGAAACGCTCCGGCATGACGGATGGTTATGGAATCCCGCTGGGCCGCGTGCTGGCTGGAGCGAACCGCCACGACTCCCCGCTACTCGCCCCGACTCTGGACCGCCTGGACGACCTGGGACCGCTGCCCGACGACATCACCGTGCACCTGGACGCCGGCTACGACTCGGACAAGACCCGCGCCCTGCTCGACGAACGCAGCCTGCACGGCCGCATCGCGCACAAGGGGGAGAAGGCACCGATCCAGGCAAGTCAGAGGTGGCATGTCGAACGGACCCACGCCTGGCAGAACGCCTTCCACCGCCTCGCCCGCTGCTACGAGCGCCGGGCCACAGTCATCGACACCTTCTTCGATCTGGCCGACACCATCATCACCGTGCGTAGCCTGATCCGTCGGGCATGGACGACCCACCGCTGGGACGAACGCCCGAACCGCCGCCCATGAACACACGCCTACCTGCGCGACCTCTAAGAACTCCTAACAGAATGTCGCATCTCCCCTTGGAATGTGGGCGCCTGATGGGCTGTTAGCCTGCACATGAGAAGAGGTGAGCAGCTGCCGTGGG
>NZ_JBVHRI010000074.1:0-3432 GCF_055566975.1 Streptomyces sp. NPDC027189
TGCGGACCCGAGCACCCGCGCAAGTCAGAGCAGTCCAGAGAAGCGCTTCCTCCCGGGCGTGAACGCCCGGGGTTCCGCGCTAGATCATGCTGAACCGCCGGCGGCACACCCTCGTCGGCGCACTGACGCGGCAGGCCGCCGCGGCCGGAGGCACGGACCGCGAACGCACCATCGACCAGCCCACGCCTTCTTCGCGGCATCGCCACCCGGCAGGCTTCCCCAAGACGCCGCCGCGCCTAAGGCCCGGAAACCCCCCAGAGGGATAGCACAAAGGCAACCCCGAAACCGCCTGCCAGCAGCGCCAGCACAGTCCGCCCGGTGCAACCCCGGAAAAGAATCGGCAGTTCACCGCCTTGATCACCGTCAAGGCATATGAGGTACACGGAGGGGGAGAGCCGGAGTGCGCCGATGGCCACGCCTGCCCCCGAGTCACCGTCCGTCGATCCGGCCACGATGATCGAAGACGCGGCGGCGTTCAGCGCGAAATTACCCAGCCCGGCGCCCAGGTCCCGGCGGCGTCGTGGCCGGCCGCTGTGGCGGCGAGGTGGGCGCGGAGGGTGGCCAGCGCCGGGTGAGGGTTGTCGCGGTGCCACAGGAGCGAGTGCGGGTAGACGGGCATCGGGTCGGTCACCGGGATGCGGCGCAGGCCGTGGCCGGCGGGCCAGACGAGGCGGGTCTGCTCGCCCATGAAGGTGGCCAGGGCCGGGGTGTCGGCGACGGTGTCCAGGAGCGCGTCGGAGCCGAAGTTGGGGCCGGTCGCCTCGATGGTGAGGCCGAACTCGGCGACGAGGTCGTCGTAGTAGGCGGCCCACTCGGTACCGGGGACGATGCCGGGCATCCAGATCCGGTGCCCGGCGAGCTGAGCGACGGTCACCGACCGGGCGCCCGCCAGCGCGTGGGCGGGGCCGGTGAGGAGCTGGAGCGGCTCGTCGAGCACCCGCACGGACTCGATGTCCTCGGGAAGGGGCCGGCCGGGCACGGCGACGGCGCGGAAGGACGCGTCGATCGCACCGGACCGGATGGCGGCGACGGCCGTCTCGATGTCGAACAGCCACACCACGTCGAGCTCGATCTCGGGGTGCGCGCGGTGGAATCCGCGCATCAGGCCCGACGCCGCGCCGCGCGAGGCGATCACGTCGACGCGCAGCGGACGGCGGCCGGTGCGCACGGACGCGACCGCGCGCTCGGCGACGCGCAGCAGCTCGCGCGCGTGGGGCAGGAACGCCTGCCCGTCGATGGTGAGCTCGGCGCCGCGCGCGGTGCGGGTGAACAGCCGCACGCCGAGGTTGCGCTCCAGCGCGGCGATGCGCTTGGAGACGGCCTGCTGGGTGACCGCCAGCTCGGCGGCGGCCTCCTGGAACTGCCCCGCGTCGGCGGCGGCGACGAAGGTCCGGACGGTGTCGAGGTCCACGCCGACACCCTATGGCCACAACCATTGGTTGTGGCCGAGCGGTCCTGCGGTTGTTTGATCCCCGGGTGTGGTGCTCGCTTTGATGCTTCCGATCGCGGATCGGTTGTGCAGGTGAGTGGAGAGGGGCGTCGGGCATGAGGAGCGGGCACCGGCTGGGGCGGCAGTTCGGGTGGCTCTGGGGAGCGTATGGGACCAGCGCGCTCGGCACGTGGCTCGCCTTCGGCGCGTTCGAGCTGATCGCCATCCGGGTGCTGCACGCCGGACCGGCCGAGGTCGCCGCGCTCTCCTGCGTGGGGGCTGCGGTGGGCGCGGCCGCGGCGGTGCCGCTCGGCCCGTGGACGGAGTTCCGCCGCAAGCGGCCGGTGCTGATCGCGATGGACCTGGTGCGGTTCGCGGCGCTGCTGACGATCCCCACCGCGTTCGCGCTCGGCGTCCTCACCTTCCTTCAGCTCCTGCTGGTCTCGGTCGTCGTCGCGGCGGCCGACATCACCTTCCGCGCCGCCTCCGGCGCGTACCTGAAGACGCTGCTGCCGGCCGAGGACCTGCTCGTCGCAGGCGCCCGGTTCGAGTCCACGGCCTGGACGACCACCATCATCGGACCGCCGCTGGGCGGCGCGGCGATCGGGCTCCTCGGTCCGGTGGCGACGGTGGTGGCCGACGCGGTCAGCTACCTGCTCTCGGCCCTGGGCATCCGCGCGACGGGCGGGCACGAGCCGCGGCCCGAGCGCCGGGAGGCCGCGCGCATGCGGGCCGGGGACCTGCTCGACGGCTGGCGGTACATCCTCGCCGACACGACGCTGCGACCGCTGTTCTTCAACACCGCCTTGTTCAACGGCCTGGTGATGGCCGCCCAGCCGCTGCTGGCCGTCCTGATGCTCGGCCGACTCGGGTTCGCACCGTGGCAGTACGGCCTCGCCTTCGCCGCGCCCGCGATCGGCGGGCTGCTCGGTTCGCGGCTGGCCCGACCGCTCGTCACCCGGTTCGGGCAGCACCAGGTCCTGGTCGCGGCCGGGGCGCTGCGCGCGCTGTGGCCCGTCGGCCTGGCCTTCCTCGGGCCGGGCACCGCAGGGCTGCTGCTGGTGATGGGCGTCGAGCTCGGGCTCATCTTCTGCTGCGGGGTCTTCAACCCCGTCTACGCCACCTACCGCCTCGAGCGCACCGCGACCGACCGGGTCGCCCGCACGCTGTCCGCCTGGGCGGTGACGACCAAGGCCTCGACCGCGCTCCTGACGGCCGTCTGGGGCGTGCTGGGCGGCCTGCTCGGCCCGCGTACGGCCATCGGCCTGGCCGGCGTGCTCCTGCTGGCGACCCCGCTGCTGCTCCCGCGCCGCGCGGCAGCGCATCTCTCCGAGCCGGAGCCGGCACCGAACCGCGCCTGACCAGCCGCCACGGCCGTCACCGCAACCGGGCCGCGCCGCCCCTCCTCGCAGCGACCCCAGATAACACCACAAGCTCCGCTCCAGCCCACGTACCGCTGGCTTCGTTCACGTTCAGCACCAGCGTATGTCGATGGGTTTCAGCAGCAGTTGGCGATCAGCGCGCCCGCAGATGCTCACGAGAATTGACGGCAGCGTCGTCAGCGAGGGCGTTCAGGCAATCATTGGAATGACCAGCACCTCCAGTGCCTCCGGGGATCAGGCACACTAGCCTCGGGCCATGCCCGAGAGCTCGGTGGCGCATTTTTACGACGAACTGGCCGACGACTACCATCTGATCTACGCAGACTGGGACGCGAGCATGCGTCGGCAGGGCGAGGCACTGGACGCCCTGATGGGCGAGGACCGCGTGGCGGTGCTCGACTGCTCCTGTGGCATCGGCACGCAGGCCATCGGCCTTGCACTGCGTGGGCACCGCGTCACCGGGACGGACCTCAGCCCCCGCGCCGCCGCCCGCGCTGCCCATCAGATCTCTGGCGAGGGGATCCGTGCCTTTAGGCGTGGGGGGAATCGCTTCTTTGGGCTGCTCTGACCTCAACTGTGTTTACGGATCTGCACTGTTGACCGCAACGAGATGTGTGGCGC
>NZ_JBVHRI010000075.1:0-3291 GCF_055566975.1 Streptomyces sp. NPDC027189
GGTCGGAGACGTAGGAGGGGAGTTGGTCGGCCAGTTGCCGGTACGTCAACCCGGGCCGCCAGGACGGCAGATGCACCTCGTAGACGGAGAACGGGGCTTCGTGCGCCGGCCGCAGCCCCCTCCCGGACATCCACTCCTCGTCGCGCCACACGTGATGGGACGCGTCGACGACCGACGAGGTGTTCGGCGGAGCCTCGGTGCGGCGGGCCATCGGGTCGGCGCGCAGCGTGCGCGTTCCGTCGGAACGGGTGATCTCGAACTTGTACAGCTCGCCCTCGACGATCGAGGGCACGAACAGCTCCCACACCCCGGAGGAGCCCAGCGACCGCATCGGGTATCCCGTGCCGTCCCAGAAGTTGAAGGTGCCGGCCAGGCGCACACCGCGCGCGTTCGGGGCCCACACCGTGAAGCGGGTGCCGAGGACGCCCTGGTGCACCATCGGCTCCGCGCCGAGCGCCCGCCACAACTGCTCGTGCCGGCCCTCGCCGAGCAGATGCAGGTCGAGTTCTCCCAGCGCGGGCAGGAAGCGGTACGCGTCCTCGGTCTCCAGAACCGTCCCCTCGTACGCCACGACCAGCCGATACGACGCCGGGACCGCGCGCAGCGGCAGCAGTCCCGAGAAGAATCCGTCCCCGTCGTCGTGCAACTCGGCGCGCAGGTCGTCCGTCACGACGGTCACCGCCAGCGCGTACGGACGGAAGGCGCGGAAGGCCACCCCGCCCGGCACCGGATGGGCTCCCAGCACCCCGTGCGGATCGTGATGTGTGCCGTTGAGCAGCCGCTCCCGGTCACCGGGGTCGACGCCGGCGAAGACGGGAGCGCTGGCGGCGGCAGGCTCCGGCGCCTTCTTCGAGACCTTCACGGCCGTGCTCACGGTGGTCTTCTTGCCGGCGGCCCTGCTCACGGTGGTCTTCTTCCCGGCAACCACGCTCCCGGCGACCTTCTTGGCGGCGGCCTTCTTGCCCACGGCCGCCGTCTTACCCACGGCCGCCTTCTTCGCGGCGGCAGCCTTCTTACCGGCGGCGGCTTTCTTGGCCGTCGTTTTCCCCTCAGCGGCCTTCTTCACCGCCGTCTTCTTCGCGGCAGCCGACTTCTTCGTGCCGTTCTTCTTCGGACTGTCGTCGGACGGAGGGCGGGGCGTCACGGGCAGGGCCTCCTCGGCAGGGTGAGGTGGGGAAGTGGGACAGGTCAGGGGGATGCGGCGAGTCGGCGTATCGCCGCCATCGGCACCGGCAGCCAGTCGGGCCGGTGCCGGGCCTCGTACAGGACTTCGTAGACCGCCTTGTCCGTTTCGTAGGCGCGCAGCAGTACGGGGTCGGCGCGCGGGTCGACGCCGGAGACCTCGGCGTAGCCGCTGCAGTACGCGGCCCGGCAGGCGTCGGCCCAGCCGGCCACCGGAGGACGGTGCGAGTGGGCCGCGTAGTCGAAGGAGCGGAGCATGCCCGCGATGTCCCGCGCCGGAGGCTGTGGCATGCGGCGTTCGGCGAGGGGTTTCGACGGCTCGCCCTCGAAGTCGATGAGAGACCACTCCCCGGACGGCGAGCGCAGGCACTGGCCGAGGTGCAGATCGCCGTGGATGCGCTGCGCGGTCCAGGTGTGGCCCTCGACGGCGAGGCCGGCCAGCTCCTCGAAGGCGGTCCGCAACCCGGGAGCGTAGGGACGCAGCGCGGGCACCGCCTGCGCGGCCGCGTCCAGGCGCTCGGTCATGCCGTCGACGAGCAACTGCATCTGCGCGTGGCCCAGCGTGACCGTGGGCAGCGCGCGGGCGAGCGCCGTGTGCACCTCGGCGGTCGCACGGCCCAGCGCCCGCGCCTCGTCACCGAAGCCACCGAGGTCGCCGAAGCCGCTGAGGTCGCCGACGGCGCCGAAGTCCTCGGTCTTGGCCAGCTCGCGCAGCGCCAGCTCCCAGCCGTCCGTGGCGCCCCGTACGAAGGGCTGGAGTACGCCCAATACGTACGAGTCGTGGTCGGAGGCGAGGTCGGCCAGCAGCCAGCCCGCCGGGGCCGGCACGCGCGCGCAGCCCTCGCGGGCCAGTACCAGCGGAAGTTCCAGGTCTGGGTTGTTGCCCGGCACGATCCTCCGCAACAGCTTCAGGATGAACGTATCTCCGTAGACGATCGAGGAGTTGGACTGCTCCGAGGTGACCAGCCGCGGCACCAGGCCGCCCCTGATCTCGTGACGCAGGGCGCGTTCGAAGCGCAGATCGCCGATGCGGGTCCGCGTGCGGATCGCTTCGAGGAGCACGTCGGCGGGCCGGGCGTCGTACAACGCCTCGTACACGGTCCGGCCGGCCAGCGGACCCTCTTCCAGATGCCCGATGAGCGCGGGCGCCAGCCGTGGTGGCAGCGCCTCGCGCACGCCTATCAGCAGCTGGTAGCAGTCCCCGGGGTGCGGCAGAGCGCCCGGGGTGGGGGTGTCCGGCTGATGGGCCCGTACGAGGAGGTGGAGCAGGCCGAGCTGCGACGTCGACGGCAGCAGTTCGGTCTCCGCGACCAGCGAGAATCCGGTGACCGGGCGTCCCTTGCCCGCGAACCATCGCTGCCGCGGCAGCCATTCCTGCAGCAGTGGGTTCAGGGACGCGAGAAGGCCGGGACTTGTCGTGGCGGCACGAGTGACGGCTTCCGACATGGCGTGCGTCCTTTCCCCGGGAGTCGGGGTGTTCCTGATGCGTGCCCAGGGCGGGGCGGGAGAAACCGCCCCGCCGTGCGGGTTCTAGGCGGCGTCCTTGCGGAGCCGGAACCAGTAGAAGCCGTGGCCTGCGAGGGTGAGCAGGTAGGGCAGCTCACCGATGGCCGGGAAACGTACCCCGCCGATCAGCTCGACCGGGTGCCTCCCGTTGAACGCCCGCAGGTCCAGTTCGGTGGGCTGGGCGAAGCGGGAGAAGTTGTGGACGCACAGGACCAGGTCGTCCTTGTACTCGCGCAGGAAGGCGATGACCGCCGGGTTGGAGGACTGCAGCTCGGTGTAGGAGCCGAGGCCGAATGCCTTGTTCTGCTTGCGGATCTCGATCATGCGGCGGGTCCAGTGCAGCAGCGAGGAGGGCGACGACATGGATGCCTCGACGTTGGTGACCTGGTATCCGTAGACCGGGTCCATGATGGTGGGCAGGAACAGGCGGCCCGGGTCGCAGGAGGAGAAGCCGGCGTTGCGGTCGGGGGTCCACTGCATCGGGGTGCGCACGGCGTCCCGGTCGCCAAGCCAGATGTTGTCGCCCATGCCGATCTCGTCGCCGTAGTAGAGGATCGGTGAGCCGGGCAGGGACAGCAGCAGGGCGGTGAAGAGTTCGATCTG
>NZ_JBVHRI010000076.1:0-2477 GCF_055566975.1 Streptomyces sp. NPDC027189
GGTCGGAGACGTAGGAGGGGAGTTGGTCGGCCAGTTGCCGGTACGTCAACCCGGGCCGCCAGGACGGCAGATGCACCTCGTAGACGGAGAACGGGACTTCGTGCACCGGACGCTCTGCCCGACCCGCCATCCACTCGGCGTCTGCCCACGCATAGGACGACTCCGTCACGATCGATGCCGTCGCCGGAGGTACCTCGGTGCGGCGGGCCATCGGGTCGGCGCGCAGCGTGCGCGTTCCATCGGGGCGGGTGATGTCGAACTTGTAGGGCGTGCCCTCACCGATGCCGGGAAGGAACAGCTCCCACACCCCGGAGGAGCCCAGCGACCGCATCGGAGATCCCGTGTTGCCGTCCCAGTGGCAGAAGTCCCCGCAGACCCTGACGCCCCGCGCGTTCGGGGCCCACACCGTGAAGCGGGTGCCGAGGACGCCCTCGTGGGTCATGGGGTGGGCGCCCAACGCCCGCCACAGCTCCTCGTGCCGGCCCTCGCCGATCAGGTGCAGGTCGAGTTCTCCCAGCGCGGGCAGGAAACGGTATGGGTCCTGCACCTCGAACTCGGTGCCGTCGTACGTCACCGACAGCGTGTACTCGGGGATCGCCTCGAGCGGCAGTACGCCGGAGAAGAGGCCGTCGCCCTCGTCGTCCAGTTTCGTGGACAGCCCGTTCACCACCACGGCCACCGCCTGGGCGTATGGACGCAGCGCGCGGAACACGATGCCGCCCCGCACCGGGTGCGCGCCCAGCAGCGCGTGAGGATCGTGATGCGCCCCCGACAGCAGGCGTCCCCGGTCCGACGAGTCCAGCGAAGCGGAAGTGGCCGGCCGTATGCTGACCGGTGCGGTGCGGACTGTCACGGCTTCAGCCTCCTCGAGAGGGGAAAGGGAGCGTGCGGGGTGTCGCGGTCGAAAGGCCTTCACTGGCGTTCGGCGAGACGCCTGACCGCCGCCATCGGCACGGGCAGCCAGTCAGGACGGTGTCTCGCCTCGTACAGCACTTCGTACACGGCTCGGTCCGTTTCGTACGCGCGCAGCAGCTCGGGTTCCTCGCGCGGGTCCCACTCCGCCTCGGCGGCATAGCCCGCGCAGTAGGCCTCGCGGGCGCGTTGTGCCCACTCGGGACGCCAGGGATGGCGGGAGCGGGCCGCGTAGTCGAACGAGCGCAGCATGCCCGCGACATCGCGTACGGGAGACTGGAGGCGCCGGCGTTCGGCGAGCGGTCGGGCGGGCTCGCCCTCGAAGTCGATGACGGACCACTGCTGTCCGGCCTGCAGAACCTGGCCGAGGTGGAGATCGCCGTGAATGCGCTGGGCGGGACGGACCGCCATGTCGAGAGCGCCGAGTGCGTCGAAGGCGGACCGCAACCCGTCCGCGTGCGGACCGAGTTCCGGTACGGAACGGACCGCGGCGTCGAGCCGCTCACTCATCGCGGTGGCAAGCAGCCTGTTCTGAGGCGGACTGGTCACGTCTATGCGGAACGCCGAGGCCAGTGCCAGATGCACCTCCGCGGTCGCCCGGCCCAGTTCGTACGCCTCGTCGGTGAACTCCCGCCCCGAGGCGAGGGATTCGAGCGCCAGCGTCCAGCCGTCGGCGGCCTCGCGCAGGAATGGCTGAAGAACTCCGAGTGTCGCTTCCTGCGGCCAGGAGGTCCGAAACCACGCGGCGGGAGCGGGTACACGGGTGCAGCCCTGACGGGCCAGCGCCCACGGGACCTCCAAGTCCGGATTGATGCCGGGCTGGACACGGCGGAAGACCTTCAGGATGAACGAGTCCCCGTACACCAGAGAGGAGTTGGACTGCTCGGCGTCGAGGAGACGCGGAGCCAGACCGGTGGGCACCGTCACTCGTGTGTCGCGCTCGAAACGCAGCGGACCCGCCGTGCCCGGTCGGCGGAGGCGCTCCAGGAGCAGTCCCGCCGCCGTGGGGTCGTGAAAGGCGTCGTAGACCATCAGGTCCGCCAGCGGGCCGGCGCTCGCCCGGCCGATCGCGGCATGGGCGAGACGCGGCGGCAGGACTTCCCGTGCAGCGAGGAGCAGTTGATAGCAGTCGTCGGGTGGGGGAGTGCCCGGGCCGCCGTGGGCCGGGGGGCCGAGGTGCTCGGTGCGGACCAGCAGGTGCAGGCACCCTGGGTACAGTTCGGTCGTCGACACCAGGGTCACATCCGTGACGGGCCTGCCCTTGCCCGCGAACCAGCGCTGCCGCGGCAGCCACGCGCGCAGCAGTTCTGCGAGCGAGGTCAGCAGCGGAGCGGGGCCGAGGCCGCTCGGACGATGCAGCGCGGTCTTCGCCATGGCGACACGTCCCTTCAGGAGCAGGCGGGCTTGCGGGAGCACACGGAGGCTCACGGTCAAGAGCGCCTGGTGGCGCTGGGCGCGACTGCGCGACGCAGCCGGAACCAGTAGAAGCCGTGGCCTGCGAGGGTGAGCAGGTAGGGCAGCTCACCGATGGCCGGGAAACGTACCCCGCCGATCAGCTCGACCGG
>NZ_JBVHRI010000077.1:0-2417 GCF_055566975.1 Streptomyces sp. NPDC027189
TAGTAGCGCGCTCAAGACCCGAAGCGGAGTGATCTAGCCATGGGCAGGTTGAAGCGGCTGTAAGAGGTCGTGGAGGACCGAACCCACCAGGGTTGAAAACCTGGGGGATGACCTGTGGTTAGGGGTGAAAGGCCAATCAAACTCCGTGATAGCTGGTTCTCCCCGAAATGCATTTAGGTGCAGCGTCGTGTGTTTCTTGCCGGAGGTAGAGCACTGGATAGGCGATGGGCCCTACCGGGTTACTGACCTTAGCCAAACTCCGAATGCCGGTAAGTGAGAGCGCGGCAGTGAGACTGTGGGGGATAAGCTCCATGGTCGAGAGGGAAACAGCCCAGAGCATCGACTAAGGCCCCTAAGCGTACGCTAAGTGGGAAAGGATGTGGAGTCGCACAGACAACCAGGAGGTTGGCTTAGAAGCAGCCACCCTTGAAAGAGTGCGTAATAGCTCACTGGTCTAGTGATTCCGCGCCGACAATGTAGCGGGGCTCAAGCGTACCGCCGAAGTCGTGTCATTGCAGCATGAGGGCCAACGCCCGCTGTGATGGGTAGGGGAGCGTCGTGTGCCGGGTGAAGCCGCGCCGGAAGGCAGTGGTGGACGGTTCACGAGTGAGAATGCAGGCATGAGTAGCGATACACACGTGAGAAACGTGTGCGCCGATTGACTAAGGGTTCCTGGGTCAAGCTGATCTGCCCAGGGTAAGTCGGGACCTAAGGCGAGGCCGACAGGCGTAGTCGATGGATAACCGGTTGATATTCCGGTACCCGCTGTGAAGCGTCAAACATCGAACCAGGCGATGCTAAGTCCGTGAAGCCGCCCCGGAGCCTTCGGGCAAAGGGGAGTGGTGGAGCCGACGGACCAGACCTGTAGTAGGTGAGTGATGGGGTGACGCAGGAAGGTAGTCCATCCCGGGCGGTGGTTGTCCCGGGGTAAGGGTGTAGGACGTCAGGTAGGCAAATCCGCCTGACACATAGTCTGAGACCTGATGCCGAGCCGATTGTGGTGAAGTGGATGATCCTATGCTGTCGAGAAAAGCCTCTAGCGAGTTTCATGGCGGCCCGTACCCTAAACCGACTCAGGTGGTCAGGTAGAGAATACCGAGGCGTTCGGGTGAACTATGGTTAAGGAACTCGGCAAAATGCCCCCGTAACTTCGGGAGAAGGGGGGCCATCACTGGTGATCCGTTTTACACGGTGAGCTGGGGGTGGCCGCAGAGACCAGCGAGAAGCGACTGTTTACTAAAAACACAGGTCCGTGCGAAGCCGTAAGGCGATGTATACGGACTGACGCCTGCCCGGTGCTGGAACGTTAAGGGGACCGGTTAGTCACAATTCGTTGTGGCGAAGCTGAGAACTTAAGCGCCAGTAAACGGCGGTGGTAACTATAACCATCCTAAGGTAGCGAAATTCCTTGTCGGGTAAGTTCCGACCTGCACGAATGGCGTAACGACTTCTCGACTGTCTCAACCATAGGCCCGGTGAAATTGCACTACGAGTAAAGATGCTCGTTTCGCGCAGCAGGACGGAAAGACCCCGGGACCTTTACTACAGTTTGATATTGGTGTTCGGTTCGGCTTGTGTAGGATAGCTGGGAGACTGTGAAGCATTGGCGCCAGCCAGTGTGGAGTCGTCGTTGAAATACCAGTCTGGTCGTGCTGGATGTCTAACCTGGGTCCGTGATCCGGATCAGGGACAGTGTCTGATGGGTAGTTTAACTGGGGCGGTTGCCTCCCAAAGAGTAACGGAGGCGCCCAAAGGTTCCCTCAGCCTGGTTGGCAATCAGGTGTTGAGTGTAAGTGCACAAGGGAGCTTGACTGTGAGACCGACGGGTCGAGCAGGGACGAAAGTCGGGACTAGTGATCCGGCGGTGGCTTGTGGAAGCGCCGTCGCTCAACGGATAAAAGGTACCCCGGGGATAACAGGCTGATCTTCCCCAAGAGTCCATATCGACGGGATGGTTTGGCACCTCGATGTCGGCTCGTCGCATCCTGGGGCTGGAGTCGGTCCCAAGGGTTGGGCTGTTCGCCCATTAAAGCGGTACGCGAGCTGGGTTTAGAACGTCGTGAGACAGTTCGGTCCCTATCCGCTGTGCGCGTAGGAGTCTTGAGAAGGGCTGTCCCTAGTACGAGAGGACCGGGACGGACGAACCTCTGGTGTGCCAGTTGTCCTGCCAAGGGCATGGCTGGTTGGCTACGTTCGGGAGGGATAACCGCTGAAAGCATCTAAGCGGGAAGCCTGCTTCGAGATGAGGACTCCCACCCCCTTGAGGGGTTAAGGCTCCCAGTAGACGACTGGGTTGATAGGCCAGATCTGGAAGGCGGGTAACCGCTGGAGGTGACTGGTACTAATAGGCCGAGGGCTTGTCCTCAGTTGCTCGCGTCCACTGTGTTGGTTCTGAAACCACGAACAACCCCATGCCC
>NZ_JBVHRI010000078.1:0-2203 GCF_055566975.1 Streptomyces sp. NPDC027189
GATCGCGTTCTCACGCATCGGTACCTTGCGCGCCGGGGCGCTGCTTCTGGGCGTCGACGACGGCCCGCTCCAGCACGGCGGTGTATTCGAGGACTGTGCCGGGCTTGATGTCGTCGGCCTGCTTGACCTGGACAGCGCGGCTGCCGAGATAGGCGTACGTCTTGGGGTCGAAGATCCACTCGGTGCGGTCGCCGCTCTTCAGGTCGACGTGAGCCAGGGCGATGCCCTCGCGTCCCGCGGCGTCCTGGGCATGATCCACCACCACCACCCCGGGGATCTTGGCCGCGGCCCGGTACAGCGCCGCGTTCAGCTTCGCCGGTGCGAGCTGCTCCCCGAGCAGGTCGCCGACCGTGGTGAATGCCTCCTGGTCGGGGGAGTTCCCCTGGCCCTTGGTCTCCTTGTAGATCTTCTTCAGCAGGGCGTCCGGGTCGGTGGGCAGCGTCTTGAGGTAGTCGTAGGAGGGGGCGTTCAAGCTGCTCTCGACGTCGCTGTCGAGGGTGATGCCGCCCTTGGGGTGGTAGCCGGGCTCGTCCAGCCAGCCCTGCTTGCCGTCGGGGGAATTCCATGCCTCACGGATGTGCAGGGGCTGGACCAAGGTCTTGGACTTGTCCGTGTCGGTGTGCGAGACGGAGAGGTAGGAGACCTTGCTCTTGATGTAGATGTACTGGCCCGGGCCGGGTTCGGGCGTCTTGCTGGCCGAGGCGGCGGCGGCGATGTGCTCGACGGTGGAGGCGAGCTGGGCGGTGCTGCCGGGCTCGATGCGGACGACCGGCGCTTCGACCGGGGGCGGGGTGGCCGCGGCCGGGTCGCTGCCCCCGGAACCGGTCAGCGCGGTGAAGGCGAAGGCGCCGGCCAGGGCGGCGGCGGTGACCGGGACACCGATCAGCAGGACACGGCGTGCCGGGCGGCGGGACGGCGCAGGGGCGGGGGCGGGTGCGGTGCGCTGGATCTCGTTCATCAGGTGCTCCTCGAGAAGCAGGTGACGGTCGAGCGACAGGTGCGGGTCTCCCGGCGCCGGCAGCAACCGGGCCAGTTCCGCGTGGTCCAGCGACTCCTCACGCCGAGACTTCTTGCGGATCATTCGGACCTCTCCTCGTACGCCTCGTGTGACCGGGCCGCAGAAGTGCGGCCGCCCTGTACTTGTCCGTTGCGCGGTAGCGGTTCCCTGCGTTTCCTCAGTTCTTCGTCGGCCAGCTTGCTCAGCCGTCTGCGGGCGCGGGACAGGCGCGAGCGCACGGTGCCGACCGGGACGCCGAGCACGGCCGCCGTCTCCCCGTAGCTGAGCCCGGACCACACACAGAGCGTGAAGACCTCGCGCTCGCTCCGGCTCAGCTTCTTCAGCACCCGCTGGGCGGCAGCCAGCTGGTCGGCATCGGCTATGCGGCCGACGAGTTCGTCGGCGAAGTCCGGGACCGTTTCCTTGGCCGGCAGGCGCTCCAGGGCCCGCTGGTGGCGGCGCGCAGCGCGGGTGGTGTTGCGCAGTACGTTCACGGCGATGCCCATCAGCCAGGGGCGCGGGCTGTCGCCTTCGTCCCGCAGCTTGACGCGCAGCCGCCACGCCTCCAGGAAAGTCAGCGAGACGATGTCCTCGGCGACGGTCCAGTCCCCGGTCACGCGCACCGCGTGCCGGTGGACCAGTCGGGCGTGGTCACGGAAGAGCTCGCGGAACGCCTCGGGGTCGCCTGCCCGTATCCGGGTGTGCAATGAGTAGTCCACGTCCATCCTTGTCCACTCGGCGGGGCAGGTTCCCGTGGCGTGCGTCACACGGTCAGGAGACATGGGGCTCCGCGGCCGGCACGCGCATCACGTCCGCCGTCTCCTTGGGGTGAGCGACATCTCGGGCGGCACGGCAGTTGAGCAACAGGGCAGGTGGCGTCGCCCACATCAGCAGCGAGGCGAGGGTGACGGCCGCCTGGTAGGACTCGGCGGTTTTGTCATAGCGGGTTGCGATGCCGCGCCATTGTTTCAGGCGGTTGAAGCACCGTTCCACGACGTTGCGCTGCTTGTAGATTTCGCGATCGACTGTCGGGGGGCGTCCGCCGAGGCTGCCGCGCCGGGCCCGGTTGCGGATCTGGTCCGCCCGTTCCGGGATGGTGTGCGTGATGCCCCGGCGCCGTAGCCAGGCCCGGATCGCCTTCGAACTGTAGCCCTTGTCTCCCAGGACGTGATCGGGCCGCGCGCGGGGCCTGCCGGGACCGATGCG
>NZ_JBVHRI010000079.1:0-2181 GCF_055566975.1 Streptomyces sp. NPDC027189
CACCCCCCGGCCAATCAACCACCGAGCCACCCGATTCGACCGAGCCTCCAACTCCCCATACGACAAGGCGACATCACCCGCCACCACAGCCTCCGCCCCCGGCGTCCGGGCCACCTGCTCCCCGAACAACACCGGCAACGACACCCCACGCACCCCACGCGCAACCCCCTGCCACCCCTCCAGCAACAGCCCCCGCTCACCGGCGTCAAGAACCTCCACATCGCCGATGAGTCGGCTGGTGTCCTCGGCCAGGGCAGTCAGGACGCGTACGAAGCGGTCGGTGATGCGCTGTGCGGTGGCGCGGTCGAACAGCTCGGTACTGAAGTCCAGCGCCCCGATCAGCGCGGCGGGTTCGCCGTCCGCTTCGGGACGGTGTTCCGCGAGACGGAACGACAGGTCGAATTTGGCGGTGCCGACACCGACCGGCCGGCTCGTCACGGTCAGGCCGGGCAGTGAGGCGATGGCGGTTGCCGCACCCTGTTCCGTGTTGTTCAGGGTGAGCATGGTCTGGAAGAGCGGGTGCCGGGACAGCGAACGCTCCGGGTTGACCACCTCCACCAGCCGCTCGAACGGCAGGTCCTGATGCGCGTACGCCGCCAGGTCCTGCGCCCGCACACGCTCCAGCAGTTCCGCGAACGTCGGATCACCGGACGTGTCCGTCCGCAGCACCAACGTGTTCACGAAGAACCCGACCAGATCATCCAGCGCGTCATCCGTACGACCCGCGATCGGCGTCCCAATAGGAACGTCCGTCCCCGCACCGAGCCGCGTCAGCAACGCCGCCAGACCCGCCTGCAGGACCATGAACAGGCTGGAGCGGCTCTCGTGGGCCACCCGCGTGAGCCCTTCATACACACTCGCCGGCAGTTCGAACGTGACCCGGTCACCCTCGTACGAGGACACCGCCGGCCGCGGACGGTCGAACGGGAGCGACAGCTCCTCTGGAAGCCCGGTCAACGCGCCCTTCCAATAGGCGAGTTGGCGCGCGATCTCACTGCTCTCGTCTTCCTCGGAGCCGAGGAGTTCGCGCTGCCACAGGCTGTAGTCCGCGTACTGCACCGGCAACGGAGACCACGACGGCGCCTCACTCGCGACCCTGGCGGTGTACGCAGCCGCCAGGTCACGGGCCAGCGGGCCCATCGACCAGGCGTCTCCAGCGATGTGGTGGACGACTGCGAGCAGAACGTAGTCATCCGCGCCGATCTCGAACAGCCGGACGCGCAGAGGAAGTTCCGCCGTCAGGTCGAAGGAGGCCCGGGTGGCGAGGTGCAGCTCCTCGTCCAGGTGCTCCACGTCCGTGGCGACGACGGTCAGTCCCGCGTCGACGGTGTCGAGCACCACCTGATACGGGCCCTCGGCGTCCTCCGCGAAGACCGTGCGCAGGCTCTCGTGCCGCCCCACCACATCGGCGAGCGCGCATCGCAGGGCCGCCTGGTCGAGGCGGCCCGTCAGCCGGAGGGCGACGGGGATGTTGTACGTCCCGCTGGGGCCCTCGAAGCGGTGCAGGAACCAGAGGCGGCGCTGAGCGAGGGACAGCGGAAGGCGTTCGGGACGCGGAACGACGGCGCGCAGCGCGGTCCGTGCTGCCGCGGAGTCGTCGAGGACTGCGGCGAGTTCGGCGACGGTGGGCGCCTCGAAGAGACGGCGTACGGCGATCTCGACGTCGAGTACGGAGCGCACGCGGCTGACCAGCTTGGTGGCGAGCAGGGAGTGCCCGCCGAGTGCGAAGAAGTCGTCGTCGATCGTCACGGTGTCGACGCCCAGGACCTCGGCGAACAGACCGCAGAGGATCTCCTCGCGCGGCGAGCGCGGGGCCCGGCCTTCGCTCTCCGGACCGTAGTCGGGAGCGGGCAGGACACGGCGGTTCAGCTTGCCGTTCGCCGTCAGAGGGAACGCGTCCACGGTGACGAACGCGGACGGCACCATGTAGCCAGGGAGCTGCTCCGCCAGATGATCCCGCAGGTCCGTGGCGGCCGCGGCCGCCACATGCCCTTCCGCCGTCGTGGTCGGGATGGTGTAGGCGACCAGGCGCTTGTCGCCGGGGCGGTCCTCACGGACCAGCACCGCGGCCTGCGCGACGCCCTCATGGCCGGCCAGCACCGCCTCGATCTCACCGAGTTCGATACGAAAGCCGCGCAGCTTGACCTGGTCGTCGACGCGGGCGAGGTACTCCAGCTCACC
>NZ_JBVHRI010000080.1:0-2082 GCF_055566975.1 Streptomyces sp. NPDC027189
CCACCACGGCCTCGGCATCCGGCGTCCGCGCCACCTGCTCCTCGAACAGCTCCACCACCGAACGCCCCGGCACCTCACACGCCGTGTCATTCCAGTCGGCCAGGAGAGTCCGTGACTCGGTCTCGTCCAGGAGAGCCGTCCGGTCGAGCGGGGCGTCCGGGGCGTCGACCATGGCCTGGAGCAGACGCAGATAGCGCCTGCCGAGGGCTTCGACCGTGCTCCGGTCGAACAGGTCGGTGCTGTACTCCAGGACGCCCTGAAGTCCGGCGGTCCCGGCCGACTGCTCGGCGAAGGCAAAGGAGAGGTCGAACTTCCCCACGCCCGTGTCGGCGGTGGCACGCGAGACCGAGAGACCCGGCAGTTGCGCCACCGCGTCGTCGACGGCGGCCGTGTCCGTGTTGTTGAAGGCCAGGAGCACTTGGAAGAGCGGGTGCCGGCCGAGCGAACGCTCCGGGTTGATCACCTCGACGAGCCGCTCGAACGGCAGGTCCTGGTGGGCGTACGCCGCCAGATTCTGCGTACGGACGCGCTCGACGAGAGCGCGGGCCGAGGGGCGGCCCGAGGTGTCGGTGCGCAGCACGAGCGTATTGATGAACACACCGATGAGGTCGTCGAGGGCTTCGTCGGTGCGGCCGGCGATGGGCGTCCCGATGGGGATGTCATTGCCCGCGCCCAGCTTTGTCAGGAGTGCCGCGAGGCCGGCCTGGAGCACCATGAACGGGCTCGCCTGCGTCTCGTGGGCGAGCGCCACCACCTTGTCGTAGAGATCCGACGGGATCTCGTAGGGGATGCGGTCGCCGCGGTAGGAGGCGACGGAGGGGCGGGGACGGTCGTACGGCAGCTCCAGCTGGTCCGGCAGACCGGCCAACGTCTCGGTCCAGTAGGTGAGTTGGCGCGCGATCTCGCTCTCAGGGTCCTCCTCGGAGCCGAGGACCTCGCGCTGCCAGAGGCTGTAGTCGGCGTACTGCACCGGGAGCGGCTCCCACGACGGGGACCCGCCGGCCGCGCGGGCCGCGTACGCCGCCGTCAGGTCACGGG
Source organism: Streptomyces sp. NPDC027189 (assembly GCF_055566975.1). Classification (NCBI taxonomy): domain Bacteria; kingdom Bacillati; phylum Actinomycetota; class Actinomycetes; order Kitasatosporales; family Streptomycetaceae; genus Streptomyces; species Streptomyces sp. NPDC027189. Next base: position 1,039 of record NZ_JBVHRI010000080.1, read on the forward strand.
CCAGCGGGGCACGCGACCACGCGTCACTCACGATGTGGTGCAGGAGCAGCAGGAGGACGTGCTCCTCGTCCCCGAGCCTGAACAGCGTGGCCCGCAAGGGCAGTTCACCGGAGGCGGCGGAGAGGTCGAAGCCTCGCCGGGCCGCTTCCCGCAGCTCCTCCTCGATCCGTTCCCTGTCCGTCTCGACCACGGTCAGTTCAGGTCGGGCCTCCCCCGTGGAGCGGACGACCTGGTACGCGCCGTCCGCATCCTCGGCGAAGAGGGTGCGCAGACTCTCGTGGCGAGCGACGACGTCCCCCAGCGCCTGTCGCAGCGCGTTGTGGTCCAGAACGCCCGTGAGCCTCAGTGCGAGGGGGATGTTGTAGGTCGCGCTGGGTCCCTCGAACTGGTTGAGGAACCAGAGGCGTTGCTGCGCGTAGGACAGCGGGATGCGGGACGGTCGCGGATCCGCCACGGTCACGCTGCGGCGCACGTCCTGCGACCCGGCCGCCAGTGCGGTGGCGAGGCCGGCGACGGTGGGAGTCTCGAAGAGCTGACGGATGGGCAGCTCCGCACCGAGGGTGGTACGGATGCGGCCGGCCAGCTTCGTCGCGAGCAGCGAATGACCGCCCAGACGGAAGAAGTCGTCGTCGATCGTCACCGACTCCACACCCAGCATGTCCGCGAACAGGGCGCAGAGGATCTCCTCGCGCGGCGTGCGCGGGCCACGCCCCTCACCCTCCGGCCCATACTCGGGAGCCGGAAGAGCACGGCGGTCCAGCTTCCCGTTCGAAGTCAGCGGCAGCGCATCGAGGATCACGAACGCGGACGGCACCATATAGTCCGGCAGGAGGGCCGCCGCATGCGCGCGCAACTCCTCCACGCTCACACCGTCCGCGACCACGTAGGCGGTCAGCCTCTGGTCGCCGGGGCGGTCCTCCCGCACGATCACCGCCGCCTGCCGCACCAACGGATGGCCTGCCAACACGGCCTGGACCTCACCCAGTTCAATGCGGAAGCCCCGCACCTTGACCTGGTCATCCACCCGGCCCGCATACACCAGCT
>NZ_JBVHRI010000081.1:0-1818 GCF_055566975.1 Streptomyces sp. NPDC027189
CGTCCCTACCCTCCACATGGGTGGTCGAGCCCTTCGTATGGTTCAACCCCCAGGGGTGTCGGGTGAGGCTTCATTTCGTCTGCCATCAGTGGCTCCAACCGATTGGCCGCCCGACGCCCCACGACGACTCGGCCGCCAATTGGGATGTGCGAGCAGGATCGCTGTGTAGGGACGCGTCGGCGAAGTCGTCCGTGGGCAACCAAAAACACGACGATCTCCGGAGGCACGGTGAGCCAGATCTGGGCCGGTGTGGACGCCGGCAAGACTCATCACCACTGCGTGGTTATCAACACCGACGGCACCAAGCTACTCTCCCGCCGAGTCGTCAACGACGAGCCAGAACTGCTCGAACTCGTCGCCGACGTGCTGAAGATCAGCGACCACGTCACCTGGGCAGTCGACCTCGCTGATGGCGGCGCCGCGCTGATCATCGCGCTCCTGCTGGGCCATGACCAAGAACTGCTCTATATCCCAGGTCGCGCTGTGAACCGAGCCGCTGGCAGCTACCGGGGCGAGGGCAAGACTGATGCTCGTGACGCGGCCATCATCGCCGACCAGGCCCGGATGCGGCGTGACCTGCACCTGTTGCGTCCCGGGGACGCCATCGTCACGGAACTCAAGATCCTCACCGCACGTCGCACCGACCTGACTTGCGACCGCACTCGCACCATCAATCGTCTGAGGGCCCAGCTCACCGGCATCTTCCCGGCCTTGGAGCGGGCTCTTGATCTCACCCTCACGGGGCCGCTGACCCTGCTGACCGGCTATCAGACCGCGGCCGCTCTGCGCCAGCTTGGGCATGGTCGATTGGAGACGTGGCTACGCAACCGGAAGGTGCGAAACGCCGCACGACTCGCGGCAGCAGCAGCCGCGGCTGCCGAAAGGCAGCACATCACGCTTCCTGCTGAGAACCTCGCTGGGCAGTTGGTCCGCACTCTGGCTCAGCAAGTGTTATCGCTGCACTCACAGATCGCCGAGGTCGACAAGCTCATCGAATCGCGCTTTCAACAGCACCGGCACGCCAAGGTGATCCTCAGCATGCCTGGCATCGGCCCTGTGCTGGGCGCCGAGTTCCTGGCCGCGACCGGCGGGGACATGGACTACTTCGGCACCCCGGATCGCCTGGCGGGCTTCGCCGGCCTTGCTCCAGCGCCTCGCGACTCCGGACGGGTCAGCGGCAACCTGCATCGGCCACGGCGCTATCACCGAGGTCTCCAACGGGTGTTCTACATGTCCGCTAACGTCAGCATCCAGACATGTCCCGAATCCCGCGCCTTCTACGACCGGAAGCGATCTGAGGGTAAGCGGCACATCCAAGCGGTACTCGCGCTCGCTCGCCGACGCGTCAACGTTTTGTGGGCTCTCCTGCGCGACGAACGGTGCTACACCAACCACCCGCCCCTCCCTAGAACTGCCTGAATGGCACTGACGGTGATGTCAGAGGCATGTGGTGGGATGGCCGAACCTCAAATCGCTCCACGTGCCCGGAGACCACCTTGATGCCCACGTACCCCTCCCTCACCCGTGCGCTGGCCGAGGCTTTGGTCGATGTCCTCTGGTTCATCGAGGGCTGTGAGGACGAGCAGATGGACCCGGACGACGCCGTCAAGGTCCTCGAAGGCGTCGCCCACTGGGTGAACCAGCTGCCGAGCAGCCAACGGAGTGAGCTACTTGAACTGCTCAGGACGATGGCTGCTGCCGAGAGGGATCCAGCCCGACGGGAATTCCTGGAAGGCTTCCCGGAGGGCTTCGGACTTGTCGAAGACACCACCTGACGTCACGGGAACTTCGGGTTGACAAGCCCGATTGGGAATCGGT
>NZ_JBVHRI010000082.1:0-1745 GCF_055566975.1 Streptomyces sp. NPDC027189
AGAGCTCGTAACACGATCTTGTTGAAGTGCCCTGGTCCGGCGTGACCGATGTGACGATTCGGCCGTTCGGGAGGGTGTGAGTACTCGGCCGTGGATCGTGGACGACGAGTTGTGGGCGCTGATCGGGCCGCTGCTGCCGCCATGGCCGGAGAAGGCGCCGGGCCCGCAGCCGGTAGCGGACCGGCTGTGTCTGCAGGGCATCCTGTACGTGCTCCACAACGACATAGCCTGGCAACTCCTGCCCCCGGAGCTGGGGTTCGGCTCCGGACAGACCTGCTGGCGACGCCTGGATCGCTGGCAGCAGGCCGGTGTCTTCGAGCAGCTGCACCGCATCCTGCTCGCCGAACTCAACGCGGCCGGCGAACTCGACTGGTCCCGCGCGTGCGTGGACGGCTCCCACATCCGCGCGAAAAAGGGGGCCCCGACACGGGGCCGTCGCCGGTCGACCGGCGGAAGACGGGCAGTAAACACCATCTGATCTGCGACGGACGCGGCACCCCGCTCAAAGTCATCACCACTGCGGCCAACGTCAACGACGTCACCCAGACCCTCGCCCTCGTCGACGGCATTCCGCCCGTGGCCGGACGGCCCGGCCGTCCGCGGCGCCGCCCCGACTCACTTCTCGGTGACAAGGGCTACGACTCCAACCCCAACCGCCGAGAGCTGAGCAAGCGGCGGATCCTGCCGGTCATCTCCCGCAAGGGCGCCCCGAACATCAAGGGACTGGGCAAACTCCGCTACGTCGTCGAGCAGACCTTCGCCCTGCTCCACCAGTTCAAGCGCCTCGCCGTCCGCTGGGAACGCCGAACCGAACTCCACGACGCCTTCGTCTCGTTGGCTTCCAGCCTCATCTGCTGGAGACGACTCAAGAAAGCCCACGCGTGATCCTTCTACGCACTCATAGACTTCTATGCCTGGAAGGCTGCGACCTGGTCCGGCACCGGGAAGTCTGAAGCACAGTCCGGACACGTCGTGCAGCCAAACAGATGGGTCAGATGCTCTGCGACCGCTGACTGCCCGGCCCTGACGGCCACACTGTGCAGCCGAGACGCCAGCGGCGGCAGGTCCGCGGGGGTCGCCGGGCGGACCCCGGTGAGTATGGGTCCCTCACGGCCGACAACCCGAAAGCGCGCGTTCGGGTCTCGACGGCGAGTGCCTGGGGGGTTGTTGGAGAGGTCGATCTCCAAGCTCAGTGCGCAGGAGGGGCACACCACGGGGTGCTCCTCGCGGCGCAGGCTGTGCCTCCATACGGGCACCCCCTCAAAGGCCAGGAGGTGCTCCAGCCAGTACAGAAAGTCGTCTACATCGCCCTCGAAGGGCCTTGCCATCACGACGTTCTGGGTCAGCTGGTGCAGCTCGTTGATCGCAGCCGGGTAGCGCGCCTGGACGTAACCGGGCTCGTGAAGCTGTTGCTCCTCGACGACGATGCGGCCGGCCAACCCAAGGGCCGGCCAGCGACCGCCCGGTTTGCGACCGGTAGCGATGTCTGTCAGAACGGGCAGGGCGGCAAAGCTGGCTGTGTACACCGACCCCTGGTGGTAGAGAGAAGCCCACAGCTCCTCCCACGCCTCGTCAGCCAGCTCGGGATCACCGATCTCGTCAAAGAGCCGTGGTAGGTCGGATGCGGATCCATAGGCGTGCTTCAGACGGGACCAGTCCAGTGTCATGCCCGCAATCATCCCAGCCGCATCCGACCGGCACCCCGTACCTCACCAATGCCACCGACAAGATCGTGTTACGAGCTC
>NZ_JBVHRI010000084.1:0-1654 GCF_055566975.1 Streptomyces sp. NPDC027189
CCACCACGGCCTCGGCATCCGGCGTCCGCGCCACCTGCTCCTCGAACAGCTCCACCACCGAACGCCCCGGCACCTCACACGCCGTGTCATTCCAGAGTTCGAGGATGCGACCGCGCTCGCCCGCGCCGAGGAGGTCGACGCGGCCAACGGGAGCCCCGTGCTCGGCAACGGCCCCGGCGAGGAGCCGCAGCAGGCGGTCGACGAGTGCGGCGGCCGTGGCGCGGTCGAACAGGTCGGTGCTGAACTCCAGCACACCGTTGAGGGCACGAACCTGTCCCTCTTCGTCATGCTGTTCGGTGAAGCCGAAAGCCAGGTCGAACTTGGCGACGGACGTCTCGACCGGCTCGCGCTCGGCGGTGATGCCGGGCAGGTCCCCCAGGGAGTCCAACGCCCCTTGATAGTCCGTGTTGTTGAGGGTCAGCAGAACCTGGAAGAGCGGGTGCCGCGCGAGCGAGCGCTCCGGGTTGATGGCCTCGACGAGCCGCTCGAACGGCAGGTCCTGGTGCGCGTACGCGCCTAGGTTCGTCTCACGGACCCGGGCCACCAGCTCGGCGAAGGTCGGGTTCCCCGAGGTGTCCGTGCGCAGCACCAGCGTGTTCAGGAAGACGCCGATCAGATCGTCGAGTGCTTCGTCGGTGCGGCCGGCGATGGGTGTCCCGATGGGGATGTCATTGCCCGCGCCCAGCTTTGTCAGGAGTGCCGCGAGGCCGGCCTGGAGCACCATGAACGGACTCGCCTGCGCATCCCGGGCCATGTCGCTCAACCGGGCATAGAGTTCCGCGGGCACGCTGAAGGCGACGCGGTCACCCTGGTGGGAGGCGACGGAGGGGCGCGGACGGTCGTACGGCAGCTCCAGCTGCTCCGGCAGACCGGCCAACTTCTGGGTCCAGTAAGCGAGTTGCCGGGAGAACTCGCTCTCCGGGTCCTCCTCGGAGCCGAGGACCTCGCGCTGCCAGAGGCTGTAGTCCGCGTACTGCACCGGGAGCGGCTCCCATGACGGGGACCCGCCGGCCGCGCGGGCCGCGTACGCCGCCGTCAGGTCACGGGCCAGCGGGGCACGCGACCACGCGTCACTCACGATGTGATGGGTGAGGAGCAGCAGGACGTGGTCCGCTTCCGACAGCGCGAACAGCGTGGCCCGGAAGGGGATTTCGGCGCTGAGATCGAAGGGTCGGCCCGCGGCCCCGGCGAGTTCGTCACGCAGCCGCTCCTCGTCCGCCTCCACGATCGGCAGCTCCGGCCTGGCCTCCTCCTCGGACAGGACGATCTGCCTGGCCCCGTCGGCGTCCTCGGCGAAGAGGGTGCGCAGACTCTCGTGCCGCCCTACCACGTCCCCCAGTGCCTGTCGCAGCGCCTCGCGGTCCAGCGGCCCGGTCAGCCGCAGCGCTACCGGGGCGTTGTACGTGGCGCTGGGTCCCTCGAACTGGTTGAGGAACCAGAGGCGTTGCTGTGCGTACGACAACGGGATGCGGGACGGTCGCGGATCCGCCACGGCCACGCCGCGGCGCACGTCCTGCGACCCGGCCGCCAGTGCGGTGGCGAGGCCGGCGACGGTGCGAGTCTCGAAGAGCTGACGGATGGGCAGCTCCGCACCGAGGGTGGTGCGGATGCGGCCGGCCAGCTTCGTGGCGAGCAGGGAATGACCGCCCAGACG
>NZ_JBVHRI010000085.1:0-1504 GCF_055566975.1 Streptomyces sp. NPDC027189
GTTCTCGCACCGGTGGGGCTGCGGCTGTCACCGGCCAAGACCCAAGTGGTGCACCTGAGCGAGGGGTTCGACTTCCTGGGGTTTCACATCCAGTGAGCCCATTCCAACTTCAGGCGACAGCCGATCGGCGCTGTGTCACAGACATCTGGTAGACCCTGGCTATGACGTTCTTGGCGGTGGTCGAGGGTGATGCGGGCGGATGGCGCATCGATCGGGATGCGCTGACCGACGCGATCCGTGCCCGGTGGTCTGGGGTCGAGATCGACTCGATGCACCGCAGCGAAGTGCGCAGCCTCATATGGCAGTTCGAGACGGAGAGCGGCCCAGGTGAGGCGTATCTGCACGAGGACGGTACCTGCCTGTACATGGACGTCTGGGAGGAAGACGCGATCTGGCTGGCGATCGTCTTCCGCGGGCTGACACCCATGGACCTTGACCTGGTGTTCTGCGATGAGGGTTACACCTTCGACGTTCGTCTGCGGGCGGGGACGACCGAGGCCGAATTGACGGACCTGGTGAATGCTGCGGGTTGATCTCAGCACGCGGCGGCGAGATGGAGGACCAGGACGGCTTGGACGAGGCTCGTGATGCGGGTCGTCGAGCAGCGGAGTTTGCGGAGGATCCGCCAGGACTTGAGGGTGGCGATGGCTTGTTCGACCAGTGCACGGATCTTTGCGTGGGACCGGTTGACGGCCTGCTGGCCGGTGGAGAGGCTGTCCCATCGGCCGCGGTACGGGAGGCGGACCGTGCCGCCTGCGCCCTGGTAGCCCTTGTCTGCCCAGCAGGTGATGCCAGCCTCGGCGAGTGCCTCGATGATGCCGTGCTCGCGCGCGGCCCGCACGTCGTGGACGGCGCCGGCCAAGGCTGGTGAAGCCCACATCAGACGCCCCTTCGGATCGGCTATGACCTGCACGTTCATGCCGTGCTTCTTGTGTTTGCCCGAGTAGAACGGGCGGTCGGCGGCGATTCGGTCGATGGGCAGGAGTGTCCCGTCCAGGATCACGTACGCCTTCGTCGACGCCGCTCGTACGGCATCGGTGAGGGTGGGGGGCGAGGGCGGCCAGGAGGTTGACGGCCTCGGTGATGTATCGGTAGGCGGTGGTGGTGCCGATCCCGAATCTGGCCGCGAGCTGGGCGTAGGGCTGGCCGTTGCGCAGGTGGGCGAGGGTGAGCAGGGCCTGTCGGCCTGCGTTCAAGCGACGCCATCGGGTTCCGAGAGCGCGGCGGTGTTCCCTCAGGCGAGCGGCGAGGAAGCGCAGGGCAGAGCTGGATATGTCGACGCCGGACGGGTAGACAAGCATGCGAAGCCTCTGGTGGAGACGGTTCTCTTGGTCGAAAACCCATCTACCAGGGGCTTCATCTGTCTGTCATCCCAACTGCTCAGCTGGCATGCGAGGTTGGAAAGAGCTCAGTGGCGCCGCAAGCGCGGAACGAACAAGTGGTACGTCTACACCTTCATCGCCGACCGGCCCGTCCGGTCGGTGAAGGCGAAGATCCGCCACCT
>NZ_JBVHRI010000086.1:0-1468 GCF_055566975.1 Streptomyces sp. NPDC027189
GGCGAGCGGGACGGAGAGGAGTACGCGAGGAACCGGCGTCTTTACGTCTCTTAACGACTACACCGGCTCGAACCTGGTGGATCTGGGCCGGAAGCGGTGCGCACTCACCGCCGTTGGCGGTGGGGAACTCTGTGGCCGGTATTTCGAAGCCGTCCGGGAGGCCACGAGGAAGGACTACGGCGTACTCGTGGCGATGCCGCAGGGACACAGTCGGGCTCCTACTTCGACAAGCGAATCACAGTGAACACGGGAACCATCCGGTCTCAACTCCCCAGCAGCGGACCACCAGTTCGTCGCCGTGGATAGGTGCATCGACCGCCGAACGGGCCGGGTGGGACGGAGCCGCCGTAGTACTCCGAGCCGGGGAAAGCCCGGAACATGGGGAAGGGCGGCAGCGGAATCGAGAAGGGAAGGACACTGCAATGCCGAAAGACGCACCGCTGAATAGCGGCGCTCTGCTGGAGGCGGTCCCGATGGGGCCGCGTCAGCGGGTATCGGAGATGCAGGCCAAGCTTCACCGTTGGGCGGTGGCTGATCCTGGCCGCCGGTTCGACGATCTGTTCAACTTCGTGCACGATCCGGCGACGCTGATGGTGGCGTTCGACCGGGTCGCCGGCAACCGGGGAGCCAACACTCCTGGCGTCGACGGCCTGAGCGCCGCCGCTGTCGAGGAGAGGATCGGTGTTCCCGGATTCCTGGACGACCTGAGGGTCCAGCTCAGGCAGGGCTCGTTCCGCCCGTTGCCGGTGCGGGAGCGCAGGATTCCCAAGCCGGGCGGGTCGGGAAAGGTGAGGCGATTGGGGATTCCCGTGATCGCCGACCGGGTCGTCCAGGCCGCGCTGAAGCTGGTGCTGGAACCGATCTTCGAGGCCGACTTCAAGCCGGTCTCCTACGGGTTCCGGCCCAAGCGGCGGGCCCAGGACGCGATTGCCGAGATCCATTTCTATGGCACCTGCGGCTACCGCTGGGTGCTGGACGCGGACATCGCGGCGTGTTTCGACGAGATCGACCATGCCGCGCTCATGGACCGGGTCCGGATGAGAATCAAGGACAAGAAGGTCCTGGCACTGGTGAAGGCGTTCTTGAAGGCCGGTCTTCTGACGGAGCTCGGCGAGTATCAGGACACCTTCACCGGCACACCGCAAGGGGGCATCATCTCCCCGCTCCTGGCCAACATCGCCCTGTCGGTGCTCGATGAGCACCTGCATCGGGCATGGGAGCCAGGCGGAGAGATGGCCACCGACTACCGGCGGGGCCGACGCCGGGCTATCGGCCTGCCGTCGTGGCGGCTGGTCCGCTACGCGGACGACTTTGTCGTCCTGGTCGACGGGACCCGGCAGGACACCGAGGCACTGCACGAAGAGATCGCCCAGGTTCTCGCACCGGTGGGGCTGCGGCTGTCACCGGCCAAGACCCAAGTGGTGCACCTGAGCGAGGGGTTCGACTTCCTGGGGTTTCACATCCAGTG
>NZ_JBVHRI010000087.1:0-1391 GCF_055566975.1 Streptomyces sp. NPDC027189
CTAGCGTTGGCGCGGCCGGGACGGCGGTGGCAGAAAGGGCTTTGCGAGGGTCCGTGCCGAACGCAGACGGCACGGACCCTTTGCGCATCTGTCTTTAACCGGCACCTTCCTTGGCGTGTGCCGCCCTCACGAGGCCTTGGTGTTGATCCCGGCCGAGGAGAATTTCGTCAACGCCGGGCAGTAGACCTTCGACCAGCCGCTGGACCTCCAGGCGACAGCCTCGATGTCGATCTTGCCGCCGCCGTCCAGGCGTGTGCAAATGGCGGTGGCCCTGTAGTGGCCGCCGTTACTGTGGTCACAGCGGGCCATCCCGCCATTGTCGAAGTTGGTCTGGTAGATGCAGCCCGTCGGCCAGCCGGTTGCCCCCGTGGGCGCTGCGGAGGCTGCACCCTGGAAGCCGAGGGAAAAGGCGGCTACCACGCCACCCGTGACGAGAACCGACCATTTCTTCATTGGTGTGGATCCTTTCGCTGCGCGGTCATTTAGAGGTGTGCCGTGCGCGGGAGGCTGGCGCCTCGCATTTAGTTGTACTTAGTTTCGATGCCAGCGGTCACAGCTCTGGTCGCGCCCCCGCAGTAGGCCTTGGACCACGAGCCATTATTCCGCCAGTCGCCCACGAACTCCTTGATGGCCCCAGTGTCTGGGTCCTTGCACCTCGCGAGGGCGCGGTAGTGGCCGCCGTTACTCCTGTCGCAGCGGGCGACCCCGCCCCAACTGCCAGGGACTTGGTAGTGGCAACCGGAAGGATGCGCATTTGCCGCAGCAGAAGCATTCGGGGTCGCCACACCCAACGCTCCAAGGGCAATGGCAGCACTCGCAAATGCTGCTCTAACGTTGTGACGCACAGTTTCCCCCTTCAGGGTGATTGGTCGAACGAGAGTCTTACGCACACGCTGATGTGACGTAAGTGCATCACGAGATATTTGAGGTACTTCTGAGCTTTGTAAATCACAGTTCAATTCTCAACAAACTGAACATGAGGCGCGCGAGGGGTAAACAACAAGCCATCCTCGGTCTGTCATCTGCGCGGGTCGGGAGCCTATGGCCAGACTGTGGCCAATTGGGCCAGACTTCTAACCAGCGGTTCCACTGCACACGAAACGGTTTCTGGCCATTCCGGACGGCGCTTGGCAGTCCACGCCAATCAGGTCGGCAAGGCTTAATACCTTCGTCGAGGTCGCCGAAGGGCAACTGCAGCACGGCGGATGCGGACGTCGGCGGAGGCAGCATGCCTCCCGGTGAAGCCGGAGCTGTCTCGGGACCGGGGGCCGCTACGTCAGACGGCGATCTTGGCGCATGCGGCACGGTCATGACGTTCAAGGCTGTAACCGGACAGCCCGGACAGCGGCCCTGAGAGCTGTCCGGTTTATTTGCGCAGGTCAGCGCCCTAA
>NZ_JBVHRI010000088.1:0-1373 GCF_055566975.1 Streptomyces sp. NPDC027189
TTTCTCGGTGCTCAGCGAGTTCCGTGCCCGGCTGGTCGACGGCGAGGCCGGCCAGATGGTTTTCGATGCGGTACTTCGGGCGGCTGGCGAGGCAGGGCTGGTCAAGGCGGGCAAGCGGCAGCGCACGGATGCGACCCATGTCCTGGCCACAACGAGAGACCTGAACCGGCTGGAGTTCGTGGTCGAGACACTGCGGGCGGCACTGAACCAGGTAGCGGAGGAGGCCGGGGACTGGCTGGTGACGGTGTCGGCGCCGGAGTGGTTCGACCGCTACTCGGCCAGGCCGGAGGACAGTCGCTTCGCGTCCCGGTGGGCGGCCCGCGTCGAACACGCCGACCAGTGCGGGACCGACGGCATGATGCTGCTGAAGGCCGTCTGGTCGGCTGTGTCACCGCCCACGTTGCAAAGCCTGCCTGCGGTGGAGTTCCTGCGGCAGACCTGGGTGCAGCAGTTCCACCACGTTGAGGGCACCGTGCGCTGGCGCGGGACGAAGGACCTCCCGCCGGGCCTGATCCGCTTACGGACCCCCTACGAGCCCGAGGCCCGCACTGGTTCGAAGCGGGATCTGGGCTGGTCCGGTTACAAGGTCCACCTCAGCGAGACCTGCGAGCCCGACGCCCCGCATCTGATCACCCACATTCGCACCACGCCGGCGCCCGTCAACGACGTCCTCGTCCTGGAGGACATCCACACCGCCCTGGCCGAACGCGGTCTGCTGCCGGACGAGCACCTGGTGGACGCGGGATACATCGACGCCGAACAGATCCACCACGCCCGTCGCGATCACGACATCGAGCTGGTCGGCCCGGTCAAGTCCACCACTGTGAAGGGACAGGCGACCGGAGACGTCTTCGACAACACCCACTTCACCATCGACTGGGACCAGCACCAGGCCCTCTGCCCCGGCGGACAGACCAGCGTCGTCTGGCGGGAAGCCCAGAGCCAGTGGGACGCCCCGGTCACCCGGGTCCGGTTCGCCGCCCGGCACTGCGACCCCTGCGAACTGCGGACCTCGTGCACCAGCTCCAGGACCGGCCGCAATCTGACCCTGAGACCGAAGACCGAACACGACATCCTTCAACAGGCCCGTATCGAGCAGGACACCGACCACTGGCGCCGCCGCTACGGACACCGAGCCGGCGTCGAGGGCACCATCTCACAGGGCGTCCAGGCCTTCGGCCTACGCAGATCCCGCTACCGCGGCCTCGCCAAGACCCGGTTGCAGCACCACTTCACCGGCGCCGCCATCAACATCGCCCGCCTCGACGCATGGCTCACCGGCAGACCACTCGCCAAGACCCGCGTTTCGCCCTTCGCAGCACTCCGCCCCACTGGATGAGATCCAGCGGGGCGGAATTAACCAACAGCGTCCG
>NZ_JBVHRI010000089.1:0-1348 GCF_055566975.1 Streptomyces sp. NPDC027189
CATCGGTCGTAGTAGGAACGGGAGGCGGGATCGTGCAGGGCGGCGAACGCGGACAGGAACATCGCGCGCTTGAGCTGCCGGTTGCCGCCTCTGGGCGCGTGTTCGCCGTGGATCGAGGTCCCCGACGACTTCGTCGTCGGGGCGAGGCCGGCGTAGGAGGCCAGGTGGGCGGCGGTGGGGAAGCTGGTGCCGTCGCCGACGGTGACCAGCAGAACTGCGGCGGTCCTGACCGCGACCCCCGGCATCGAGGTCAGGACCGGGGAAAGAGGGTGAGCCTCCAGCAACTGCCCGATCTGCGCTTCCAGAGCTCGTCGCTGTTCGTGGACGGCAGCGAGCGAACGGGCCAGGGACGGGATCACGACATCGAGGGTGCCGGTGCCCGGGACCACGACGGTCTGCTCGTCGAGGGCGTCGAAGACCTCGTCGATCAACCGCTGGGCCATGCGCGGGGCCTTGGGCCGAATCACCTCAACGAGCCTGCGACGACCGGCCTTTCGCAGCGCGGCCGGGGAACCGTAGCGCTCCAGCAGCCAGGTCACGGCCTGGTGGTCCAGGCGCGGCCCGAGGACTCGCTCCAGGCTGGGGTGGAACTGGGTGAGCAGGCCGCGTATCCGATTGGAGGTGCGAGTAGCCTCGGCCGCCAGGTCCTGATCGAAGCCCACCAGCACGGTCAGCTCGGCGGTGATCTCGTCGGTCACCTCCAACGAGCGCAGGGTGTGCGGCATCGTCCGAGCAGCGTCCGCAATCACTGCGGCGTCCTTCGCGTCGGTCTTCGCCTCGCCCGGGTAGAGATCGGCGATCCGCCGCATCGCGAGTCCGGGCAGGTAGGCGACCTTGCAGCCGGCGTCCCGGGCGACTGTCAGAGGGAGGGCTCCGATCGAGGCGGGCTGGTCCACGATCACCAGCACGGTGCCGAACTTCGCGGCCAGCTTGTCGAAGACGGCCCGCAGCTTCGGCTCGCTGTTGGGCAGCTGCTTGTCGAAGACCTTCTTCCCGGCCGGGGTGAGCCCGTGTCCGTGGTGGGCGCTCTTGCCGACGTCCAGGCCGAGGAAGACGCCCACGTCGTCGATGTCGTACAACCCATCCTCCCGAGCGGGGTTCGTGTGGTGCTGGCCAGGGCGTTGGCGTCGTATGCGCGCATCCACGTTATGCAGACCTGCCGCCTGCGAGATGCCGGGCATTGCGCCAGGCCAGGCGGTAGTCAGACCTCTCATCAGCGTCTCCAACGGCGCCTCTCGGGCCCGGTGACACCACCCCCCAGGTCATCCGTTCGACAGGGGGGAACAGTCATGCCGGGCCCGGAGGCCAGCGGTCCTCTTGCAGGACCGCGAAGAAGATAACGGGGGGG
>NZ_JBVHRI010000090.1:0-1308 GCF_055566975.1 Streptomyces sp. NPDC027189
CAGAACGAAGGCCGTGAGGATGAGTCTGCTGCATCATGACGCCCGGTCTGACGCATTGGCACAACTGTCATGCTTCCGGGGCGAGTTCTACTCCTGCCTGACCGCTCGTTCGGACGCGTTGTTCGAGCTGGCTGATGCCGTTCTGTGCGGCGACGGACCGGTGAGGTCGCTGGCGGAGCTGTCGCTGGTGGGTGAACACCGCCGCGGCCATGGAGGGCTCTACGCCGCGGTGGCCCGTGGACGCATTGATGCCGGCCGGCTGCGGCGGGCACTGGCCGAAGTGCCACTGCCACGGGCTGCCGACGGCCGGCTGGTCCTGGCCGTCGACGTCACCTGCTGGCTGCGGCCCGACGCCCACACCTCACCACAGCGGATCCTGTGCCACACCTACGGGCGGGGGAAGGACCAGCACATCCCCGTCCCCGGCTGGCCCTACTCGATCGTCTGCGCGCTCGAGCCGGGCCGCAGTTCATGGACCGCGCCCCTGGACGCACTCCGCCTGGCCCCCGGCGACGACACCGCCACGGTCACCGCCCGGCAGCTGCGCGATCTGCTTCAGCGACTGATCACGGCCGGCCAGTGGCAGACGGGTGACCCGGACATCCTTATCGTCGCGGACGCTGGATACGACGCACCCCGCCTCGGCTTCCTCCTGGGCGACCTGCCCGTGCAGGTGCTGGCCCGGATGCGATCCGACCGCGTCCTGCGCAGGGCTGTCCCACCCCGGCTGCCGCACACCCAGGGCCGGCCGCCCCGGCACGGAGACGAGTTCGTGTTCGGACAGCCCGACACCTGGGGCACCCCGGACACCGAAACAGTCACCGGCACCCGCCTCTACGGCACCGCCAGGGCCCGCTCCTGGGACCGGCTGCACCCCAAGCTGACCCACCGCTCCTCCTGGGCAGCCGCCGACGGCACCCTCCCGATCGTCGAAGGGACAGTGATCCGCCTGGACATCGACCACCTGCCCAGCGGAGCAACACCGAAGCCGGTCTGGCTGTGGTGGTCAGGCACCGACGCCACTCCGGCAGACGCCGACCGCCTCTGGCAGGCATACCTGCGACGCTTCGACATCGAGCACACCTTCCGCCTCTTCAAACAGACCCTCGGCTGGACCTCCCCGAAGATCCGCACCCCCGAAGCCGCCGACCGTTGGACCTGGCTGATCCTCGCCGCCTACACCCAACTGCGGCTCGCCCGACCGCTGGCGGCCGACCGGTGTCGGCCCTGGGAGAGACCAACCCCGCCGGACAGGCTCACCCCCGCCCGAGTCCGCCGCGACTTTCGGCACATCCGCCCCACGGCCAG
>NZ_JBVHRI010000091.1:0-1287 GCF_055566975.1 Streptomyces sp. NPDC027189
CTGGAATGACACGGCGTGTGAGGTGCCGGGGCGTTCGGTGGTGGAGCTGTTCGAGGAGCAGGTGGCGCGGACGCCGGATGCCGAGGCCGTGGTGGCGGGTGAGGTGTGCCTGTCGTTCGGGGAGTTGGATGCGCGTGCGGAGCGGCTGGCGCGGTTGCTGGTCGGTCGTGGTGTCGGTCCGGAGCGGTTTGTGGCTGTCGCGCTGCCCAGGTCGGTGGATCTGGTGGTGGCGCTGTTGGCGGTGTGGAAGGCGGGGGCGGGGTATCTGCCGTTGGACACGGAGTATCCGGCGGATCGTCTTGCGTACATGCTCCAGGACGCCGCGCCCGTCCTCGTCCTCACCACGACCGAGTCCGAGCAGTACCTTCCCGCGACGGTGCGGACTCCGCGCATCCACCTCGACGACCCGGGCGTTCGTACCGCGCTCGCCGACCCGCACGTCACGGCACGCGCCGCTCACGATCCTCGTAACTCGGCGTATGTGATTTACACGTCGGGGTCGACGGGGCGTCCGAAGGGTGTGGTGGTGCCGCAGGGGCCGTTGGTGAATTTCCTGGTGGCGATGCGGGACCGTTTCCAACTGGCGGACGGGGACCGGTTGTTGGCGGTGACGACGGTCGGGTTCGATATTGCGGGTCTGGAGCTGTTTGTGCCGTTGCTCAGTGGTGCGGCGGTGGTGGTGGCGGAGCGTGATGTGGTGCGTGATCCGGCCGCGTTGTGCGGGTTGGCTCGTTCGGCTGGGGTGTCGGTGATGCAGGCGACGCCGAGTCTGTGGCGGGCGGTGCTGGCCCAGGACGCGTCGGTGCTCAGCGGTGTGAGGGTGTTGGTGGGTGGTGAGGCGTTGCCCGCGGACCTGGCGGGTGCGCTCATGGAGCACGCTGTGTCGGTCACCAACCTGTATGGGCCGACGGAGACGACGATCTGGTCGACTGTGTGGGAGATGAGCGGGGGGTCGGTGCGTGCGCCGCGGATCGGCCGGCCGATCGCCAATACGCAGGTGTATGTGCTGGATGCGGGGCTGCGGCCGGTTCCGGCGGGGGTGCCTGGCGAGTTGTATATCGCGGGTGAGGGCGTGGTGCGTGGTTATCACGGGCGTGCGGCGCTGAGTGCGGAGCGTTTCACGGCGGATCCGTTCGGCGCGCCGGGGCAGCGCATGTATCGCACGGGTGATCTGGCCCGCTGGACGGTCGACGGTGAGCTGGAGTACCTCGCCCGCGTCGACGACCAGGTCAAGCTGCGCGGCTTTCGTATCGAACTCGGTGAGATCGAGGCGGTGCTGGCCGGCCA
>NZ_JBVHRI010000092.1:0-1240 GCF_055566975.1 Streptomyces sp. NPDC027189
GAGCTAGTGCCGCATCAGGCAACGTTTGCCCTGTTGTGATGTGACGCGCCGGCTCGATGCTGTGCCGGGCGGCGTGGGTCCGTCACGCTGTCCGGGTGGCGGAACGAGTACGTGTACGCGAGATCGACGACGACGAGGGCAGACGGCTGCTTCGGATCATCCGCCGGGGCACCGGGTCGGTGGTCACCTGGCGGCGTGCCCAGATGATCCTGCTGTCCGCACAGGGCATGCCGGTGGCGAAGATCGCCGAAGTGACGTTCACCAGCGATGACCGGGTCCGCGATGTGATCCACAACTTCAACACCGACGGCTTCGACTCCCTGTATCCGAAGTACAAGGGCGGTCGGCCGAAGACCTTCACCCTGCCTGAGCGGCGCGAGATCAAGAAGATCGCGAAGTCCAAGCCGGCCGAGCACGACCTGCCGTTCTCGACCTGGAGTCTGACCAAGCTGGCTGACTTCCTGGTCGCCGAGGGGGTGGTCGACGACATCAGCCACGAGGGCCTGCGCATCCTGCTCCGCGAGGAAGGCGTCTCCTTTCAACGCCTGAAGACCTGGAAGACCTCCCGCGACCCCGACTACGCGGCCAAGAAGGCCCGCGTCGAACACCTCTACGCGATCGCCGACGGCGAGGTCATACCGGAGGACGGCGAGCCCGAAGTCGTCTTCTGCATGGACGAGTTCGGGCCCCTCAACCTGATGCCCCACCCGGGCCGGCAGTGGGCCGAACGCGGCGGCAAGCACAAGGATCCCGACCGCGAACCGCGCCGCAGGCGGCGGGCCACCTACAACCGCTACGGCGGAGTGCGGCACCTGTTCGCTGCCCTGGACCTGGCCAGGGACAAGCTCTACGGACACATCAAGCCGGTCAAGAAGCGCACCCAGTTCCTGGAGTTCTGCCGCTACCTGCGCAGTCTCTATCCGCCCGAGGTCCGCATCGCGATCGTCTGCGACAACTTCTCCCCGCACCTGACCACGAAGAGGTGCCAGCGGGTCGGCACCTGGGCCACCACAAACAACGTCGAGATCGCCTACACCCCCACCAACAGCTCCTGGCTCAACCGCATCGAGGCCCAGTTCACGGCCCTGCGCTACTTCACCCTCGACGGCACCGACCACGCCAGCCACAAGGAACAGGGCAGCATGATCCGCCGCTACATCATCTGGCGAAACCGCCACGCCGATGACCGGCGCCTATGCGCCCTCGTGGACAGGGCAAACGTTGCCTGATGCGGCACTAG
>NZ_JBVHRI010000093.1:0-1172 GCF_055566975.1 Streptomyces sp. NPDC027189
CCGACGACATCCGCGACGACCTGCAGACATACGTCGCAGAGAAACTCGGCGAGGACGGCGGGGTGCTCATCCTCGACGACACCGGCTTCGTCAAGAAGGGCACCACCTCCGCGGGCGTCCAGCGCCAGTACTCCGGCACCGCCGGCCGCACCGAAAACTGTCAGATCGGCGTCTTCGCCGCCTACTCCACCACCCACGGCCGGGCCCTGGTGGACCGCGAGCTGTATCTGCCCAAGTCCTGGACGGACGACCAACAGCGTTGCCACGCCGCGAAGATCCCCGATGAGCGGACCTTCGCCACCAAAGGGGAACTGGCCACGGTGATGGTGCTGCGCGCACTCGCCTCGCCGCTGCCCATCGCCTGGGTGACAGCCGATTCCGCCTACGGCCAGGAATCACGCTTCCGCCGCCTGCTCGAAGAGACCGCCATCGGCTACGTCCTGGCCGTCCCGAAGTCCCAGCAAGTTGCCGCGCTTCGGCCGCATCGACCACCTGTTCACTCAGGCACCGGACGAGGCATGGGAGAAACGCTCGTGCGGCGACGGCGCCAAGGGCCCGCGCGTCTATCACTGGGCGGCCGTCCAGATCCCCGCGATCGAGGTCCCCGACGGCGGCAGACCAACACATCAACGCTGGGCGCTGGCCCGCCGCAGCATTAGCAGACCCGACGAGATCGCCTACTACCTCGCCTACGCGCCGCAGGGCACCGGCGTCGACCAGCTGGTGCGGGTCGCCGGGCAGCGGTGGGCGATCGAGGAATGTTTCCAGGCCGCGAAGAACGAATGCGGCTTGGACCAGTACGAAGTCCGCCGCTACGTCGGGTGGATGCGGCATGTCACCCTGGCGATGCTCGCCCATGCCTTTCTCGCGGCCACGGCGGCCCAGGCAGCCGCAAAGGGGGATGCAGAAACGGTTTTGGCACCCTGGTTCCGCTCACCGTGGCAGAAGTCCGCCGGCTCTTGGCAACTTGCCCCGCACCCCGGCCCCGCCGGCCGCTTCGCATCCACGCGGTGAGCTGGTCGCAGTGGCGGCGCAGGCGCCAAGCCGTCGCCCGCCACTGCCACTACCGGCGACGAGTCCACTCGTTGGAGGGGCGGTCCGGCAAGACCGCCCCTGACGCATCATCAGCCAACTACACTCCGGACGACGCCTCTGACCAGGCCAGATAGCGA
>NZ_JBVHRI010000094.1:0-1121 GCF_055566975.1 Streptomyces sp. NPDC027189
GATGGTGTCCCGCCGAGTGGTGTAGTCACTGGCCGAGCTGGTTCGGTTCCGGCTGTGGAGGAAGCTGATGGTCGTCCTCGGCCGGTTCGGCGGTGAGGAGTTCGGCCATGGAGGCTTCGGAGAGGTAGCGGCGGTCGAAGACCTGCCATTCGTCGTGGAGTTCGGCCAGGACCGCGGCGGCGAGCCGGTCCAAAGCGGCGGGGTTGGGGAAGACCTGGACGACGTCGGCCCGGCGTTTGATCTCTCGGTTCAGTCGCTCCAGTGGGTTGGTGGACCAGATCTTCTTCCAGTGCGCCGACGGGAAGTCTGCGAACGCGGTGATGTCCGTCGCGGCGTCCAGCAGCATGCGCTTGACCTGGGGGAACTGCCGTCCGAGCATGTCGGCCACCACGTTCAGCTGGGTGCGCACGTCCTCGCCGGTGGTCTGCGCAAAGATGGTGCGGATCGTCGCCGCCACCATCTCTCCCGACCCCTTCTCGATCACGCCGAAGACATCTCGCACGAAGTGAACTCGGCACCTTTGCCAGGCCGATCCGAGGAAGACGGTGCGGATCGCGGCCACCAGACCACTATGGCTGTCGGAGATCACCAGCTGGACGTTGTCCAGGCCGCGGGCCCGCAGACTGCGCAGGAACTTTGTCCAGAACGGCTTCGACTCGCTGTCGCCGACCATCAGACCGAGGATCTCGCGGTGCCCGGTGACGGAGATCCCGGTCGCGATGACCACGGCTTGCGAGACGATCCGGTGGTTCACCCGGGCCTTGCAGTAGGTGGCGTCCAGGAAGACGTAGGGGAAGACGGTGTGGTCCAGCGGCCGTTCCTTGAACGCGGTCAGTTCAGCGTCCAGTTCGCCGCAGATCCGCGACACCTCGGACTTGGAGATCCCGGTGTCGGCGCCCAGGGCTTTGACCAGGTCATCGACCGAGCGGGTCGAGACCCCGTGCACGTATGCCTCCATCACCACGGCGAACAGCGCCCGGTCGATCCGCCGGCGCCGCTCCAGCAGCGAGGGGAAGAACGACCCGGTCCTCACCTTCGGGATCTTCAGATCGAGGTCGCCGGCCTGAGTGGTCAGCAGCCGCTCGCGGTGGCCGTTGCGCCAGGTGGTGCGCTGGTCGGAG
>NZ_JBVHRI010000095.1:0-1110 GCF_055566975.1 Streptomyces sp. NPDC027189
GGCGTGTAACTGTTCCATCGTGCGGGCTGCCGATCCGGGTAAAGGCGAGACGACGACCTGGTGCAGGTCCAGGAGCCGGTTTCCGTCCTGGAACTGGTTGGACAAGTTGGTGCGAGTGACGCCCAGCAACTGGGCCAGGAACGTACTGGTCACCGCTCTGCGGCGGCGCAAGATGGCTGCCAGGAGCCGGTGCAGGTGGTCCATGCTGCTGGTTTGCGGGAGGAGGTAGCTGCGCGGGCGGTGAAAGCGTCGCTGGAATGCCGTCTCGGCCATGGCGTCCCAGTAAGGTTCCGAGACCGCCACCAATGCTCGAAGGCGGTCCGTGACATGCCGGTCAGGGCCGGATCGGTGAGCATCATGGTCAGGTCCGGGTCGATCCGGCGAGCGCTTGCTGGCATCTCTGGCGTTCGAGGTGGGATGGGAGCCGGTGTGTAGTTCCAGTCGCCGTGGAAGACGTTTGGTGTGATCGGCAGCTGTCCGCCGGCGCTGGAGCCAAGGGCAACCGCTTCTACGACTGGGCTGTCATCGACCTTACCGAGCCGGGCCCCGGCCACCGGCTGCTGCTGATCCGCCGCAACCGCCGCACCGGTGAACTGGCCTACTACCGCTCCACCCGGCCGGTCCCGCTCACCACCCTGGTCAGGGTCGCTGGATCAAGGTGGCGGGTGGAGGAGACCTTCCAGACCGAGAAGGGGCTGGCCGGCCTGGACGAGCACCAGCTCCGCCGCTACCCCTCCTGGGCCCGCTGGGTCACCCTCGCCATGCTCGCCCACGCCTTCCTGGCCGTCGTCCGCGCCGACGAACACACCCGCCCGACCCCCGACGACCTCATTCCGCTGACCTGCAACGAAATCCAGCACCTGTTCATCACGCTCGTCGTCCCACCGCTGTCCGAAGCGGCCCACCGCCTGAGCTGGTCCGCGTGGAGACGACGTCATCAAGCCCAAGCACGCACCAGTCACTACCGGCGGAAAGCCGCAGCTCAGACATGAAGATCACGATCTACAACTGGAGTACTAGCGGTGGTTTGTTAGACCGGGCAGTAGAGATCAAGAGGTCTGCCGCTGCCGACGGTGTTGATCAGTTCCTGGAGTGCTGGGGGCGGGGGCT
>NZ_JBVHRI010000096.1:0-1057 GCF_055566975.1 Streptomyces sp. NPDC027189
CCCGCCGTCGCAGGCCGCTCTCGCGGAGGCCGAGCGGCTGCGCGGGCAGCAGGCCGCGGGTGACCCGGCCGAACGGGTCGTGATCGACCTGTCCCACTATGCCGCCGTGGCCGACCGGCTGCGGAGTGTTCCCTCACCGAAGGAGGAGAACAAGGAGTGAGTACATCGCCGATGCAGATGAGCGAAGCACGCCGCTTCCAGCAGCTGCGGGGCCATCTGTCCTATCTCAAACTCAACGACGCCGCCGAGGCGTTGAACCGGGTCTGTGATCAGGCCCGCGCTGAGCGGATGTCGCTGACCGCGGCCCTGGAACGGCTGCTGGAGATCGAGGTCGAGGCCACCGAGGCCCGACGGTTGGCAGCCCGGCTGCGATTCGCCTGCCTGCCCGAGCCCTGGACCCTGAACGACTTCGACTTCGCCGCCCAGCCGGGCGTCGACGAGAAACTCATCCGCGACCTGGCCACCCTGCGCTTCCTCGACGACGCTTCCAACGTCCTGTTCGTGGGGCCGCCCGGAGTGGGCAAGACCATGCTGTCCGTCGCGCTCGGGCGGGCCGCGGTCGAGGCCGGCAACCGCGTCTACTTCACGACCGCCGCCGAGCTCGCGGCCAAGTGCCACAAGGCCGCGCTTGAGGGCCGGTGGAAGACCTGCATGAACTTCTTCGCGGGCCCGAAGCTGTTGATCATCGACGAGCTCGGGTATCTCCCGCTGCCCGAGGACGGTGCCTCGGCGCTGTTCCAGGTGATCAACCAGAGGTCTCTGAAATCGTCAACGATCTTGACAACCAATGTCGGGATCGCTGACTGGGCCGGCGCGTTCGGGGACGCCACGGTCGCGGCTGCGATGCTCGACCGGCTTCTGCACCGGGCGGCGGTCGCCGGCATCGACGGCCCGTCCTACCGGCTTCGCAGCCACCAGACCACAGCCGACACCCTGAGGGCGGGAGTGAACGCACGTGTCTCCTGGTCCGAAAATAATGGGTGAGGTGCGGGTCGAGCGGGTGCTGTGACGCTGGTGGGTGTCAGGGTGCTTCGATGGAGTCGAAGCGGACGGTGAA